>NZ_BJDM01000045.1 GCF_005405145.1 Paucilactobacillus kaifaensis | reverse complement strand
GGCAGATTGCAAGAAATAACTTGAACAAATTTAGTAACGCAGATTACGCAAAAAGATCTCAATCGGTGTTCGCCAATTTAAACATTTGAGTGGTCGGGAATTCAAATACCAGTTAATTTGAATCAATTCATCATCGGTAATCTCATCAATCGGTTGACCTTTGGGAATGAAGCGGCGTAGTACTCGGTTGCGATTTTCATTACTGCCTCGTTCATGTGGCGAATAAGCGTGCGCAAAGTACAGCGGAACACCGGCCTGTTCTTCAATCAAATTGTAGTTGGCGAATTCTTTCCCATAGTCAACAGTAAGGGTCTTGAGATTATCTCCTAACTGGTTAGCCAATTCTAAAATAGCCTTGGTCATTGAAGTACTATCTCGTCCATTAAGCCGTTTAACGATGGTAAGCCGACTCTTACGCTCGACAAACGTAGCTACTGCTTGACCTTTACGTTTTCCAGATAAAACTGTATCAGCTTCGAAGTGACCTGAAGTATTACGATCAGAAATTTCAGCTGGACGATCTTCGATGGAACGTCCATGACTAAAACTACCACGGGTTTCTTTAGATCGTTTGCGACGAATACCATGGTCAGGTAAATCAGTCACATTAATATCCAGTAGTCCCTAATCAATCCAGTTATAGATGGTTTTGTAGGCAATTCTAACTACATGAGCCACTTGTTCAATTGACCATTTTTGGATCTTGATTTTTTCTTCAATCAATCGCTTTAGGTTAGTCGTTAAGATGGTTTTACGACCACGATGACTAAGTTTAACTTCATGGTCAGTTTGAGCCTTAACTGCGTGATACTCACCAGCTAAGCGATGAACCTCATTAAAGATAGTGGTTTTACTAAAGCCTAAATAATCGGCAATATATTGAAGTGAGTGCTTTTCATGATGAAGTGTTTCGATGACAACGCGGTCTTCAAATGATAAAATAGTGGTGCCCATAAAGGTCCTTCTTTCTAGTGGAATGTTGTGGTGACACCATTAAAGACCTTTATGGGTTTTTCTGTCCACTAATATGTTCAACTTAAATTTTACAATCTACCTATGTAAAAATTCCTTCCTTTTGAGAGATGATTTATTCATTATACCCTCTCTTAAAAGTTGTCTCAGGAATCAGCTTACATCCAAA
>NZ_BJDM01000044.1 GCF_005405145.1 Paucilactobacillus kaifaensis | reverse complement strand
ATAAACACTGTATGAGTTTGGACACTAAAAAGTTCTTCGACTTACTCGGTTGAATTTGTTTTAAAAACCCTAGGCGATTTGAATACCAGCTTCTAAGGTATTATCCAATTTATAGATTCGTTCAACATCAATGACCACCACGCCAGCGCGTGGGAAACGATCAAAGATGTTAGTTTTATCTAGAATCTGATTAGCAAAGTCATCTGCTTCATGAATATGAGCCGTTCCCTCAAAGCGAAATCCCTTTTGAGCGCCTCTATCAGCAACCGCAACCGCCGCCAAATGGTTGTTCGAGAGATTATTATAGGCCTGCCTAAAGGTGTGCTCAAAGTAGATTAAATGTGAGTCATCTAAGACATGTAGTGAACCCTTGGGACCAACTTGAGGTTTGCCATCTTTTCCTGTTGTTGCTAGAAAGGGGAGCTGATTCTTTAACATATTTTTCATTTCTTCTGTAAGGTTTACCATTTGATTTTCTCCTATCAACGTAATACTGGCTATTTATTTACTTTTAGTAAATATATTGTTGAGATACTATTTTGTCAATCCTATGTCCCAAGATGAACATCGCAGACTAGGATCACGGAAGGTTTAAAAAGATTCCCTTGTTTTGTAAATTGGTTAAGCAAACATGTTTATATCGTTGGTCATGCTCAGGATAGATGGGTATTGTGAGTGCAACCGGATTGAGTTGTTTGTATGCTGGGCAATGTTGACCTCGATACAGAGGATCATACCATTTCTGATCTGGATGATAACCTCGTTTTTCCATTTCACGTAACACAATACAGTGAAATTGAAATAATTTATATGGGGAATGTGCAAATACGTAATTAACGGTAGCGTGTTTCCGTCCCCATCCATTACCGCGAAGCGCCGCAATTTCACGATGCTGTCCCAATAATTGTTGTCTTGGGAGTTGCTGAATTAAATCTCGATGCCATAAACGCACGTTACGGCTTCCTTTCTTGAAAACTAGTCTTAATATTTATGCCATTTGGAGGATTACAGTACTGAACCATTTTATGACGAAGCGCCTTTTCTATAGGTTCATCGGCAGTATAAGCAATGGGATTTGCGCCTACTCGGATTGTCTGATCAATTTGTTCAATTTTGTTGGTGTGATTGATTATATTGCTCTTGCAAAGGAATGATATCCTTTTTTGCTGTCTTTGGAGCAGCGATTGCACCC
>NZ_BJDM01000043.1 GCF_005405145.1 Paucilactobacillus kaifaensis | reverse complement strand
GGAACTGAAGTTATAATTTGATACAAACATATAAAAGCACGTTCGAAAAAAGTAAAATTTATTCGGAGGTGTTTTTATTATGACAAATAATCGTTATCCCTATGAAACGAAACTTGAAGCAGTTCGGCTTTTAAACAGTGGAATGAGTGGTCGAAAAATATGCCAGACTCTCGGACTGAAGAGTGATGGATTAATTTACACTTGGCGAAAATGGATTCGAAATGGAGAATATTATCGACTAAGTCAGGCACAGGGAAAACAATATAAGTACCAAAAAGGAGTGTTAGAACTACCAATTGAGGTGCGTAAAGAACAGGAAATACAACAGATGAAAGAAGAACTAGAAGTTGTAAAAAAATATTTAATCAAGGAAAGGTTGTGGTAAATCAATCAACCATTCGGTTGATTAAGGAATTGAGTGACCACATCTCAATCACTCGTATTTGCGCTATTCTACACATCTCGAGGGCAACGTACTATCGTCATTCTAAGAACATGAACGATGGCCTGACACTTACTGAAGTGGAATCGCGAGTTCATCAGCTGTGTGTCGAAACGCATTTTCTATACGGTTATCGCAAAATTCATGCGTTGCTGGCTAAAGAAACAAAATGCAGTGTCAGTAAGGTTCAACGAATAATGCGCAAACACGGATGGAATTGCCGTATTAAGATCAAGCGGTTTAATAAACCAGGCAATCCTTACAAGACGTTTGCTAACGTCATCAACCGAAATTGGCAGACGGACACGCCGCTGACCAAATTAACAACTGACATTACTTACCTACCTTACGGTAGCCACATGCTCTATCTATCAACTATTATGGATACTTTCAATTCTGAGATTATTGCTTATCAACTGTCTGACCATCCAGATACTCGTTTAGCTGTTGATACTTTGAATCAGTTACCAACTTTGCCAGATAACGTTACTTTGCACAGCGATCAAGGATCGACGTACACGTCACTCGAATTCTTTGACTTGGCCAGACAAAAAGGCATTACCAGAAGCATGTCCCGTAAAGGAACGCCAGCTGATAATGCCCCCATAGAGTCGTTTCATTCCACACTAAAGTCTGAAACGTTCTATCACCAAATAGAACCCAAAGGTTCTAGATCCATTGTAATTGAAACAGTCCAAAACTACATCCAATTTTGGAATAATACTCGTATTTTTACCAAATTAGGCAACCAATC
>NZ_BJDM01000042.1 GCF_005405145.1 Paucilactobacillus kaifaensis | reverse complement strand
AGAACTCATCAGCAGCACCTTTTGTAATTGGGTTATCGAGTCCCATTGCGTGTCATCCCCAATCGTGCTAAGATTCTGTTGTAAATATTTTTGATATCCAACCGATTTGAGTTGCCGCTCAAGTCGGTTTTTTTGTAAATTAAATTAGTTTCCATTAGATATTTATTTTTTGCTATCGTTTTAATCAGCTCCTTATGCGATAATTAAGCTAAAAATTTAGTGAGGTAAACAACTTGGAAACAAAATATGCAAACTTTTCTGACGGTCGATATGAAGCTCTAAATAGGGTTGAACTCGAAATACCTATCTTATGCCCACATTGCGGAGTATCTAATAATCCTATAAATAGGATTCAAGGTCACAACGGATACTCAAACACTTACATTGCTTTTTTTTCACATACTTGTACTGCTTGCAATATCACCTTTTTCACGATTCAATCGTTTATAAAAACTAATGATAAATATGCTAAAAAAGCAATAATGCTAGCTGTATCTCCAAGCTCTCATAATCGTAAATTTGAAGAGCGAATTGAAACTTTTTCTCCTCGTTTTGTTAGTTCTTATAACCAAGCGTTTTCCGCAGAACAATCAGGTAACCTTGATCTAGCGGGAATGGGATACAGAGCTGCGGAGGAAATATTAATAAAAGATTTTGCTTTGAAAATTATAGAAAACGGATCTCCAGAGAAACGTGAAGAAATAGCCAAATTAAACCTAAACAACACTATAGGAAAGTATTTTAAAGACGATCAAGCATTGCTGGTTTCCACCGACGTTGTTCGTATAAATGGAAATGATTATGCTCATTGGGATAGATCCGACGATTTCGATACTGATTCTCATTTACAAGAACAGAAGGCATACCTTGAAATCTTTATTAATATTGTTAATACACGTTTGATGATTATCAATCCACCTGTATCCAGAGAAAAACATTAATGTTCAATTTCAAAAATCAATTCAGCAGTATCATATCTGTAGTAATGATCAACTAATCTAACAGGATTGTTTTGCGAACCATCACCCTTTCTTGTTATAACTAAAATGACCTTTTCAACGCTTACGTTGTATGGGTCTTTTTTTTGTAAATTGTTCAATACTTTTTCTTTGTCCATTTGATTCGTCCTCCTTAATCAAACAAATCATGTTTCTGCCAGTGATAACCAATGCCACCGCTAAGTAACGCGGTGCTTAACAACAAGATAAGTTGACCACCATTCTGTGCGATCCATTCATACATAATTACTTCACTCCATCCCAATAATCATCGTGTAAATAGTTAAAAAACTCTGGATTCTTAAAC
>NZ_BJDM01000041.1 GCF_005405145.1 Paucilactobacillus kaifaensis | reverse complement strand
GATTATGAGTTCAAATGCAAATCATACCGATCATAATGTCGCTGCTGCACAAGCAATGCTGGATAATGATCGGCTACCATTTCACCGTAAAATAACCTATGGTTTTACGGATATGTCGGGAAATTTACTATATACAATCGTTGGTTCTTATATGTTGTACTTCTTTACCAACGTGTTTGGTTTGGGCGTAGGCACCGCAGGAGCCATCCTATTACTGGGTCGATTTGTTGATGCCCTTGGTGCACCTGTAATGGGCGTTTTGGTTGACCATACCCACAGTAAATATGGTAAAAGTCGCCCATGGTTCTTGTGGATGTCATTGCCATTTGTTATCTTTATCTGGTTGCTCTTCACCACGCCAGCTTTAGGTAGCACGGCTAAAGTTATTTACGCTGGGGTCACCTATATTTTGGCCGAATTGGCTTATACTGCTATGTCGACCCCGATTACTTCAGTTTTGCCAAACTTAACATCTAATTCAGATGATCGGATGTCGGCTAACTCGATTCGATTAGTCCTTGGAAATGTCGGTAACTTCTTCGCGGTTACCTTTGTTATGCCCTTGGCACACTTTTTAGGAAAAGGTAACGACCAATTTGGCTGGTCAGCTGCGATCGGGGTCTATGCGGTTGTTGCTTTCATCCTACTGATGATAGCCTTCTTTGATATGCGTGAAAAGAATATTGAACAAGAAAAAATTATCACCATTCGAGAAAGTCTCAAGGCCACGAAAGGTAACTGGCCGTGGGTCTTGATTGTGGTGGCTAACTTGATCTTGTGGACAGCTTATTCCGCTAGGAATGCAGCCTTACCATATTATTTCCAGTACAATTTAAATGATAAAAATCTGATTTCACTATTCAACGGTTTTTCAATCATTCAAATCATTGGTATGGCCTCGGTTCCATTCTTTATTCGGTTTATGCATAAGTGGGGAACTACAGTCTTCATGCTAGCTTTAACCATGATTGGTCAAGCCTGGATTGGCATGGCAGGTTCTAATGTTACCTCAGCTTTAATTGGTTGGTGCTTAGCATGTATCGGTTCTGGTTCTGCCATGACCATGTTCTTTGGTATGGTTGGTGATACCGTCGACTTTGGTGAGTGGAAGACTGGAATTCGGGCTAATGGTTTCTTAACTGCTATGGGCGCATCATTTTGTATTCAAATGGGTTCTGGCTTTGGTTCCTTTATCGCGGCCCGCATTTTAGCTACCTTCGGCTTCACTGCCGCTAAGACAACACAAAGTGCCGGTAGTTTAAATGCCATTAGCTTTACCTTTATCTGGATTCCTGTAATTATCTATGCCTTTAGCTTAATCT
>NZ_BJDM01000040.1 GCF_005405145.1 Paucilactobacillus kaifaensis | reverse complement strand
GAGAGTGTCAAATTTTATGTGTAAATAGAAAAGCCTCTCGTCCTTTTTTTAAAACATAGATTCTAATGTGTCTTCAACCATGTTGAATCCCTTATGCACCCGCTGATCAAACTTGTCATTGTAATCCAGAATAACCGTCATCAAGGTTCTTTCTAAGGATTCCTCATTTGGAAACTGTTCACGTTTTTTAGTCTGCCGCTTGAATTTTTTATTAAATGATTCAATTAGGTTTGTGCTGTAAATACTAGCCCGAATAGCTGCTGGGAAATCAAAACACGTCAATAATTTCTGATTTTCTAATAACCCTTGGGTAACTTTAGGATATCGTTTGCGCCAGCGATTGATAAAGTTAGCTAGGCTGTGCTCTGCCGCCTGTTTATCAGATGATTGATGGATTAATTTAAAATCACCTAAGACTTCTTTACGGTCTTTCACACGAATACGATGCGAGATATTACGACTTACATGAACGAGACATTGTTGAATAACGGCTTCGGGGTAATATTTGCCAACCGCAGACGCCAATCCAACTAAGCCATCGGCCACAAAAAGTAAATTCTGTTGCACCCCTCGTTGTTTCAGATCAGCCAATACCTCTGTCCAAATTGCACCAGATTCAGTAGGCGCTATTTTGTATGATAAGACTTCTTTATGCCCATTAGGCTGTATACCGATCGCAATGTGGACTGCTTCTTTTGCGACGGTGTCGCGTCTTAACGGCAGATAAGTGGCATCCAGATAGATAACCGCATATTTTTCTGACAATGTTCTACTTTTGAAAGCTTCAACTTGTTCATTAACGACTTTAGTTAAGTTAGAAACTGTTTGCGGTGTGTAATAAGCACCATACATTTTTTCCATGAGATCGGAGATTTCATGGGTAGTAATGCCTTTTTGATAAAGCTGGATGACCGTCTGTTCCAGTTGGTCTGTTTGGCGCTGATAAGCAGGTAAGGTGTGGTTAATAAATTCGCCATTACGATCACGTGGAACCGTGAGATTCAACTCGCCATATTTAGTTTTGAAGGTTCTTAAGTAGTTGCCATTGCGTGAATTACCAGAGTTAAATCCAGCTCTATCATAGCGTTCATAGCCTAAAAAGGCGGAAAGCTCATTTTGAAGTAATTCATTAACGGCAATTTCTAGGTGATCTTTAAAAATGAGGTCTAAATCTTGATTCTGAGCTAGTGCTGTGACAATTTCTTTGGTAAACTGATTCATGGGGAAGCCTCCTGTGATGTTTGTTTAGACGCTAACTATCATAAGGGAGAGGCTTCCCTTTTTCAATTCCCAATAATTCATTTACACATAATTATTTAAACACTCT
>NZ_BJDM01000039.1 GCF_005405145.1 Paucilactobacillus kaifaensis | reverse complement strand
AGAATCTTAGCACGATTGGGGATGACACGCAATGGGACTCGATAACCCAATTACAAAAGGTGCTGCTGATGAGTTCTGGGATGGTAACGGCCAACCAGCAAATAATAAGCGAGAACTAGCTGACGGAACGTCATTCTATGAAGATGACTGGATAGATGGAGCACGCGATTATATCGCAAAGAACGGATTAACAGATTTTTTAGATTTGTGGTCAGAAAGGGTGAATAAAAATGGGTGATTTACCATGTCCGAATTGCGGTAAACAAAATGATGATGTCATCTACATTGGTGATGGTGAATTTGTTTGTTGGAACTGTATGTGTAGGTTCGACTGGGACGGCAATATTGAAAAATTAGAGGAGAAAAAATAATGGCAGCTAATGAAATTGTAGTAAGTGTACAAGAAAGAATTACGAAGCTTGAACAAGGCGAGAATGGATTAAGTTTACCAGCTAATTTCAGTTTAGGGAATGCCCTTAATTCAGCTTGGTTGATGATTAGTGAAGATTCAAAATTGATGGCTACTAGTGATGGTTCTAAAAAACAGACGTTACTTAACATGGCGATCCAAGGATTAAGCCCAGCAAAAAGCCAGGGTTACTTCATTCCTTACGGTCAAAAATTAACCTTCCAGCGTTCATATTTTGGAAGCCTTACGATTTTAAAACGGCTAGAAAATGTCAAAGATGTGTTTGCTGAAATCATCCATAAGGGCGACGTGTTTGAAATTGGGGCTGATGAATCAGGTAGACAAATTGTTAAAAACTTTAAACCTGATTTTTCAAATCTTGATAACGAAATTGTTGGTGCCTTTGCGGTAATCACACAAACGGATGGGACTAAGAATTACACGGTTATGACTAAAAAGATGATCGATCAAAGCTGGTCACATGCCAAAACCACTAAGGTACAAAAAGAGTTCCCAGGTGAAATGGCAAAACGAACCGTATTAAATCGAGCTGCTAAGTTCTTCATTAACACTAGCGGTGATAACGACATGTTGATTAAGGCAATCAATGATACGACCGCTGATGAATATGACGATAACCGTAAAGATGTCACACCAGAAAATAGTGTAGCCTCCAAGCTTGAAAATAAATTTAATTCAGAAAAAGAAAAATCAGTGTCAGATAAGGAATCAAGTACTACGGATACTGAATCAGAAAATAAAACTAAAGTGATTGAAGGTGAGAATGTTGACGACAGCCACGAAGAACCAGAAGTTAGTGAAGCCCAAGAGCAAGCCCGTAAATACGCTAAAGAACTCGACAAAACTGAACCCACTGTTGAACAAGGCGAACTATTACACCGCGGAAAGTGATTGGCAATATTGGTCCGTTTCCCAGTACAAAGATTTTGAAAAGTGTGAAGCAGCTGCTACAGCTAAGCTAAAAGATGAGTGGAAGCCGTCTGGCAGTCCAGAACCATTGATTGTTGGAAATTATGTTCACAGTTACTTCGAGTCTAAGACGGCTCATA
>NZ_BJDM01000038.1 GCF_005405145.1 Paucilactobacillus kaifaensis | reverse complement strand
GAAGCCGTCTGGCAGTCCAGAACCATTGATTGTTGGAAATTATGTTCACAGTTACTTCGAGTCTAAGACGGCTCATAAGGCGTTTATAGCTAACAATATCGATGACATTATATCTAAGTCAGGTAAGACCAAAAGACAGCCTAAAAAGTCCTATAAGCAAGCTGATATGATGATTCAAACTTTATCAAACGATGATTTTTTCAATGAAGTTTACAAAGGCAAGAAAGAAGTTCCAGTATCAGGAGATATTTTCGGAACCCAATGGAAAGGCAAGCTTGATTGTTTGAATGTTAAAGGTAGTTACTTCTGCGACATTAAAACGGTTGATGAAATCCGTAAGCCGCATTGGAATAATGTGGAGCATCAACACGTTTCATTCGTCAAAGATCGTGAATATATCTTACAAATGGCTGTCTATCAAGAATTGCTGAGACAAAAGTATGGAAAAACGTTTGAACCATTTATCTTTGCTGTCAGCAAGCAAGATGTACCAGACAGAATGGCAATCAATATCGCTCAATGGAAATTAGATAACGCACTCGCACAAATCAAGATAAATATTGATCACTTTGACAAGGTTAAGAATGGTCAGGAAGAACCAACGAACTGTGGTAAGTGTGAATATTGTCGAATGAATAAACGATTGAGTGGTTTTACTGAAGAAGATGACATATTAGAAAAGGAGCATTAAACAATGATTAATCGAACGATATTAGTTGGAAGATTAACCAACGATATGGAGTTGAGGTATACACAAAGTGGAACGGCGGTCGGGTCATTCAACCTTGCCGTTAATCGTCAATTTAAGAACGCTGACGGAGACCGAGAAGCAGATTTTGTTAGTTGTGTGGTTTGGCGTAAAGCAGCTGAAAGCTTAGCTAATTTCACTCATAAAGGTTCATTAATTGGAATTGATGGACGTATTCAAACACGCAACTATGAGAACAAACAAGGAACACGAGTTTATGTGACCGAAGTAGTAGTTGATAACTTTTCACTATTAGAACCAAAGAGTAATGATCAACAGCCAAGAGCTAACGCATCTAATGATTCAATGAACATTGATGCTATCGATCTCCCGTTCTGATTTGAGGTGATCATAGATGGCAGACGAGGGATGGATCAGCTTGCACAGGAAGATACAATACTCCTCTGTCTGGACTGATCCAAATCAACTTAAGTTATGGCTGTACTGTTTGATGAAAGCTCGTCATTCGAAAGGCAAAACCATTTGGAATGGTGAAGAATTTGAACTAGATAAAGGGCAATTCATAACTGGAATGTATTCACTTGAACATGATTTTAATTTGAATGTTGCACCAAAAAAACAGGTTAAAGGTCGGACACTGTGGAGGTGGATTCATGGTTACGAAGATAGACAAATGTTGACAATCGAATCAACCACCAAATACAGCGTTATAACAATAACCAATTGGCATGAGTACCAAGATAATGACAAACAAATGTCAAACCGAAGTCAAACGAATGTCAAACAAATGTCAACAAACAATAATGTAAACAATGTTAATAATGTTAATAAATTAGTAGTAGATGGCACGGAAAACAATCCGGTCGACCTTTGGACAAATCTTTGGGGATTCCCGAATGGAATTGCACAA
>NZ_BJDM01000037.1 GCF_005405145.1 Paucilactobacillus kaifaensis | reverse complement strand
CCTGATTTATTCACAAAGATATGCAAAATACCCATCAAAAACATGCATCACGCGTTTGATGGGTATTTTGTATTTTCACCTTTTAAGTACACAAAAAGAGCCTCAGCTCTGGTATAGTTAAATTGCTAAACAAAACCACATGAGAGAAGAGGACTCTATATTGAAAACTTTACAGGAAATGGCATTAAATTTCAACAAAAACATTTTAGTATCGCATACGGGTGGTCAATTATCTTCCGATGGCGGGCTAACATTGTGTGTAGAGCTGATGGCAAAATTCCAGTTCACCATCTTGGCCGACAAACTATTGAGGTTCAATGACCAGCGACGATATTGTCAACACAGTAATTCTAGTATCTTAAAACAGTTAATTCTTCAGATTATTGCTGGTTATAGCGCAGATTCTGCGGCAACTTTTTTAGAAAAAGAACCGCTTTTTAAATTATTATTGGATAAACCGTCTTTGGCTTCACAAGCAACAATATCACGTTTTTGGCAACGCTTTGATAAAGATAGTGTTAGCACATTACAGACTTTAAATGAGGCTTTGATCGACCGTGTTCGACTATTAACCAACCAGACAGCCACGATTATTGATATCGATTCGACTCACTCAGACACTTATGGCAAACAGGAAGCCACTAACTACAACGCACATTATGGTACTGAAGGATATCATCCATTACTGGCAACTGATCAAGATGGTAACTTATTGAAAGCTGTCTTGCGTTCTGGAAATGTCTACACCAGCAAAGATGTAAAAGCTTTTTTAACACCACTATTAAAGCATTATCAAACTCAGCTGCCCACGACTGACATTCTGGTTCGTGGTGATAGTGGCTTCGCCACGCCAGAAGTTTACGATGTCTGTGAAGCCAAAGATGTGTTTTACATTATTCGACTCAAACGCAATCGAAAATTACAGAATCTAGCTGAAAAGTTCGTCAAGATCAGTGATCAAACCCAGTGGCAAGAGGAAGAGACTCATTACTACTCTGAAATCTATCAATCAGCATCGTGGCCTAAGCCACGGCAGATTTATATTAAATCAACTCGAGTAGCTGGTGAACTGATCTTTTCACATGAATTTATCGTCACTAATCTGACTAATTTAACGGCTGAAACTGCCTTCGAACTTTATCACAAACGCGGCCAAATGGAAAATTACATCAAAGAAGCTAAAACAGGTTTCTTTTTCGATAAGACTGATAGTTCAACGTTTAATGCCAATGCTACCCGGATGATGGTTAGTGTACTGGCTTACAATATTGTCAACTTTTTAAAGCAGCTAACACTGACAAAACATGATTCCGGCTTGTGCGTTAGCACATTGCGGATCCGTTTATTCAAAGTTGCGGCACGTGTTGTGCATACTGGCCGACGCATTCAGTTGCGGCTGAGCTCGTATCATGTTTACCATCGGCTGTTCTACCAGGCTCTACAGCGTATCCAGGCTATTGAATAACCGGCAAAATTAAAAAAATCTGTACAACCAAGGGACAAGTGTATCCAAAAGTTCAAAGCAATTCTGAGTTAGTTGAAAGATCTCACTAGCTAGAACTGATAAACATCGTATTTCAGCAAAAGATAAAGACATACCCGTCAGTTTTCGAAAAAATACGAAAACTGACGGGATTTTTATGAACTATGAATAATTCAGG
>NZ_BJDM01000036.1 GCF_005405145.1 Paucilactobacillus kaifaensis | reverse complement strand
TGCGATAATCCCTTTGTGGTTGTCAGATGAAATGCAATAATTCATCTGATGATTATGGAGGGATTTTTGTATGTCCAGATCTAAGTTCACAGTTCTCGAGAAGCTCAATTTAATTGAAGATTATCAGCAGTCGGGGCTCCCTAGGGCTACTTATGAAAGACAGCATGGAATCGGTAAAGATACACTTAGAAGTTGGTTGATACGTTATCAAAGAGATGGTCTAGAAGGCCTGCAAGAAGCAAAGAAGAATATTCACTATAGTAAGGAGTTGAAGCATACAGTTGTCTTTGCGTACTTAAATGGAGAAGGTACATTTGGTGAGTTGGCGGACAGATATGGTCTGCGTAACGCTACCCAAGCACAAAACTGGGTTACCAAGTATAATGAGGACAAACCTTTGACGGCATCGCCGTCCAGAAAGCGGGTCCCCACTATGCCTAAGAAGACAACTTTCGAAGAACGAATTGAAATCGTTGAGTACGTAGTCAAACATAAACATTCATACGCTGAGGCCGCAGAGCACTTTCAAGTCTCCTATCAGCAAGCACGATCTTGGGTGCTTAAGGCCAAGAACGGTGGTTATGAAGCTCTCGTCGATAACCGTGGTCATCACAGGGACGAGTCTGAATTGACTGATCTCGATAAGGCAAATCTTCGTATCCGCCAGCTGGAAGCTGAGCTTAAAGATAAAGAATTGGTGGAACAATTCGCAAAAAAATTGCTGGAACTTCAGCGCAAGGGGTGAATAAACAGCATCAACTGGCCTACGTCGCAATCAAAGAGGTCAGTCAAGGCAAGCGCGGTGCGCTTACCAAGTTATTAGCTGTTGTCGGCGTAAGCCGGCAGGCTTACTACAAAGGATTAAAGCGTGAAGAAACAGCTTGGGAAGTTCGTGATCGTCAACTCAAGGAACGGATACAATACTGGTTTGATTTCCATCATCAGAGCATCGGTGCTGGGAATCTCTTAGTGAATCTACAGCATGATGAATCGATTACGTTTGAAGTTACCTATAAAATGGTTCGGCGTGTGATGCGAGAGCTTGGACTGAGGTGTCAGATTCGAGTCAAGAAACACAGTCGTCAAAAAGCTAGTGAGCAGTACGTCCAAGACAATGTCTTAAACCAAAATTTTGATACAGACGCGCCTAACAAAGTTTGGTTGTCCGACTCGACTGAATTGAGATTCGGCCCGAATGGTGAATACAAAATTCGACTGAGTGGCGTTCTTGATCTCTATGGACGCCTTCTCTTGGCACACAACCTCAGCATTACCGAAACCTCAGCTGCGGAAATCGAAGTGTTCCAACGTGCATTTGATCGTGTTGGAGACGTTCATCCATTGATTCATACGGATCGCGGCTCAGCTTATACATCTGGTGCCTTCAACAACTTTCTAGGCCGTTACGATGTGATACGCAGTATGTCTCGTCCAGGCACACCATACGATAACGCGCCGATGGAACGTTGGTGGAATGAGTTTAAATTGCGTTGGATGGAGCGTCATCCGATGCCTAAGACCCTTCAAGAACTCGAGAAGCTGGTTGAAGAAGGTATTGAATACTTTAATCACCACAACCGTTCAGCACAAAGAAACGGCCTCACTCCAGATGAATACTGGAATGAAGCCGCTTAGAAACAGATTCAATTTTTTATTATTTCATCTGTCAACTTGACAGGGCCTAGTGCA
>NZ_BJDM01000035.1 GCF_005405145.1 Paucilactobacillus kaifaensis | reverse complement strand
CTTTGAAAACTGAACAAAGTTTCGACAAATCAAATGTGTAGGGTCCTTAAACCTTCGGGTTTAAGGCAAGAAACATTTGCGAAGTCAATTCGCTTTAAGTAACAAAAACAAATAAAGAGCTAACAAGCTTTTCATTATATATGAGAGTTTGATCCTGGCTCAGGATGAACGCTGGCGGTGTGCCTAATACATGCAAGTCGAACGCATTCTCGTTTTTGATTGAAGGTGCTTGCACTAGATTGATAAAACATTTGAATGAGTGGCGGACGGGTGAGTAACACGTGGATAACCTGCCCAGAAGTGGGGGATAACATTTGGAAACAGATGCTAATACCGCATAAAAGTCAAAACCACATGGTTTTGATTTAAAAGATGGCCTTGTGCTATCACTTTTGGATGGATCCGCGGCGTATTAGTTAGTTGGTAAGGTAAAGGCTTACCAAGACGATGATACGTAGCCGAACTGAGAGGTTGATCGGCCACAATGGGACTGAGACACGGCCCATACTCCTACGGGAGGCAGCAGTAGGGAATCTTCCACAATGGACGAAAGTCTGATGGAGCAACACCGCGTGAGTGAAGAAGGGTTTCGGCTCGTAAAACTCTGTTGTTGGAGAAGAACGTATGTGATAGTAACTGATCATGTAGTGACGGTATCCAACCAGAAAGCCACGGCTAACTACGTGCCAGCAGCCGCGGTAATACGTAGGTGGCAAGCGTTATCCGGATTTATTGGGCGTAAAGCGAGCGCAGGCGGTTTTTTAAGTCTGATGTGAAAGCCTTCGGCTTAACCGAAGAAGTGCATCGGAAACTGGGAAACTTGAGTGCAGAAGAGGACAGTGGAACTCCATGTGTAGCGGTGAAATGCGTAGATATATGGAAGAACACCAGTGGCGAAGGCGGCTGTCTGGTCTGTAACTGACGCTGAGGCTCGAAAGCATGGGTAGCGAACAGGATTAGATACCCTGGTAGTCCATGCCGTAAACGATGAATGCTAGGTGTTGGAGGGTTTCCGCCCTTCAGTGCCGCAGCTAACGCATTAAGCATTCCGCCTGGGGAGTACGACCGCAAGGTTGAAACTCAAAGGAATTGACGGGGGCCCGCACAAGCGGTGGAGCATGTGGTTTAATTCGAAGCAACGCGAAGAACCTTACCAGGTCTTGACATCTAGCGCCAATCTCAGAGATGAGACGTTCCCTTCGGGGACGCTAAGACAGGTGGTGCATGGTTGTCGTCAGCTCGTGTCGTGAGATGTTGGGTTAAGTCCCGCAACGAGCGCAACCCTTATTATCAGTTGCCAGCATTCAGTTGGGCACTCTGGTGAGACTGCCGGTGACAAACCGGAGGAAGGTGGGGACGACGTCAAATCATCATGCCCCTTATGACCTGGGCTACACACGTGCTACAATGGACGGTACAACGAGTTGCGAACTCGCGAGGGTAAGCTAATCTCTTAAAGCCGTTCTCAGTTCGGACTGTAGGCTGCAACTCGCCTACACGAAGTCGGAATCGCTAGTAATCGCGGATCAGCATGCCGCGGTGAATACGTTCCCGGGCCTTGTACACACCGCCCGTCACACCATGAGAGTTTGTAACACCCAAAGTCGGTGGGGTAACCTTTTAGGAGCCAGCCGCCTAAGGTGGGACAGATGATTAGGGTGAAGTCGTAACAAGGTAGCCGTAGGAGAACCTGCGGCTGGATCACCTCCTTTCTAAGGAATAAAACGGAACCTACACATCTTGTTGAAACTTTGTTTAGTTTTGAGAGGT
>NZ_BJDM01000034.1 GCF_005405145.1 Paucilactobacillus kaifaensis | reverse complement strand
GAAGCCGTCTGGCAGTCCAGAACCATTGATTGTTGGAAATTATGTTCACAGTTACTTCGAGTCTAAGACGGCTCATAGGGCATTTGTAGCTAACAATATTGGTGCGATTATATCCAAGGCAGGTAAGACCAAAGGACAGCCTAAAAAGGCATATAAGCAGGCTGACATGATGATCCAAACATTCGAAAATGACGACTTTTTTAATGAAGTTTACCAAGGTAAAAAAGAAGTCCCACTCGAAGGAACTATCTTTGGAGTTAAGTGGAAAGGCAAACTCGATTGCTTAAACGTTAAGGGCCAATATTTCTGTGACATTAAGACGGTTGACGATATTCAGAAACGACACTGGAACAACGAAAATCAACAGTGGGTTTCGTTTGTTGAAGATCGTGAATACATTCTACAAATGGCCGTCTATCAAGAATTATTAAAGCAAAAATATGGAAAAGTATTTGAACCGTTTATCTTCGCTGTAAGTAAGCAGGATGTTCCTGACAAGATGGCTATTAATATTGATCAATGGAAATTGGATAATGCACTAGCACAAATTGAGACCAACGTTGATCACTTCAACAGAGTCAAAAACGGGCAGGAAGAACCAAAGCACTGTGGCAAGTGTGAGTATTGCCGCATGACTAAGAGGCTTAACGGGTTTACGGAAGTATCAGATATTTTAGACAAGGAGCGTTAAACAATGATTAATCGAGCAGTATTAGTTGGAAGATTAACCAACGATATGGAGTTGAGGTATACACAAAGTGGAACGGCGGTCGGGTCATTCAACCTTGCCGTTAATCGTCAATTTAAGAACGCTGACGGAGACCGAGAAGCAGATTTTGTTAGTTGTGTGGTTTGGCGTAAAGCAGCTGAAAGCTTAGCTAATTTCACTCATAAGGGTTCATTGATTGGAATTGATGGACGTATTCAAACACGCAATTATGAGAACAAACAAGGAACACGAGTTTATGTGACCGAAGTAGTAGTTGAGAATTTTTCATTGTTAGAACTGAAAAGTGAAAATCATCCTAGCACACAAACCAATACAACAAAGCCCAAAAGTAGTAACGGGACAAGCAACCCAACTGATCCGTTTGCTGGGTCAAATCCAATGGACATTGATGCTAGCGATCTCCCGTTCTGATTTGAGGTGATAATATGAGTTTATTAATGACAGAGAGAGTTATAAATGGCGATTCATTCTCACTTATTAACATTTACAAATGTGACGAATGTAAGCAAAAGATTCCAGAATACTATCCACACGTTGAGATTCCTAATGAAAGGCATTTATGTATTGAATGTGGCTTCAAAAATGGATTGATTTCGGAAAAAGAATATTTAGAGGACTGTGGTATTTCAATTAACAAGGCACATGTAGTTGTTCGAAATAATGAAGTTGTTATCTGGGTTGGTAATCAGGCACCGTGGGAAAGACCGATACAGTATCTCAGGAAAACAGCTGCTTATAGTGAGTGGCGAAAAGCAGTATTTGAACGAGACCAATATACTTGTCAAATTTGTGGTCAAGTTGGCGGGAAGTTGAACGCTCATCACGTAAAATCATTTGCTAAGTTTCCCAAGTTACGCTTAAAAATATCAAACGGCTTAACACTTTGTGAAAACTGCCATAGGAATATTCACAGAAAAAGGTGATTCATAAATGGTAGGTGGAGCATTTCAAACAAGCAGAGAAATATTTGAAAGTACAATTTGGGAAGACATTATCAAATTTAGAATTTTCTTTTACATTTATGGCAATGCTGTTTTTGCTAAAGAGGGCACTGATGTTGCAGGTATACATTTGAAGCGTGGTCAGTATTTGAGATCATACCGCAACCTGCAAAAGGACTTATCCTATATCGAAAAAAGGCATCAAAAAGTCTATTCATTACACACGATTCGAAAGAAAATTGAACA
The DNA here is from genome assembly GCF_005405145.1 of Paucilactobacillus kaifaensis. Taxonomy (GTDB): domain Bacteria; phylum Bacillota; class Bacilli; order Lactobacillales; family Lactobacillaceae; genus Paucilactobacillus; species Paucilactobacillus kaifaensis. The sequence continues at coordinate 283 of NZ_BJDM01000034.1, read as the reverse complement.
GTTGGTGAAAGAAAAACGAGTGGAAATTGAAAGTAACGATATGGGAACACTGTTTACAGTCGTTAAATACGACGAGTACCAAGGGTTTGATCGATATAAAAAACAGATGTCTGCCACAGCATCTGCCACACCAACTGCCACAGCAAGTGAACACCAACTGCCACAGCAAGTGAACAATAATAAGAATGTTAAGAATGTTAAGAATGTAGTAGTAGATGGCACGGAAAACAATCCGGTCGACCTTTGGACAAATCTTTGGGGATTCCCGAATGGAATTGCACAA
>NZ_BJDM01000033.1 GCF_005405145.1 Paucilactobacillus kaifaensis | reverse complement strand
TGAGAACTTGCGCTCTCAAAACTAAATAATATCGAATTTTCTACATCCAACCGTTACACCACTTTGTGGTTAAGTCCTCGACCGATTAGTATTGGTCCGCTCCATGCATCACTGCACTTCCACTTCCAACCTATCTACCTCATCATCTCTGAGGGGTCTTACTCTTCCCGAAGGAAGATGGGAAATCTCATCTTGAGGCGAGTTTCACACTTAGATGCTTTCAGCGTTTATCTCATCCATACGTAGCTACCCAGCTATGCTCCTGGCGGAACAACTGGTACACCAGCGGTATGTCCATCCCGGTCCTCTCGTACTAAGGACAGCTCCTCTCAAATTTCCTGCGCCCGCGACGGATAGGGACCGAACTGTCTCACGACGTTCTGAACCCAGCTCGCGTACCGCTTTAATGGGCGAACAGCCCAACCCTTGGGACCGACTACAGCCCCAGGATGCGATGAGCCGACATCGAGGTGCCAAACCTCCCCGTCGATGTGGACTCTTGGGGGAGATAAGCCTGTTATCCCCAGGGTAGCTTTTATCCGTTGAGCGATGGCCCTTCCATACGGTACCACCGGATCACTAAGCCCGACTTTCGTCCCTGCTCGACCTGTCTGTCTCGCAGTCAAGCTCCCTTGTGCCTTTACACTCTGCGAATGATTTCCAACCATTCTGAGGGAACCTTTGGGCGCCTCCGTTACTTTTTAGGAGGCGACCGCCCCAGTCAAACTGCCTACCTGACACTGTCTCCCACCACGTTTAGTGGTGCGGGTTAGAGTGGTCATACAGCGAGGGTAGTATCCCACCAACGCCTCCACCGAAACTAGCGTTCCGGTTTCTACGGCTCCTACCTATCCTGTACAAGCTGTACAAACACTCAATATCAAGCTACAGTAAAGCTCCATGGGGTCTTTCCGTCCTGTCGCGGGTAACCTGCATCTTCACAGGTACTTCAATTTCACCGAGTCTCTCGTTGAGACAGTGCCCAAATCGTTACGCCTTTCGTGCGGGTCGGAACTTACCCGACAAGGAATTTCGCTACCTTAGGACCGTTATAGTTACGGCCGCCGTTTACTGGGGCTTCAATTCTGAGCTTCGCCGAAGCTAACCCATCCTTTTAACCTTCCAGCACCGGGCAGGCGTCAGCCCCTATACTTCATCTTTCGATTTTGCAGAAACCTGTGTTTTTGATAAACAGTCGCTTGGGCCTATTCACTGCGGCTGCACGTTAGTGCAGCACCCCTTCTCCCGAAGTTACGGGGTCATTTTGCCGAGTTCCTTAACGAGAGTTCTCTCGCTCACCTTAGGATTCTCTCCTCGACTACCTGTGTCGGTTTGCGGTACGGGCAGTTAACTATTCACTAGAAGCTTTTCTCGGCAGTGTGACATCGGCAACTTCGCTACTATAAATTTCGCTCCCCATCACAACTTGTCCGTATTGATAAAAGCATTTAACTCTTATCAAGACTTGTTGCTTGGCCAGATTCATCCAATGATCTGGTTTGCTTAGCCTCCTGCGTCCCTCCATTGCTCAAACACAGTTAACTGGTACAGGAATATCAACCTGTTATCCATCGCCTACGCCTTTCGGCCTCAGCTTAGGTCCCGACTTACCCTGGGAGGACGAGCCTTCCCCAGGAAACCTTAGTCATTCGGTGGACAGGATTCTCACCTGTCTTTCGCTACTCATACCGGCATTCTCACTTCTAAGCGCTCCACCAGTCCTCACGGTCTGACTTCATTGCCCTTAGAACGCTCTCCTATCACGCATCCTTACGGATGCATCCACAATTTCGGTAATATGCTTAGCCCCGGTACATTTTCGGCGCAGGATCACTCGACTAGTGAGCTATTACGCACTCTTTAAATGGTGGCTGCTTCTGAGCCAACATCCTAGTTGTCTATGCAACTCCACATCCTTTTCCACTTAGCATATATTTAGGGACCTTAATTGGTGATCTGGGCTGTTCCCCTTTCGACGATGGATCTTATCACTCACCGTCTGACTCCCGGACATAAATCTGTGGCATTCGGAGTTTATCTGAATTCAGTAACCCATGACGGGCCCCTAGTCCAAACAGTGCTCTACCTCCACGATTCTTTTTCCGAGGCTAGCCCTAAAGCTATTTCGGAGAGAACCAGCTATCTCCAAGTTCGTTTGGAATTTCACCGCTACCCACACCTCATCCCAGCCATTTTCAACTGACACGGGTTCGGTCCTCCAGCGCGTTTTACCGCACCTTCAACCTGGACATGGGTAGGTCACCTGGTTTCGGGTCTACAACTACGTACTTCGTACGCCCATTTCAGACTTGCTTTCGCTACGGCTCCAACTTTTTCGTCTTAACCTTGCACGCAATCGTAACTCGCCGGTTCATTCTACAAAAGGCACGCTGTCACCCCTTAACGGGCTCCAACTAATTGTAGGCACATGGTTTCAGGAACTATTTCACTCCCCTTCCGGGGTGCTTTTCACCTTTCCCTCACGGTACTGGTTCACTATCGGTCACTAGGGAGTATTTAGCCTTGGGAGATGGTCCTCCCGGATTCCGACGGAATTTCACGTGTTCCGCCGTACTCAGGATCCTGAACTGAGAGTGTAACGTTTCGTTTACGGGACTATCACCCGCTCTGGTGCAGCTTCCCAACTGCTTCAACTACGTTGCACTTTGGTAACTCAAATGTTCAGTCCTACAACCCCAGAAAGCAAGCTTTCTGGTTTGGGCTCTTCCCGTTTCGCTCGCCGCTACTCAGGGAATCGATTTTTCTTTCTATTCCTACAGCTACTTAGATGTTTCAGTTCACTGCGTCTACCTCTACTTAGTTATGTATTCGCTAAGCAGTAACCAACGACTAAGTTGGCTGGGTTGCCCCATTCGGAAATCTCCGGATCAAAGTGTACTTACCACTCCCCGAAGCATATCGGTGTTAGTCCCGTCCTTCATCGGCTCCTAGTACCAAGGCATTCACCATGCGCCCTTTATAACTTAACCTCGATAATCTAAAGCACTTCGTGCTCTATCTCATCTGGTTAATTGAGTATATGCGATAAAAACTTAATTAAAAAACTCAAATAACGCGGTGTTCTCGGTTGTTTTGTAAAAAAATATTTCGATATTATTTAGTTTTCAAAGTACAAGTT
>NZ_BJDM01000032.1 GCF_005405145.1 Paucilactobacillus kaifaensis | reverse complement strand
TAATTAAAATATTAACGTTTATTGCAGGCTATATAACGTTTGTACTGTTTTGGGGTAAGTTGCTTAGCATGAATGATAAGGAAGTGTAGCACATGAAAACAAGTGAATTTAAACGAGAACTGGAAAAAATGGGTGATTATAGTTTTGACAATGATTTTGTAGTGACGGATGACAATGTTCGGATATTCTTCATCGATCCCACAACTCGAAACGTAATTGATACTGCGATGACTATAATGGGCATTCCTGACGATCTATTCCAGTTAACCGTTGCATACGTAGCAACACCAATCAGGCAGCGGGAAGATGAGAAGCAGTATCGAGTGCATGTGGTTAAAGATAGTCCTAATGGTTTTTTTAACTTATGGGCTAATACAGATCGTACGTTAGCTGGTAAAACGCAGACAGATGATGTACAAACTATTTTCACCGAATCTGAAATCGAAGAACTGAAACACAACCCCGATTTGGCAATTAACTGGGATAGTGCACTGGAACCTGTTGAGGAGGACGAAGAATAATGGATGATGTTATTGATAATGTTGAAAATTTAATCATTGAGTTGTCAAAAGATGAAAGCACAAAAAAAGACGTGCAAAAGTTAGAGGCTTTTACACATCTGATAAGTTGCTACAGTTGTTTAGTGGAGACCTGTTCGGTTGGATCCTAAAACTCCAACTTTTTTATCATATTCTTTAATAATCTCAAATAAAGCTTTAGCGAATTTACCGTCTGGATCGTCAATACCATTTCGTTTAAGTATATTTTGGATATTAAATCTAGTAAACATAGTTTTTCTCCTTTCATAATTTAATAAGTGAAATTCAAATTTGCACAGAATGTTACGTTATTTACATCAACGCGCTTATTATATCCCGTTTTATCAAACTAGGCAAATATATAGTACTACGGAGTGTGGTTTTTAGGAGGCTCTGAAATGTGGAACAAAGTAATTCAAATTTTAAAAGAAAAAGACATGTCGATTTATAAATTGGCACGGCTAACAGGTATTCAAAAAAATACGCTATACAGTTATACAGCTGGTGCAGAACCAAGCTTTAAAAATGCATGCAAAATAGCTGATGCATTAAACATTAGCTTAGACAAATTAAGAGAGGCAGACAAATGAAATACAAATCAGGCGATGAAATTTTAATCAAGGCAAGAATCAATGCGGTTGATGATGGCAGCATTCATATATATTCGGATGTTCTAGATGGTCACTGGGTTGATGAAAATGCTATTGGGAGCCTAGTAGTAGTTGACCCAACTGAAAAAGTTAAAGTGCCTAAATGGTTTGATGAATGGTATCACGAAAACGACGGTAATGATAAGAACGACGTAGAATGTATTCGTATATTATCTGTTTCTGATAAATTGTACTGGTTGAATGGAAACGAAATTAACCAATCTCTAGAAAATAAAGATCGCACTAAATTCATTCAAGCCATTATTGACGGCTACGAAGTCGAACAAGAGAAACGATACGTACTGCCGATGGAGGGAACGGAACTCACAGACGGTAGCATGAAATCAAAACCACGGATTGCTTATCTTGTTCCTGATGAAATCAACCCGCGTTGGAACACTAAAGCGCTATTTCAAGCAACTGCTGAAAAGAATCCAACTTTTCAAGTTGCTCAATCACAACTAGACAATGCACCAGATTGGGTTAAGGCAATCAAACCAGTGGAGGTTGAACCAGATGAAAATAATTAGCTTACGGAGTGTTGGATTAGGCGACAGTCAAGTGAAAATAACGTACATGGGTGACATAGGTCAAGCAAGTGACCCAACTCCGATACCATTGGTGGTAAAACTTGGCGAAAAATATAGTTCTGAAATAAAGATTGTCGCAATTGAATTATTGAGTGGCGATTATTTACCAACAATGCGTAACTTAAGTACGTATGACGGTCATACTTACTATTACAAAGTAACCACGTCAGATGGTCACGTTAGAGTACTGCCAGAGCAGAGTTACATTGCTGAGTGGGCTGATGATGAGGGTGACCAAGATGACGAATAAAGAATTACTCAAAAAATTAGCATCACGGATAGTCGAAGATTTGAACGGTGAAAACGAAGAATATGCAATGACTGGTGAGGACCATGATTTAGGCATGGCTGATGGACTTAAGGTTGCACTGTATGAAGTTAAACACTTAGATGATGAATTAGCCGAGGACGGTGACGACAAATGATTGTACTAGAAAGCGGAACCATCATTAATAAGAATGAAATTGATTATATTAGTGAATATGTGCCCACGATATCTGCCAAAGTTGGGTTCAAAAGTGGTAATTCAATAGAAATTAGTTTTAACGACTTTCTGTATATTCGGCACGTTTTAAGGGGCGGTGATGACGAATGAGACCAGAATTTAGAGCGTGGGAAAAAGATGTTAAACACATGAATGACCAGGTACGACTCACTTGGAATAGATTTGGTTCCAAGGAGTTAATGTGTGAAGTTACCGAATTATTGGGGGTGCAAGATGACTAAATATCGAAAAACTGCACTGATTGAAGCAGAACAGTTTGATAGCTCTGATGAAATGATTCATAAATACAATATCTATATAACTTTTGGTTCAATTCCCTGGGATAAACCAAACCACAAAGACTATAGGATATTCGTTTTGAAAACAGTAGATGGTGATATAGAGCTTATACATGGTGATTGGATTGCCACAGGGATTGACGGTGAACATTGGGTAATCAGAAATGACATTTTTAAGCAGACATACAAACAGTTACCAGTGATTAGTCACTATGCTGCTGAAATAATTGAATGGACAAAAGAGGCCGATAAGACGCTTGCTGATGTGTTCAGGGATTATGATGAATTTGAGGATAGAGTGGACGATATTGCCCGCGCTTGGTTAGATGGATATGAGGTGCGAGATGAGTGAATTACATCTATCGGTGTCATCAAGCGATGATGTGGATGAAATTTATTTTAATGAGCAAATTGAATCAGTTGATCTTGCCACAAGCCAGTCTACTTCGTTTTTTCTCACAGACGAGGAAGCATTGAAAATGTATCATTTTATCCGTAGCTGCTTGTTGCTGGAAAATAAAATCAACATTACAGTCACTGATCAAGATGGAATGGTGGGACGTGCTGACGAGATCAAAAAAATTACGTTTAAAGACAAAGCTGAGGCGGTGCAAGATGACTAGTGAAACACCAGAGCAGCAGAATTGTCTTTGCTGTCATGAACCTTTTAAATTTCTTAATGATCCTGACGAGAGTTCAGAAGAGGCCTACCTTAAACTTAACCAAGGTAAGTGGCTCTTTGTCCTTGAGGGAACAGAGTGGGATTACTACAACGATGATGGCTATGAAACTCATGCATATTCAGCTGAGATTAAGCATTGTCCAGAATGTGGCAGAAAGTTGAGTGATGAGTGATGACTAATAAACGTATCGAGCGAAAAAAACACAAGCAAGATATGGAGAAAGTCAACGCCGATTTTGAACGCTCAAAGTTAGGATATTCAACTCCTGAAGTTTCAGTGTATCTGAGTGAAATGAGAAAGGGCTATACAGCTTGCCGCAAGAGGAATTAAAGGTGATGTTTAAAATATGAAAAATTTCAAAGTAAAAATAAAAGGTGGAGTAGTGATTGATATTGCTGCCGATAGTGAACAAGATGCAATAAATAAGATAACAAAGAATGCATTAACTGCTGGACTACCAGCGCCCAAAATCACGGAGGTGTTTTTAAATGAAGAGAGCAACTAACGGAGTATTTTTAGCATTGTTAGCAGGTTCAATCGCAATCTTAACTGGTTATGCTGCTTATGTATTCATGCATGGATTGACAGATTTAGGCTGGTTATTGATTGCTTGTGATGTGGTTGCAGTTGGTGATTTCGTTTTGTTTTGGCGAGGTGATTAGATGACAACTAAACAGCGACTAGATATTAATTATCTATTAGATGTGTGGCCGTCAGATCATGAAGTTAGCGATAGTCATGGCCATAACACAAAGGATTGTCCAATCTGCAGAGAAGTGATTAGGCGAGGTCATAAGCTTTGGAATACAAATAAAGTTAAAGAAAAGACAATCCGGGCAGATATGATTGCTAAATTAACTGCTAAGAAATTCACGCCTGATGAAATTGCTGAACGTCTTAATATTGAAAAAGATACAGTTAATAAGATTGGCAGGTTAAACAAATTACCTTATTGGCGCAAGCGCGAGACATTCGCATTATGGCGAGACAAGCAATCTGAACGTTTCAAGTCAATTCATGAGATGGCAGTGTTCTTACATGCGTCAGAGTCAGATGTTGTATATTGCAATAAGAAACATCAGGAGCTTAATGGCTGGGCTGTAATCATTAACAAACAACTAATTGAAGTTAGTAGGTGATTAACATGGCGATTAAGTTAATTATCCCAGGTGAGCCAATACCACAAGGTAGACCGAAGTTTGCACGACGTGGGTCATTTGTTACAGCTTACGACCCAAAAAAGTCGAAAGATTACAAACAATTGGTTAAACAGGTTGTTAGCAAGCAGTACGTTGGTAAGCCACTCTCAATGGCACTTAAAATCGATTTACAGGTCTTTCGACCAGTTCAGAAGTCAATCAGCCACAAAGAACGTGAAATGCGTCTATCGGGCCTACACAGGCCAATAATCAAAGGTGACATTGATAATTATTTTAAAGCAGTCACGGACGCGCTAACCGGAATAGTTTGGGTTGATGATGCGCAAATTGTATCTACTAGCATTGATAAGTGGTATTCAGATGATCCAAGAGTTGAATTAGTAATAACCGTACCAGAATCAAAACAAATTGAATTAGTAAAACAAATTTAGGAGGAATCTATTATGAGTGAAATTAAAGATAACAGCATTAAGTTTGGTGGAGAATTAGCCAACATTCAAAGTAAGACGCGTAAGGACAGCAAGGTTACAGTATTACGGATTGAAGTACCATCTCAAGCACTATCGTGAAAGATTTAAGCCTTATTCGATGCACAAGGTAGCAACATTGGATTAACTGTTACACTAGCACAAACAGAGTTAGATACTGATGGAGTGCAAGAAGCTGACGGCCAGACTGAGATGGATCTAGAAAGATAAGTGCACAAAAAAAGACGCTCCCAATTAAGAGACCGTCGCACGCTTATGTTACCAACACAATCATTATAACATAAGGGGATGGCGCAGATTGGGAAGTCACAACAGTTTTCAATGGCTTAAAACATATCTGGATAACGAAGAAGAGATTGCCAACATCGAGCTAGATTTGAGACGAACTGAGATCGAGCTATCCAGATATACTGATGGTGATCTCAGGAATATCAAGCTGAACAAGAAGTCTAACGCTTCACAACTTGAAGAGATAATTGCTGAATACAAGAAGTTGCTAGAACAGGATTACAAGATTAAGGATGAAGTCATGAACTTGCTAGATCGGTTCAGCGGAATAGAGAACACTATCTTGAAAGAGAAGTATATCAATGGCAAAACGTTGATGGATATTGCAGACATGCCAGATATTGGCTATTCATATCAGACTATCAAACGTGTTCACGCAGAGTTAAAACGCAGACTGGTTTGGTTAGATATGTGGGATATGCCAGAAGAAAACAGGCATCAAATTAAATTGTTTTAGGTATCATTAAAGTAGCACCCTTAATGGTGCCGACATCTTGCTTTACAGGGTTTATATTAATAGCATGCAAATTT
>NZ_BJDM01000031.1 GCF_005405145.1 Paucilactobacillus kaifaensis | reverse complement strand
ATTGCATTCCAAACCGTTGTAACTACAGTCTTAATTCCATTCCATACGCTAGAAAAGAATGCTGCTAATGGTGTCCATACCGCTTGTGCTAATGCAACAATCCCATTCCATACAACTGAAAGGACACTAGTAATCACTGTCCACACACCTTGGATCACTGATTGAATTGTTAGGAAAACTAGTGTGATCACATTTTTAATCGTGTTAAATATCGGTGATGCTATTGCCACTATGCCGTTCCAGATTGTTGATAGTGTTGTTGTGATTGCTGTCCAGACCGTAGTAATTACAGTCCCAATCGCGTTAAATACTGTAGATATCGTATCACCAATCGCATTAAATACTGTGCTGGCAGTATCCTTTATTGCATTCCAGGCGTTTTTTAGAAAATCGACAAATCCTTTCCAAATAGTCTGACCTGCTTTTGTTTTGGTGAAGAACACCACTAGCGCTGCCACTAATGCCGCGACTGCAGCTATAACAATTCCCCATGGACCAAAAGACATCAATCCGGTTGCGTCTTTCATTACAGTTCCAAATTCCTTAAAACCTTTGACCGCACTGGTGACCATTGTCATTCCTTTGAATGCCAAGAAAAAAGTCCCGACAGCAGCGGCCAGAACTTTAAATACATCTTGATGTTCCGAGACGGTTTTTAGTACACCAACCAAAATTTTTAAAGCACCAACAACGCCATTAGAAAGGGTACTAATCATTTGAGTCAAATTAGCCTTACCAATGGAATTGATAATATCTTGTATTCCACTAACAACATTCGCTTGCAGATTACCGATTGCACCTTCAAATGTGCTTGTTGATTTTGCAGCCTTAACAGCACCATCATTCATACCTAACTGTTTAACTGCTTTGTTGAATTCATCAGAACTAATTTCGCCTTTTTCCATAGCGTCTCGAAAATTGCCAGTATAAGCGCCATTCTTCTTCATGGCTTCCTGCAATTTCCCAGAAGCACCAGGAATAGCATCAGCTAATTGGTTCCAGTTTTCAGTGGTTAATTTACCTGCGCCAGCTGTTTGAGTCATGACCATACCAACTGATTTAAAGGTATCAGCATTGCCACCAGCAACAGCGTTTAAGTTACCAGCTGCTTGTGTCAATCCTGTATAGTCCTTAATTCCATTAGCAGCTAATTGGGCGGTCATATTCGATACATCACCCAATTCATAAACTGTCTGATCAGCATATGTTTTAACGGCTGCACTAGCTTTGTTAATCTCTGCATCACCCAAACCCGCAAACTTCATTGTGGATTTAAATTTATCCATCGAATCACTAGCTTCAACACCTTGTTGAACTAAATCACCCAAACCACCCGTTACTGATTGAACAGCACTAGAAGCAGCACCTGCAACGGCACCAAGTGATAGTTTTTCTTTGAATGATCCAAATGTGCGTGATGATGTTTCAGACTTCTGCGACAATTTATCCAGCTCTGCAGTAGTTTGTTTTAAGCCTGCAGGGGTACCGTCAAATTTACCCATGGCGCTAGCTAATTTACTAATATCAGATTTGGCCACACCAGATTGTTCAGCAACCTGCTTAAACGCACTGTCTAATTGTTTGCTAGAAGCCGTTCCATTTTTAATGGCGTTGGTTAGCTTATCACCAAGCACACTTCTGAAACTCTCCACGCTCGTACCGGTTGCTTTGAATAATGTTTGCAACTGATTAACACTGTTAGCGTAATTAGATTGAGCAGATTTAGACGCGCTTAATTGACCCTGATAGGATTTAAGTTTCCCTTCAGTGGCCACAACTTCACGTTGGAACGCGCGGTATTCATCTTCACCTAGATCACCAGACGCAAATTGAGCTTCAACCTGTGCTTGTGCCGATTTTAGAGTTTGAAGTTTATCGCTGGTATTCTGAACCTGTTTGGCCAACAGAGCTTGCTTTTGAGCAATCAAATCTGTATTGCCTGGATTAAGTTTCAGCAAGCTGTTAACTTGTTTAAGCTCCATATTGACTGATTTGGTATTTGATTCGGTGCTCTTTAAAGCACGATCAAGTTTGGTTGTATTACCATCAATTTCAATCGTAATACCCTTAATATTGCCTGCCATATTTTCCCTCCTTTCTTATTTTTAGGCAAATTAAAAGGCGTTAAAATCAGCTTGTGTTGCCTGACGGTTTACGCTTGTATCACTGGTTTTTTCGCCTTGTTCTTTTGTTTTATTAGCTACATATTCAGCCATGTAATCTAGCGCCTGACCAATTGACATGGTCCCTAACTCGTCCACTGAAAATCCCATAGTTTTACAAATGTATAGGAACGAATCACTGTCGATCAGTTCTTTTGATTGATCGGCGCTGTCGATTTTTTTGTTGTCTGAATGGAACTGAATAGTAAATCTTGGATTTGTGGGAATAACTCACTAATATCCAATGATTCATATTGTTCGAAGAAATCCAAAGGTTCACCAATCTTTTTATCAGCTCCTTTTGCAAGTACCCAGATAAAATTGTATAGCGTGCTGATATCAAAGTTATCAACTACCTTAGGATCAAGTTTATCAACATCAACCTCTCCATCATCATTTGTGTTTAGACCATCTAAACCAGTAGCCAGTTTTAACATATCGCCAAAAAAGTCATGCTTGAATTGATTCTTATAAAAAATAGGTGTTGCGGCGGTGCTTCGCAATTTGACTTGTTTATCACCAAGATTAATAGTTTTTTCCAATTTAATTCACCTCATAATTGCCGCCCCGTTAAGTATTGTGTATTTAAATGGCGACTATTTTTTACTAAACTTCTGGAGTTTCAGTTACTGGATCGCCAGGTTCTTGGACTTTATCATACCAAGCGTTAAAGATTTCCTTAGGTGTAGTAGCAGTAGTTTTTGATTTTGTATTACCGGTGTACGGATTGGGTGCAGCAGTAAATTCTAGTTCTTGCGTATCTGGTTCAGTCTTATCTTCTTTTGTCTTACCACTCATAGATGGACGAGTAGCTGATACGTTATATAACACATGACGCGTTTGTGTTTGATCACCGTCAAACTCAAATGCCATGGCAAAATTGTGTTGCTTGTTTTGATTGGACTCGACTAGTAACCCATTGACATCCAGAGTGTCTCCCAATACTTTCTGCCGGAATGTATCACTAAGCAGTGCAACCGTTAATTTGCCTTCATATCCCTGATTAGAGATAGCGTCAAAATAATCGGTATCATCAGCATAGAATGCATTTGATTCACCAGCTGGATCTAAACTAATTTCAACAGCACCTCGTTGTGCCCAATAATTTTCATACGTTAATGCTGTCCCAGTATCTGTTGCAACAGCAATATGCACGTTTTTAAGTCCAAATTGGACTTTGTTTTCAACAGCCATGTTTTCACTCTCCTAAATTGATTTCATAAATTTTTTCGTAGAATTTTTCTTCTGCTATCCAAATATCTTCGAACGGCAAATATCCAATATCTTCATGTTCAAAAAAAGACTCGATCTTAGTTTCAAGATCCGGGTCTTTATTTTCGAAATAATATTCGATATTAAAATTTTTTGTTTTGTAATAGCGAACTCCATCAGCTATTAAGTCAGCTGGAGCAATTTCAGTTACCACCAAATATGGTAGTTGTGGAACTTGTCCCGGATTCCAGTGATTATAAGTCACTGGCAATCCTAATAGCTTAAGCATTGCAATTAATTCAGCCAGCACCTTCAATCGCCTTCTTTAACTCAGTTTCTAATTTCTTTTTCACTTGTTCATCAACGGGTGCAATGTGTGGGATTGCCTTTGAGCGACCGCCATTTCGCAAAGCATGACCGTTTTCCAGCAAGTGGGTTAATTGTCCGTGACCACGATTGTATACAACGTCAGCCTTACCCTGTTTTTGCACGGCCCACGACTTAGCATACCTGCCAGTGTCTTTTGGCGAAGTTCGCTTGAGCTCGTTTGCAGCATCTTTTGCAACTTCGTCTTTAACTCTATCCAATTCTTGCCGAATTTCTTTTGAGTAACCATCTAATATTGAAGCTAAATTAATTTCGCTTGCCGTTCTGATCACCCACCTTCTGTTCAACGTAGACCTCAAGCTCGTCATCATTCAGCGGATACGTTCGGATAACAGAATAGCTTTGTCCATCAGCAATTATTGTTTGCTCATTACTATATTCAAATGAATGCACCACAAACATGCGTGAGGGCCTGATATTAGCTTGAGCCGCTTGATAGAATTCATACTTATTAATCTTCTGTTCTGACGCTTGAACAATCGTCTCTGTTGGCTCTGCTTCTTGGTTACCATATTTATCGGTATGATAACTCTTGCCAACCAACGTAATGTCAATGTCCCAATCAAACATTAGAATCACCGCCATTATGGATAATCAGATTATGCAAGCGGTACTGGAGATTACGTGGCATAGCACCTTCTCCGCGATTTCTGAAACGCCATGCTGCATAGTCAACCATGAACATCAGATGTGTAGGATTATCAGGCTCGTAGTCGATTCCTTTTTCGCTAATCAGTTCATTTTTAACGCTCTTGATAATCGATTCTAAATACGTGTCACGTAATTCGGAGTTAATGCCTAGATTAGCTTTTAACAAGGCTAATTCGTCCATTTAACCACCTACTTTTCGATTTTTTCGATCACTGGTTGTTTCAAATTATTATCAGTAGATAGTAATTCTTCTAATCGTGCCTTTGCAGAATTGGCAGGATACTTGTCACCAATTTCATAAATTTTCTTAGTTTTCTTGTCTTTGAATTTAACCAATACTTTGTAAGTCATTTAAATTACCTCCTATTTAAGCTTTTGGTGTTTCGTCTACTGCACCAAGAGTTACTAAGTAACCAGCGGCAGTATCAGCGGTCTTAACATCAGCACGAATGGCAGCTAGTAACTTTTGTGCGAAATTGTCATTAGTAGCCCATCCAAGTTGTACCTGGTCACGATCAAAGAACTTAGTGAATCGTTTGGCATCTCCAATAAACGCTACTTGATCACCAGCTTTTTCACCTAATAAATTATCGGCAACAACAGCGACATCTAAACCTAATAAACGCTTGCCAGAAGTTGCTGTAACATCAGGTTGCAATAAGTAACGACCATCATTGTCTTTCAAAGTATCAAGATAGTTATAACCAGATTGTGATGTGATGACTACCTTGTTGTAGGCCGGATCCAAATCAACATTAATAATATGCTTGATATCGTCAACAGAAGGTGCTGTTTTTGCTGGGGCTTCTTTAAGAGATGTCACAACTAATCGATTCTTAGTGTTTAAAACAACAGAATCTAATGTTTTTTGCAACAAGCGCTTCAGTTCAGCAGCGTCTTGGATAGCCTCATTAGAATTTTCAATTGCACCACGATAGGTTTGAACAGCCCAATTAATAGTTAGTAATTCAGGATTCTTTAATTCTGGATTAGCTGCTAACTCTTCAACCGTGTGTAATGATTCGTCTACCTTTTTGGCAACATTCCAAGTTCCACCAGGATTGCTAACCTTGATTACATCAACAAATTTAGTTAAATCGTATTGAGTTTCAATTTCATCTTGTGCTTCATAAATGATTTGCTTTGGGATAATTGCACCAATATCAGCAGTGGTAATTCCAGCACGATTTTCACCTTTTGAATTAATAAAATCAATTAATCCTCGAGCTTCTTTTTCATTTTCGTCATTTTTAACAATGGTCTTCATGCGTTGAACGCCTCCTGTTTTTGATTTCTGTGCTGGTGTTGGATCTGGCTTAGTTTCATCATCTTTGCCACCGTTCAT
>NZ_BJDM01000030.1 GCF_005405145.1 Paucilactobacillus kaifaensis | reverse complement strand
TAATTAAAATATTAACGTTTATTGCAGGCTATATAACGTTTGTACTGTTTTGGGGTAAGTTGCTTAGCATGAATGATGGAGGAGGCAGATCATGAAAACGAGTGAATTTAAACGAGAACTGAAAAAGTACAGCTGCTATTTTTCGACTGATGCAGTTTATCAGGATGAAATAGCGAATGCTACAGCTTATATGGCAGTTATCAATCCTGAACAGCAAGGTGGGGTCGGATTCACGTGGGCGTTTTATCCAGACGGCTTCAACCTGAACCTATTCAAATTAATCAACGAATACGCAGCAACACCAATTGACGAGCGGAAAGATGAGAAACGGTATCGGGTGCATGTCATCCGCAAAGATTTCGAGTGGGGATATTTAAATTGGAACGACGACGATAAACTTTTTGAATTTAATAATGAAGCCGATACAAGGGTCATGAAAACTA
Organism: Paucilactobacillus kaifaensis; assembly: GCF_005405145.1. Lineage (GTDB taxonomy): Bacteria > Bacillota > Bacilli > Lactobacillales > Lactobacillaceae > Paucilactobacillus > Paucilactobacillus kaifaensis. Next base: position 7,436 of record NZ_BJDM01000030.1, on the reverse strand, counting down.
TTTTCACCGAATCTGAAATCGAAGAACTGAAACGCAATCCCGATTTGGCGATTGACTTTAATAAAGCTCTTGAGGAGGTTGATCCAGATGAACAATGAGACCTGGAAAAATGTAATTGGATATGAAAATAAATATGAGGTTAGCACGTTTGGACGTGTCAGAAACGCAAAAACTGGACATGTATTAAAGCCTTGGAAAAATTGGGGCGGATATCTTTTAGTTGATTTGTATGGGAACCATCACACAAAACATTTTTCAGTTCACAAGTTAGTTGCGGGTGCATTTCTTGGTGAGAAACCAAATGAAGATTATCAAGTTAACCATATAGACGAGCATAAGGATAACAATGATCTAAGCAACTTAGAGTATTGTTCACCAAAATATAACGCTGACTACGGCACTAGAGGTAAAAGAATTGCGATTTCTCAGGGCGTGCCAATCTATGTGATTACAGAAACTAACAAGAGAATTTATTGTAAGACTATCAGTGAAGCATGTCGCAAATTTAATCTTTCGTTGCAAAGCGTGAGAATTTGTTTAAAAGGTGAAAGGCAATCACATAAAGGTTATAAATTTGAATATGCGACAAGCAAGATTCATAACACACAATATGTTAACAAAATGGATAAGGCACTTGAACCTGTTGAGGAGGACGAAAAATAATGCAACGACAGAAAGCAAAAAGTGATGAATGGTATACACCAGTTGCAGCGGTTGAAGCAATTGTTCCGTATATAAAACAATTTAAAACAATTTGGTGTCCATTTGATAAGCCTGATTCCAATTATGTAAAAGTTTTGAAAAAGAATGGTTTCACTGTTATTAACACTCACATTGAGATGGGGGGGGACTTTCTCGCGGTTGAAATACCAGAGTGTGATGCAATCGTGAGCAACCCACCGTATTCGATTAAAGATAATATTTTGGAGCGACTTTTTAAAATAGATAAACCGTTTGCCATGTTGATGAATGTGGCTGGATTGTATGACAGTAAACGAAGATTTGAATTGTTAGAGCGTCATCCAGTAAGTCATTTATACATTTATCCTAGGATTAAATTCTTCAATGATGATAAAAAATCAAGTGTTTCTTCACCAACGTACCAGAGCGCGTATGTGTGTTACAGAATTTTAGAAAATAGAATTGAATTGAAAAAATTGGAGGCAGACAAATGAAAATACAAGTAATTAATGAATTAAATAACGATCCTGTTTTAATTATTTTTGATAATGATAAGACTGGCAAGTTTAGTGTTGCAAAAGATCAATTACTAGGAGGCACAAATTTAATAGCAGAACAGTTAAGGGAATGTGCTCGTGAATTAGTCAATTATAGAACGGAAAAATCTGAGAGGTAGAAGGCTAATGAATTGGGAAACAGAAGTCGTGAAATTGGAGGAAGAAAAATGAACCCAGAAGACGATAGCTACATCATGGAGGTAAATGGCAGTGAGGTATACGTGGAAAACGGAGAAGTTTCTTATGAGGTGACGAAACCTGATTATTCTGAACAGGAGGCCATCAGCGAGGACCGGGAAGAATATCTTGAAGCCATTATGAAAGTAGAGGACGAAAACTAATGAAGCTAATTAAATACGAAGACTTAATAAATCTAAAATATGTCCAAACCCCATCAGTAGTTACAAAGAATAAAAAAGAGGAGTTCGCTTCTAATACTTGTTTCCTTGAGGTTCCAGATGAAATTTTGTATGACACAGACATGCCTTACTACACTGTGGCTGATAATGGTTCCATTGTTGGCATGAAACCAGTCGGAAGATTGTATTTTGATAAGTACAATCATCTTGACTACTCGGACGGAACAGCGGTTGAGCGTCCTGTGATTAGTGGCGGAGAAAAAGGCGTTGTTGAACGATATCTTCACACACCGACCACGCTTTTTACCGAAGAACAGGTACTTCAAATTTTGCACGCAGCGCTATTTGACAAAGAAAAAGTAAAGGGCGTCAAGAAATTGGAGGCGGAGAAATGAAATACAAAGTAGGCGACGAAGTTTTAGTTAAAGGGAAGGTTTACAGAACTGAACCTGAAGATAATGAACTACCGTACAGCGTGGTATGTAATGATAATGGTGTACAAATTTGGCCTTATCTTGATAATATTGTCGACCCAACTGAAAAAGTTAAAGTGCCTAAATGGTTTGATGAATGGTATCACAGCACCGACGGGTATGATAATAACGATGTACAGTTCATTAACATTTTATCTGATACAGATATACACGAACTTAGGTACCTTGAACATGGTACTGCTAAAATAACGACTCATAGTTTTCATGAACAAGATCGCGTTAAATTCATCAGTGCCATCATTAACGGCTACGAAGTTGAGAAAGAAAAACTGTACAGAATCCCATTACCAAATTTAAAAACATCAGATGGATATCAACAATATTTATCAAGAAGAAGTAAACGGAATGGTCATTGGTTTGCAAGTCGCAGACAAAGTAATTTAATTCAAGCGTTTACGAAAGCGGAGATTGAGCAAGTGCCAGATGCTTATAAACAATATGTTGTGGAGGTTGAACCAGATGAAAATAGTTAGCTTACGGAGTGTTGGATTAGGCGACAGTCAAGTGAAAATAACGTACATGGGTGACATAGGTCAAGCAAGTGACCCAGCGCCGATACCATTGGTGGTAAAACTTGGCGAAAAATATAGTTCTGAAATAAAGATTGTCGCAATCGAATTAGTGACTGGCGATTATTTACCAACAATGCGTAACTTAAGTACGTATGACGGTCACACTTACTATTACAAGGTGACCACGTCAGACGGTCACGTTAGAGTACTGCCAGAGCAGAGTTACATTGCTGAGTGGGCTGATGATGAGGGTGACCAAGATGACGAATAAAGAATTACTCAAAAAATTAGCATCACGGATAGTCGAAGATTTGAACGGTGAAAACGAAGAATATGCAATGACTGGTGAGGACCATGATTTAGGCATGGTTGATGGACTTAAGGTTGCATTGTATGAAGTTAAACACTTAGATGATGAATTAGCTAAGGACGGTGACCAAGATGAAAGTTAGAATATCAGCTCCTGATCAAGGATGGTTAGACCATTTTAGCTCTGACGGTTACCAAATTGGTCAAATCTTAGAATTGAGTGAGTCAGAGTACAACGATTTAGACATGCAGGCAGATAGTTTCAATCATGAGGTTTTCGGACCAGCGATTGAATTAGAAAGGACTTCACAATGAAAAACAAACTAATTATTGCAATCACCATCATTTTAATTTTCACAGCCGGTTTTGCGACGGCACATGCTGGAGATTTTTGGATAGGACACAATAATAACGTTAACACGTCTCAGAACCTCGATAAAATTGCGTCTAAGCTATCTAATTACAAATCACAGGTAAATACATTAAACGATACTATCAACGCTCTAAAGGCTAAAAATCATGATTTAACGGCACAACTCAATAATTCTTCTGCTGCTACCCAAGCACAAATTCAACAGAAAATTGACGAAGGCAACGCTAAAGTGGCTGAAAAACAAAAGGAAGTTGATGCTAAGCAAGCCACAATTGACGATTTAACTAAGCGATTGAATACTGGCAATGCTGACATCAACCAAGCTAAAGCCGAAGCACAATCACTAGACGAAAAGTCTTCGTCAGTGGCAGGCAAATAGCATGTTAGTTACTGTGCGTGGAACAGATTGCGATAATAACTATTTAACCGAAACAAAACAAGCTGGGCTAAGCGATAGTCAACTATACAAGCAGGCTGGTAATAGTGTAACGGTTCCCGTTATTAAGGCAATTGCTGAGAGAATGGACTACAACGATAATCGCCAAGAACCCGGCGAAATCGTAAAACTGGAGGACGAAAAATGAGTAAAGGAAAACTGTACGCGGAGGTTGACGATCACAACAAAGTTCTTGCCACGGATGATGATATTGAATGCGTAAAACGAATGGCTGATTATGGCAATCGTATTGTTAAACTGCACGAAGTCCCATTGGGACATGAGAACCCTGATCTGGCACAGGCATATGCAGAGAGAAGTTTCGATGGATATATCCTAGCCATTTGGAACAATAAGGGCTATGTCGATGAATCACTGGAAAAGGGTAGTCACACGATTCTCTTACAGGAGGAAGAAAAATGAAACGAGAGATTAAGTTCAGAGCGTGGGACAACGAGTGCAAGGTAATTAGAAAATATGACGAATTGAAAGGGTTGACCTTGGACGCCTTAGATGCAAGTGATTTTGAGCTCGAACAGTTTACTGGCCTCAAAGACAAAAACGGCAAAGATATTTATGAAGGTGATATTGTTCGCTGTGAACATGATTATCAGGGTACTGATTACAACGGAAAAGTTATGTTTTTCAATGGTGGCTTCTGCGTATGGACAGGTGGATTTAGAAACTATGTTTGGGACGATATGATTCCAGAGATTATTGGCAACATTCATGAAAATCCGGAATTGTTGGAGGTAGATGAATGACAGAATTAGAAAAAAAGCAGGCTAATTGCCCGTATTGCCATGAACCATTCCAAGAATTATCTAATCAGTATATAACCGTAGCAGTTGCAATTAATTCTAAAGAAGTGTCATTAAGAATGATGGATTCCGAGCTTTATATTGACAATGTTTCAATAAATTATTGTCCGGTGTGTGGGCGGCTTTTGGAAAGGTAGTGGGTTTATGGAAAAGGAATGTTGGAAACCAGTTAATGGGTATGAAAGTATTTATGAGATAAGTTCTTTTGGGAACCTAAAAAACATAAAAACTGAAAGAATGATGCATCCTTCAAAAAATGGTCAAGGTTATATGATCACTACTTTATCAAAAAACAATCATCAAAGAATGGCGAGAGTTCACAGATTAGTAGCTTTAGCATTTTTAAGTCAAGGTGACGCCACGAGAAGAGTAGTCAATCATAAAGATGGAGATAAAATCAACAATAATGTTTCTAATTTAGAATGGGTTACTCCAAAAATAAATTCCAAACATGCTGTAGAAACCGGATTAATTAATAATGATGTCGTTGTCCAAATGAATGATTATGGAAAAGTTATAGCTTTTTATCACTCGACTAGGGAAGCTGCTAATAAAACAGGAATTGACTATTCTGCAATATCTTCTGTTATGTTGCATGATCCCGACAGGCCACACGCCGGAGGATATAAGTGGTCTAAAGGATCTGAATTGTGTGGTAGGAAATTAAGTGACTGACGATGACTAAACACTATACAGTAAACGAATATATGGAGGAGTATCAGAATTTGAAAACTTACAAGTTTAAATTAAGCGATGGCAACACATCAGAAGTACAAGCACTGTCGGAAAAACAGGCTAGATCAGAAATGATGCACAGGTTTGCCAGCATGAATGTGATGGGTATTAATCCACCTGAGATATTGGAGGTGCAAGATGAAGAAAGCAATTAATGGAATCTTTCTAGCCTTGTTAGCAGGCTCAATCGCAATCTTAACTGGATATGCGTTCTACGTATTCGTGCACGGTTTAACGGATCTAGGTTGGTTATTGATTGCCTGTGATGTGGTTGCAGTTGGTGACTTCGTATTATTCTGGCGAGGTGATTAGATGACAACTAAACAGCGACTAGATATTAATTATCTATTAGAAGTGTGGCCGTCAGATCATGAAGTTAGCGATAGTCATGGCCATAACACAAAGGATTGTCCAATCTGCAGAGAAGTGATTAGGCGAGGTCATAAGCTTTGGAATACAAATAAAGTTAAAGAAAAGACAATCCGGGCAGATATGATTGCTAAATTAACTGCTAAGAAATTCACGCCTGATGAAATTGCTGAACGTCTTAATATTGAAAAAGATACAGTTAATAAGATTGGCAGGTTAAACAAATTACCTTATTGGCGCAAGCGCGAGACATTCGCATTATGGCGAGACAAGCAATCTGAACGTTTCAAGTCAATTCATGAGATGGCAGTGTTCTTAAATGCGTCAGAGTCAGATGTTGTATATTGCAATAAGAAACATCAGGAGCTTAATGGCTGGGCTGTAATCATTAACAAACAACTAATTGAAGTTAGTAGGTGAGTTGATGGCAATTAAGTTAATTATCCCAGGTGAGCCAGTTGCACAGGGCAGACCTAGATTTGTATCACGCGGCAAATTCGTAACTACGTATGATCCACCAAAATCTAAATTATATAAGAAACACATTGTCGATGTCGTCACACAAACATGGTCAAATAAAATCTTAGATAAACCATTATCAGTGATGATTAAAGTGTATCGATCAATCCAAAAATCAACGTCTAAAAAGCTATATGCTTTAAAAGCAGTAGGAGACGTTCTACCAATTAAAAAGCCCGACGTAGATAATTACACTAAAGGTATATTAGACGGCCTCTCACAGGCTAATATTTGGACTGACGATAACTTGGTGTGTGAGGTTATTACGCAGAAGCAATATAGTGATAATCCACGAGTTGAAATTGTAATTAAAGAGATCAATTCAATTAATGAATTTGAATATCAAATGGAGGAACCATAATGAATGAAATTAAAGACAACACTATTGATGTAGAAGCAGTATTAGCAGATGTTCACCCAACGAATAAAGGAGTTACTAAGATAACTCTTGAAGTTGATACAGCAATGTTAGATGGGCATATTGGTGAGTTAGCCAATTTAATTAATTCAAAGGTTACTCTAGCAATTACTCCAAACCAAACAGAGCTAGATACTGATGAGCGACGTGAAGCGGACGGACAAACTGAGATGGATCTAGAAAGATAAGTGCACAAAAAAAGACGCTCCCAATTAAGAGACCGTCGCACGCTTATGTTACCAACACAATCATTATAACATAAGGGGATGGCGCAGATTGGGAAGTCGTAACAGTTTTCAATGGCTTAAAACATATTTGGATAACGAGGAAGAGATAGCCAATATTGAGCTGGACTTGAGACGAACCGAAATCGAGCTATCCAGATATACAGACGGAGACCTAAGGAATATTAAGTTAAGCAAGAAGTCGAATGCTTCACAGCTAGAAGAGATTATCTATGAACATAAGAAGTTGCTTGAGCAGGATTACCAGATTAGAAACGAAGTCATGGCATTGCTTGATCGATTCAGTGGAATTGAGAATACTATCTTGAAAGAGAAGTATATCAACGGACTATCATTGGTCGAGATTGCAGATATTGACGGAGTTGGATACACGTACGAAACGATAAAGCATATCCACGCTGAGTTAAAACGTAGGCTTACTTGGTTGGATATGTGGGATTTGTCAGAACAAAATAAAGACCAGATTAAATTATTTGAATAGTGTATTGAAAGTGTACACCTTGATACTACTGAACTATTGCTTTACACGAGTTATATTAATAGCATGCAAATTTGATTGAGGACGGCAAAGTATTATCAATATAAATCGTGCGTTGCTCAAATCAGAT
>NZ_BJDM01000029.1 GCF_005405145.1 Paucilactobacillus kaifaensis | reverse complement strand
GCATGATTTTCTATCGTAAATGGGAAAACCATGAACCAATTGTTAAAGAAGACTTAGCCGAACGACGCGCACAAGAAGAGCAAACTGCCACAAATTAGTTTAACAAGTACCAAACGGAAGGAAGAGTATTCTAATGAAAGTTTCAACCGCACCAAAATTAAATAAAGTCGAGATTACATCAGATTTTTGGCGGAGATACCGTCAATTAGTTGTCAAAGAAGTGCTCCCCTACCAGTGGGCAGTTATGAATGACGAGGCAGATATCAGTATCGCTGCAGACCCACAAAATAACGGACAAGACAAAAATAGTCATGCAGTGGCGAATTTGAAGATTGCGGCCGGTAAAATGAAGGGCCATCATTATGGTTTTCCTTTTCAAGATACCGATGTTTATAAATGGCTGGAAGCGGCGGCTTATTCATTTTCATACCACCAAGATGCAGACCTCAAAAAAATTACTGACAGTCTGATTGATTTAATTGCCGATACACAAGAAGATGATGGCTACTTATCAACCCTATTTCAAATTGATGAGCCCAAACGTAAATTCAAACGATTGCAACAGTCACACGAGCTCTACACCATGGGTCACTATATTGAGGCCGGTGTGGCATATTACAATGCTACTGGCAACCAAAAGTCATTAGATATTGCGGTTAAGATGGCTGATTGTATTGACAACAACTTTGGTTCAGATGACGGCAAAATTCACGGCTATGATGGCCATCCTGAAATTGAATTAGCCTTGTCACGATTATACGAAGTCACTAATGAAGCTCGTTACCTCAAGTTAGCTCATTACTTCTTAAATCAACGTGGGCAAAATCCGGACTTTTTTGATAAACAAAATGAAGTAGATGGAATTGAACGTGACTTAATTGTCAATATGCGCAGCATGCCTCGAACATACTATTTGGCTGCTGAACCGATTAAGGATCAACAAACTGTACAAGGACATGCAGTACGTGTGGTTTATCTGTGTACCGGAATGGCCTACGTTGCCCGCTACACTGGTGACAAAGATTTACTTGCAGCTTGTGATCGTTTCTGGAATGATATTGTAAAACGACAGATGTATATTACCGGCAACATTGGCTCAACTACTACTGGTGAAGCGGTGACCTACGATTATGACTTACCTAACGATACAATGTATGGTGAGACCTGTGCCTCTGTGGGAATGTCATTTTTTGCTCGTCAAATGCTTAACATCAAAGCTAAAGGCGAATATGGTGACGTCCTTGAAAAAGAACTATTCAATGGCGCCTTAAGTGGGATGTCATTAGATGGCAAACATTTCTTTTATGTTAATCCGCTTGAAGCAGATCCCAAAGCGTCAAAATTAAATCCAGGTAAGTCACATGTCTTAACCCAACGTGCAGATTGGTTCGGCTGTGCCTGTTGTCCTGCTAATTTGGCACGGTTGATTACCTCCGTTGATCAATACCTCTATACAGTTACTGATGATGCTATTTTAAGTCATCAATTCATTGCCAATAATGCTGAATTTGATAACGAAATTACAATTTCTCAAACAAATAATTTTCCATGGGATGGCGAGATTAAGTACGATATTAAAAATCATAATAATATTGCATTCAAATTTGGTATCAGAATTCCTGCTTGGTCACAAAACTTTGAACTAACTGTTAATGGCAATGAAACCAATGCCGAGATAGTAGATGGATTCATTTACTTGGACATAACAAATTCTGAAGCAATTGAACTTCGTTTGGATATGACCACCAAATTCATGCGAAGCAACAATCGCGTTAATGCTGATTACGGTAAAACGGCCATCCAACGAGGACCTATTGTATATGCTGCCGAAGAAGCGGATAACGAGGCACCTTTGTGGAACTATAAAGTTGAAACTGCTAAAACACCAAGTTATGAGTATGATGCTAGCTTATTAAATGGAGTCGGTGTGTTAAATGTAAAAGCCCGAAAACAGGTCTTAGATTCAATCGATACTCCACTTTATACTAGAATAGCTGATATGCCTGAAGAAAAAGAAACTACGCTGACGCTAGTTCCTTATTATTCCTGGGCAAACCGAAGTGATGGTCAGATGAGTGTATGGTTAAATAAATAGCATCAACTGCAAAAACAGGCTCTTATTAAGCCTGTTTTTTTGTATTTCAATACCAACTTGTATTGCCAATCTATTTTTTCTAAGTTAAACTTAGTTTGGCTTGTGAAAATATTATTAAATTTACTAAAGGGAGGATTTCAGGTTATGGAAGCAGGAATTACAGTTACTTGGTGGGCAGCTTTAGTTGGTTTGGCATTAGCAATTATTCTAATTTTAAAAAAACTAAATCCAGTCTATTCATTATTGCTTGGAGCAATCGTTGGATCACTCTTAGGTGGAGCTAACCTAGTTCAAACAATCAACATTTTAATTATCGGTTCTCAAAGTGTGGTGGGAACGATACTACGAGTTCTGGCAGCTGGCATGTTGGCCGGAGTCATGATGGAATCTGGTTCTGCCGATACCTTAGCGCGGACAATCGTTACAAAACTTGGGGATCGCCTCGCTATTTTTGCTTTAGCACTGGCTACAATGGTGATCACGGCAGTAGGCGTATTCATTCCGGTTGCAGTATTGATTGTGGCTCCAATTGCCTTAGAAGCCGGTAAACGAATGCATATTTCAAAATTGGCTTTATTAGTCGCACTATCTGGTGGTGGTAAAGCTGGAAACATCATCTCCCCCAATCCAAATACTATTGCTGCAGCAAAAGGATTTGGCGTAGAGCTTAGTCAAGTAATGATTGCTGATTTCATTCCAGCAGTCCTTGGATTAGCAATGACAGTTCTATTAGCATCCTTGTTAAAAAATAAAGGGTCATCTGTTTTAGATGAGGATATCGCTAGTTTAACTGCTGATGCAGTTGAAAATTCAGACTTACCAAGTTTAAAGAGCTCCTTAGTTACTCCAGCAACCGCAATCATCTTATTATTATTAAATCCTATTGGGTCAATCTTCCACATTGAATTTTTGACCAAATTAAACTTAGATGCACTATACGTATTACCATTTGCAGCCATTGTGGGTGCCCTTGCAATGGGACAAGGTCATAAGCTTCGGACGTATGCTCAGGCAGGTATGAGTCGAATGACTGATGTTGTTCTTATTTTATTAGGTGCTGGAGCTATTGGCGGATTGATCACCAACTCCAGTTTGCCACAACAGGTCATAAATTTAATCAAAGTTTCTCATTTATCAGGAACAATTCTAGCTCCAATTTCCGGTATCTTAATGGCCGCTGCTGCTGCGTCCACATCAACTGGAGTTATTTTAGCAACTGGGTCGTTTGGTAAAGCTATTCTTGGCTTTGGTGTTGCACCATTAGCTGCCGCTGCAATGGTGCATACTGGCGGAATTGTAATTGACCACCTACCTCATGGTAACTACTTCCATGTGACTGCAAACGCAATGCACATGGATATCGCTGAACGATCCAAGTGCATTTTATATGAATCAATTATTGGTTTGACATGTGCTATTACTGCGACAGTTATGTTTGGCTTTTTACATTTAGGATAATAACTCAATTAGGAGGTTAAATCATGAAATTTGTAATTGCACCAGATTCATTTAAGGGTGGGATGACCGCTAAAGAGGCCGCCCAAGCAATTGAAACTGGACTGACACGAGTTTTTCCGAAGGCCAATTTTGTTAAAGTACCCATGGCTGACGGGGGTGAAGGAACCGTTCAATCCCTCGTAGATGCCACAGACGGAACTATATTTTCCGAATCAGTTACTGATCCATTAGGTAAACAAACATCGGCGAAATTTGGTGTTTTAGGAGACAAATCCACAGCTGTAATTGAAATGGCAGAGGCAAGCGGAATTCAATACGTTAACAACGAAACTCACAACCCTCTAATCGCCACAACTTATGGTACTGGCGAATTAATTTTAAAAGCTCTCGATCATAATGTTAAAACCATCATTTTGGGAATTGGCGGCAGTGCCACTAATGACGGCGGTGCTGGTATGGCTCAGGCTTTAGGGGTAAATCTGCTAAATAGTAATAATGAGCAAATTTCTTTTGGCGGTGGTGCCCTCAATACATTAGAAAAAATTGATACTAGTAATATTGACCCTCGTGTTAATAAAGCTAAATTTATTATTGCGTCTGATGTTACTAACCCACTAATCGGGCCGGAAGGTGCATCAGCTGTATTTGGCCCCCAAAAAGGTGCCACTAATGAAATGGTCACAACTCTTGATAAAAATTTGTCACACTATGCTGACATCATCAAACGCGATCTAAATAAAGATTTAGCAAATTACGCTGGTGCTGGTGCTGCAGGTGGATTAGGTGCTGGCCTATTAGCATTTACACCAGCTCAAATGCAAAAAGGAATTGATATTGTAATTGAATATTCACAACTAAAAGAAAAAGCAAAAAATGCCGATTTTGTTTTTACAGGTGAAGGTGGCATTGATTTTCAAACCAAGTTTGGAAAAACCCCCTATGGCGTTGCACTAGCAACTAAGTCTGTTGCTCCTAACGCACCAGTAATTGTTGTGGCTGGGAACGTTGGTAAAGGTGTAGAGTCCCTGTACAGTAAAAATTCTATTGATGCTATTTTTTCAATTGTTCCTGGCGTTACGACAATTAAAAGTGCCCTTCAAAATGGTCCAACCAACTTAGCTAATGCAACAGAAAATATAGCTCGGCTAATTGCTTCACAAAGTAATACTGATTAGAATTTATTCTAAACCTAAAAGTGCTACCAGATTATTAATAATTTGGTAGCACTTTTTTAATTCAATTTAATTCTATAAAGTCTGGCAATTTTATCTTTTTTAAATTCAACTTGTAATTGAGTATCATTATTTGTGAAACTCGAATTTGCTTCCTTAATTGGATAAACCTGTTCGACCTCTTTAATTTTCCCATACTTTGATAAATCTATTTTATGATTACTTGTTTTGCTAATCCCACGCCAAGTTGCAATATAAATTTCATCCCCATTAGTCATTCCATAGCTAAACCAAGAATCATCTAATTGCCCTAATCCTTCAGGCCAAATTGGCACCATTGTTGCAATTTTATTCCTATATCCTTTATAAACTGATATTCCTTGTGCAACCAGATCTAATCTATGTCCAGTGACTTTGTTTAGTAATCCACTTTGATGAATTCTTAGCAACATTGCATTAATCATATTAAAAATTACTTCCTCATCATCCCCATCTTGCAATGGATATGACCAAACTGCACATTGCTCGGGCGTTACCACTGAGGCACCAACTGCAGCAATATTCCCGTTTCTTAGATAATCGGTTTGATCAGTTAATGACTGAATGCTATGTTGTTGCATCATTGCATAATCATGGCGCATTCCACCACTACCACAGTTTTCAATCACTAAATCAGGATAATGCGTAAAAATTGATTTCAGCCAAGTAAGATATGCTCGATTATGCTTTAAAAGTCCATCACCAAAGCTATCGGAATTCAGTTCAGTTCCAATCCCAGTAGTAATATTGTAATCCATTTTGATATAACCAACGCCGTATTCATCAACCAATCGTTTTATTACATTATCCGCAAATTGACGAACATCTGGGTTAGTAAAATCCAAATGATATCGATCAGCATCAATAACCCGCTTACCATGCCTCATGAAAAACCAGCTATCTGGTAATTCATCCGCAAGTGGACACTTAATTCCCATAACCTCTAATTCAAGCCACAGTCCTGGAGTCATACCTTGGTCACGGATGTATTGGATTAATTTTTCAATACCATCAGGAAACCTTTCTTTTGAGGGCTTCCATTCGCCGACACTGTCCCACCAATACCCGGGTGCATACCAACCACAATCGATAACAAAGTACTCACATCCAACGTCCCTAGCAGAATTGATTAATGGAATTTCCTTTTCTGTGGTTGGATCCCCCGCAAGACCATTCATATAGTCATTAAAGATCACTGGTAATTTCTGATTATCTCGATTTTTCCTTCGAATTAGTCGCCGATATAATGTCATTTCTTGTAATGCAGCTTCCGCATCGCCATATAACTGCCCAAAGGCCACCGGACAAGTTGTAAACTTGTCATCTGGTTTCAGGCTCTTCCACCAGTGATTATCCAATTCCTCCGGTCCAGAAAGTCGTAACGCCAATAAATTACCTAGCCCAATATCTGTAAGTTCGTAATGCCAAGCACCATTATTTTCGATCTGCCAAATAGCTGATTGACCTGTCTGATTATTTGTTAAAATCCCGTTTGGTGAATATTCTGAACTTGACCATGAGGAATTGTTTGTGATGCTGACTCGTTTAGTTGAAGCCTGTAACTTTTCTCCATCAACCCAATAATCTAATCCAGCGTCTTTTAAACTTTGTTTTTTCCATTGAGCCTCAGCTGTCCAGTTATTATGAGCAATAAAAATATCATTATGTGTCGCATAATTACCCGTCTGATCATTAGCTTGGTTTATTCCCGTCATCGCAAATGAAGAAACATATTCAAGCCCTAGTTCATCAGCAGTAATATTGGTAATGGTAACCCAACTACGAATAATTGCTGATTGATCGTATAACCGATAATAATTAACTGTTTCTATCTGCCCTTCTGGATCCCGTTGTACAACAGACAATAATTTTCCGTCATCAGTATTGGTAGTTTCATGACTCACATATTCTAACTCCATTCCAGGATTGGAATTCACAAAACTTACTCCTTTATGGTGAAAATTTTTCCCAGTGATTTGTACTTCTGTTAAATAGTTATTCTGTTTAAGTTTTTCACTCCAACTAGTCATATCATTTGAGTTAAGGCGAGATAATACTACTTTATTATCAATCAGTTCAAATACTAAAACTGCTTTAGCTGTCTGGATTGTAAAACTACTCTGCATTAACGTTCGCTCCCCTTTTAGTCATTCGTTGTCACTGCTTCACGAATTTCATCTTCCATACTTTCGTATTTCTTATAAAATAGCAGTGGAATAATTGCAATTGCAAAAGCAATCATTGTTACCCAATGGAAACTAATCGAAATTCCCATTAACGAGTGGGCTGTTTGCGTTTTACCAGCAACATAACCAAACGAAGCCATAATCATTGACGGTATAAATCCTGCAATTCCACTACCAACCTTCAAACAAAATGAACTTCCGATAGCCGTTAATAGACCAGAAGCACTAACACCGTTTTTCCATTTTCCATAGTCAACAGCCGATCCCAACATCGCAAATGGCATTGAGCAAGCAATTCCAGAGCCTAAATTACCAATAATCCATCCAACAATAACAATTCCTAAATTGCTACCACCAAACATAATAATAATTTGGCCCACGATCGCAGCAACTAGCGCAGAAATCCACAGATTGCACTTAGTCATAAACTTGTTAATCAAAGGAATTGCCAACATCCCAGCAATCTGAATTGATGCAATTGAGTTGAAGAAAGTTACAAGTCCTTTGTTGCCAAGATTATAAGTGAAATAGTAAACCAACGTTGATGTCCGTTCTGTCAAAGCAATCCAGAAAAAGAAATTACTAATAACGATAATGATCCAGGGCCAATTTTTCTTCATGGCCTTAACACCTTTTTTAAGGGATACTCGGTCATCACTCGTCTTTACTCGTTCTTTAATGTGTGCAAAAGAATATAGTGTCATCAATGCAGAAACAGTTGCGAATAACAAAATTAACCATCTAAATCCATGAACGTCATTACCAAACCCAAAAAATGCCACCAATGGTAACGTAGTTGCATTAACGATCAAAACCCCAATTTGTGAACCCGTCATCCGCCACGAGTTTAATTTAAGCCGTTCGGTTGGGTCGGGTGTTAATAATGGTAACACCGCAGTAAGCGGTGTATTTAATCCTGTATACAAAATACCAGTAACAATATAAGTTATAGCGCAATACCAAATTTTAGCAGTCGTATTAATATCCGGTGCCCAAAAAGTTAATACTCCAAATATTGAAAATGGAATAGCTAGCCATAAAAAGTAAGGACGGGCGCGACCGTATTTCGACTTTGTCAAATCAATAATGGTACCCCAGATTGGAGCATCAATCCCATCAAACAACCGTGCAACCAATAAAATGATACCGGCAGTTGCCACCGGTAATTTCGCAACATCCGTATAAAAATATAATAAATAACTGCTAATAACTGTGAAAACTAACTGCCCAGCCGTATCCAGCATTGCATAGCTGAATCGCTCATTAACTGAGACTCTGTTGCCTTTAACTTTATCCATCCAAGTTCACTCCTTAAATAATTTTTGAACAGTTAAATTGTAATCGGTTCCAAAGAACTTGAAAATGGTGTATATTATATAAAAAGTGTTATTTTGTAATTATTAATTTGTATATTTAGTGGTATTTTCTCACAACTATTTTTTTGAAGTGTCTTTTTGTAACATAAAGTGTCAGGAGTGGTATTAATGACAAAATTGACCTTTTTAGATATAAGTGCACCCGTTCTTCATGTTTCTTCTGGTAAATTTACAGTAACAGAAAACTGGAAACATAAGCCTATGTACCATGATGGCCATTTCGAAATAATTATTGTGATCACTGGTAAGTTGTTTCTTAAGGTTGATGAAGAACAATTTGAAATCAACGAGAATAATGTTTTTACAGTTCCACCATATCACCATTTAATTGGCTATCAAGATTCCCCAGTTGGCACTCAATACTTCTGGTTTCACTTTTTTACAAAACCAGATGGAGCAAAAATAGTTGAGATTGATGATTCTATCGATAACTCAGAAATATCGTTTCATAAAACCCAGGCCGTTCTTCCACTATTATTTGAATTGCCGAGCATTGAAAAATCATTCGTTTTAGCTAATCAAGTTTTAGATGTTGCCAAAAATGAATACTATACTTCACTTGGTGTTGATTATTTATTAACTGAACTAATTATCCAGTTGACTAACGACTATGGTAAAACCTTAACTGGACTACCAACGACTTCAGAAATTGCCAGAATCGAAGCAATAAAAGACTGGACTCGTGCTAACCTTAGTAACCAACTAAAAGTAAGTCAGATTGCGGAAGCATTTGATCTCAATCCTCATTATTTAGCCAAAATATTTAAACAAACGACAAACGAAACTGTAATTCAATTTATTAATCAGTTAAAAATGTCAAAATCTCAAGAATTACTCCTTCGAACAAATCTACCCATTAAACAAATTGCAAGTATGTCATTTTTCTCAGATGAAAAAAGATTTATGAAGGCTTTTAAATTAAAAACTAGTCTAACACCAACTGAATTTCGTAAATCGTATACACGTAAATTTTTGGATAGCAGTAACTTTGATCCCGAGGTTCCCATTTCAAAAGATAACAACGAAAACTATATTCGTCGTTTTGAAAATAAATAAATTTTAAAGTAGTAATTTACAAATAGAGGGACTTGAAATGTACTTCAAGTCCCTCTATTTGTAAATTAATATAAATAAACAATTACTTTTATGATGCAGTACTTTCTTCTTGAGCACGTTGTTTAGCTAAGTCTTCTTTAACAATTGGTTCATGGTTTTCCCATTTACGATAGAAAATCATGA
>NZ_BJDM01000028.1 GCF_005405145.1 Paucilactobacillus kaifaensis | reverse complement strand
AAACACCTCCGAATAAATTTTACTTTTTTCGAACGTGCTTTTATATGTTTGTATCAAATTATAACTTCAGTTCCAAAATGTGCCCTTTTTAGTAAATCTATTTTGTTGTTATTTTACTTGTAAATCTACGTTACCTAAACCACTGGTGAAATGACAGGTATAGTGACCAGCTTCTAAGTGGGGAGGTAATACGAATGTGCCGCTGGATACACGTTGCCCGGTCCTGAGTGTTAGGCCTTGGCTGTCTAATTTTTTTACTAACCACTGAAGTGAATTTAATGGATTTCCTAATACCTCGCTAGAATCACCAGCAGCTAATGACTTGTCATTTAGTTTAAGCTCAGCGTGAACCCGACTAAGGTCATCAACAGTGAAATTACTACTATCAACTTCATTACCAAAAACAACACGCCCTGCGACCGCGTTATCGGACATAACCATTAGCTTAGATAATGATGGAAACCAATCGTTGAACCGAGCATCAGGCAGTTCTAATGCAGGAGCAACCGTAGTTTTTTGTAGTAAATCTTCAACAGAATCTTCGGGCGATAAATCACTCTTAGCAGTAAATACTAACTCAACTTCTACTAATGGTTCCATCAAATCAGTTAATTTGACATTTGCTGGTGATTTTAGCCATTGATGTTTTACTTCCGCTCCATAGAGAGGAGAATCAGCATCAAACATGTCTTGAGTCTGTTTGCTAGTAAGACTTACTTTATAGCCAGCAACTGGTTCATTTTTTAATTGGGTTAAGGCATATTGAACGCGGTAACCTGAATCATCATCTGTGACCAAATCTTTATATTTTTGCTCGTCCAGCTTGGTTTGAGTCTGTAACGCACTGAATAGAGTCTGGGCAAACTTGCTTTCTGTTTTTGTTAGGTCTGTTAAACTTGTTGTATTTTGCATAATATGTATTCCTCCAAATTTTTATTAATTACTATGTAGATCTGACTAATCATTAATATATGGATTACATTAACCATCTCCTAATAAAAAAATTAATTAGACGAAAAAACACGTCCCAGTTGAAAAGGACGTGTTACCGTGTACCACCTTAATTTCTAATATTGTCACCAATATTAGCTCAGTAGCTGACTAAATGTCAGTTTCCCAGTTAATGGTGGAATGGCCATCACTTAATCAATTTAATGACGAAGTGACATTCATAGGGGATGTTCGTTTAAGCCACTGTCTCTCTTTTCAACTACCGAGATTCTCTGTATCAGCTAATGATTAAACTACTACCTACTCATTATGTTCTCATCTAATTTTAATACTATAAAAGTAACACTCTAGAATAATTTGTCAACTTATTTTTGAAACTACTTGAATTGGTTGTATAAATGACTTAAAAAGCTGATAATAAAATTAAACAATATTCTAACGGAGGTAACTAATATGGTAGCAGTTGATTCTAATATAATTCAATTTAGAAATCTTTTAGCGTTAAAAATACTTAGTTCAGCACCAAATAAAGTAGTCATCAAAAGCTTAGAAGTTGATCAAAAGCAGGTAACAAGTGATGATTTATCAGTTATAGGAGATATGTTAATTGCAGTAGATTTAGTGCTTGATTACAGTGTTGATGCAGTACGAATCAATGGATCAGAGACCAATATTAGACGTGCCATGCGAATGTTGCTACAAGATTTTCAAGCAAGTAACTCTTCTGAGGTTAGCCAATTAGTCAATGAGTATCCCGATTTAACTAAAGCAAATCAAGAAATGTTGCTAAGATTAGCAACACAGATTAAAAATGAGCTACCTGAGTTAACTAATTATTCAGTGAGTTATTTGCTGACGGAATTATATATTTTATTACGTAGATATTCATTAGGAGCACCAGCAACCCATCAACTTGGGCAAATATTTACTTCTGAACAATTAGCCTTAATTCAATCAAGTGAAAAGTTATTTGTCTTGTCGCAATCATTAATTAAAAAAATTAGCGAAGTAATTGGAGCGCCACTTAGTGAGATTGAAATTTATTATCTGACACTTAAAATCTGGTTAGGAGTACAGGATTAGTGTTTTGTAAAAGACAAATGCATTCAGTTACTTTGTAAATGAGTGCTTTTTTATTGAAGGGAAATAATTTTGAAATTTAGGAAAAAACATTGGTTATGGATAGTTTTTTTATTGGTTATAGTTATAGTAATCGGGGTTGTGAGTTTTATTTATTTTTTGCCAAATTCAAATACCACTCCTATTAAAGAGCAAAATTCAGTTCGTACCACTAAATGGGCTAAGCCAGAAGGAAAATGGAGTGGCCAAAAGAAATATCCTCATGGGCAATATGTTAAATTGACAGTGACTTTTCTCAAGAATAAACAATACCAATTGGTAGAGTCCAACACAGTTTCACAGTGCTGGACCAGAACTTATTTTGGTAGTTACAAGCGTGATGAAAATCAGCTATTTTTTACACCTCAAAAGATAATTGTGAGAACGTTTGCTACCAAAGCTGACATGAAAAATGGAAATTCAAGTGCACAGGAACAAATTTCACAAGAACAATTTCATAAACAATTTGGTAACCAACAAATTAGCAAATTAAAATTGGAACAGCAACAGATTAAGATTGAACATGATCACGAAAAAGTCATTTTACACTCAAAAGATTAAATTGTTTAAGGTTGTAATAAAATTGTAATATTAACTGGGTTAACAAAAAAGCAAAAACTATTATCGCTGCTATATCAGCTTATTGGCTATTACAGGATTGAAAATAATTTTGCGTATTTTTACTTGTATAAGTTTTAAAAGTGTTTTCATGATACAAATAACGTGTTATGCTGTTAACAAGTCTAAAGATAAACTTAAGGCTGTTAATAGAGAAATTTGAAATTATTAAATTATTGGCGTTGTTTCTTGTTTTTTTTAAGGAGTGTTGTTAATGACTAATTCACATATAAGTAATACCAATAAGTACGCTAAGAATGTTGTTTTAGGAACTGTGGGTGCTTTGGGCCTGTTTGCAGTTGGTACACAGGGAGTTAAAGCTGATACTGTTAAAGTTCAGGCTGGAGATACTGTCTGGGATTTTGCACAAAAATATGGAGTTTCAGTTAATGATTTAGAAGCTCAAAATACTGGTATTAAAAAAATCAGTTCTAGCGTTGATTTGATTTATGCTGGACAAACGTTGAATTTAAGCAAGTCAACTACCGCTGCTCAGAGTAGTGCTGCAGTTTCATCTAGTACAACATCGGCTTCAAGCAGCTCGGCTGTTGTTAACGGTAAGTACACAGTACAAAGCGGTGATACTTTAAGTGCATTAAGTTCACGATTTGGAGTTTCGATTGCAACACTTCAACGAGCTAATGGTTTGAGCGATAGCAATTTGATTGTTGTTGGTCAGGTCTTGAACGTATCAAGTGACGAAACTACTGCTGTAGCTAGTTCTGCAAATTCGACAGTAACAAGTGCTGCGGCGTCAAGTGCGACAAATGATACAAGTGTTTCTGCTAGTTCTGAGACTGCTTCATCTGCCACAGCTACGGTTACTAGTAGTTCTACAACCAGTGCTACTAGTGTAGCAAGTTCAGCATCTGCAATTTCTAGCTCAAGCGTGAGTGCAAATAGCAATTCAGCGGTTGCAACAAGTAGTGCTACAGCAGCTTCATCAGCAATAAGTTCTAATACTGCAACTAGTCAAAGTTCTAGTGCCACAGCTGCCAGCAATAATATTAGCACTACTGCAAATAGTAATCTTCAAACTGGGTCTGTTGTCAGCCTGGCTGTTAAATTGGCTAACGCTGGGATTCCTTATGTATGGGGTGGCAATAGTTTAAGTGGAATGGATTGCTCTGGACTAGTTCAATATGTTTATGCACACTCTGCGGGAATTAATTTACCACACAATACTGTTGCTCAAGAAGCTTATGTTACTAAGCATTCAGTTGCTAGCGCCAAGCCAGGTGATATTTTGTTTTGGGGTAATTCAGGTGCGACATATCATGATGCAATCTATATTGGTAACAACCAATTTGTTGCTGCACCAACGTCAGGCCAAAATGTTAAAGTTCAAACCATTAGTAGTTACTTTATGCCTAGTTTTGCTGGAACAGTTAAGTAGAAATTCGATAAAAGCCATGTTTTATGGCTTTTTTTGTTACCTTTATATTTATCGTATTATAAATAATAATCGATGTAATATAATTGTAATCTATAAAAGGTTAACTTTTGATTCTATTGGTGGTATATTCAGTGTTGCAAATTTGAATTTGCTTTTGATACTTTACTTTATCAAGGGGAGTGTTTGAGGTGAGTAACAGGTTTGAGATTCAACAGGAGCTAACTGATACTCAAAGTGATCTTAACCACTTATGTCAGCAAGAAGCTCGGCAGGCACGGTTACAGAAACATGCTGGGACTGTCACAATTGAACCTCGTTATGGAAAAGAAATGAATGCGTTACGGGAAAAATGTAGTCAACTTCGGATGATTCTGGATGCAATGGAAGCTTCGGAAGACTAGATACATTTGGTCTCAGGACGTACAAAAAGCGGAGCCTCTATGACTCCGCTTTTTGTGTAACATCAATCCAAAAGGGGTATTGACTGATATCCATATGCAAATCGAAGAAACGATTTCCCATTATTTCACCATCAATTTGGCCATGTTCAATTGATGTTGTGGTCAAATGAATTGATGGACTTTTGAAAATATGAACAAACCGTGATTTGCTGTGTTTGCCTAAAATAATTAAAATGGCAACCCATAAAATAATAACCCAGTTAAGTCGTTCAACCACGATTAGTTCAAGTTCGGGTTTATGCACAGATGCGTCAGGTAAAATAGAGACTCCGCCACCAAAGTATGGATGTTTAGAAGTGGTAACGAGAAAAGCTTTTTGAAATAGAGTTCTTGATTTACCAACTTGAACCATTAGTGGAAAAGGTTCTTGATTGTACAAAACGCTAAATACTGAGGATAAATATGCTAATGAGCCTAAATGATATTTGTTTAATCGCTGTTTATTCGTTGATGCATTGGTCCTGCTAACTACGGCTGCGTCGAATCCAATCCCGATATTGTTGATAAAATAACCATTTTCATTTTTCATTGTTTCTTCGTAGTGACCGATGTTGATCATTTTTTGTTGTTGACAATTTAAGATTTGATGCAGCGCAGTGATGGGCTTGGCTGACATGCCAAGCCCACGTGCAAAATCATTGCCTGACCCAGCCGGAATGTATGCAAGAGGGACAGGTTTATCTTGATCAATGCTCAATACACCATTAAGTGCTTCATGCAGTGTGCCATCGCCACCAATAATTAAAATGACAGGGTGTTCAATGTTTTGAACGTTTTTTATATATGTTTTAGCTAAATAAGTAGTATGTCCAGCGTATTGAGAAATTTGAAAAGTATAATTGATCCTTTCCTTTTGCAGGATAGGTTCGATTATTTTCCAAGTATCTTTTGCGTTGCCACTACCGGCATGCTCATTTAAGATAATTAGAAAAGTCATAGAGTACGATTCCTCCATTAAACACAGATAATACATATTATACAAAAAACATTCAAAAAAAAATAGAGAAAATTAGCTTTTTGTCTATTACAAGAGTATAAACAAAAAAGAACTATTAACAAATCAATTTGTAATAGTTCTTTTTAAAATTGGATATTTAAAATTGACTCAGCTCATAACCTGGGTTTTGCTGTTCATATTCTAAAGCAGATTGGCTTAGCCCCTCGATGAATTCAATGTTAAAATCAGTGCTTTTTTCGACCAAAACTCGGGCCTGTGCTTCAGAATCTGATTCAAGAAATAATGAATGAGTTGTTTCCCGTTTTGGATTACGAACTTTTGTTTCTTGGTAGAATACTTTAAAGACCATTATATAATACTCCTTACAAATTGAAATTGATTTAATTAAACTACCACCAATTTTAGCACACTCGACTGTACTAGTCCGAATATTTATCGTTTTATTATTATGTTTAAGTTATAAAATGGTATGCTTGACTTGTAAATTGTGGAGGCGATAAGATGCGATTAATATTAATTGTTGGATTGGCAGTAGTCATTGCTATTGTTATTTATGTTGCAATTCATCATGAGATCACCAAACATGCAACCTTGATTGTGCGACGAGCTGCTCAAGAAAACACTGATGAAGCGATGCGAGCTGTTCTACCAACTTTAGAACAACACCAACTACTACAAAAAAAACAAATACAATTTTCAAGCTCACAAACAGTTGCTGACGTATGGGGCAGGGGCGTGATGGCATTTGAATATATATTGCCAAAAAAAAATATAAGTACTAATGAATTAGAACTGGTTACCAAATTGTTAAATGAACAGTTAGAAGTTTACAGCCAAACAAATCAAGTTAAACGAGTGAAGGAGTCTAATCGGGCATTTATAGTCACAGATACGTGGCTATTTGAAGGAAAGCTGCATCTAGACATTGCCTATTTAATGAATGAGGCCACATATGAATATGTTCGTGATTTGAAAAGAATTGATTAAAGAAAATGGACACTTTGTTACTTTATTCACAAATAGTGATAATAAAAAAGACAGCCACTGCTGTCTTTTTTAGTTGATCATAATGGTGTCTTCTGGTGCTGTAAATGGCTCTGTTTTGTTAATGTGATCGTAGAACAGTGTTCCATGCAAATGATCAATTTCATGTTGACAAACAATTGCAGGATAGTGTTTTAATCTAATGGTATGAAGCTTTCCTGCCACGTCCTGGTAACGAAGAGTTATTCGGTCATGCCGCGGGACGTATCCTGGCACATCTGTATCAACTGACAAACAACCTTCTCCCTCAGTTAACGCGCCTGCTTGAACGGATTCACTAATAATAACCGGATTAACTATGACATCCTTAAATTCCGGATCGCCATCTTCTTCAGTAGGTGGAACTAAAACTGCGGCCATCTGTTTTGAAACACCGACTTGCGGTGCTGCTAATCCGACACCAGCTCGGAGTTGGTATTTTTCGCATAATTCAGGATCTTGACTGACCTCTAAGTATTCCATCATGTCTTTTGCTAGCTTTTGTTCTTCGTCAGATAAAGGGAATTCTACTTTACTAGCCTGTTGGCGTAGTACTTGGTCACCATCTCGGACGATATCTTTCATTAAAATCAATTGGGTTCATCTCCAGTTATTAACTCAAAATACTATACTAATCAGTCTAGCATAAAAAAAATGAAATGAGAACATGGGGCTTAATTAACTTTGTGAACCATTGAACTGTTTAGTATATTAAACTTCTCATACAAAAGATCAAAATTTGATCATGAAAGGGCTTGCATTGGTCCTCGATGGTGGTGTATACTTTGTTTTGTATCAAAGGTGAAGCGCTTACATACGCAGTGTGCTGGCGCTAAACAAACAGGAAAGGAAAGTGTTAATTATGGCCAAAGAAAGTAAGAAAGCTGTTGACTTTGATAAAATCAAAGCCAATCTTGGCAAAGAGTTCAAACCAGTACAGATTTTAGATAACGACGCAAATGTTGTGAACGAAGATCTAATGGCAAGTTTCTCCGATGATCAACTTGTAGATTTTATGAAAAAGTTGGTTTGGGAGCGTGCATTGCATGAACAGACAATGAACTTTTCTCGTCAAGGTCGCCTAGGCTTCTATGCACCAACTGCTGGAGAAGAAGCCAGCGAAATGGGGACGGTTTCCGCTTTCAAGGAAAATGATTTTTTGTTTCCAGCGTACCGAGATGTGCCGCAACTAATCCAACATGGAGCAACTGTGACAGAAGGCTACTTATGGTCACGTGGACATGTCAAAGGAAATAAATTTAAGGCCCGTGCATTAATGCCACAAATCATTATTGGTGCTCAAATGGTCGAGATGGCTGGAGCTGCTTTGGGATTGAAGAAAAATGGTGAAGATGCCGTTGCCTTTGCATATACGGGTGATGGTGGAACATCTCAGGGTGATACCTATGAAGGGATGAACTTTGCCGGAGCATTTCAGGCACCTGCAGTATTCATTATCCAAAATAATGGATTTGCTATTTCTGTTCCACGGCGCAAGCAGACTGCAGCTACTACGCTAGCACAAAAAGCTGTTGCCGCCGGTATTCCAAGCGTTCAGGTTGATGGAATGGATATTCTTGCATGCTACCAAGTCGCTAAAGAAGCTCGTGAATTTGCAGCAGCTGGTAATGGTCCTGTTATGATTGAAACACTAACATATCGGTTTGGTGCTCATAGTAGTGCTGGAGATGACCCAAGTCGTTATCGGACAAAGGAAGAAGAACAACCTTGGTTTGATAATGATCCACTAATTAGAATGCGTAAATATTTAACTAATAAGAAATTATGGTCACAAGATCAAGAAGATGCATATATTGAAGAATGCAAGAATTCATTCAAAGATGCAATTAAAGAAGCAGACGGTGTTGAACCTGAAAAAGTCTCAGACATGTTAAAGAATACATTTGAAGTCCCAACACCGGACATTAAAGCACAAATTGCCGAATTTGAAGCAAAGGAGTCGAAGTAATCATGGCTAAAAAATCATATATCCAAGCAATTACCGATGGGTTAGATATTGTTTTAAATGAAGATCCCAAGACTCTGATTTTTGGTGAAGATGTTGGGAAAAATGGTGGTGTGTTTAGAACAACTCAAGGCCTGCAAGAAAAGTATGGCGAAGATCGAGTATTCGATACACCTTTGGCTGAGTCTGGTATTTTGGGCTTGTCAATTGGGCTAGGGTTAACTGGCTGGCGCCCAATTCCTGAAATCCAATTTATGGGTTTCACGTTTGAGGCGGTAGATTCAATTGCTGGGCAGATGGCCAGAACGCGATTCCGTTTTGGCGCTGAAAAGAACTTACCAATTACAATCAGAACCCCATTTGGTGGTGGAACCCATACTGCAGAAATGCACGCTGATAATTTGGAAAACTTCTTTACCGGTATTCCTGGATTACGGGTGGTTACACCAAGTAATCCTTATGATGCAAAGGGAATGGTCATTTCTGCCGTTGAAAATAATGATCCTGTTCTATTTATGGAAAATTTGAAATTATATCGTTCAATGAAAGACGATATTCCAGACGACAAATACACAGTTCCATTGGATACTGCTAAAGTGGTACAAGAAGGAACTGACGTTACGGTGGTTGCATATAGTGCAGAAGTTAATGAATCCCTAAAAGTTGCTGAAAAGTTAGCTAAGGAAAATATTTCAGTTGAAGTGGTTGATTTACGTTCGCTATCTCCAATTGATACAGACACTGTGTTTGCTTCAGTTGAAAAAACGCACAAAGTTGTCGTAGTACAAGAAGCACAGAAGATGGCTGGTGTTGGTGCACAGGTTGCTTCTGCAATTTCTGAGCAGGCAATCATGTCACTAGATGCTCCAATTGGGCGAGTTGCTGCTCCTAACAGTGTTTATCCGTTCGCACAAGCTGAAAATGTTTGGATTCCAGCTGCTGATGATATTGAAGCGAAGGTTCGTGAGGTACTGGAGTATTAAGGTTAAACATTAAATTGGGAAAGAAAGGAAGTTTGTTTTATGGCATTTAAATTTAAACTCCCAGAGCTTGGCGAAGGTATGGCTGAAGGAGAAATTGCATCTTGGTTGGTTAAAGAAGGGGACAAGATTAATGAAGACGATTCATTAGTTGAAATCCAAAATGATAAATCAGTTTCTGAGCTTCCTTCACCAGTTGGTGGAACAATCAAAAAGATTGTTGCTCAAGAAGGAGATACAGTCGAAATTGGTGACACCTTAGTTGAAATTGATGATGGATCTCCTGATACAGATGATGATGAACAAGCACCAGCTGCTAAGGAAGAAACTAAGGAAGATTCAGCAACTAAAGAAGAGTCAGTTGCTCCTGCAACGGGAGGAAGTGTTGCTCCCTTAGCTGAACCAAGTAAATTGGTTCTTGCAATGCCATCGGTCCGTCAATATGCTCGTGATAAGGGTGTGGATATTAGTTTAGTACAGCCAAGTGGTAATCATGGTCAAGTATTACAAGCAGATATTGATAACTTTAATGGCGCTAGTGCACCAGCTACAGCCACTACACCAGCCGCAACAGATAGCACATCAGCACCAAAAGCTGGTGGCCAAGCTGTTAAACCGTACAAGTCAGATCAACCGGATCTAGAGACACGCGAACCAATGTCACAAATGAGAAAGATTATTGCAAAATCTATGCGAAACTCAAAAGACATTGCACCGCATGTTACATCATTTGATGATGTCGAAGTTTCTGCTTTGATGGCAAATCGGAAGAAGTATAAACAAGCAGCTGCAGATCAGGGAATTCATTTGACATTCTTGCCTTATATGGTGAAAGCATTAGTGGCAACTATTAAGAAGTTCCCTGAATTTAACGCTTCAATTGATGACACTACGCAAGAAATTGTCTACAAACATTACTACAATATTGGTATTGCTACTAATACAGACGATGGTTTATATGTGCCTAACATCAAGAACGCTGATTCAAAAGGCATGTTTGAAATTGCTAAGGAAATTAGTGAAAACAGTGAAGCAGCCTATGCAAATAAATTGAGTGCTAAGGCGATGAGTGGTGGTTCAATTACAATCAGTAATGTTGGTTCAATCGGTGGTGGTTGGTTTACTCCGGTTATCAACCAACCTGAGGTAGCTATTTTGGGTGTTGGTAAAATTGCAAAGGAACCATATGTTAATGAGGATGGCGAAATTGTAGTTGGTAACATGCTGAAATTATCGTTAAGTTATGATCACCGTTTGATCGATGGTGCGCTTGCACAAAACGCACTCAATTATATGAACAAATTACTACATGATCCAGCAATGTTGTTAATGGAAGGATGATTGTCACATGGCAGATGTTGAAGAAAAAGAAACAGTGATTGTTGGTGGGGGCCCAGGCGGTTATGTGGCTGCTATTAGAGCTTCTGAACTGGGACAAAAGGTAACCCTAATTGAGAAAGGAACACTGGGCGGTGTTTGTTTGAATGTTGGGTGTGTACCTTCCAAGGCATTAATCAATGCAGGACATCGATTACAGGAAGCAAATGATGCTTCTGTGTTTGGAATTACTACTCAACCTGCAACGATTGATTTTGCTAAAACGCAAGAGTGGAAACAGACTAAGGTAGTCGACCGTATGACAAGTGGTGTTACCATGCTACTTAAAAAACATAAAGTTGAAGTTATCGAAGGAGAAGCATTCTTAGATAATGATAGTCAACTGCGTGTTATGTCAGTTGGTCCAAAACAGTTTATGGATAACGGCGGCGGTGCCACATTTAAGTTCAAAAACTTAATTTTGGCTACTGGTAGCCGCCCAGTTGAAATTCCCAATTTTAAATTTGATGGTCGAGTAATTGACTCTACCGGTGCACTTAACTTACCTGAAGTTCCGAAAGAATTAGTTGTTATCGGCGGTGGTTATATTGGAACAGAGCTTGCTGGTGCCTATGCCAATTTAGGAGCTCATGTGACAATCTTGGAAGGAACACCGTCAATTTTGCCTAACTTTGAAAAAGACATGATTTCGGTCGTTGTCAAAAACTTGAAGAAAAAAGGCGTTGACGTTATTACGAGCGCAATGGCAAAAAAGTCAGTCCAAGATGATAAAAGTGTTTCTGTGACATACGAAGTCGACGGTAAGGAAGAAACAATTAAAGCTGATTATTGTTTAGTTTCTGTTGGCCGTAAACCAAATACAGATAATTTTGGCCTTGAAATGACCAGTGTTAAATTGGATGATCATGGTCTTGTTGAAGTGGACCAACAGGGTCGTACAAGTGTTAATAACATTTTTGCTATTGGTGACATTGTTGCCGGACCAGCGTTGGCTCACAAAGCCTTCTTTGAAGGTAAGACGGCTGCTGGTGCAATTGCAGGTAATAAGACTGCTAATGACTGGGTCGGTGTCCCAGCGGTTTGCTTTGCAGATCCTGAATTAGCGACTGTTGGTATGACTGCTGCAGAGGCAAAAGATAAAGGGTTAGAAGTTGCTACGGCTAAGTTCCCATTTGCTGGTAACGCACGTGCTGTGTCGCTTGATCAACCAGATGGGTTTGTTCGGTTGGTTTACACGAAAGACGGCGGCAACATGGTTGGTGCCCAGGTAATTGGACCTGAGGCGAGTGACTTAATTGCTGAATTATCATTAGCCGTTAATGGTGGCATGAATGTTGAAGACATTGCACTAACAATTCATCCACATCCAACATTGAGTGAACCAATTCAAGAAGCAGCGGATGTTGCTTTAGGTTTTCCAACACATATTTAGACTACTTATAGTAGCTTAATGTTATTAAAAAAGTCGATCGTAGGAACTGCAACTATTTTTTGAGACAATCAAATAAAAGCAGATTCTAAAAAGTCATTTTGCTTCCGATTAGGCAAT
>NZ_BJDM01000027.1 GCF_005405145.1 Paucilactobacillus kaifaensis | reverse complement strand
ATTTTTTAAATATGGTTTATTTTTAAATGATTTTAGAATCTTTCGTTCATAATCATTTAATTGACTCCCTTTATGAACTAAAAAATAAATATTACCTCTAAGATAACGATTAGCATCAAAAACATCAAAGACTCCTTGAAGTAAATAATCTTTAGTATCTTGAAGCAGTTTTTTTATTTCTAATCTAACCTCATTAGAATCAAGATAAATATCTATATTTTCCATAAACACTTGATAGCTTTTTCCTCTTTTAATTTTTCTTAGCTTTTGTTTAGTAAGGCTTTCAAATCTAACGAGTCCATTTCTTTCATAGTGAACTTCATTCTTCTGTTCTTCGTTCCATCTCTTTCCAGGATCTTGCATCTTTTTAAGATTATCCACAATTTGCTTAGTTTCCCTTGCTTTTTCTTCACTGCTTCTTTCTTTATTTGTTTTAGGTTTATTCTTATCTTTGATTAAAAATATATCGTCTAAATTTTCTGCCTCTTTATTTTGACTCATTAGTTCTCTTCCTTTTCTAATTACTATTACTTGAAAGGTTGATATCTTTTAGAAAAAAAGTAAAGATGTAGCAAATTCCTATAATAATTCTAAGTAAAAATACTAAAAGGTTTCCCAAACTACTATAACTATGATATATAGACAATATTCCCATCACGAATAGAAATAATTTCCACCATTTTCCCCCCCTTTTACCAATACGACTATATGCCACCCACTCTAATACTGGATAGACTGACATTGCAACTATCCCCACTAGTGCTATTACAAAAGGAGAATACCCAGTAAAAGAATACAAATTATTTACCCGAATTGCTAGTTAATTTCATTGGAAAATAAATAAGTCGTGCTATCCTAATCTTAAACCACTAAGCATTAGAAAGCGCACGACTTATATGACTTATAATAGCACACTTCCAAAAGTTTTTGTTTATTTACTGACAACCATTGAGACGCTTTATCAAACGAGTGTTCCCCTTGAGGTTCAAAACCGAAAGAACGTCCATCTCGCAACATCAGATTGCTTAGTTATCGCTTGTTACCTATGGGGCGTACTGCATTTTAGTGAAACGCTTAAAGCTAAGCACCAATTGGCTCAAAGTTTATTTCCTAATTTCCTAGAATATTCTCGCTTTGTCCGCCGTTGTAATGCCCTCTTACCGAGTATCCAAGTCATTCGCCAAGCACTCGTCTTTAAAGAGGTTGAAGGAATTAGTGTATCCATTATTGACAGCTTCCCCATTCCTTTGTGTCAGCCTATTCGTAATTTCAGAAGCAAAGTTCTTGGAGATTATGCAAATGTTGGCTACAATGCTACAAAGGGACAGTACTTCTATGGATGTAAATGTCATGCTTTAGTCAGTGAATCAGGCTATGTCATAGACTACACAATTACTCCTGCTTCAATGGCTGATAGTTCAATGGCCGAGGAAGTGTTGAGTCAATTTGGGACACCAACAGTCCTTGGAGATATGGGATATTTAGGTCAGTCACTGCATGATAGGCTGGAATTAAAAGGAATTGATCTAATTACACCTGTCAGGAAGAACATGAAGCAAAAGAAAATCCTTTTCCCTAATTTTTCAAAACGTAGAAAAGTGATTGAGCGAGTTTTCTCTTTTTTGACAAATCTAGGAGCTGAGCGTTGTAAAAGTCGTTCGCCTCAAGGTTTTCAATTGAAATTAGAGATGATACTTTTAGCGTATTCTTTACTGTTAAAATCAGCTAAATCAATGGAACCAGAGACTTTAAGATATTCTATCGGGTATCAAGTCATGGCTAAATAATCAACTAGCAATTCGGGTTTTTATACTACTTGTCGTTTCTTTTATCCCCTTGATTATATTTGGATACTCTCAGAAGCAACAGATGACCACCGCGACTAATAATGCTAAACCAACCACCTATGCTGAAATTTCTGTTGACAAAAAAGTAATAAAGAAAATTAAGCTCTCTCGCAAAACACAACACCAATTATTTACATTACACCCACACCCCGGTGAATATAATATTATAGAAGTTAATGGAACACGTATACGCGATAAGGAAGATAATACACCTGATCAAATTGCCGTTAATACTGGTTGGATCAGTAAACCGGGACAACAAAGTATTTGTCTACCTCACCGTCTGATCATAACAATCAAAAGTAGTAATAATACCAACACTCAAGATAACTCACTTGTAAGGCCATGATCAAAATACTATGTAATCATGATTAATCATTTTAAAAAGCAATCATAATTCTCAAAGTCGGGAATTGTGATTGCTTTTTATTACACGCTGATTATTATTACCAATTATGAGATGCAGTCTTATAAGTCATTTAACTGCGGAAATAAGAATTCAAGCACATCTGCAGTTACTCTATGCTTTTGGCCCTTATAAGGGTAACAGTGCATATCCATCATTGGATTATAGTTGGCCTCAATAATCGAATAGGACTCGTGATCAGAAACGGGTACTGATCTATCAGGAATAATCAAATCAATTCCGCATATTTTTGCACCTAAACATTTTACAGCAGCAGCAGCTTTTTCTTTGTAGGTAAAATCAATTTGATCAGTTACATCAACAGAGTCCCCACCAGAACTAATATTCGAATTTTTCCTAAGATAGATACGCTGACCACTCATCGGAATTGAATCAACCGTAAACTGCTGACTTTTTAATGTCATTTGTTCGACCATCCCTAAAGAAATCTTAGTAAGCGGTGTTCGATCATTCAAACCACGCAAGACGCTCTGATTTTTGATTGCAACTAATTGTTTTACCGTATGGTGTCCATCACCAGTAACATTAGCGGGAATTCGTAATAAGACCGCTTTTACCTTATCATCAATTACTAAAAACCGATACTCAGGTCCAGCAATGAAGCTCTCAACTAGTACGGTCGAACACTCGGCAAATGCGCGTCGAATCGCTTGCGAATAATCAACCAGCGATGGAGAAAGTTTAAACACGGTAACACCTCTACCGTAATTAGCCGACTGCGGCTTGATCACAATTGGATTGCCCATAAATCTCGGATAAGCCGCTAAAGCCATATTCATGCTAATAAATTCAACTCCGGCTGGAGCATTAAAACCTGACGTGGTCAAAATTTTTTTGGTAGCTGTCTTATTCTTCATGATCAGCGGCACAATATAACTATCTCGGCTTGTCATATTTCCATTCTTGACATATTCAATTTGGTGACTCAACTGTAGCTTTAATAACTGATCATTTTCATCGATCACATCTACTGTAATACCTTTTTGAATGGCATCAAACATTAAAATTTGTGTTGATAGTTCCATATTAGTAAAACCATTTAGCTGATATGGAATCTGCGTAATAACCTTACGATTCTCTAATCCGTTGGCTGTTGCAAAAACTGATTGGTTAATAGTCATTAGTTGCTTCACCATTCGGCCACTAATCGTTTTTGCAACATCTGTCAATCCATTTTTGGCCTGCTGTAGTACCCTTTCATAGCCTTTTAAATCCAACTGTTGTGCCATTCTTTTCATTAAATCAATTATTTTAAGGCCGTTTGTTCGATAACGAGTTGGCGTCAATGGTGACTCAAGTGCCACCTCATTATTGATTTGATCACCGGCCATTATCCAATCATTACTAGTTTCCTTTTCGTCCGTCCAAAGCATGAACAACATAAATAGTTCCAGAAATACGATTTGATTTTCACTAACCCCATAACGTTCAAACGGATTGATATCAATATTCCTTAATTCCAAATAATCAACGCTCGCTTGTTGGTCAATTGTCTGTTCGCTTCTACGTAACCTAATTGGTGAATAGAACTCTTTTTCCTTAATCAAATGACCTTCACGTATTTGCGTTTCTATATCGGCAAAATAAGTTTGTAAAGATTCAAATGATACTTGAACATTGTTTTTATTACAATAGCCAAACTTACTATTTCTGATACTCCGTACTTCCGTTTGTGGTTGCTCATCATTTGATTCAAAATAATTGGATTCAGCAACAGGACTGGCACCAAATAGATAGGTAATTAACCAGCGGTAATGAAGGTAGTTACGCGCCGTTTTAAGATAGAGTATATTTTTAAAGCATTTAAAATCAGTTACCTCACTTTGGTGCTGATACAGTTCTTCGACCAATACAGTCGGAAATTCAAAGTTAAAATGTAGCCCACTAATCATCTGTTTACGTCGACCATATATTCTAGCCAAGTAGCGGCGATATAAAACACCTTGAAAATCAGGCAATTTGGCTAACTTAATCTCATCATCGCGGATTGGAAGCTCCGGTGGCATACTGAGTGGCCACAACATTTCATTTGCTGGCATTGATTGATAGGTAACATCATGTAAAGCAGCTAACCAACGAAATAAATCATTCACTGTATTCACTACTGGCGTTACAATTTCTAATTGAGTCTCAGCAAAATCGGTACGGATATAAGGATGGAATTGGCGGCTACCAAGTACGTTTGGATGATTTGTAACGGCTAATTTTCCGTTCAGGCTTACGCGTTGACTTTCTCGTTCCACACCAATTCTTGAATGTGATATTGCGGCTATGTTTTGCGCCTGCTGCAATAATTCGCTAAAAATCATACACTACTCGCTTCTCTCTTTTTCTAATTTTATTTTTATAAATTATGAAATAAACAGCTTTACATTCAATTCTGCTATGGTACGACGACGTCTATTAAAGCAAGTTCTAAATAAAATTATGATTCTATTTAAGTGATAATCATCCAAAACCATTAACCATACACCAATCTCATGACCTAAATACTTGCACCACCGCCACCAGATGAACCGCCACCGCTAGAAGAACCGCCGCCACCGAAACCACCAAAATGATCATTGTTATTAAAGAGCCAGGCTAAGATGGACCATAATTGCCAACTGCGCCCCCAAGGACTGAACATAAATCCAATAACAATAATCAGGCCAACAAGTTGTAGAATATTCTTCACGTTGAAAATACTACGATTGGAATTCATCCTATTTTGATAACCCTTATCAGATTTTCTATCATTCTTGTATCCGTAATGCCTGTCGACCAATGTTGTGATACTACTGAACGTTTTTTGCAATCCCTGATTGACAGTCTCAGTTGAGGTAGATTTTAACTGACTTTTATTACTGGCTAAAATTTGTCCAGCCTGGCTATCTGTGACGACATCTTCTAATCCGTAACCTACTTCAACACGAACATTACGCTTCCCATCATTTAAGGCATAAAGAATTAAAATACCATTATCCAGTTTTTTTTGACCAATACCCCACTTTGAAAATAAATCGGCCGCATATTGATCGACATCAGAATCACCAGTAGATTTTACTACCGCCAACATAATTTGCGGTTTGTCCTTGGTTTCGGCATATTGTTGATTCTTTGTACTAACCAAATCTTGTGTCTGTGAATTTAGTAAATTTACTTGATCAAAATAATTATCAGTCGGTATGCTAGGTAAACTGGCCGCCTGGACAAAAGTTGTTTGAAGTAGCAGCAAAAAAGGTAATAACAACCATAGCCACGCATTCGTTCTTTTTCGGTTCACGATGTCCACTTCCTAGTTGTCTAAATCAACTTTAGGTGCCTTATCAGCATTCGAATTTGCTTTGAATTCAGCTTTCTGGCCTAAACCCATCGTAGAAGCAAAAATATTTTTGGGAAAAGTAACTACATTTTGATTGTAAGTCTTAACTTGTTGAATATACCGACGCCGCTCAACCGCAATGCGATTTTCCGATCCTTCCAGCTGGGTCATCAATGTCGCAACATTAGCATTCGACTTCAAATTAGGATAATTTTCTTGGATCACATTGATTAAAGTACCAACTGAACTATTGATTTTATTATCGGCCTTGGCTTTTTCTTTAACTGTTGTTGCGCTACCGTAACTTTTCCGTGCATCAGCAATCTGACCAAAAACTTTTTGTTCCTGACTCATGCTGCCCTTAACTGCACTTACTAAGTTAGGAATCAGGTCGTAGCGGCGTTGCATCACATTTTCCACTTGACTCCATTGCGCCTCGACTTCTTGATTCTGTTTAGCCAAACTATTATAGGTTTCAACACTTATTGCACCAACGGCCGCAAGCGCTATTAAAATCACGCCTAAGCTAATCCACCAGGTTCTAAATCTTCGCGATTGCATTTTTCTCATCCTCTCAAAAATACGCTAAGTTATTTTTAACGAAGTTCTAGAAAATCTAAATGATCTAACCATGTTTATAGACCATTCAATAAAAGGATTCCAACAAATACAGCTATAACAGTATAGACAACTGCGACCACTACAGTCAGCACCGTTGCTTTTTTTGAATTTTGATTTTCCACTTTGTATCCTCCAATTTACGCAGTTACCGTAGTTAATTTGGTTCTATTGAGCATCAATGAACTGGCAACAACTGATAATGAACTTAATGCCATTCCTAGACCGGCTAATTCTGGACTCAAGATCAGCCCTAGTCCAACAAAAATACCAGCAGCAACGGGGATACCTAATGAGTTATAAATGAACGCCCAAAACAGATTTAACTTAATTCGATTAAACGTTTTTTGACTCAACTCGAGTGCATTGACAACATCTAACAGATTATTCTTAACTAAGATAATGCCACCAGATTCAATTGCAATATCCGTACCAGAACCCATGGCAATGCCGACATCAGCGGTTGTTAATGCTGGCGCATCGTTAATACCATCACCAACAAAGGCTACTGGTGCTTGTTGTTGAAGTTGTTTAACGTGATCAGCCTTATCGCCGGGTAAAACATCAGCAATGACCTCATCAATGCCAACCTGATCAGCAATTGCACGAGCAACTCGTTCGTTATCACCAGTCAGCATCACCGGACGTAGGCCACGCTTCTTAAGTGCCGCAATTGCTGTAGCCGAGCTTTGCTTTGGTGCATCCTGAATAGCAATTAACCCGATAATTTCATTATCGTAGCCAACGATCACTACGGTTTTAGCTTCGCTTTGTAGTTGTACCATCTTAGCCGTTAATTGATCGGTAAGTTTATAATTATCAAGTAACTTATCATTACCAATAAAGGCTTCTTTACCATTGATTTGTGCCTTGACTCCCTTACCCTCAATCGCTTTGAAACCTTGTGCAGTATTGGGAGTGATGCCTTGCTCTTTAGCCTTTTCTAAAACAGCCGCCGCCAAAGGATGCTCCGAAGAAATTTCTAGATTGGCTGCCACATTCAATACCGCTTGCTCATCGCCAACAATATCCGTCACCTTTGGTTTACCCACAGTGATTGTTCCTGTTTTATCAAAAACAACTGTTTTGATCGTATTAACTGCCTCTAGCACTTCACCGTTCTTAATCAGAATCCCCATCTTTGCACTCCGCCCTGTACCAACCATTAGAGCTGTGGGGGTAGCAATTCCTAGTGCACATGGACAAGCAATAATAATCACAGAAACAGTAAATAACATGGCAGTCACTACACTAGCTCCAAGTAAAACATACCAAACGAAAAAGGCCAGAATAGCGATAATTAGAACAGCAGGAACAAAAATATCAGAAATTTTATCAACGGTTTTTTGAATCGGTGCATGACTTGTTTGAGCCTTTTTGACCATCTCAACAATTTGCGCCAATAATGTATCATCACCAACCTTACTAGCTCTAAACATAAATGTTCCTGTACTATTCATTGTTGAACCAATCACTGAATCGCCAACTTTTTTCTCGGTTGGCATGCTTTCACCTGTAACCATCGACTCATCGATTGTTGAACTACCCTCGGTAATAACACCATCTACAGCAATTTTTTGACCTGGTTTAACGCGAAGAATATCACCGACAACAACTTCTGCCATTGGAATTTTTACAATCTCACCATTGCGCAAAACCTCTGCCTCTTTTGCCTGTAAATCTAGTAACTTAGCTACTGCACCTGATGCACTACGTTTCATATTTTCTTCAAAAACTTGTCCTAATAGAATTAGTGTAATAACAAGTGCTGCGTCTTCAAAGAAAACATCTTGGTTATTAAACATTGCATAAATGCTGTATAAATAGGCTGTTCCAGTCCCAATCGCTACTAAAGTGTCCATATTAGCATGGTGGTGCCGAAATGATGCCCAAGCACTTTGTATAAATGCCCGACCAGAGACAGCCATTACTGCGGTTGTCAGTAGAAACTGCGTCCACATACCTCCTGGTAACTCAAAGCCAAAAGGACTAGCAACCATATTTATTAATATTGGAGTGGAAACAATCAAAGAAAATATAAATCGATTTCTTATATTCATTTTATAACCACCTTTCCGTAGGCCATATCCATACCACAATGAAATTGATATTCGCCGGCCTTATCAGTATTAATTGAAAAAGTTTGTTGTTCATTTATTGGCAGAAATCGTTTGATACCAAGTTCCGGCAAAACAATTGTATCGACACAGCCTTTTTCGCTGATTCTTTTAAAAGTGATTTCTGCAGGGATCCCCTTGATTAGTTCTACAGCATCTGGATGATAGCCACCATCAACGATTACCATAATGCTTTGTTTCTTATCTGTCATAACGATTACCTCCAATATTTTTAATAAGCTTGCTTATTTTACAATTACTTTTCCATGAAACATATTCATTCCGCAAGCATAGTCATACTCACCGGATTTACTTGTATCAATATCGATCACATGATCCTTATTCTGTGGTAAAAATTCATTGATACCAAAATCTTCAAAAACTACTTGCTCCAAGCAACTAGATGGATCTTTACGATTAAAGGTTATTTGGGCAGGAACTCCGCGCTTCAAAATTACGGTACTAGGCGTATAACCACCACTAACAATCACATTGACATCCTGTCTATTATCCGTTATATCTGCCGCAACCTCCTTAGCTGTATGTTTACCGAAGAACCACCAAACAATAAATCCAACTAGCAAACCAGCTACTATTGTTACCAAAATTTTATCCATGATCAGACTTCCTTTTTTTATAAAAATTAATTTTATTCGGTCATACGACAACCATCTTTTTATTAAACAAGCAATTACAGTTAATTACGTTGAAGCATTTATAAGCTTTTCCATTGTGACCGTCAATTTCATTCAGGTTCATCACTCCCTTGTGTTTACACTTGTAAACGATGCAAATATCATACCTCTTAAGTTTACAAATGTAAACACAAAAAGCAAAAAAATTTATTCTGTTGTAAAGCCCTGGTCAATTCAAGAAACTTTACCAAATTCTGCAGTATATAATTTACCAAATAATGACAATCGCTCACGCTTCCGCTGTTTTGATGG
Organism: Paucilactobacillus kaifaensis; assembly: GCF_005405145.1. GTDB lineage: Bacteria > Bacillota > Bacilli > Lactobacillales > Lactobacillaceae > Paucilactobacillus > Paucilactobacillus kaifaensis. Next base: position 5,845 of record NZ_BJDM01000027.1, on the reverse strand, counting down.
TACAAAAACACCGATATCCTCAATACTGAATCCCGTAACCAGGCTTTGTTCATTAAACACAATCGGGTTCTTTAAAATTTTGGGGTGCTGATATACCGCAATCACTAATTGATTAAATGTTAGACCCTTATCAAAAACGTGTTCTTGAACAGCCTTCGAACGTATTGCAATCAAATCATCGCTACCATTATCGGATAGCAAAAACAAGTGCCTAATTTCCAATTCAGTTAATCGCTTTTGCATAATATTACGGATCTGTACATCAATTTTTTGATCATGAAACCAATCGAGCATTTTTCGTTTTGCCGGATCACTAGTATGAAAATACAGATTAATCATAATTTAGCCTCGCTTTCTTTTACATTATTAATTAATCAATTAAATAATTAGAAGCTTTTTGCTGTTTCCGTCGATAAACAAAGATACTGAGCATCACAATGAAAACAATCAATGATAATAATTGTGACACACGTACTTGGCCAAATAGATACAAGCTATCAGTTCGCATTCCTTCAACAAAAAATCGACCAAATGAATACCAAATCGCATAACTTAACGCAATTTCTCCCCGTTTAAACAGACCTCTTTTATGCCGTAAACTAAGGAGTAAGATCAAGCCAACAAAATTCCATACTGATTCATATAAAAAAGTTGGTTGATGATATGCACCGCCAATGTACATCTGTTGCACGATAAAGTTAGGCAAGTGTAACTGCTGCAAAAAACTGCGTGAAACAGCAGACCCAAAGGCCTCCTGGTTAACAAAGTTACCCCATCTTCCAATAACTTGACCTAACATAATGCCTGGCGTAACAACATCTAGGACCTGCCAAACTGATAAGCTACGCTGCCGACAGAAGACGATCAATGTAATCCCACCAGCAATTAGGCCACCATAAATGGCAATACCCCCTTGCCAAATCGCAATGATCTCATTTAAATGTTGTGAATAATACTGCCATTCAAAAATGACATAATAGATTCGTGCGCCAATCAATCCAATTGGCAATGCCCAGAATACTAAATCATAAATGTCATCTGCAGAAATCCTTTGTCGCTTAGTTTCGTTAATTGCAAGCAGCACACCAAGTACTGCCCCACTTGCAATAATAATACCGTACCAATGAACCAGAAAAGGTCCTAATTTAAACGCGATCGGGTTTAGTGCTCCCATATGATCATTCCCTCCTAATTATTCAATGGTAGTTTAACTGTAAAAATAGTCCCAACACCTAATTCACTGTCCACAGAAACTGAGCCACCATGAGCCACCACGATTGCTTTAACAATTGCTAAACCAATCCCTTGGCCGCCTTGTTGGCGATTTCGTGCTGGATCAGCCATATAGAAATGATCAAATACATGTGGGACATCCTTTTCTGCAATTCCACTACCGTTGTCTTCAATAGTTAAAACAACATTATCTGCTACACGTTTTAACTTAATTATTATTTTGCCCTTTGTTTGTGTAAATTTTATGGCGTTTGACAATAAATTGGTAATAACCTGATTTATTTTATTTGGGTCAATTGCAACGATGATTTTTTCCGTCTGGTAATCAAGCGTTATTCTTTTCTCCTCAAGATTACTTTGAAAATTATTTAAAACCTGCTGTATCAATTTACTAAGATCAGTATCAACTTTGATTAACTTATCCTCGCGATGTTCAATTGAAGCAATATTTTCAATATTATTGATCAAGTGGGTCAACCGTATAACTTCATCATTTAAACTAACCAATCTTGCCTCATCAATTGGCCAGATTCCATCGATCATCGCTTCTAGCGAACCCTGAATCGTTGTTAATGGCGTGCGTAATTCATGAGCAATATCGGAAGACAAACGCTCCCGTAGCGCCTGATTCTTGGATAACTGGCGTGAAAGTTCGTTAGTTACATTTACTAGCGCATTTACCTCTACGATTTGTGTTTGTTGCGGTAACTGGTTTCGATAATCCCCAGACGCTACCGCCTGAGTAAAGGATACAATTTGTCGTAACGGTCTACTTAGATCACGAGCTATCCATACTGCAATGACTATTGCAACTAAAAATACAAAGATTGAAATACCGGCCAAACTAATTCGTAAATCATTGATAAATGCGACATCATGTCGTGTATACCCTAAAGCATCATTATGTGAGAATTGTACTAGGGCGACTTTTTTGGAATTAATCTTGATAGCTCCATTTTTTTTGTTCATACTATCTATATTTTTGGTATTAGTAGCCCTATGTAACAAGGTTTGACTTGGTTCCCATATTATTTTATTGTCAGTATTTTTCAAAACCAAAATAAGACCATCTTGCAATGCTCTAACACCGATCTTTTTAACTTTGGCCGGTTTCCAAGTACCATTGTTGATCAGATAACTAACCTTTAATTCGTTTTTATATGCGGTGAGCGTTGTATCATGTTTTTTCTGCACATATTTGTCAAAATGATCACTAACTAAACTCATGGTCATTAAACTAATTGAACCTACGATCAATAACACCAAAAATATAAAAGAGATTATTAGCTGTGTCCGAATCTGTCGTTTCATTCATCTTTACTCCCACCAAAACGGTAGCCTCGGCCATGAACCGTTATTATATAAACCGGCTTAGTATTATCACTTTCAATTTTTCGTCGTAAATTTTTAATATGAGAATCAATCATCCGATCTAGTCCGTCATAGTCAATTCCTCTAGTTAAATCGATTAACTGTTCACGGGTAAATATTTGTCGATAATAGTTCGCCATTGTTGCAAGAATATCATATTCTGTATGCGTCAGTGCAATCTCCATATCATGGACAAAAACTTGTTGCGATTCTAATTTGATTTTTAACTGTCCATTGTTAAAGGAGAGAACTTTTTCCGCTTGTTCTTCTGTGACACGTCGTAGTACGGTTTTTATCCGTTCTACTACCACTCGTGGACTAAAAGGCTTAACTACATAGTCATCGGCGCCAGATTGCAATCCGTTAACAATACTTTCATCACTTGATTTTGCCGTCAACATAATTATCGGTGTTTTACTATCTTGCCGTATTCTTCTGGTCACTTCATTACCATCTAAATCTGGTAGCATAAGATCAAGCACCACCAGGTTAGGCTGCCATTTATAAAACTTGGTCAAAGCTTCCGTTCCCGAGTAGGCCACCTCAACTTCAAATTTTTGTGCGATTAAATAGGCGGTAACTATATCTACAATTTTCTTTTCATCATCGACAACTAAAATTTTAGTCAAATTTTTTCATCTCCATATATTTTATACATAATCTCCATACATCTCTGGCATAATTATCAAAAAGAAAAAGAAGTGAACAAATATGTGGATGCTAGCAACAATTCTTCTAATTATCTTCTGCCCACTGCTACTATTCATCATGATGCTGGGTTTAATTCCACCACAACAACTTGACAGCATTAAGCAGACTTGGCGTAATTTCATTAAGCGAATTAAGTGACCGTTACGGCACAACTTGAATTTGGCCCATCATTCCGGTCTCTTCATGTTCAAGATTATGGCAATGATACATAAAAACCCCAGGTTGCGTGAATTTAATCATAATTTTATATTGGTTCCCCGGTCTTGTCATAATTGCTCCACCATAAACGTATAGAAAAGTGGCTAAAATTAGCACTAGCCATTCTGAACCAGGAAAAGTTAAACTTGGCATAAAACTGAACTTTATCATTGGTGATAATGCAATAATTGGAAGCGAAAAAATTAGAGAAACCCAAAACTTATGTTTCATATTTCCCATGTGCATCATTTGTCCGCCATGTTGCATTATATCGCCGCTGCTAGATTCCATATCCATATGATCATTCATTGATTTCATATTGCGATCAGGATGTTGCTTTGAATGCAATTTATTATTTTTCATTTTTACACCTCTATTAAGTTATCAGCTTGATACTTACTTTCTATTACTGATAAAGCCTTTATCTGCATATAAATCAATACAGAGTGACTCGCTAAATCAAAATGGGTTTCCTCCACTCCGTCAATTGAATGTAACTCAAAAAATATTGTTTTTACAGCATTTTCACAGCATATTCCACCTAAAATTAGTCTAATTTTTTTCATTTATTTTTAACTCACCATCATCAGTTTGACCTTCTTGCAAATTAGCTTCTACAAGTACTAAAAATTCTTCTGGCGACAACGTTTCCCGTCTTGAAAGTAATCTTTGAATAAAAACAGAGACAACTATCGATTCACTATATTGGGCATAATAATGGGCCTGATGATAATAGGTATCTTTAGTAACCAAGGACTTGCTTACGAGTCGAAATAGTAATGTTTTAACAGTGCTGGGCCGCCAAGTTTGTCGTCGCCGGATTGCCTGGTAAATATCTTTAGTTGAAATCCCAGGATAATGCCAGATAATTCGCAAAATTTCGTACTCAGCATTAGTTACACAACCAATACAATTATCTTTTACCTCGTGATCTAACAAAATAATCACCTCTATTGATTATAGCTGTAACATAACATTTACGATTACATTTGTAAACCATAATGTCAAAAAATTATTCACGTCCTTGGATGGAAACGTGATCAGCCGTATTTTTAGTAATAAAGTGTTGTAGTTCAACCGAATTTTCATTAAAAATGAGGTTAAACCTTTTATTTTGCTTTGACTGACCAGTCACTACTAGAATTATTTTTCCAGATGTGATCTGCTTATTTGTCATTGTTAATTGTTGAATATCCTTAAAGTTTATTAATGTTGGCAACAAACTTGGTAACATAAATCCATCTTGAGCTACACCACTAACTCCCGACATAAAGCCTAGTACTATTAGAATAGCCAATAAAGAGCTGAGTAATATACTATTTCTAGCCGGAATCCACATAATGAAAGCAAGAATTAAAAATAAAATATTACTTGCTGCAACAATTACCATATAGTTAGACTTCCACAACAGTCGTGATTCTTGTCGTATATGAAATACGGCTAATAACATCAGTGCAAAAACCATTAGTCCTATAATAATCATATTCAAAAACCTCGCTTTCTATGTTCATTGTAAATTCCATTTATGGAGTTAATTTGTAGTTTGAATTTTAAACCAATTATTTTAAAACAGCCCAACTGATTATGTCCAGATTGTGAACATTAAAAATTGAACAAAAGGTCCATACAAGATATTTTTATACAAACACTTGCATTTATTTGTCACACCATACTGTATAGTACAAGATAAAAAAAGGGGGCGTTATAATATTAAAAAATATTTGTTCACCTTATATTTAACTTCGATAATCATTCTTTTATCACTGGTTGCACTAATGAATAATAGGTTACTTGATTCACCATGCAATTTAATAATTTACGATACTGGATTGTTATCTACACTTAGTAACTGAGCATCATCTTTCCATCACGACGAACACAATGGTCTGACTGGCATATTTTTATCAGCAACGCATTTAGTTCACGGTATGTTGGAAATGGTTTAGTGTCTTCTTCAAGGGACCCTTTAACCAAAAATGTTGACACCATTACTTGATATTTGTTAATTGTGACTGCTAGACTAGTAGATGGGGACTTTTGCTTTTTGTCGTCTTAGCATGTCACCGGTCTAACTAGTGAAGCTCATCACTTTTCAGTTACTTCGGCACTGATAGTCTCATCTGATACGATTGTCTTTACAATTAAAAATAATCGCGATTTCACCAAATAATTGACCGCCGTACCGATCGGTAGTGCTGTAAAACTAGAGGGACCTTTCAGGCGTTTTGCACCAACTAATTGAAACTACACAATGTTAAACACTACAACATTTTAAATAACACTAACGTATTAAATAATAATTAGTACAGATACCTTCTACTGTCGTCTAAAA
>NZ_BJDM01000026.1 GCF_005405145.1 Paucilactobacillus kaifaensis | reverse complement strand
AATGTTTCTTGCCTTAAACCCGAAGGTTTAAGGACCCTACACATTTGATTTGTCGAAACTTTGTTCAGTTTTCAAAGATCTACAATGTCGTCAAAAGACAACTATCAAATAATATCATTTGACCAATTAGTTGTCAACGTCAATTTGTCATTTTTTAGAATCAAAAATTTTCGTTGATCGCCTCAGCGACAAGAACTATCATACCAAAAAATCTGAGATCCCGTCAAGCAATTTTTAACTAAAATCAGATTAAAATGTTAACTGCATATCTGCTAAGCATTCGTAGATTTCAATAGCCGTTAGATCCATATCATCGAAATCAAATTCTTGAAACGGTTTATATTCAACTAGATGATAGATATTTGTCTCATGATCAAAAGACACTCGACATAATTCAATCCCAAATTGTTCAAAACGACGGACTTGCTTTTCAGCAGTTTTATCTTGTTTCATCGCGTATAAGCGACTAAGAATTTGAAATAGTTTTGATTCTTGCATAAATAACTCCTATATACTCGTGATTAAAAAATATCAAACATGTCAGACTATGCTTTCAATCAACTAGCCAACATTTACTCTGTGCTAACAATAATTGTTCTCTAAATATAGCACACTTTATGGTAGAATTAACTCTAATTAAAATCTAATAAACGAAAGAGGTAATGATTGTGGCTTTGTTCCGTGACGATTTAAATACGCAGCTTAACAATATTGAGGTGTCAGAAATTCGACAATTTGATGATGCAACTAGTTCCATCCCCGACATCTTAAAACTAACATTGGGAGAACCTGACTTCAACGTTCCTGCTCATGTTCAATTAGCTGCTAAACAGGCCATCGATGATAACTTCTCCCATTATACAAATAATGCTGGTATCCCAGAACTACGCCAAGCAGCGGCCAATTTTCAAAATCAAAAGTATGGGCTTCATTATCAGGCAGAAAACGTACTCACAACTGTTGGTGCATCTGAAGCAATTGCCGCAGCATTGGGATCTATCTTAAATCCTGGTGACGGCGTCTTAATCCCAGCACCAATTTATTCCGCATACAGTCCTTTGATAACATTAAACCATGGTATTGAAGTACGCATTAATACTAGATCAAACCACTTTGTATTAACTCCTAATATGATTGAATCTGCTATTAAAGCACACCCTGAATTGCAGTTTAAGGCAATTGTGTTAAATTACCCTAGTAATCCAACTGGGGTCACTTACCGTCGTGAAGAATTAGCTGACTTGGTAGCAGTGTTTAAGAAGTATAATCTATGGGTTATCAGTGATGAAATATACTCGGAGCTAACATATGGTGCGACCCATTTTTCCATTGCCGCATTAATTCCAGAGCAAACCATTTTAATCAGTGGTCTATCAAAGTCACATGCAATGACTGGATGGAGATTAGGATTCATCTTTGCTGAACGATCACTAATTAATCAAATCAAAAAAGTGCATCAATATCTAGTCACTGCCGCAACATCAATTGTGCAAAAGGCTGCTGTTGAAGCATTAACCAATGGTGCTGATGATGGATTAAAAATGGCTAAGCAATATGTTGAACGTCGCGACTTTGTTTACCAAGAAATGACTAAGATGGGCTTTGAAATTGCCCGTCCAGATGGTGCATTCTATATTTTTGCTAAAATTCCAGCTCAATTTAACCAAAATTCAATGGCGTTTTGCCGCGACCTAGCTCAAAAAAATCATCTTGCTTTGATTCCAGGACATGCATTTGGTGATGAAGGTGAAGGCTACGTTCGCCTTAGCTATGCAGCTAATATGGATAAGCTACACGAGGCAATGAAGCGACTACAGTCTTATATTGATAATCCTGACAATCAAAACTAGTATAAATTACAGAATTTTCCATTAACAACAAAACCGGTAATATCCTTCAAAAAAAGAAGGATATTACCGGTTTTGTTGTTACATTTCAACTTCTAAACGTAGTTGCTTACACTTTATTTAACTTTATCCGGTTTAATTACCAACGCGAACATTCCCGCAAACATTCCAAAATAATAGGTTAATAAACGCCACAATAACATAGCCAAAACTAACTTACTGTTTGCTCCGATGAAACTGGAGAATAAGACTGAAAAACTATATTCGGCCCCTCCTGCTCCACCAGGGATTGGAAACAACGAGATAATCATTACAATTAAAATATGCAGGCTTGTGACCATTATTAAATTTAACCCACTAACACCAAGCGATAGCATAATGAAATATGGAATTAGATAATAAAATGCTAACTGTAAAAAAGTCAGTACCGCCACGCGTAATAACTTGAACCCTTCGGACTTAATTTTTAAACTCTCTTGGTAAAAATTATCAATTTTACTATCCAAATTAACCTGCATTGCTGCAAACTTTTCAGCTGAGCGAAACCACTTAACGGGCGCAATCAACAAATTAACTAACTTTTTAGTAAACCCGTGCCAGTACATAATCATCAAAAGTCCGACAATCACTGTCAAATGAATCAGGAAACCAAAAATAACTAATAACGACAAAGCCTGCAACTTAACCGCAATATAGTGAAAGCCAATCATTAAACTAAAAATGAAATTGATAACGATCATGGCCTGAAAAACAACAAACTTCATTAATAACACGGAGCTAGCTTGACCTGCATCGACCCCACTTTGCATCATGGCGATTAACTGTGCTGGTTGACCACCAGTTGAAAATGGCGTAATTCCATTAAACAATTGCTCAACCAGTGGCACTCGTAATGCATTCTTAAAAGTAAAGTCAGGATGGCGATCAGCCATAAACACTTTAACAACCAGCCCCTCTAATATTAAGTACATTACAATACACAACACTGCAACCAAAAACCACTGCCAGTGTAAGTTCTCCAAGTCACGAAGCACGGCAGACAGTTTAACATTTCTGAGTGAGTAGCCAAAGATCAAGACACCAACTAGCAGCATCAAGACCAGCACAATTTGATTGCGTCTCGACATTTTTAATCCTCTTTTGACTGATGGAGATAAAATCGATGCCAAATCTTGGCAAGGTGGTCCTCCGAATAACGTTGGGAAGCGATTAAGGACTTATCATGCAAAAACTTTCTGCCAGCCGGATTGTCTTTCAGCCGAAGTATTTTAGCTTGCATGTCGTTAACGTCATCCGCGGCTTCGTAGTAACCGTCAATGATAGAACGATATAAATCTAAATCTCGTAACAAAACTGGTGTCCCACAACTAAATGCTTCCAGTACCGACATCGGAAATAGCTCATTATAAGATGGCAACAAAAACAAGTCGGCCATATTATAGTAGTTGACTAACTCTTGACGATCTACAATTCCTGGAAAGCTCAAATTAACTGGTGGATTGTCCACCACCTGTTTTAATTCTTGATAACCATCCGTTATCTTCCCAAATGAAAAGCCACCAGCCCACACAAACTGAATATCAGGATTTTGTTTTGCTAACGTAATAAAATCATTTACACCTTTTCGTTCTTGGATTTGACCTGCACCTAAAATCATAAATTTATTTTGATCATAATGATATTTTTTTCTTGTCGCACTAACTTCATCAGGAGTAAATTCATGAAAATCATCACGATTAACAAAATTGGGAATATATGTGATTTTGCCACGACTAATTCCATTTGCCTCTAGTTTACTAATGAAAGATGGATTGACAACCACAATATGGTCCATCCGCTTATAAAATGTTAATACGTACCAATAAAAAATTGCCCGAAACGGTTGTGGGATCTTAACACTTCCCTCTAACGTCTCCGGCAAAAAATGGACGTATCCAATCTTACGACCTCTGCCAGGCAAAAAAGTTGATAGAAAAAAAGGAAAGTTAATGGTGTGGTAATGACTTATCTGACTACGGCGATACTTATTAATTTTAATATCAAATTCACCACTAAATCGCTTCTTAAGTAGTCGTACTAATTCCAGATAAGCACTCCCAACACCTTGTCCTTTAACCGTATCGGCAGCAGAAAACATCGTAATTTTTAACATTTTTTATCCTCGTGGTCCGCGAAATAAATTAACCGGTTCATGACTCGATTCTGCTAGCGTGATTTGGCTGTCACGATAAAATCGAACCACTCGCTTGGCAAAGTTTTCAGCGGAAATTTCATCTAACTTCTTAGCTCGGCGGTTACCGTCTTCTTCAGATGCTGGTTGTGTAAGATAATAAATTGTATCCTCCACCAAATCAGCTTTTTTCTGAAAGCTTTGTCCGATGGCCTTGTCATCGATCAGCTCATCCGTATATGGACTTTGCATTACAACAATCGGTAAGTTAGCCGCCAGTGCTTCAATATATGTCAATCCTTGTGATTCCGAATCTGATGCAGAAGTAAGTACATCTGCCATCTGATAATAATGATAAACTTGGTCGTTGGAAATTTCGCCGGTAAAAGTAACATGCTTAGTTAACTTTAATTCAGCTACTTGATGCTCCAAAGTTTCTCTGGCTGGCCCATCACCAACAATCAACATCTGTGCTTGTGGTAATCTTTCCAAAATATCTGGTAAAGCTTCGATCAGCTCATGGATGTTTTTCTCAAAGGCTAGTCGGCTTAAAGATAAAATTACAGGCGTGTCATCCTGATAACCTAGCTGTTGGCGTAATTCATGCCGCTCATCTGGTCGATCAATATGCTGGTAACGTTCAACGTTGACACCAGTCGGAATAATTCTAATGGGTGCTTTAACCCCATAACCTTCCAACGTCTTTAACACCCGTTCACTTGGAGCAATTACACCGGTCATGTGCAGTAAATACAATGACGCCATTTGTTTAACGTTTTTGGGTTTTAAAATGCGACCATTAGCAATGTAATGCAAATAGTCTTGATACATCGTGTGATACGTGTGAACGCATGGAATATGCAATGCCCGGGCGATCACTTTACCCATCCACCCTAATGAAAACTCAGTTTGATTATGAATAACATCCAAATCAAGTTCCTTAGCAATGCGATAGGCTTTAAATAATCCACGGACAGCAATTCGGCGATCAGTAAATGATACAAACGGCACGCTAGCGAACCGAAAAATTCCTGGTTCTACCTTGTCCTTATCCACCTTAGGATCTGTCGTCGTAAAAATATAGACGTTATGTCCCTGAGCCTCAAGTTCATCACGTAGCGTTTTGATTGAAGTTGCGACACCACTGACTTGTGGGAAATATGTATCTGTAAATAAGCCGATGTTCACAAGCGTTCTCCTTTAATTCTCAAATCCGGTTAATCGATTGGAATTTTTTATTAGTCTTGGTTGGAAAATCAGTTGATCTCCCACACATAATCAATTCAATTGTACTAAATCAACGATTGAATATCAATTTTAAATCAAGAATTCAACGAGGTATATTGTATCGTAAACTCTTCTATAAGCCAAATATTGATAAAGATTAGTTTAAGCTTTGCAAAATTAGCATAAAATTTAGCTTTACGATCGTAGGGTATAAAAAAAGTTGAATCATCTTAATTTGATGATTCAACTTTTTGTAATATCTGATTATTCTGTTTTCAATTGTTTAACCAACTCAATAACTTCTTCATTAGATTCAGCATCAAGTGCCTGATCAACTAATTCATGTAACTTAGTTGTGTCTAATTTTTTCATTAAAGAACGGGTTTGTAAAATGGAAGTGGCGCTCATGGAGAATTCATCAAGTCCCATCCCCATTAACAAAGGTACAGCGACTTGGTCGCCTGCCATTTCACCACACATACCAGCCCACTTGCCTTCATGATGAGCAGTATCAATTACCCGCTTTATCAAGCGTAGCAATGATGGGTTGTATGGTTGATAAAGATATGAAACATGTTCATTGCCACGATCGGCAGCAAATGAGTACTGAATCAAATCATTGGTCCCAATACTAAAGAAGTCAGCATACTTGGCCAGTTTGTCAGCAATCATGACTGCAGCTGGGATTTCCATCATCATTCCAACTTCAATGTTATCTGCAACTGGTTGACCCGCATTGACCATTTTTTGTTTTTCTTCATCATAGATTGAACGAGCCTGTTTGAACTCATTAACCGTCGCGATCATTGGAAACATAATTGCCAGTTTACCGTAATTGGAAGCCCGCAGTAGTGCTCGTAACTGAGTACGGAAAATTTCTTGTTGATCCAAACTAATTCTGATTGCTCGGTAACCCAAGAACGGGTTCATTTCTTCTGGTAACGGTAAATATGGTAAGTGCTTGTCGCCACCAATATCCATGGTACGAATGACTACCTGTTTGCCGTTCATACCAGCAACAACCTTTTTGTAGGCCTCAAACTGTTCATCTTCAGTTGGTAATTCATTTGAATTCATGTAGAGAAACTCTGATCGAAATAGTCCAATTGCTTCCCCACCATTATCCAATACAGCTGGTAAATCATCAGGAGTTCCAACATTGGCCGCAATATCAAAATGTTTGCCATCGGCACTGATAGTGGAAGTATCTTTTAATTCACCCCACTCGGCTTGTTCCTTAGCAAATTGTGCTGCCATCTGTTGATACTCGTCAATTTCAGCATCAGTTGGGTCAACAACCGTTTTACCATGAATACCGTCAACGATAACGGTGTCACCATTTTTTATCGTTGTGGTTGCATTCTCTGTTCCCACAACTGCTGGAATTTCAAGAGTCCGCGACATGATTGCTGAATGGGACGTCCGACCACCAATATCAGTAATGAAGCCCTTGACAAACTGACGATCTAACTGTGCTGTATCACTAGGAGTTAAATCATGGGCAACCACAATTGACTGATCATCAATCAGTGATGGACTTGGTAAATTAACTCCCAGTAAATGACTTAGAACACGTTTCGTGACATCGCGAATATCGCCAGCCCGTTCTTGCATATAAGTATTATCAGTCATCGCTTCAAACATGCTGATATACATGTCGGTAACATCCTTCAAAGCAGATTCTGCATTCATGTGATCGTCTTTGATTTTTTGCTCAATGCCACCAATCAACTCAGGATCAGCCAAAATGGTAATGTGTGCTTCAAATACTTCAGCTTCTTCTTCACCTAAAGACTTAACCGCATGCTGTTTGATTACTTCGAGCTCTTTTGTGGATGCAACAAAAGAATCATGAAGTCGTTTAACTTCATGATCCGTGTCTTCAACCGTCTTCTTATCAAAGGACAAATCAGGATCAACTAACATGTATGCCTTGGCAATTGCAATGCCGTTACTGGCAGCAATCCCGTCTAGTCGTTTTGACATTAAGCTGACAGTCCTTCCTTTGTCATTGTTTCGCTAATAGCTGTAATGGCTTCTTTTTCGTCAGCACCTTCAGCTGAAATAGTAACGTCAGCATTTTGGCCAACTCCGAGTGACATTACACCCATGATAGACTTCAAGTTCACACTCTTACCTTGATATTGCAAAGTAACATCTGAACCGAATTTAGATGCTGTTTGCACCAAAATAGTTGCTGGACGTGCATGAATACCTGTTTCTGCTGTAATGTTAAAATCGCGTTTTTCCATTGTGATCAATCTCCTTCAAGGATTTAAAATTAATAGAACTTCATAGATTGGTATAAAAGTTCCTCTTGCACTTTATTCTAGCAATTGTAAGCGGTAAATACAAGACTAAAACAAAGTGTGGTCCATCCGTTTATGCTATAAGTATACCAGACTTTTTCAATGCAGGCGTGAAACTACTTTTTATTTTACTTTTTCTAAATGATACTCAATTTCACCGCCCCGTTTTGCAGTTCCCACAATTTCTTGCCGGAATTGGTTTGCCCGATACTGTACTTGAAATGCCATGAACTCTTCAGGTGTAATCACAAAACTATCGATCTTGCCAGTTCGTAAGTCTTCCATTAGTTGTTGATAATCTTTTTCCATTATTCCAACTCCATTTCTTCTTTGTTCTATTATATATGAAAGAATTCACTTTGCCAGATTAAACAAATTTTTAGCAATCATTGTAATAGAGTGCTAAAATTTATGTATTGGAGCAGTAATCTAATATTTAATTTAGCTGATAAACGTTGGCATAGCAGTTTAAAACGGTAGTTAACTAATTAGTACTAATTACTTGCATTCAATAAAAATGTATGTATAATATAATCAATGGTCAAGAAAGGTCAAACTTATTTTTGACCAAGTTAATCTAGAATATTTAAAGGAGGTTTGCATATGTTATGTCAAAACTGTCATCAAAATCCAGCAACGATTCATTTACAAGCAACCGTTAATGGACAACGAATGCAAGTTGACCTCTGTCAAAATTGCTATCAATTAATGAAGCAAGCACAAAACAATCTGATGAACGGAGGCGGAAATGGAATGGCACAAAATCCATTTGGCTTTGGTAATTTAGACGATTTGCTACGCTCAATGCAACAAGGTCAAGCCGGCAATGAACAAGCTAATCAACAAGCCTTTTCTAACCAGACCCAGGCTCAAAATGGTCAGGGTGGTGGCAAAGGTAATGGTGGCCTACTAGCCCAGTTTGGAATGAACTTAACTGAAATGGCTAAAGCCGGAAAAATCGACCCAGTAATTGGTCGTGACAAAGAAATTGCTCGAGTGGTTGAAATTTTAAATCGTCGAACTAAGAACAATCCTGTTTTAATTGGTGAGGCTGGAGTTGGTAAAACTGCAGTTGTCGAAGGCTTAGCTCAAGCAATTGTAGCTGGCCAAGTCCCACAAAAATTAAGCAGTAAAGAAGTTATTCGGTTAGATGTCGTTTCCCTAGTTCAAGGAACTGGAATTCGTGGTCAATTCGAACAGCGCATGCAACAACTAATGGAAGAAGTTTCCAAAAACAAGAATGTAATTCTCTTTATTGACGAAATCCATGAAATTATGGGTGCTGGTAATGCAGAAGGTGGTATGGATGCTGGTAACGTATTAAAACCAGCTTTGGCACGTGGTGATTTCCAACTTGTTGGTGCAACAACATTAAATGAGTACCGCAAAATTGAAAAGGACGCCGCATTAGCACGTCGGTTCCAACCAGTCCAAGTCGATGAACCTTCTGTCCAAGAAACAATCCAAATTTTAAATGGAATCAAATCTCGTTATGAAGATTATCACAACGTTAAGTATACAGATGATGCAATTGAAGCTGCAGCCAAGTTATCAGCTCGTTACATTCAGGACCGATTCTTGCCTGACAAGGCAATCGATTTATTGGATGAATCTGGTTCCAAAAAAAACTTGACGCTGAAAACAGCTGATCCAGCCACAATTGAAAATGAAATTCATACTGCAGAAGCTCACAAACAACAGGCACTTGATAACGAAGACTACGAAAAAGCGGCATTTTATCGCGATCAAGTAGCTAAGTTAGAAAAAGCCAAACAAGATGCTGAGCAAAATCATAGTGATGAAGCTGCTACAGTTACAGTCAAAGATATGCAAAATATTGTTGAAGAAAAAACTAACATCCCTGTTGGTGACTTGCAACAACAAGAAGAAACTCAATTGAAAGACTTAGATGCTAATCTTGAAAGCCATGTAATTGGCCAAGACGAAGCAGTCAATAAAGTTTCACGAGCTATTCGTCGTAACCGAATTGGATTGAACAAGTCTGGTCGACCAATTGGTTCCTTCCTCTTCGTTGGACCTACTGGGGTTGGTAAAACTGAAACAGCTAAACAACTAGCTAAAGAGTTGTTTGGATCAGAAGATTCGATGATTCGCTTTGATATGAGTGAATACATGGAGAAGCATAGTACTTCGAAGTTAATCGGGTCACCGCCTGGCTATGTTGGGTACGAAGAAGCTGGTCAGTTAACTGAACAGGTTCGTCGCCACCCTTACAGTCTTATCTTGCTTGATGAAGTTGAAAAAGCTCATCCAGATGTAATGCATATGTTCTTGCAGATTCTAGATGATGGTCGCTTGACTGATTCACAAGGACGGACCGTTAGTTTCAAGGATACCATTATTATTATGACATCAAATGCAGGTTCCGGTGATGCAGTTGCTAGTGTTGGATTTGGTGCCGAAGCTGCCGGTGATACTCACTCTGTTTTGAATAAGCTAGGCGATTACTTCAAACCTGAATTCTTAAACCGTTTTGATGCGATTGTAGAATTCAATGCTTTGACTAAGGATAACCTGATGCATATTGTGGGTCTGATGATCGATGACGTCAATAAAATGTTGGCTGATCGTGGCTTATATGTTCATGTTACAACCCCTGTTGAAGAAAAACTAGTCGATCTAGGTTATGATCCTTCAATGGGTGCTCGCCCACTTCGTCGAGTAATTCAAGAGCAAATTGAAGATCGTATTGCGGACTTCGTTCTTGATAATCCAAAAATTAAAAACTTAAACGCTAAAATTGTTGATGGTCAGATTACATTAGAAGCTGCTAGCGATCAAGATGTCGCTCAGTCGGTTAGTGATAACACCAGTGAAGAATAACATAGTAAATGCAGAACACTTTTAAAAGTGTTCTTTTTTATACATATTAATTTGCCACAATTGTTCTATATGTTTATACTCAAAGTTGCGTATAAAATAGCTTGGAGTGTGAACTATGTCGAAGATTTCAAAAAAAATAGAAATAAATTTAGTCCCAATTATTGCGATTGTTTTAATGAATATAAACCAAATACTTGTGCATTCTGTTACACCACCAGATAGTGGTGGACAACCCACACGTTATCTTATCTACTGGTTACTGTTTTTAGTTAGCAGTGTAGGAACAAATTTAATTGTTTTATACTTAGGCTACACATCGCGGCAAACTGTAAAACCAATCACTAAACTAAGTAAAATATATTTTTACTTAGTTTCCATTGGATTAATTGGCATACTGTTTTCTATTATAATTTCCAATTCATTTGCATCTCAAGATTTATGGCTATTGCTCTTTCCAATTAGCCACAATGATTTCCAACTAGCATCATCAATTCTAATTTGGTATGTTTTTGGGCCTATGATTTCAAGGTACGTTCACACTCTATCAAAAATTACACTCAACAGTATTACCTTACTTGTTTTTTGGTTTTTCTTAATAATGCCTTTTCTATTTGGCAAGCAGCTATGGGGCATAGAATCTGGCAGCAGTTTTATTTGGGTCGGAGTACTGTTTCTTTTTGGGGTGCTGTTAAATGAAATAAATATTCTTTCAAAGATGCACATAAAATCAACTATCTTAACAATTGTTTTCGTTCTCATAGTATTACTCCTGTTTCTCAAAGTTTCTCCATTGTCTGGTCAGGCAGTAGATCTGCGCAATCGATTATTTTCAAATTACTCACTGCCGCTGTTTGTCTTTACTATCTTAATATTCAACTTATGTAACAACATTACAGTTATAAAAAGTTCAAAAAAGAGATTCAAAAAATTATTTTCAATTAATTGGCTATTTTTAACTATTTTTTTTTCATTCACCTGCCAACCATTGTGTATTTATTAACAACTAAATTTCACTTAAAATACAAAATTAACAGTATAAAATGGTTACTACAAATATTCACTATTTTTATCCTCTTATTAATAATTTCATTCATGCTTAATTTAATAATTGAAAAAGCATCTCACATTTCACGAATAAAAAAAATAATCAATAATTTGTCAATTGGCTACGATGAGCTAAATAAAGCTCCCTATTTAGCAAAAAAAATTTTCATTGATAACTGGCGATCCTTTTTAGTTGTTTTGTTGGGTTTCATTTTGACTTATTCACAAATATTATCAGTGTACTTTCTGACCAAATCGCCTTTAAAAACAACAATTTTAAAAGACATTATCAAAGTATCTTCTCAACAGATATTACTTAGCACTATTATTTTTTATCTTTTTTTTATTCTTATCTTTGGAATTCTTAACCGCTATTGGTTTGCATTTATATTTTCTGTTAGTACATTCATAATAATCAGTATCGCAGAAATTTTGAAAATAAGTCTAAGAGATGAACCAATTCTTCCAACTGATTTATCTATGCTAGCAGCAATAAATCAATTACTAAAAATGGTTAATCCAGTTATAATTGTTGCGACATTAATGTTAATCATAATTTTATTTGCATCCAGTTTTATTTTAGAAAAAAAGTTTAAAAGTATTTACAATCGCAACAACTGGAGGAAACGGATCACATTAATTTTAACTCCAATAATCATCTTTTCTGGAAGCTTTTTTATAAACCATAATAATTCTCTTCCAAAAATTGTCTTCAAAGCATTCGGAGTACAGCCTTTATTCTACGACCAAACTGGTGGTGCTCGAATTAATGGACCTATAATTCAATTTCTGAACAATGTAGATACAAAAATAATGAATAAACCAACAGGATATTCCAAAAATAACATTACTAACATTATGAAAAAATATGACCAGTCAGCTAAAGTAATGAACAAAACCAGGAAAAACTCCCTATCAAATCAAACAATTATTTTTAATCTTAGCGAAAGCTTCAGTGATCCAAACAGAGTCCCTAATTTGAAAGTAACTCCCAATCCAATTTCTTACTTAACAAAACTAAAAAGTCAAACTTTGTCTGGGCTTATGTTAAGCTCAGGTTATGGAGGTGGAACTGCAAATATGGAATGGCAGTCATTAACTGGACTTTCAATAAGTAATCTTTCACCGACATTGCCAACCCCTTATACGCAGCTGGTTCCTGCTCAAAAAGTATCACCTGCTTTTACTGATCTATTTGACTCAAGCGTTGCTATTCACCCTTTTAATGCTAGTTTATATAACAGAATAAATGTATTTAAAAAATTTGGTTTTAATAAGTTTTACTACGATGGCAGCAAATATAAGTTGTCATATAAAGAAAAAATTGGATCAAGTCCATATATTTCTGATAAAGCTGCTTACAAAAATACGATAAAAATCATTAATCAACAACATTCAGGATCCAGATTCATTCAGTTATCTACGATGCAAAATCATATGCCCTATACCAACTATTATCCAAAAGCTAAAAAATTTAAAATTTCAGGATCAGCTTTCAATAAAGATTCAAAGGAAAGCATTGAAACATATTCGCAGGGACTTAATTATACAGATAAGTCTCTTAAAAATTTCATTACAAAAATCGATAAAATTGATGAGCCTATCACTATTGTTTGGTATGGTGATCATCTTGCCTCTCTATATAACAAGGATTCTATGTCAAAATATGGAATTCAACTACACCAAACGGACTATTTTATTTACAACAATCAAAACCATAAATTAACACGTTCTAGTGCAGATAAAATAATTAGCCCATATTCTTTTTCTGCATTGGCTCTAAAAGCAGACAATATTAAAGTATCACCATACTATGCTCTGATTACAAAAATCACCGAAGAGTTGCCTGCTATGACGATTGATCCAACGAGTTCACAAATAAACAGCATGAATGGTTCAAATATTTTTGTTTCAGGAAATGGAAAGAAAATAACAGCATCTTCTCTAACTAGAAAACAGAAACAGCTTTTACATGATTATCGCCTAATTCAATACGATTTAACCGCGGGCAAACAATACTCAGCTCGTTGGGCACAACAGAAGATCAAGTAACATAAAAAACAACATATATTGGTTCTTTGTAAACTGTTCTTGGTAAATTAATTTTATAATTAGGTCCAATCCTTATGGATTGGGCTTTTTTAGTGAGTCAAAACATAATAATTTAATCTCAATTTAAAATTATTGAAATTACGATAGCCGAAGACTACCCTTTTAAAGAGTTTAGCTATATTGTTAAAGCCTTCTAAGGGACCATTTGAATACGGATAAATTATAGCGTTAATTATAAAATCAATGTTCTGCTGTAGATAGCCAAGCTTTCGAGATAGTTCATCAGGAATATCCTCTTTATTTAGAATACATGCACGAAGTTCCTGTGCATCACAACGGTTAATGGTGAAAATTATATGATGAACCTTATCGTAAGCTTGCTTTAATTCGTTATTCAATCCTAGCATTCGATTGATAACATCTTGTTGAGTTACGAGATAATCGAAGCCAGTATATTTACGAAATAGTTCAAAATTTATCTTTGATAATGGCATCAGTAATAATTTCCAATATTTTTTAAGTACACGGTACTCTTTTGCAGAAGTACCAAATTGTTTCATAACTCGAATCCTTACCCGATTAATAGCATCATTCAATGATTTCACGACGTGAAATCGATCTGTGACTACTGTGGCATTAGGAAATGTTGATTGAGTCAATTTAGGATAGGTATAATTCATATCAGTGACAATAAACTTAACACTGTTTCTAGCTTTTTTATCAAAGCGGTTAAAATATTTGATTATATCGAATAGATTTCTTGAAGCGAGAATGTCCTAGAATTTATGTGTTGTCCCATCCATATAAACGAAACTCATTGAACCTTTAGCATGCTTGGTTGATTTAATTTCATCCATATTAATAACTGTAGGAAGGCTTTTGTTATCCCATACAGTTTCTTCTGTGGATTGAAGAATGCTATTTACATAAGTGGCAGTGGTACTAAGCTCTTTAGCAATATGGGTTAAAGATACTCTATCTTTTAATTTTTCTAAGAAAGCTAGTTTTGTATTATTAGAAAATGTACAATTTTTTGAAACTAGATTCGTTTGGGCCAGAAAGCATGAGCCACACTCTTTGCATTTAAAAAAACGTCGTTTTAACTTAATTATGACGTCAAGCTCGCAAGTTCTAGGCATTTTAAAACTAGTCGAGCGCCAGCCATATTTAATAATTTTATGGTTACAATTTTTAATTCCACAGTTAGGACAGGCCTTAGGCCTGTATGACAGTAATGCATTAACTTCCATAACACCAGTCTGGGGATTCTGATTGACAGAATGTGGATATATTTTAATATGATTATCTTCTATTCCAAGCAATAATTTAGTATCATTAGTCATAAGGATACAGCTCCTTTTTGCGTTTCTTATACTTTGGTCGGTAGCGGATACTAATTGAGCTGTATCCGTTTTTTGTTGTAATCAAAAAATCTGCTGCCAGTAATAGTTTATAACTATTACCAACAACAGATATTATAGAACCGTTTTTTTGTCTTAGCTTTTAGCTAATCGTTGTTAAAACTTTTAATTCCAGTTATGAATTTGTTTTTTCTTTTAAGCTTGGTTATACTCAAACTTGTCTAAATTATAATTGGAGAGTGAATAGCATTGAGTAATTCAAAAAAAATTGGTGTGAACTTTATCCCACTAATTTCTTTATTATTGATAATCTTAAATCAAATATTAATGTATTCTGTTACACCACCAGCAAGCATTGGTCAGCCTACACGATATATAATTTACTGGATACTTTATATTATTAGCCTGATTTATTCACAAAGATATGCAAAATACCCATCAAAAACATGCATCACGCGTTTGATGGGTATTTTGTATTTTC
>NZ_BJDM01000025.1 GCF_005405145.1 Paucilactobacillus kaifaensis | reverse complement strand
AAAACACCTCCGAATAAATTTTACTTTTTTCGAACGTGCTTTTATATGTTTGTATCAAATTATAACTTCAGTTCCTTCTTAATCACCTTTTTTATTGGAACCATGGTATCCAAGTGCGTTTTATTACTACTCTCGTGTTTGCTTAATTACGCTGTTGATTTTAGCAAGCTTTGGACTGGATGTAGCAGCTTCATCACGCATGACTGACATGTATAGGCAATCAATGATACTCATTTGTGAGATAAGGGACGACAGAGCTTGAGAACGGTATTTGGAGTCATCTGAAACCGAATAAAAGGTAGTATCACCTAGTTTAGCTAGTTCAGATGATGAAAAACTTGTGATGACAATAATTGGCACATGATTACTTTTTAAAATACGGGCCATTTTCAATGTATCTAGATTACGTCCACTGTGTGAAATAACGATAGCACAATCATTTTCATCCATCTTAGCAGCTTGCATGAGGGCCATATGATAATCGGTATTAAAAACTGCATTTACTTGAGTTCGTAAAAATTTATGATAAGCATCCAGTGCGACGACATCTGAGGCACCTAAGCCAAAGAAACTGAGACGCTGACATTGTTGGATTAAAGAGACGGCCTTTGTTAATTTCGACTCGCTTAACAAATCTAACGTTTTGCTAAGTGAAGAACTATTTGAACTGAACACTTTTTGTGCAACTAAAATGTTAGGATCAGTCCGATCGATATCTGCTGAAATAGTTTCAGGTTGCTGAAGCTGTTGCTTGATAGCCAGCTGAAGTTCAGGATAACTCGCATAGCCTAGTCGTTTAGCAAATCGTGAAATAGTGGAAACAGAAGTATCTATTTGATCGGCAAGTGCTTGAATTGATTGTCGGTTGCTGGTAGTTAAATTATGTAAAAGAAAATCTGCGATTTTACGACTGCTAGTACCAAAGGTATCATATTTAGAATAAATTCGTTCAATTAACTGTAAAGCCATGTGTTATTCCCCCAGTAAAAGTGCTGATTCAGTATTTAGTATATCAAAGTTAGATTCATTTGCATATTTTTCATTCTTTTAGGTTGATTTTTGATAGTTATTTGCATATAATGAAACTCGTAAATAAATATGAAAATCAAAGAAAGAGGGATCTTTTACATGCGAGTTGGAATGATTGGCCTTGGTAAGATGGGTCTTAACCTAACGAAAAATATGGTGCGAAACGGAATTGAGGTTGTCGGATTTGATTTGGCAACTGATAATGTTAAAGCAGCACAAGAGGCTGGTGCAGTTCCAGCAAGTAGTTTAGAAGATCTAGTTTCTAAATTAGATCAACCACGGATTGCTTGGTTGATGTTGCCAGCCGGCAAGCCAACTGATGCAACAATTACTCAATTAACAACATTATTAGATAAAGATGATGTCGTTGTTGATGGTGGTAACTCATTTTACAAGGGTTCATTGAAGCACAATGAGTTGGTTACCGAAGCAGGGATGAAGTTCTTTGATTGTGGCACTTCTGGTGGCCAAAATGGTGCCTTGAATGGTGGTAACTTTATGATTGGTGGCGACGACGCAGCTGCATTTGATCAGCTATTAAAGCCAATCTTCGAATTAATTTCAGAACCAGATGGTTTCTTATACACTGGTGCTGCAGGTTCTGGTCACTACCTAAAAATGGTTCACAATGGTATCGAATACGGTATGATGGAGGCTATTGGTGAAGGTTTTGATGTCCTTGAAAACAGCCAGTACAACTATGACAATGAAGCAGTTGCTAAGCTGTGGAACCACGGTTCCGTTGTTCGTAGTTGGTTAATGGAATTGGCAGAAGATGCTTTTGCTGATGATCCTAAACTAGATAACTTACTTGGACGGATGCACTCATCTGGTGAAGGTCAATGGACGCTGCAAGAATCACTAGACATGGCCGTTCCAACACCAGTAATTGCACTATCATTGATGATGCGGTATGAATCAATGCGTGATGCAGACGATAACTTTACTGGTAAAGTGGTTGCTGCACTTCGTAATGGTTTTGGTGGCCATGCGGTTGATAAAAAGTAAATTAATAATTATGATTTAAAAAACGAGTAACGTGATTCGAACTGAATCAAGTTACTCGTTTTTTAATGTTCATGCAATAAAAAGCCTTGATGTTGTAAAGCTGAAAATATGGTCCTTCTATGTTTTGGTGATTTAGAAATTTGTCGCTCAATATTATGACGGAAGGTTTCAACTCGGGTATTGGTTCCCCTATGTTGATAATAATCCGTTAGTTGAGAGTCATAGTCATCCAAAATGGCAGAATAGTTAGCTGGGAGTGTATATTGATTTGCGAAGTGGCTTGTATCCAGTGGCAATCGAGGTTTTTGTTCAGGAATGGTCATAGGATAGCCAACTGCAATAGCAAAGACAGGAAATGTTAATTTTGGTAGCTTCAGCAGGTCAATCATTTGTTGAGGCTCGTTTAGAATGCTACCAAGGTAAACGGCACCTAGTCCCATGCTTTCAGCAGCTGCCGTGAGGGCTTCAGATGCGATTGAAGCATCGTAAACACCTGCAAATAGGCGATCTGTTTCTCCTAACAAGTCCGTTGATTGATCAGCAGCTTTTCCGATCAGATAATTACGATATTGATCGGCAATAAAAACAAACAAGTGACCGTTGTTTTCTGCATGTGAATGACCCGTAATTTCAGTAATTGCATGTTTAATGGCGGGGTCAGTCACACTGATAATGCTAAATTGTTGCATAAACATTGATGTTGCAGTATGCGAAGCAACTGATATTAATTGATCAATAGTTGCCTGGTCTAATTGTTGATTTTTAAAATTACGAATGCTGCGGTGGTTTAATAAATTTTTGAGCGTTTGGTTATTATCCATAAAAATCAGTTCTTTCTAAAATTACTGTGCTTTGGATTGATCTAATAAAATCTTGTAAATCCGTTCAATATCATTGGAAGTACCACGTAGTTCAAAATCAGCAATAAATGGCGCGTTGAACCGTTGGGCGTATCGCTTAGCAGTTAAGCAATACTGTTCATTAAAGTTACGGTTGCCACTTCCAATGACACCAACACATTGTCGCGCGTTGTTATGATACTGAATATATTCACCTAAAACATTGGTCATAAGTTCCTTAACGCCGGAGTCGATTCCATTGCCACCCTCCAAGTATGTCGGCACTGAAACGAAAAAGGGTTCTCTTTCGTCTGTAAAATCGGTTTGTTCGGTAACTTCGCGAGCAACGACTTCGGGTTGTGAACTGTCGATTGCGTGTTGTTGGCTTGCATAGGCACTAAAACGCTCCATAAAAGAGCGGGTGTTGCCTTCAATTGAAATATAAAGCATATTAATTGGATCCATAATTTCCTCTTCCTCCATATTAGCGAGTTTATCATCTTTAGTTATTCTACCTGTGATTGGCAAAAAGGGATACATTTTTATTAATTTATTGAAGAAAAAAGCAGCCTTGCTACAGCTGCTTTTTAATTTCATATCTTATTTCAATGTCTCAGCTGTAAAATCATCATCTACTGGGGTAATGTTGGTTTGCTTTGTTACCTTAAACCAATTGATGTATGAATTTTCGAAATCTAGTACTTCAAATTTGAAGTTTTGAATAGTAATCACATCACCAACCCGGATATTGGGGTAGTTATCAATGATGTATCCTGTAATTGTAACGACTTCTGAGAGATCGAATTCCTTAATTTCGGTTTGAAAATAACGCTCGAAATCATACGTCGTTGTTTTACCACTAATTTTGTATGAACCATCATCTTGTTTAAAGATGATTTCATCGGAGACATCATCAATTTCATCACGAACCGTGCCAAACAATTCTTCATAGATATCTTTATCAGTAATGATTCCACTGGTACCACCGTATTCGTCAACAACAACCACTATTGGTGTTCGTTTGTGGATCATTTGTTGAAGCACTGCAGTAATTGGAGTTGCCTCCGGGGTGGTTGAAATATGGCGAATGATTTTACTTAATGAGATATCGGAATCAGTATGTGATTGACGAATTAAATCATAATTATAGACGTAGCCGAGGATTTTATCTTTATCATTGTCAGCGACAACTGGCAAACGGCTATATTTTTCTTGAAGGTAAACTTTAATTGCTTCTTTAATGGAACTCTTAATATCAATTACTACCAATTGAGTCCGATCAATCATGATGTCTTTAGCAACTTTATCATTAAGATCAAAGGCTCGTTGCATGTATAATAGATCGTTTTTCTCAAGCTCACCACCAGCAACTGCGTTACGTGACAAACTGAGAATTTCACCCTGTGATAATACCTCATCAGCCTCGTCAGCTGGTTTCAGCCCAATCATCTTAACGACGCCATTTGCTGAAACATTAAGTAACCAAACAAATGGATAAAAGGCAATATGGAATATATGCAGTGGGGTAGTCACAAACATCATGACATTCATTGGCATATCAATGGCCACATTTTTTGGAACGATTTCAGTAAATACCACTTCAAGGTATGTCAAAATTAACACACCTAGTATGGCACCAATAACATGCAAACCACCTTGTCCGATGGGGAGATGGGAAAGATCGACTACATCAAGCAACAGTGTTTCAATAGTTGATTCTCCAATCCAACCTAAAATAATCCCGCAGACTGACACACCAACTTGAGTAGTAGAAAGATACTCATTTAAATTAGTAACCATCTTGATTGCCCGGTTTAACTTAACGGACGGTTTTTCACGTTCTTCTTGGGCCTCTTGTAATGCAGTTAAACGTGTTTGCACAAGGGCAAATTCTGCAGCCACAAAAAAAGCGGCAAACAAGAAAGTGATTAAAATAATCACAAGATTAATTATTATCTGACCACTATCCAACAACTATTCCTCATTTCTTGGGTCAATAAACCATTTATTGTGGAAAATAAATTCCCACAGTTTAAATAATGGTACCTAAAATCGCTTATAAATGCAAATAATATCAATGATTAGCTTTAATCAAACAACACTTTATAATAATAAGGAAATTCTAATTTAAAAATTTACTTTGAAGTGATTATTTGGTTAATCAAGATAAGTAAATTAGCTTTTAGACGTGGCTTAGTTGAACAAATGGTTTAAAATAAAATGGTAATTTAGCGCATTAATTGTTATAACTAAAGATAAAGTAAATTATTATTGAAGGAGAGTTAACGCCATGCGCCTTGATTTTTCGGTAGCAGTTCATAGCTTATTATACTTAGATCAAAATCGTGATCGCAGAATTGCCAGTCGGGAGCTTGCTCAATCACTGAGTCTGAATCCAGTGATGATTCGTAATATTCTTTCCTTATTACATAAAAATAATTATGTAGAGGGCAGTGTTGGTAAAAACGGTGGTTACCGGTTAATAAAGTCGTTAGAAGATTGCAATGTAGGAGAGCTATATGACTTAACAATTCCACCAACGATCAGCTACGCACGTTTTATTACAGGTGATACCGAGGAACTAGACCAAGCAGATTCAACTGAAATATCTGGCAATATAAAGGAAACATTGACGGATTTATTTACTTTGGCGGATGAAGATTACCGGCGGTTTTACCATCAATTTACACTTGCCGACTTAAAAGAAGATATTAATCATCATGGTTATTTTATTAATAAGGTGCAAGGAGAAAATAAATAGGTAATTTTATTATATGGTTGGAAATGGGTTTTATTACTGTTTTCAACCCTTTTTTATTTGCTAAGTCAATTTTTTACCAAAAAGTGATTGACAGTTATTGATAAAGATGATTAAATTATCATCAAGTTCTCATCATATTTTAATAATACATAGCTTCATCGGGAACAATTTTAAGGGGGATACATATATGCAAAATACACAAGTGGCAGACGGCAAAATGTCTGTTAAGGATTATGTTTACAATGTTTCGGCTGCAGTTTCAAATGCTATTTTAGTTATGTTAGGTGTCGGGCTATTATTCCAATCAGTAGCAAACATTGTTCACTGGAATCAGCTATATCAAATCGGAGCGATTGCACAAGTCCTTTTACCAGCGGGATTTGGAGCAGCTGTGGCTTCACAATTGAAAGTTAATACGTTAGTTATGTTTAGTTCTATGATTTCAGCCACGGTTGGTGCCAACGCGGTTTACTTTACATCATCAGCAGTTAATGGGGCGACCGCAACCGGCTGGCAGATGCATGAGGCTGCTTCGAGTATGATCTTTGCTAGTGGGCAACCTATTAGTGCCGTACTTGCTGCTATCATTGCCGTAATGGTTGGTAAATACTTAACTGGTAAAACACCACTTGATATGATGTTAGTACCATTAGCATCGACATTTGTGGGTACGATGTTTGGTTTAGGAGCTGGAGCTGTCACAACACCTGCTTTGAATGCTTTGAGTAAGTGGGTTTCAGGTGCAATGACAGTTAGCCCATTAATTGGATCAATGGCTTTATCATTAGCTTTTGCAATCTTTTTGATGACGCCCGCTTCTTCAGCTGCGTTAGCAATTGCGATTGCACTAGATCCAATTTCCTCAGGTGCCACTTTAATTGGAACCACTGCTCAATTCGTTGGTTTCTTAGTAATGTCGTTTCAAGAAAATAACGTTGGTGCTAATATCGCACAGGGTTTTATTACACCAAAAGTTCAGTTCCCCAATCTTTTGAAAAATCCGCGCCTGTGCTTACCGACATTTGTCGCTGCGATGGTCAGTGCTGCGGTAGGAACATTATTCTTCCATTTTAGCGTGCCGTACACGATCGGTGGACTGGGTTTAACATCACTGATTGCCCCAATTAACTTGGCATCAACTAATATGCATTCATTTTGGATTTATCTCTTCTGTGGTGTGTTGTTACCAGCAATCATCTCAGTCGCCGGATACAGATTAATGCGAGTATTCCACTGGGCAGAACAAGATGACCTTCATTTGGAGATTGTTTAAAAAGAGCGCAAACAAGGACGTTTAGATGTCGTAGACTTAATTCAAAAAGCCAAGTAAGTAATCACAATCCGATTACTTACTTGGCTTTAATTTTGCTTAAAAGGCAAGCAAGGATGAACACATTTCAACTAGAGTAGTTATCGATTAATAACAAGAAAAGTTCCTAATCCGCAATTTCACTTGTATAATTACTACGTGCATGTACAATTGACTTAATATTGACATGAATTAATAGAGACGGAGTGAGACTATTGACAGTTATTAAGATTAAATCACTGAGCAAAGAAGTTCAGAAAAAATTGGTGTTAAATGATTGGACCATTGATTTTAATCCAGCAACAATTAGTGCATTTTGTACGAATAAACCTGAATCAATTAACGTATTTTTTCAATTACTTTTGGGTAAAGAAAAGGAAGCTCGTAAAACAATTAGTCTGGATGGATTAGATGCATACAAAGATCGAAAAAAAATCGTTCCCCAAATTGGATATAAAAATGAAGAAATAAAACTAACTAAACACGGTGACGTGCAACAACTGCTAACGACAATAATCAAAAAAAATGAGCGAGCCTTAAAGTTAGACTACGCTGAAAAAATAGTAAAACAATGTCATATTGACCTAAACAGTAAGCTAGCCGATTTAAGCGATGGAGAAAAACAACAACTAGAAATTATTCTTTTTACCGTACAAAAATTACCATTGATATTGCTCGATCAGCCTACCAAATCTATGAATGATAAACAGGCCACACAAACTTGGCAGTTACTACACGATTATGTGAAAAAAACCAACGCAACAGTTATTTTTATCAGTGATAGTTTTGAAGAAATGCAGCAGTACGCTGACAGTATTGTATACGTGAAAAATGGTAGAATTACAAATCAAAGAGAATTGGTAACACATGACAGCATTGATTCAACAGTAACGATTACTGGAACGGGCTTTCCAATCGAACTAGCTCAAAAAATTGGAGCAACTGTTATTCAGGAGGCACCGCGTGAAACAAAGATAGTCTTTTCCGGAACAATTCAAGCTTTATTGCCACTGTTAGAACAAACGGGAATTACGGATGTTCGAATTGCAGATGCGACAATTGAAGATGAGTTAATGATTTATTAGAGCATTCAAATAAGTAGGATAATCTGTCTTTTTATTATGTTTTAGCAATAATGTTCGTTAAACAGTAATGAAACAAGTCAAAACCACAGTTTTACCCTGTTTCTAATAATTTAAAATTATTTCAAATCATTAAAAATTTGATCAATTTTTTGATATTCATTATCAGCGCTATAACATTGTCAACCGCTTGTTGTGGCCGTTTGGCACCAGGAATAACAACTGAAACTAGTGGATTTTGTAGATACCATGCAAGTACGACTTGAGCGATGGTGGCATTATGGACCTTAGTAATTGGGTCTAGCCGGTTAATATCAGTAACGATCGATTGAAATCGTTGACCTTGAAAGTCGAGATTTAAGGTACGAATGTCATCTGATGTAAAAGTCGAATTAGTTTTGTATTTACCGGTCAATAAACCAGAGGCTAGTGGAAAATAAGGCACAAATGAGATTTAGTGTTCATGCAGATATGGCATAAGCACCTGTGCATTAGCACGATGCAGCAAACTACATTGATCTTCAACGATATCCACATAACCATCTTGGTTAGCCTCTTTAACTTGGTTAAATGAAAAATTAGAAATGCCAATTGCTCTAATTTTACCGGCTTCTTTTAATCATTGTAGTGCCCCAACTGCTTCGTATTTAGGTGTATGGTTGTCTGGAAAATGAATATAAAAGATATCCAAATAATCTGTTTTGAATCGTTTTAAACTTTCTTCAATAGCGTTAGTTAGAAATTTAGGATTATTTTCCATAACTTGAGAACCGTCTGCTGCGAACACATGGGCGGCTTTGGATGCTAAAATGATTTGGTGGCGATCGGAGGTGCTGATAACTTCGCCGATTAGTTCCTCAGACCGTCCTTTATCATACGCATAGGCAGTATCTAACATTTTAACGCTATGTTCGAGAGCTGTTTGTCCAATTGTAACGTCTGAATGTTTCATATTAATAAAATACCTCCCAGTGGTAGAAAATATCAAGACAATGATATGTTTGAATAAACCTCTTTTACACCGGCAGTTTAGCACTAATCTTTAAAAATAATTACATATTTTGATTAAGGGAGGGACGGTAGTTGAAAATACTGATAGTAACTAACAAAAAAGATGAACTTTGGAGTCTAATCAAAATTCAAACTACTGTGGCTGGGGCGAGCGTGGTAACTGGGCAACAGTTTAATAATCCCACGGCAACAGATCTTATTTGGCTACCAAATGCAGCAAGTGTGGACAATGATGTTTTTGAACTAGTTGATGCAATTGATCAGCGCAAGATAAATCCACAAAAAATTGTAATGCTTGCAGTTGCAGGAATCAACGATGAAGTTGAACCCACGCAACTCGAGCAACGGTTTGGCTCTCAGTATAGTGATACTATTTTGGCATATCAGTATGCAGTTAAAATGATTGATGAGCTGGAACTGCCGTATACAGTTATTCGAGCAGCCAAGACCATAGTTGAGCCAACTACGAGTGTTATCAGCAACGAAGGTCAACCGATATTGGGAACTCAAATTGGCGAGCGTCAATTGGCACTGTTGGTTGCTAAAGCGGTACTAACAGATCAATATTTAAATCAATCAATCGGGATTGCGGATAACTAATAGTTGTTTAAATGTTAGAAATTGATTAGAATAGGGAAAACAATTTAGATGTAGGTGAAGAAATGAAGCAACGACCGCAATTAATTGATCCGAAACGAATCGTAGTCAAGATTGGAACCAGTAGTCTCATTTATCCTGACGGACAGTTGAATTTAAAGACAATGGACGAGTTAGCGTTCGTGTTGAGCGCGATCCGTAAGCGTGGTCGGCAAGTTATATTGGTTTCCTCTGGGGCAATTGGAGTGGGACTAAATCAACTACAGTTAAAACAACGTCCGGCTGATATTGCATCACAACAGGCCATTGCAGCAATTGGGCAAAATGAATTAATGGCAATCTTTAATCAGCGCTTTGCCAGCTATGGGCAACAAATTGGCCAAGTATTATTAACACATGATGTGATGGATTATCCAGTTAGTAAGCAAAATGTACTTAATACGTTTGAAAAGTTAGTTGCTATGAATACGATTCCGGTAGTTAATGAAAATGATACGGTTGCCATAGATGAGTTGGATCATCGCACTACATTTGGTGATAATGATCAATTATCTGCATTAGTGGCAACATCACTACAAGCTGATCTATTAATAATTTTATCTGATATTGACTGTTTATACAGTGCTGATCCACGGACTAACACGCAGGCGGTACCGGTTCCATTAGTTACTAGTGTGACGGATGAACTTTTTTCAGATGCTGGTGGTAGTGGGACTAGGTTTGGTACCGGCGGGATGGTCACCAAATTGAAAGCTGCTGAAAAAATGATTAATGCTGGCGGTCAAATGGTGTTGGCCAACGGTGAGGACCCTAAGATCATTTTTGATATTTTAGCAGGGCAATCAATCGGAACGCTTTTTACGTCTGGCGCACATATGAAAGGGTTGAAACGACATGGATGATTTGATAGAAATGGGGCAGCTTGCACAACAAGCAGAACAGCAATTATCGCAGTTGAAAACAAACACCAAAAACGATGTCCTACGGCAGATGGCTGAGCAGCTACGTCAACAAAGTGCTGAAATTGTGGCAGTCAATAAATCTGATCTTGCTCAAGCAACCCAGTTACCTGATAACTTTGTGGATCGTTTAACTCTTGACGAATCAAGAATTGAACAGATGGCCCAAGGGCTAGAACAAGTTGCAACACTACCCGATCCGATTGGAAATGTTGATAAAATGTGGCGGACAGAAGATGAACTCCTCGTAGGTAAACAACGAGTGCCTTTAGGTGTAATTGGCATAATCTACGAAGCTCGTCCAAATGTGACTGTTGATGCATTTGCGTTAACGTTTAAAAGTGGTAACGCAGTCGTATTGCGAGGTGGCAATGAGGCCCTACAGACCAATGCTTATTTAGTAAAGTGTCTTCAGACTGTTTTAATAAATAACCAATTGAATGAGCACGCCGTGCAAATTTTGCATGATACTTCACACGAAACGGCACAAAAGCTAATGGAGCTAACCGAGTATCTGGATGTTTTAATTCCACGCGGAAGTGCCCGATTAATTCAGACGGTAGTTCAGCATGCAAAAGTTCCAGTAATTGAAACTGGTGCCGGCAACTGCCATATTTATGTTGATGAGTTTGCGCAACTAAAAATGGCTACAGATATTGTTGTAAATGCTAAAACACAACGACCATCGGTTTGTAATGCAGCTGAAAAGTTGGTTATTCATTCATCAGTTGCGACCCAGTATTTGCCAGTGATTGCTAAAGCTTTGGCAGCCTTTAACGTGGAATTACGTGGGGATGAACGGGCAAAAGCAATCCTTCCTACTATTGAAGCAGCTACAGAAGATGATTGGGGCCGTGAGTATAACTATTATATTATGGCTATTAAAGTAGTTGATTCGGTTGATGAAGCAATTAAACACATCAATCATTACAATACAAAACATTCAGAAGCAATTATTACTGATAACTATGAGAATAGTCAGCGCTTTTTGCAACAAATTGATGCAGCATGTGTTTATGTAAATGCATCTACGCGATTTACGGATGGATATAAGTTTGGTTTTGGAGCAGAAATCGGCATCAGCACCCAAAAACTCCATGCTAGAGGACCAATGGGATTAAATGAACTGACATCATCAAAGTATATTATTTATGGAGAGGGACAAACAAGGGTGTGAATTGAGACAAATAGGTTTCGTGGTTTAGGCAAAAATAACCAATTAATAAATCGTCCTTTGATTTATTAATTGGTTATTTTGATTTAGCCTCAAACATCTATCTTAATAAACAAGTTTAAGCAATTAAACAGTATTACTACGTATTCCAAACTATTTATTTACCACAGGTCAATAAGGCAACGTGTCGGTATGTTTCACTAACTTTCAAAAAGTTATCAATTTTAACGGTTTCATCAATACTATGAGCATCATTCCACTCACCAGCCCCTAACACAATCTTTGGAAAATTATGTGGGTCCTTAACATACTCTGAAGCGTCAGTTGCACCATGAATAATGTCTAACTCAGGAGCTGCACCGAAGGCTTGCTGGCGAGCTTGTTTGATTACAGTGATAAAACCAACATTGGGGTCATTGACAACTGGATCAAAACTGAAATTGACGTCTAATTCCAAATTATTTTGCGGCTGTGTGTTTAAGCGATCAATCACGGCTTGCAATCGTTGTACGGATTGGTTCGCATTGAATTCAGGAATCGGCCGAATATTACCCTGCAAACTAGCGAATTCAGGAATGCTGTTAACCTGTTGACCACCATTAATTACAGTGACACTGTGTACTAATGGGCCTAGTACGGGACTCACAGGTGCATCATCGAAAGCATTTTTTTCGTCATTAATAAAGTTGACTAAGTTGGTAATAGCGTTGTTACCGCGCTCGGGCATTGAACTATGAGCACCGGTACCGTATGAATTAACAGTATAGTCAATTGACCCACTATGGGCATAAATGATATTACCACTGGTTGGTTCACCAAGAATCATTGCACTAACATCATGAACGTAACCGCTCTTGGTAAGTTCACGA
This sequence comes from Paucilactobacillus kaifaensis, assembly GCF_005405145.1. GTDB lineage: Bacteria > Bacillota > Bacilli > Lactobacillales > Lactobacillaceae > Paucilactobacillus > Paucilactobacillus kaifaensis. The sequence goes on along the minus strand of NZ_BJDM01000025.1, from coordinate 6,011 downwards.
GCTCCCATGGCACCTAATTCCTCACCAACGGTACCAATGAAGCGAATTCGACCAGACAAGTCCACGTTTGCTTGTTTTAGTTCAATCATAGCAATCATCATTGCGGCCAGACCAGATTTCATATCGGCTGAACCGCGACCATAAACTGAGTCGCCAATAACGGAGCCACTAAAGGGATCGTGATGCCAATTATTCGGATTACCAACTGCAACAGTATCCAGATGTCCAGCTAATGCTAAAACAAATGGACTATCTGTAGGTCCAATTTCAGCAATGATACTGGCACGATGCTCTGCATATGGGATTATTTTAGCTTGAATGTTGTACTGGGCGAAAGTAGCTGCAATAAATTCAGCCATCTGCTGTTCGTTGCCATTGGCAGAATTAATTTGAACCAATGATTGTAGCAATTTTATTTTTTGTTGTTGTTCCAAAGATAATAGCCTCTTCTCATTATTTTCTAATCTAGTTTACACCAGTTATCCTGAAAATTCGAGTTTGACAAGTCCACTCAAAGCTGGTTTAATTATTACAATTAGATGAGAGAGGTTTTCCTAATGAATAATCAGTCCACTCAGTTTAATTTTAGTTTCTTTAGATAGCGTCCAAGTCGCTTAAGATTTGGACGCCTGTTGACTTGCGTCCATGTCTGAGGAAACTTTTCCGGTAGATGTGGGAATCTACTGGAGCTCAAAATGAAATTAACTCCGTTAGATTTAAGCAAGTTTGCTTAGAACTAACGGTTTTTTATTTGATTAAAAGAGCTTATAAGGGAGTGCTTTAGATGCGTATAATTCATACTCTGGGTCCGGAAAGTACCGATAGCGTTGCTGCAGCGGCCCATATTCCAGAAGACGATAAACACCAGCTTGTTTTGCATGACAGCTTTGACGAGATCATTGCAAATTTGAATCAATATTGTGGTGATTACTTTTTAGTTCCAGCAGCATATCAAAGTAAACAAAGTAACTTTGGTTGGCGCGAATTGAGCTATCAATATTGGGATCAGCTAACGTTAGAAAGTGTTTATCACCATCCATTAAAAACGATGTGTCTGATTGAGAACCAATCCTTTAAACAAGACAAAGCGATTATTCATCCGGCAACGACTAACTTGCTGAATAGTTATTTGGATAAAAAGAGTCTGACGCTTCCGATTCATTATGCTGGCAGTAAGGCGAGTGCATATGAAAAATTTGTTCGAGATCAATATCGATTCAGTATTGTTAGCCAAGATTCATTAACTGCACAATCAGATTATCAGATTTTACAAACCTATCATCCAGACATGGTATGGTGTTTATATCATATTGTTAAGAAATAAAAAATTCATGCAAATTACACCTTAGTGACAATTAACCGTGATAGACTGAGTATAGTAAGAGAAAAAGGACGGATTAGTTGTGAATTGTAAAAAGATGGTACGTGTGTTAGTGATTGGCACTGTGTTGCTAGCGCTGGCGGGGTGCAGTACTAGAAATAATAAAGTAAGCAAAAAGACGGCGGCCCAAGTACCACAATCTGCGCGGCAAAGTGATTGGAATTTGAAGGTTGTTAACGTAAAACATACAGTGAATTCGAATTTTAAGCCTACTTTGAGCACTGTTGATAATGGTCAACAACTTGATTCGCGGGTGGTAACTAGTTATAACGAACTGAGGAATGCAGCCACAAAAGCGGGAGTGCCTTTGGTTGGTGGTTCGGGTTACCGGTCATACGAACATCAAGTGAGTGTGGTTAATCGAAATATTGCTGAATACGAAGCTAAGGGGATGACTGCCACGGCTGCTAAAAAAGAAACTTTAAAAACGGTTAATCCAGCAGGGTCAAGCGAACATCAAACAGGATTGGCGATGGATTTTGTGACGCCAAGTGAGAATGCAGCGGGTAGTGATGTGACTCAGGCATTTGCCAAAACTAACCAAGGAAAGTGGCTTAAACAAAATTCATGGAAGTACGGATGGATTTTGCGTTATCCTAAAAATGGTACGAGCACGACGTATATTGATTATGAGTCCTGGCATTTTCGGTATGTTGGCAAAACAAATGCTAAATATATGCATGAACATAATTTAACACTAGAAGAGTATGTGGCTAAGTTACCTAAGTAATGGTCAGAGATGATCTAGTTTACAAAACTAGATGAATGCGTTATCATGAAGTTAAATAAACGGGGTGAATAAGATGGATGCAATGGCGGAATATCAACGGTGGGAAGATTCATTAGCAAAGGTTAATTTACCTAGGTGGGATGAGCTACCAAATTTTGATTTGTACATGGACCAAGTAGTAGCGTATGTTAATAATCTTATTGGTTCCTTAGGACTTGATTTGGTGACACCGGCAATGATCAATAATTATGTTAAACATAAGGCAATTTTGGCGCCAATCAAAAAGAAATACCAGGTTATGCATGTTGCAGATATTTTAGTGATTAGCTTGCTAAAAGCAACTTTCCCAATTGATGTTATTCGATCCGGAATGGACCAGGTAACGTTACGTAAATATCCAAAACAAGCTTACGATCACTTTGTAGACTTGTTAGTAGCTCGCCTACAAAGAAAGCCGGTAGTAGATATTAAGGCTAAATCAATCAATGAAAATTTAATGGAAGTGGCAGTAGAAAGCGTTGTAACAAAGCTAAAGGCGGAAGAATTACTACGAATAATGGAAAAATCAGGTAAGCCACAGAGTATTAAGAGTGTAAAACAATAAGAGCGTGAGCAGTCGCGTTTAAAAGTCGTAGTGTAACATTAAAAATGCTAATACATGGTGATTTGCCATGTATTAGCATTTTTAATGTTACACGGAGACTTTTGCGGCTGCGAGCGCGTTTAGTCAATTAAGATAGAACGTGAAAAAAATTTTCTCAAAAATTGAATGTGTGAACGTTGGTGTATTTACAAATCAAATAGAAAGCGCTTTCAAAATTAATCTTAAGAAATTAGACATAAAAATAGTTAATGTCAGCAAAAAAATGTTAAATTATGAAAGCGATTACATTTAGTTAAAAAGTTCACAAGATATTTGAACAATTCTATATTTATCTAGAAAACTAGTTTGTGAAATAAATACGCTGATTTTAAAGTGTTCTCGCTGCTGATAATTTTATTTAAACAAAGGCCTTTACAAAAAAAGATATTGATATATAATAATGATTGTGAATTAGTTAACAATTAAATTATCGGACGTGGAGGTAAGAGGAATGCTTAAAGAACCCAAAACAAAAGAAGTTAATGTAGATGAAACTATTGAAAAGTTAGTGGCTGCTGGCCATGTGGCATTGAATAAATTAGACGATTATGATCAAGAGACAATTGATCACATTGTGCACCAAATGGCTATGGCTGCACTAGATAAACATATGTTATTAGCTAAATTGGCTTATGAAGAAACTGGTCGCGGTGTGATCGAAGATAAAGCCGTTAAAAATATTTACGCTTCAGAATATATTTGGCATTCAATTGCTCACGACAAAACGGTCGGCGTGATTAAAGATGATAAGGAACGTCAATTAATTACTGTTGCAGAACCGCTAGGAGTGATTGCTGGAATTACACCGGTAACTAATCCAACCTCAACAACAATCTTTAAATCATTAATTGCTGTCAAGACTAGAAATCCAATCATTTTTGCATTTCATCCCCAAGCACAAAGTTCAAGTGCAGCGGCAGCTAAGATCTTGCTAGATGCTGCTGTTAAGGCAGGGGCACCAGAAAACATTATTCAATGGGTAGAACAACCCAGCATAGAAGCAACGACTTCATTGATTAATAACGACGGAGTTGCCAGTGTATTGGCTACTGGTGGTCCAGGAATGGTTAAGGCCGCTTATTCAACTGGGAAACCAGCGTTAGGTGTTGGTCCTGGTAATGGTCCTGTGTATATTGAAAAAACCGCTCGAATTAAGCGAGCTGTTAATGATATTTTACTTTCAAAAACATTTGATAACGGAATGGTATGCGCATCTGAAAACAGTGCTGTCGTTGATGATTCAATCTACGATGAAGTTAAAGCCGAGTTTAAAGCTCACAATGCTTACTTTGTTGCTAAGAAGGATCAAAAAGCGTTAGCCGATGCAATGTTTGATGAAAAACGCGGTGGTGTAAAAGGCCCAATTCCTGGTATGTCAGCCGTCAAAATTGCTGCATTAGCAGGAATTAAGGTTCCTGAAGACACTAAAATTTTAATTGCAGAAATTACCGGCGTTGGCCCACAACAACCACTTTCTCGTGAAAAGTTAGCACCCGTTTTGTCAATGTATCATGCTAAAACGCAAGAAGAAGCATTCCAAACTTGTGATGATCTACTCCATTTTGGTGGCTTGGGTCACACCGCTGTTATCCAATCAGAGGATGATGACTTAATCTTGAAATTTGGTTTGAAGATGAAGGCTAGCCGGGTAATTGTTAATACACCATCTGCATTGGGTGGTATTGGTAACATGTACAATGAAATGATTCCTTCATTAACATTAGGAACTGGTTCATGGGGTAAAAACTCCATTTCTCATAACGTTTCTTCATTTGATTTACTGAACGTTAAAACTATTGCAAAGCGGCGAAATAATATGCAGTGGGTAAAATTACCTCGAGTTTACTTTGAAAAGACTTCTGTTCGTTACTTAGAGGATATGCCAGATGTTAAGAAAGTAATGCTAATAACTGGACCAAGCATGGTTAAGTACGGTTATGCTGACATTGTGGTTAACGAATTGAAACGTCGTCCAAATGGTAATCAGATTCAATATGAAATCTTCTCAGATATCGAGCCAGATCCATCGACTGATACGGTTGAACGTGGAGTTCAGCAGATTCGTGAATTTGAACCAGATACAATTATTGCTTTGGGTGGTGGATCACCACTTGATGCTGCCAAGAATATGTGGTTATTTTACGAGCATCCAGAAGCTAGTTTCTTCGGTGCTAAGCAAAAATTCTTGGATATTCGGAAACGAACTTACAAATTTGGCACAGCCAACAAGGCTAAGTTTGTAGCCATCCCAACTACTTCTGGAACTGGATCAGAAGTGACACCATTTGCTGTCATTACAGATAGCAAGACTCATGTTAAGTACCCATTAGCTGATTATGCATTGACGCCCGATGTTGCGATTGTTGATTCTCAGTTTATCGAAACGGTACCTAAGCGGACAATCGCTAATTCAGGATTGGATGTTTTAACTCATGCAACAGAATCATTCGTGTCAGCATTGGCTTCAGACTACACTCGTCCATGGTCGTTGCAAGCTGCTAAGTTAGTTTTTGACAACTTGACTGCTTCATACAACGGGGACGCCCATGCCCGTGAAGAAATGCATAATGCTTCCACACTGGCGGGGATGGCATTTGGTAATGCATTCCTTGGAATTAACCATTCAATTGCTCATAAATTAGGTGGTGAATTTGGGTTAGATCACGGACTATGTATTGCAATTACGTACCCACACGTTGTTCGCTATAACGCTAAAGAACCGCGTAAGTTACAAGCTTGGCCTAAGTATGAGTACTTCCGTGCCAACAAAGACTATGCAGACTTGGCTCGTTACGTGGGTGTGCAAGGATCAACTGATGAAGAGTTAATTGAAGGATTAGTACAAAAGTTCATCGAGTTAGCTCATTCGGTTGGGGTTAACCTTAGTTTAAAAGGCAATGGTGTTAAGAAAGCTGACTTTAACAAGGCAGTTGATAACATGGCCGAACTAGCTTATGAAGATCAATGTACTACTGCTAATCCAAAGGAACCGTTGATTGCCGATTTGAAACAAATTATGATTGATGATTTTGAAGGAACTAATGTAGAAAAATAGAGTGCGACCAGCTACAGCTAATGGCTGGAGGTTAAAGATAAAATAAACGGTATGATTCAATTTTTGAATCATACCGTTTATTTTTTTGTTAGCTGTAAGCCTTTGTGGCTGGTTACAAGTTTTATCGGGTCTTCGTCAAATAGTATTGGTGAATATCTCGATATCGGAACACCCTTTTGGGTGTTCTTTTATTTTACAATTA
>NZ_BJDM01000024.1 GCF_005405145.1 Paucilactobacillus kaifaensis | reverse complement strand
AAAAACACCTCCGAATAAATTTTACTTTTTTCGAACGTGCTTTTATATGTTTGTATCAAATTATAACTTCAGTTCCTTATTTGGTCTTTTTATAGTATGGATCAGTTTAAATTAAATCAAAATGCTTCAGACCGTTCACAATCCCGCCATTCATATTGCTAGTTGTAATGAACTCTGCCTTTTTCTTTACTTCTGGATTTCCATTGGCCATGCAGACAGGATGGTCCACTAAATCAAACATCTCTAAGTCGTTTAACTGGTCACCAAATGCATATGTTGGAACATCCCCAAAACTAGCGTAGTCCAATAATTCTTCAATTCCAGACTTTTTGGACACACCTGCCAACATTGTATCTAGCCCCCGAGGATTATTTCGGACTAGTGATAGCACCCCTTTAAATCGTTCTTGGTATAACTTTTCTTTATTAAAGTTAAAGACAAACATAAAGTTAACGTGGTGATACTTGTACCAATCAGGCTCGACGCGTGCATTTAAGCCTAGCAACTTAAAGTTTTCATCCGTTACCGGCGTTTCTTGACTCAATGCAAATTCATGATGATTGAACCATGCCACTGGATCCCCCTGCGCATTCGCAAACGCATTAAACTCTTCAATTAGCTCGGGCTCTAAATACTCAGCGTGCAATCTTTTTCCCTCGAATTGAACATAGCTACCATTAGCACTCACAATTGAATCCATTCCGGTTTCATCCAACACATACCGAACCTCAAAAATATTTCGCCCAGTTGAAACTACTGGCAAAATATTATTACGCTCCAATTCATGGATCGCCTGAACATTTGCTGGTGATAAGCTTTTATCATCCATTAACAGTGTGCCGTCTAAGTCAAAAAAAACGATTGCTTTATACATATCAACTGTCATCCCCTAGTTTCTCTATTAATTCTATTATACAGTCTCTGCAACACCCTTTCAAAGAATAACAGTAAATGGGTCCAACCACACCATTAACAGCCATTCAAATTGATAAATAATTGTAATATCACCAGCAACTCCTACCACAGTTTCATTTACAGCACGCTTGCACTTTTAGTGGCATATTATTTTGACGTCAGATGTAGTATTATTGTAAAAGTAAATTTAAAATTTAATTGTAAAGAGGGGCCACCATGGTGATAATCACAGCAGGAATGATCGGTGTTGGTAAGACGACGCTTACCGGACTAATTGCCGAGCACTTAGGAACAAAAGCATTTTACGAGCCAGTGGGAGAAAATCCAGTTCTGCCATTATATTACAAAGATCCAAAACAATACGGCTTTTTACTCCAAATCTACTTTTTGAACAAACGTTTTGCAATGATCAAAAAAGCTTTAGATGATGATAACAACGTCTTAGATCGTTCAATCTATGAAGATGCCTTATTTACAAAGGAAAATAATGCTGAGGGTAACATTACTGATACAGAATTAGGCGTTTATCTTAACTTATTAGATAACATGATGATGGACCTGCAACAACTACCTAAAAAAGCACCTGATTTATTGGTATATGCTGAAACTGATTTTGACACAATTTTATATCGAATTAAAAAACGTGGCCGTGACTACGAACAATTTGATAACAATCCAGAACTAGAAAGCTACTATTATAAAATGTGGTCAGCCTACAAGGACTGGTTTGAAGAATATGATGCTAGTCCTAAAATGAAAATTGATTTACAGACTTATGATTTGGATAAACCTGGCAACATTGATCAAGTCTTAGCACAAATTGATGCCTATTTAAATGATATTCGACAACCACAAAATTAACGCTAAAGAACTGGCTCCTGCCAGTTCTTTTTTATACCCTTCTTTTCACCCACCATCCACTTGCTCCTAGTCCAACCCAACCTAGTATTGTCATGATTTTAGAATTTTCTCTCGCATTTTGCGAAGTCTTTGCTAATTTTCTTTTTTTCAAATAAGGCTCACGCTCCTTTAACCTATGACTAATTAAATTGGGTTGCTCCACTTTACTTGGCATTTGATCATATTTGGTCAGATCATACGTTAAGATAATCTGGTTTAATTTGGCTGCGTAACCGGTATCCGTCGCGTATGTACCTGTTAATGCTGATGTAGCATCTGCAAAACTAGTTGTGTTTGATTTCCATGCTTTCGAAAAAAATGGCTGCAACAAAACCTTAGCATAATCATCTAATGATGCTCGATATGATGGGTAATGTCTAAACTGCCCCCTTATTGCAAACAACCGACCACTGCCATCATCTTCATTTGTTTTCATCAGAACTGATTTACCGGCAAATGATCCCTTAACACCAAATAGATTATAAAACGGTGCCTGGCTAAGTCCGCTTTGCCCCCATGAACTCTCCAGCACTGCCTGAGCAATCATCACCGAAGCATAAAGGTTGTGTTCTTGTGCGACTATACGAGCCGTCTCGGCAAATTGCTGAATAAATTTTTGATGGTCTAACGTAATCACACCCCGTGGCAATATTTCCACCCCATTATTCGATTCAATTTTCGGCTGTCGTTGGGGCTCATTTACATTATCATGACTTTCTTCAATTGACGCATCGATTGAAGAAACAGCCTGCTGATTCATATCGTTTTCAGCTATCTCTTTGTTTGGTATGTTTTCACCTAACTGATCACTATTCTTTTCAACTCCATATTTGTGTTTAACTCCCATCATAAAAAAATAACTTTCTGCTTTTGCTAACTCATCAACATCTATCTTAATTTGCTGAGCTTGCATTTGGCTGACATATGATACGCCAGAATCAAACTCAGTTTGTATTGATCGATACCGCTCTTTATATGCTAGTTGGAACTGCTCGTCTTGTTGGTGTAATTCTTCAATACTCATCATGTAATCACGATTGAAATCCTGCTCAGCAGTCGCAACAGCAGCGTCGCGAATAGTCTTCATTTGTGTCTGAGTTATTTCAGCCCCCACAATTGATATTGCCGACCAACTTAGTCCCCACCCACAAACTAATATAATAATTCCAACTTGCTTTAGTCCCCGTTTTAACATCCATCTACCCCACTTAATCAAAATCACTTTACACACCTAATTAATACATACGCACAATCTGACATAATTTCACGAAAGCAATTGTCCAATCAAAAAAGACCATTAATCAAAAGATTAATGGTCTTTTTTAGTAATATGGAATAGTTATTATCAAATTACTCGTTTTAAATCTGCTAAACGACGATATGAGATTTGGCAACTTTCGTTATCAACAAATGTTACTAAACGCGTTTGTAAATCAATTGATTTGATACGCCGTGGATTCAGCAACACACCTTTGTGACCGCGAAATAAAGTTGGGTGTCGTTCCTGGATTTCATTTAGATCGCCGCGAAATTCGACTCGTTGATCACCGGTGGTAAATAGCAGTCGGTGTGGTAAGTCAGTTGTCTTAAAATAATCTATTTTTTGAATACTCAATTTATAAATGCTGCTTTCTAATTTGTACGTAAATATATCATTTGTGCTTTCAGGCATACTTCGATCACGCTGCTGCGCAATTTGCATATCCAATAGAATTTGGTTTTCTTCATTTTTATGATCTACGGTTTTGATGATGTAATCCAACGGCTCGATATGTCTCTGAATGGCCTCAAACGATAATTCTTCTTTCCGAGCTAAAAATACAATCAGTGCCTGTTGATCATGTTGTCTAATTTGTTCTGCTAATTGAATTGCACTAAATTGACCAACTTTTCGATCAGTATCTAAAAAGTACAATCCAGTTTCAAGTGGATGATTTTTAACATACAATAGCAATTCTTCTGCACTTTCAGTACCGAATGAATATGTTAGCGTAGCTAACTTTTTTTGCTTTAATTGTTGCCTAATGAACTGCTCATAATACAATCTATCATTCAATTGGCTTTCACATAAAAATATATTTCGCATGATTCACACCCCTAACGTCTTATATTCACAACCAGTTGTACAATACAACGATATTGTTACTATATTCACAATAGTAAGCTGTAAATACCATGTTTCAGTAAAATTTAATTCACTATTTAAGGAATCATTAAGCCGAAACGTTATCCTTGTAAACTCATATCGAAAAGATTATTCTAGTACACTAATCGTTATATCTAATAAAATAATTGTAATTAGCTATTTGACAACGTGTAATATTATTACCTTAGCATTACTAACAATTATTTTGTATTTATATGATAGGTTAATTATAACATTAGTAAAATTTATAACACTATTTTTATTCATATACGTAGTTAAATTTGTCGTAAACGTTTATAATAGATTCATGTTCGTATTTTCAGTAAGGTAAGGTAGGGAAGATAAATGTTTTTAAATTCAATTATTAGACAACAACGCAAAGCAAAAGGGCTCAATCAATCCGAGTTAGCTGCCGGAATTTGTACCCAAGCAACCATGAGCAACATCGAAAATAAAGGTACGGTCCCTTCACTTGGCACTCTGATTCAACTATGCCAACGGTTAGACCTAACCCTTAACGACGTTGTTTCAGAATTTCAAACTGTCGCTGACAATTTTGACGAACTTACATCCGCTGAGCGATTGATTGCATTAGATCAAATTGATCAGGCTGGTGAACAGTTAAAAAAAGTTGGAGCTAATTTAGACAAGGACGATGCCCTAACAAATCAACAATACCAATTTCTAACAGGATATGTATGTTTACTTCAAGATGACCTTGATGGCGCAGTATTTCATTTTAGTTTCGTGGCCAACAGCGAACAAGAAGCTAATCTACCATATGTAACGTGCGCCCACATTTCGTTAGGAGAAATTTATTTCCAACGTAATCAACTAGATCGTGCCAGCTTTTATTTTAATGATATCAAAACCATTTTAGCTAATTTTGATGTTAAAAATGAACTCGGATTGTTTTGGCTTAAAGTATGTGTTCGTTTTGCTTACAATTACCTTATGAAGACAAATCAAAACGCTGAAGCAAAGACCTTAATTAGTCAACTGCTTGCTAACCCAGATTATCAAATTAGCTCTCGCTTCATTGAAGAATTTCAAGAATTCTCAAAATAAGATAAAAAAAGCGATTTTCCAATACGGAAAATCGCTTTTTTTATCTTATTTTTAAATTTCAGGATAGGTCGTCTTTTGTAAATCAACAACCTGGTTTTCTTGATCTGTTTTAACAACAATTACGTCACAGTCGGCTTCACGAACAACATATGAAGCAGTTGAACCAACAATCATACGACCGATAAAGTTCAACCCAGTAGCACCCACAACAATCAAATCAATATCATGATCTTTGGGATATTTACTCCCTAATTCCACCTTGGCATTGCCAATTTTAACTTCTAAGTTAACATCAGTTACACCAGCGTCTATTGCTTGTTGCTTGTAATGTGATAATTTTTGCTCCATTTCTTTTACCGCTCCATCATAGACGGACCGATCAATAAAGCCATAACCAACCGTACTGGTATTTGGAAAACGTTCACCATTAATCACACTAAGCAATGATAATTTGGCATTGTTTTGCAAAGCAACATTGATTGCCTTGTCTAATGCCATTTCCGATTGCTTTGAACCGTCAATTCCAACAAGAACATGTTGATAATTACTCATTATAGCCACCTCCGCTAAACTTTGTCGGCACAGTTTTAATTAACTATTCCTCACCTTTAGTTTAGCAAATTATTACTTTGAATAACAGCAATACGGTATTAATCAGTTACTAGGTCATTGATTGACTGCATGTAAATTGCCATTGCCATCAATAAATCATCTACAGGCTGAAATTCATTAGCCTGATGCATTGTGTCCTCTGTGTGATCAAACAAGGCACCAAAAGCGACTCCTCGTTCCATCATACGACCATAGGTTCCACCACCAACAACTTCTGGTTGTGCTTTGTCATCACCTGTTTGATCGCGATAAGCTGACATTAAAGTAGTAACCAGTGGATCACTAGCATCGACATAATGTGGCACCATAAAGGAACCCTGAGTAATCGTCACACTCAGCGGCGCTGTAACTACTGACAATTTGTTTTGAATATCATCAGGCGTAATACCTTTTGGATAACGGAAGTTCATGTCAACTTGACCACCTTTGTGGGCATCAAAGCTCATCAGCCCAACATTCATAGTCAAATCACCCATCACGTCATCAGCAAACGCAAGGTCAAAATTATGCAAGCGCGAATCTTGATGCATATATTTTCCTAAGAGTGTGATAAAGCTACCTGCCGCTCCTTTGATATCGTATTGCGACAAGAAACTAGCTAGATAGGTACCAGCATTTTCACCATTACGTGGTTCCATCCCATGTGCTGCTTTGCCAACAACGCTCAGTTTTAAGCCTGCTGGAGTAACATCAGCTTGTCCTGTAATTGGATTATTGGCAATAAAAACATTGAAGTCTGCAACCATTTGATCGGTATTAGCTGCTTCAAGCACAGCTTCTGCTTCACGCGGTACCATATTAGGGCGTAATCCAGACTCAAATGAAGTTAGCACTACCTCACCAGCATTGTCACCAGCAAATGCTAGCTTCATCGATACATTACCTTTTTCACCATTAATAAGCGGAAATTCAGCATCGGGAGAAAAACCAAACGTTGGGGCTGGTTCAACTTCAAAGTAACGCTTCATCCCGGTCCAATCACTTTCTTCATCGGTACCAACAATAAACCGCACTTTTTTATTGAACTTGATATTCATATCCTTCAAAGTTTTGAGCGCATAATAAGCTGCCATCCCAGGTCCCTTATCATCTGAAGCCCCTCGGCCATACAATTTACCATCTTTAATTACTGGATCAAAAGGATCTGTATCCCAACCATTACCAGCAGGCATTACATCTAAATGTGCCAAAATAGCAAGAGTTTCGTCGCCTTCACCCCATTCAGCATATCCAACTACATTATCGATATTTTTGGTTCTAAAACCGTCTTGTTGAGCCATTTCCAAAAAAATAGTTAAGGCTTGAGCCGGCTTAGGTCCAAGTGGAAATTCATCGGTTGCCTGTGAATCATCACGAACACTTTCAATCTTCATTAATGCAATTAAATCATTTAAATAGTCTTCTTTTTGTTGTTGTGCTTTAGCTTGCCAATCAGTCATCTAGTAAACTCCTCCATTTAAATTCCAAAATGAGTGTATCTATCATAACATAGATATTAGGTTAGTAAATAATCAAAGTGTGAGCAGGAGTGGTATGACACCGTAGGATAAATTATTAATAGTGATTGAAAAGGCGCTCTTTGCCTTTTTGATTACTATTAATAACTTATCCCTAAGTGTTAGCTCCTGCGAACACGTCTAAATCAAAGTGTGAGCAGGAGCGGTATGACACCGTAGGATAAATTATAAATAGTAATTAAAAAGGTGCTCTTTGCCTTTTTGATTGCTATTTATGGCCTATCCCTAGGTGTTAGCTCCTGCGAACACGTCTATTCAAAATGTAAGATCCACCTAGCATACCTAAAAACTACTCAAATCCACAAAAATAGCGTAAACTAACCAAAGTAATAACAATAAAAAAGGATGACAATCAATATGAAACAATTAACTGAAAAAATTTTAACCGATGTAATCAAGCAACGACCTGCAGATAGTTTTAAGGGTAACTTTGGTAAGGTTGTCTTGATTGGTGGTAATGCTAATTTTGGCGGTGCTATCATTATGGCAGCTACAGCTACTGTTTATGCAGGCGCTGGATTAGTGACAACTGCAACAGACACCACAAATTCTGCCAGCCTACACGCGCAGTTACCAGAAACAATGTTTGTTAACTACTACGATAAGGTTCAGTTAAGCCATTTAGTCAGTGATGCCACAACAATCGTAGTTGGCCCTGGTTTAGGTGATGATTTTCACAGTCAAGAAGTACTGTCCACTGTTTTTGCGAACACCAATGCCAACCAAACAGTTGTCATCGATGGTTCTGCTATCACAATGATGGCCCAACATAAAATCAGTCAACCAGCTGGACAAATTGTCTTTACGCCCCACCAAATGGAGTGGCAACGTTTGTCAGGAATTGAGATCGCTGATCAAACTCCCACTGCTAATCAAGCGGTTCAAGCCCAACTAAATGCCACTGTAGTGCTTAAAAAACACCATACTGAAATTTATACTAATGAAGATATTTATCAACTAACAATTGGCACTCCTGCCCAAGCAATTGGTGGAATGGGAGATACACTGGCTGGCATGATTGGTGGTTTTGCTGCTCAATTTTCAGATTCAATTCAAGCTACATTGGCTGCAGTATATGCGCACAGCGCAATTGCTGAGGAACTAGCAGCTAATCAATATGTTGTGTTGCCACATCAAATTAGTCACCAATTACCCACCTTTATGAAAAAGCATGAGGCTTAGCATATCATAGCAACAAAAAACGTCTGGCGAATTTAATCGGCAGACGTTTTATTTTTCAATAATTCAATTTCTTTATCAGTTAACGCCCGATAGTTCCCGTCACTTAAGTCAGTTACCCCTAGCCCAGCAAATTCAGCGCGGTGCAACTGAACTACCCGTTGCCCAAGCGCTCCAAACATTCGCTTAATTTGATGATACTTACCTTGATGCAGCTGTAGCTTAACATTAGTTTCATGTCCACTCTGCCCAACTATGCTAGCAGAATCCGCTTTGACGTGATCTCCGTTTTTTAATTCAATGCCATCTTGCAATACTTGTATTTGATCATTACTTAATGTTCCGGTTACATGCGCCTCGTAAGTCTTAGCAACGTGGGTTTTGGGACTTACTAATTGGTGGGCTAACTGCCCATCATTCGTGATCAACAATGCTCCCGTCGTATCTTTGTCTAAGCGACCAACTGGGAACAAATCTGAGCGAAAATCGTCTTTTGATAGGAGATCCATTACAGTCGTTTGAGACAAGTCTGTGGTAGCGGTAATGACACCCATCGGTTTGTTCATTAAATAATAAAATTCGGTTTGATGTCCTAGAACTTGGCCGTCAACAATCACTCGATCCTGAAGTGGGTCAACACCTTGTTTAAACGATTTAACCGGCTGTTCATTTAACGTTACTCGGCGTTGTTTAATCAACTCATGAATCTGTGACCGTGTACCAAGTTGTTGATCATGAAGATATTTATCAATTCGCATTAGCTACTCCTGCCTGAGAATGTATTCCATAATAATTCCCGTAAACATCATCTACTTAATATGAAGTCTCCGGCGAATACCAGCGACTCGACTACCAATCAAGCGGTCTGCTAGCCGGGTTTTTAATGCCAGTACAACATACACACCAGCGCCAATTACAACCGCAATTGTTAAAACAAAAAATGCAGCACCACGCCCATAGTCACTGAAAAATAAATAAAGTCCATCAACCACTAATCGGGCAACAATAAAGGTTAAAATTGAAAATAATAAAATTTGATTAGTTGTTTTCGCCATTTTTTTGAATGGTAAATTATATTCGACATTTAACGCATGAATGATCAAATACACAGTTACTGTCATTGCCAATCCAGTGGCAATTAATGGTCCAATCGTCTTGAAAATTAAAATTGCAGGAACTTGTAAGATTAATTTCACAACGATCCCAATTCCTAAATATTTCAGTGTCAACATATTTTGTGACAAGCCCTGCATAATAGCAGATACCACTGTGTAAAGTCCCAAAATAATCGCAATATACGAAGAAAAAACCAAAATTGTGGTGCCAGAAGCGCTATAGCGATAAAAAATTGTATATAGGGGCTTGGAAACGGCAGCCATCCCTAATGCCGCTGGTAACATTACAAAATAAAATAATTGCAATGCGTTTGCGGTTTGCTTTCTGATACCATCGAAGTCTTCTCGCGTTTTCGCAGCCGACAATAATGGAATAACTGTAATCGATAGCGCCGAAGCCAATGATATTACCACCATCATCAATTTATTAGCATTAAATGAAAATAGTGCATATAACTGATTCATTTCCGCCATTGAATATTCGTGTAAGTGTCGCATCACATTAAAGAATGTGTACTGATCGATCAGAGTAAAGATAATAATCCCAGCTGAGACGATAATAAACGGAATCGCCTGAAAAATAATGTCTCGAATTAAAGACCATGAAGAAACCACCAATTCATTATTACTTTGGGCTACCAGTTCATCCATCGTTTCTTTGTTACGTAAATAATAGTAAGACAATAATAAGATACTACCTAACGCACCAATAAAGGCCGCAAAAGTTGACTGTGATACAGCACTAACCCAGCTGCCATGTTGCACTCGCATGATAAAAAAAGTCGCGCCCAGCATGTAAACTACCCGGAATACTTGTTCCACAAACTGCGAAATCGCAGAAGGTGCCATTTGTTGATATCCTTGAAAGAACCCACGAGCTAAACTCATTGATGGAATCACCAAAATAGCCAACGTTAAAGAACGCAATACTGGCACAACGTTGGCATCCCCGTCAGCAAATAGTGGTGCCCCAAAGTACATAATTACTGCTGCCAAAAAACCCGTTAACGCGGATACATACATTCCATGGTGATAAAGACGGCGTCCAACCCCATATTCATTCATGGCATTATAATGGGAAACTAATTTTGAAATTGCTGATGGGACACCTGCAACCGCAGCCATCAAAAAGAAACTGTAGATATTGTAACCCTTGCTATACAAGGCATTGGCCTGATCACTATAACTTCCCAACCAAGTAACCCAAGGGATAATGTAAATGGCCCCTAGAATACGTGAAAAAATACTCCCGGCAGTCATCCACGCTGAGCCACTCAACATTTTTGTTTGAGCATCTTGTTGATCTGTTAACTTTAGTGACGACCCAGACTGTTTTGCCATCAATTTGCCTACTTTCTAACTTCATCCTAACCATTCTAGCGTTTATAGGTAATAGGTGCAATTTAATTTTTTATTAAAGAGTGTAAAACGCCGCAGTCAGAAGTCGTGGTGTAGCCAAAAAATAGAGCTGGCCTTTTAAACTTTAAAGACCAGCTCCATTTTTATCATTACATGTAGACTTCTGCGACGCTTTGCACGGCTAATCAAGTAAACCTGTGAATCAATAAACTCCACCAGCAAACTAAAACCGTCCTAATTAGCCACAATATTAACAATCTTATTTGGCACCACAATTACTTTTCGAACTGTTTTATCAACCAAGTTTTCTTTAACACGTTCATCATCCAGTGCCTGAGCTTCAATGTCATCTTTAGCAGCATCTTTAGCCACCTTTAAATGACCTTTAACCTTACCATTGATTTGAATGACAATCTCAACTTCGTCTTCAACCAATTGGGCTGGATCATAAGTTGGCCATTTTTGATATGCAATAGTGTCACTTTCGTTAAACTGACTCCATAATTCTTCAGCCACATGTGGCATGATAGGAGAAATCATCTTGATGAAACCTTCCATATACTCAACTGGTAAATCATCGACCTTGTAAGCCTCGTTAACAAACACCATTAGTTGCGAAATACCAGTGTTGAAATGTAAGCGACTGAAGTCTTCTGTAACCTTCTTAACTGTTTGGTTATAAATCTTAGTCAATTTGCCATCGTTAAAGGTAGTTACACGATCTCGAAGATGGTTATTGTCATCAATCATTAACCGCCATAGGCGTTGAATCCACTTGTTACTACCGTGTAATCCTTTTTCGTCCCAAGGAACCGAATCCTCAAGAGGTCCCATGAACATTTCGTATAGACGCAATGTGTCAGCGCCATATTGACTTACAATATCATCCGGATTAACCACATTTCCCTTAGATTTAGACATCTTTTCGTGGTTAGCACCCAAAATCATTCCTTGGTTAACTAACTTCTGGAACGGTTCTTTAGTAGGCACAATCCCTAAATCGTATAAAACTTTATGCCAAAAACGAGCATACAATAAATGTAAGACGGCGTGTTCCGCACCCCCAACGTACAAGTCAACTGGTGACCAGTAGTTGAGAGCTTCTGAACTAGCTAATTCTTTGTCATTATGTGGATCCATGTAACGAAGCCAGTACCAAGATGACCCCGCCCATTGTGGCATTGTATTAGTTTCACGTTTACCCTTACGACCATTTTCATCGACTACATTTACCCAATCATCAATGTTAGCCAGTGGACTTTCACCAGTACCAGAAGGTTCCAACTGTTTAGTAGCTGGTAAACGTAGTGGTAATTCATCTTCAGGTACTAAGGTAGTTTCACCATCTTCCCAGTGAATTACGGGAATCGGTTCGCCCCAGTAACGTTGTCGTGAGAAAATCCAGTCACGTAAACGGTAGTTAATCTTTTTATCACCGACATGATGTTCTTCCAACCAATCAATCATAGTATGAATGGCATCTTTGCGGTTCAATCCGGTAACTAACTCAGAGTTAATATACTTACCTTCACCTGTAAATGCAGCCTTAGTTACATCGCCACCTTCAATTACAGGAATAATTTTTAACCCAAATTTTTGGGCAAATTCCCAGTCACGATCATCGTGTGCCGGAACGGCCATAATCGCACCAGTTCCGTATGATGCAAGCACATAGTCTCCGATCCAGATTGGAATTTTATCACCAGTCACTGGGTTAATACCATAGGCACCTGTAAATACCCCAGATTTGTCCTTATTTAAATCTGTCCGTTCTAGATCTGAACGACGTGAAACTTTATCTTGATAGGACTTTACTTGTTCTGATTGCTCTGGCGTTGTGATTTGGTCAACTAACTCATGTTCAGGTGCTAAAACCATGTATGTGGCACCATATAGTGTATCAGGACGGGTCGTAAAAACTTCTATTTTAGCATCTGGATGTTGATCAACACTAAAGAAGACACTCGCTCCTTCAGAACGACCGATCCAGTTACGTTGTTGTTCTTTAATACTTTCTGGCCAATCTACATCATCCAAATCATCAATTAGTCGATCTGCATATTTAGTAATTCGTAATACCCACTGACGCATTGGCACGCGATAAACTGGATAACCACCACGTTCAGTCTTGCCATCAACAACTTCTTCATTAGCTACAACCGTACCGCCCATAAAATCAGGTGCCCAGTTAACCATGATCTCGTCTTCGTAAGCGAGGCCCTTTTTATAAAGTTGCTCAAAAATCCACTGCGTCCACTTATAAAATTTGGGATCAGTAGTGTTAACTTCACGATCCCAATCATAAGAAAAACCAAGTGATTGGATTTGATGCTTGAAAACTTTAATATTTTGAGAAGTAAAGTCCTTCGGGTTGTGACCTGTTTTTAATGCATACTGCTCTGCAGGCAAGCCAAAGGCATCCCAACCCATTGGATGCAAGACATTAAAGCCTTGCATTCGACGCATTCGTGAAATTGCATCTGTTGCTGTATACCCCTCGGGATGGCCAACATGGAGACCCTGACCAGATGGGTAAGGAAACATATCCAAAGCATAATACTTAGGCTTAGTTGTATCAATATCCACCTTAAAAGTCTTATTTGTTTTCCAATAATGTTGCCACTTGCGTTCAATCACATCATGATTGTAAGCCATGAGTATATCGTCTCCTTTTGTAATAGAGTGTAAATTCAACCGGTTAGGTTCCGTAAGCTAAGCCGATTAAGCACTATTCGCGCCCTTAGCGAATGGTGCTTAATTGACTTAGCTCCAGGAACCTGGTTGAATTTACACGTTTCAAAATCAGAGTGCAGATCTAGCCGGTTAATCTTCGTAGACTTAAGTTAATTAAATGTTGTTTGCGCTCATAGCAAACGGCATTTTATTAACTTAGCCCTAAAGAATTGGCTGAATTTACACGGTTCAAATCGTTGAGTGAAAACCAAATAGAAAATAAAAAATCCCATAGGAAATTGAATTCCTATAGGACGAATAGATTCCGCGGTACCACCCATTTTCTACGTTAATGTAGCTCTTAAACTCCTTAACGCGAAAACACGTCTTCACTTACTAAAAATTCAGCAAAGAATTCTCAAGGGTGAGTTCAAAAGTCAATAATCTGCATTCACAGTCCCATGCAGTCTCTGTAAGAATTGGCTTTCTACTAATCCCTCTCAACGATTAAATATTGTTCTTATACTATCAAAGCATTTAGTGATTTGCAAGGACGCTAGTATAATTCAGTGCTCTCTTTAGTACTTTTTGCTTTCATTGTATGTTACAAATAAATGAATATTACCAAAATGCAATACAGTTGACTTCAGGCTTTGTGATACAATATGCGTATTGAAAACATTTATCGGGGGGATTTATATGAGTGCTGTACATCGACTAAGTCGAGTTCAAACAGTTCTTTTTATTATCGCATGTGCGATATTTATCACAATATACAGTGGTGTTAATCTAAACGCTGACTGGGTCAAATCCTTAGATATGAATTTGATTCAACAAATTAGATTTCCTCAAACCGACTGGAAAAGCATGTTGTTAACTTGGTACACAACTTTTTTTAATACCTTACCGATGACAATTATCGTTATTATTGGTTCAATCATTTTTGCACTCGAACATCGTATTAACGCAACTCTCTTTTTCCTATTAGTCCCTGGAATTGGCTCTTTAATTAACCATTTCATTAAAGCCATTGTTGCTCGTCCACGTCCTACTCTTGATCAATTAATGCATTATGGTGGCTACAGTTTTCCTAGTGGACATGCAATTGGTGCAACTTTAATTCTAGGATCCGTAATTGTGCTGGTACAATATTATGTCATCGTTAAATGGCAACGTTGGCTAACAAACACCATTTTAATACTGATGATTATTTTAGTAGGTTATTCGCGCGTGTACGTTGGTGTTCACTATCCCAGTGATGTTTTAGCAGGATTTTGTCTGGGTTATATCTTTTTAATGCTCGGTCAAATGATTTTTGGA
Source organism: Paucilactobacillus kaifaensis (assembly GCF_005405145.1). Classification (GTDB taxonomy): domain Bacteria; phylum Bacillota; class Bacilli; order Lactobacillales; family Lactobacillaceae; genus Paucilactobacillus; species Paucilactobacillus kaifaensis. The sequence continues at coordinate 5,732 of NZ_BJDM01000024.1, read as the reverse complement.
TTAAGGAAGGTTGTGAAATAATTGAACTTACAATCAGCCCTTGAATTTAGTCATACCATTTTGAAAGACAATATTTCACTTGGTGAAACAGTCATTGACGCCACTGTTGGAAATGGTAACGACACCATTTTTCTCGCGTCTTTAGTTGGAAAAAGTGGCCGTGTTTATGGTTTTGATATTCAACAAACGGCCATTGATAAAACAAAACAGCAACTACTACTAACCGGATTGCAACAGCAAACGACACTAATTTGTAGCGGACACGAACATATCGGTCAATATGTAACCGAACAAATTGCCGGAGCCATTTTCAATTTAGGCTACCTACCTGGTGGTGATAAAAATGTTATCACCCACGGTAACACAACTATTAAGGCGATCCAAACAATGTTACCGTTGCTGCGACGTGGTGGGACAATCTGCCTCGTGATTTACTACGGCCATCCAGGTGGTGATGATGAGCGTCAGTCAGTAGAACAATTTGCCACACAGTTAGACCAAAAAAAGTTTAATGTGCTTGAATACCAATTTATCAATCAAGCGCACACTCCACCACGGCTAGTTGCTATTCAAAAGCGATAACCTAAAACGACCCATTAATTAGTGTAATAAGCACTAATTAATGGGTCGTTTTACTTTACCTGTCGATCAAAAATATTAACAATCAATGCTAGAATAATAAATCCTAACGCCAGCAAAAATACATTATGCAAGCCACTATAATAGATCTGTCTCAAAGTAGGAATCAGGTGCTGTGGTAACTGTGTCACTGTTTGTGGGTTAATCATTTTGTTCATCATTGACAATTTAACCCCTTCATTCGCATGCGCACTAATTCCTGCTGCCATTGAATGATTCATGATAATTCCAAAAACTGCAATCATAATTGTTTGTGATAATGAACGCACTAAAGTATTAAACGAAGTAGCCACACCAATTATTTCATGAGAGACCAAACTTTGTGATGTCACCGTTGTCCCTGTAATCGTAGTTCCAAAACCAATTCCAAAAACTGTTGAAAATGCTAAAAAGACCCAAAATGGTGTTTGCTGTGGGATCAATACCATGGCGATTCCCATGACAGTTAACACACTTAAACTGAAGAATAGTAGACGTTGTGGATTTGATTTAGCAAGCAATCTTCCGGCAATAAATGAACCAACGATCCACATAATTGAACTCGGTGTGACCGCGAATCCAGCCATTGATGCTCGTAAACCTAACAATCCTTGTGTCCACATCGGTAGATAAACATTAAACGCAATCAGGTAGGCTGACACCATTGCTGCCGCAAAGTTCTGAATAACAAATGTTCGATTATCAAATAAATGTAAGAAAATAATGGGATCATCTGCGCGTTTTTCTTGGCGGACAAACAATATCATACTGATAATGAAAATTGCAAAACTAAGTAATACTGACCACAGTGAATGGCTGGTCATACTTAATAATTGAAACCCATACATTAACCCAATTAGTGAAATCGACAACCAAATAATCCCCAGCACATCTAGTTTAGATTTTGTCACATCTTTTTCTTCATGTAAAAAGCCCCAAATCATGATCATCGCAATCAAGCCAACAGGGATATTAATAAAAAATACCCAATGCCAACTTAACTGGTCAACAATAAAGCCTCCCAGTAGTGGCGCCACAACCGATGCTATTCCCCAAGCAGAACCATTAAAGCCCATGACCTTTGCCCTTTTTTCGAATGGGTAGATGTCAGCGATAATTGTAAATGAGACCGGCATGATCGTACCTGCCCCCACTCCTTGAATTGCACGCCAAAAAATAAGTTGCGCCATCGAATTAGATAAACCACTCATTGTTGATCCGATTACAAACACAATGAGGCCAAACAAAAAGACTGGTTTACGACCAATGCGATCAGCTAATTTACCATAGATTGGTGTAGCTAATGCATTAGTTAAAAGAAAAATTGAAAAGACCCAATTCATAATGGACACCCCTTTGAGATCGCCCACAATCGTTGGCATGGCAGTTGAAACAATTGTCCCTTCGACCGCACTCATAAAAGTAGCAACGAAAATTGCAATTGTCACAACCGTCACGTTAGTTTTTTTTGCCATAATTACCTTCCTCGATTAATCATTTTACTGTTGTTATTTAAACCAACCCTTACTCTCCAAATAAAAAATTGCTTGTTATTAGTACCTTAAAAGGTTGATCAAATAAAATCACATCAATCCATTCTACTAGATTTGAATGATCTTTGCATGAACTTTTTCTAATCAACTAATTGAGATCGTTTTTTACTTAGACCAAAATAAAAAAGCAACCATTTTTTGGCTTTTAACAGCTAAAAAGTTAGTTACTTTACTCGGTTTGATTAACCTAATTCTTGCTTTAATTCATCAACCTTATCTGTATGTTCCCAAGGTAAATCAATATCTGTTCGACCAAAGTGACCATAAGCAGCAGTTTGCTTATAGATTGGACGCTTTAAATCAAGCATTTCAATAATTCCTTCAGGACGTAAATCAAAAATCTTACGAACAGCATCAGTTAGTTTTTGTTCCGAAACAGAACTAGCGCCAAAGGTGTCTACAGCAACTGAAACTGGTTGAGCAACCCCAATGGCATAGGCCAGTTGGATTTCTACCTTATGTGCGTAACCAGCTGCAACAATGTTTTTAGCGATGTAGCGGGCAGCGTAACTAGCAGAACGGTCAACTTTGGTAGCATCCTTACCAGAAAAGGCTCCGCCACCGTGATGAGCGGCCCCCCCATAAGTATCGACAATGATCTTACGGCCAGTGAGACCAGCATCCCCTTGTGGACCACCAATAACAAAGCGTCCGGTTGGATTGATTAAATACTTAGTATCGTCATCCAAATACTTAGCTGGAATTTCATGTTTGATTACTTCTTCAATCACATCTTGACGAATCTGATCAAGCGTAACATCTGGATCATGCTGTGTACTTAGCACAACGGTGTCGATTCGTTCAGGAACATTGTTATCATCATATTCAACTGTGACCTCAGCCTTGGCATCTGGACGCAAGTAACTGAGTGTACCATTTTTACGCAACCAGGCGATTCGGTGCATCAACTTATGACTTAGAGAAATTGCTAATGGCATTAACTCTGGTGTTTCATCAATGGCATAACCAAACATCAACCCTTGATCACCAGCACCAATTTGATCTAGCGGGTCTTGATCACCTTCACGGCGTTCCAGTGCATCGTCAACACCCTGCGCAATATCTGGTGATTGCTCATCGATGGCAACCATTACCGCACAAGTATCACCGTCAAAACCAAACTTAGAGTCAGTGTACCCAATCTCTTTGATAGTTTGACGAACCACATGTTGGATATCAACATATGCTGACGTTGATATTTCACCAAAGACTAATACAAGCCCAGTGGTGACAGATGTTTCACAAGCCACCCGTGCATCTGGATCTTGTTCTAACATTGCATCCAAGATTGCATCGCTAATTTGATCAGCAATTTTATCTGGATGGCCTTCTGAAACTGATTCTGATGTAAATAAATGTCGTTCTGACACAATAAATTCCCCCATTTTGCTTTAAGCGTAAAACACGCTTGAATTGCGGTTACAAGGCATCTTCACAGGTAGTGAATCCTATCGGGAATGGACTTATAACGAGTAATATCTTAGCATAAATCAGAAACAGAGTGCAAACGACTTTAAAAAAATGACAATCAAAATTAGTCTGGTAACAATTCTTCTCCATCTAAATTTTCAAGTTATTCAATTTAACCAACCTATCGTAAAAGTCATTATTTTTTACTGATGAATTGACTCCAACCATTCGGCAACATATTTCATTGTTTCTTCGTTATCAGGAGAGTTAGTCACGGCAAGAATCAAACCATCGCTCTCATTAACAACTTTATTATCTACTAATTGATAGCCATTTAAGTTCAAAAAATAAAGTGCCGCTTGTATGGATGTCCGCTTATTTCCATCAATAAAGACATGTTTTTTTGTAATCTTTTGTAAAATAAATGCTGCTTTAAGCCAGATTGTCGGATATAGTTCATGGCCAAAAATAATTTGTTGCGGTTGTTCAATGACAACATCCAGTGCTTCTGCTGACTGAACACCATAACTTTTACCGCCTACCATTTCTACTGCATACTGATTAATTTTAAGTAACTGTGATTTAGATAAATATTTAACTTTTGCCATTATTTATCCTTTAACTTATTCATCAATGGTTTAAATCGATCCATGAATTTCTCAATATTATCATTTTCTTTTTCGTCTAATGGTCTTACTCTTTTTAAAATAATATTGCCATTTTCATCCATTGAAGGAGAAAAAAGAGTGTTTTCTGGAACATTTAAACTACTGGGAATTGTGACGACTGTCGCATTACCTACTTTTCGACTTTTAACTACCATTTGACTCATCTCCATTCGTATAACCACGTGTGTATACATGATATCTAATTATGATAAATATAGCAAGAAAACCAATCGACAAAATATTGATTAAAAAAAGAGCAACAGCATAAACCCATCTGTTACCCTTAGTTATTAACTATTTAATTTCATTCGCTAGTAATTTTATTAACGATTTCAACCACTTTGTTACTTGGAATTGAAAATCCCATTCCCTCAACACTTGTTCCATCAGTGTCGGATGCTAACTTCATCGAATTAATTCCTACAACCTGACCAGACAAATTAATCAATGGGCCACCTGAATTACCCGCGTTAATTGCTGCATCAGTTTGAATAACCGTTGCCTTACCATATGAAGTGGTTATTGACCGACTTTTAGCGGAGATAATTCCTTTAGTAACAGACGAAGCATATGTTGTTCCTAATGGCGAACCAATCGCAAGCACACTTTGACCAGCACTAATCTGATTAGAGTTTGCAAAACTTGCAACTGTTGTGACATTGTCGTCACTAATTTTTAAAACAGCTAAATCAGTTGTTTTATCAGTCCCAACCAATGTAGCAGTTACTTTTTTGCCACTATTTAAAATAACTTCAAGTGAAGATGATCCAGAGACTACGTGATTATTAGTGACAATATAGGCACTACCATCTGCCTTTTTGTAAATAATACCCGAGCCTTCGCTAGCTGCTTCCAACGAACTACTACTGCTATTCGAAGTACTATCATCTGTTTGCCCATAAGCCTCCAAAGTTGATCCGCTGCTTTGTGATTCTTGCAAATTAATAACTGAGACAACGGCTCCCTTAACCTTATTGTAGGCTTTCGTGGCTGAGCTAGAACCAGTCGTTTTACTTTGATTAACCACCGTTGCTCCAGAATTGCTACTGCTACTAGAAAACAAACTGTTACCGGATGATGCATAATTTTGCACCATATCAGCACCACCGTACGCAATTCCGCCGCCTACCAATCCTGCAATTATAGCCACTACTACCAGCTTGGCACTATTTCTTTTTTTAGTTGGTTGATCATTATTTTGGTTTTTATTTTGTTCATCCATTTTCCTGATCTCCTCGCGATTTTTTATTACGAAGTCTATTCTAATAGTTAAATTTGAAGATATTATGTTTATAATTTTAAATATCAGGTACTTATTAGTTTAGCATAATTGAAAATTTATTTTAGAGCTAAATTTTGTGGAATTTTTGTACTTTACATGCTTAATAAATGAAAATACTGAACTGAGGAACTGAAGTTATAATTTGATACAAACATATAAAAGCACGTTCGAAAAAAGTAAAATTTATTCGGAGGTGTTTTT
>NZ_BJDM01000023.1 GCF_005405145.1 Paucilactobacillus kaifaensis | reverse complement strand
CGATTGCCTAATCGGAAGCAAAATGACTTTTTAGAATCTGCTTTTATTTGATTGTCTCAAAAAATAGTTGCAGTTCCTCACCTAAAGTTGGGAGATGCTTTTTTTACTAAACTAATTACTTGCCCATAACTTCCTCGATTGCTTCACTCAAAAGTTTAACACCAGCTTCAATCTTAGCTTCTGGTGTGTTTGAATAATTCATTCTAAAAGTACCAGGAATTGTTTCATTACCAAAGAACGGATCGCCTGGAACAATGGCTACGTTTCGTTTCAAGGCCGCATCAAATAGTTTTTGTGAATCTTGTACCCCAGGGACGGACACCCAAAGAAACATTCCACCTTCTGGATTACTGTGTTTAACTTCTTTAGGAAAGTACTTATCAATCGCATTGATCATAATTTGTTCTCGTTTATGATACAGATCCGTTATACCTGCGACGTGCTCATCAATATTATTGGCCGCAAAATACTCTGCCGCAATATATTGAGCCAGGCTGTCTGTGTGCAAATCTGCTGATTGTTTCATCATCGTATATTTTTTAATTAGGTTGGGATCAGCAACTACCCAGCCTAGTCGTAGTCCTGGCGATAAAATTTTAGACAACGTCCCCATATATATGACATGATCATTTTTATCAAATGATTTTAGAGATGGTAAATTTTTACCTTCCCAACGAATAGCACCATATGGATTATCCTCTAATATTAAAACATCATATTTCTCGGCTAATTCTACCAATTTCGTTCGCCGTGCCAATGTCATTGTTCTACCAGTAGGATTTTGAAATGTTGGAATTGTATAGATTAACCGTGTATTAGGATTATTTTTGAGTGCTTCTTCCAAAGCATCTATCCGCATTCCATCTTCATCCATTGCCACACCGACAAAGTGTGCACCATAAGACTTAAAAACATCCACCGCAGTTAAATATGTAGGATCTTCTACAATTACAGTATCACCTTCATTCAAAAACATTTTACCAGTCAAATCGATTGACTGCTGTGATCCTGTTGTGACGATAACATGATCAATATCAGTTTTGATTCCTTCAATTGCCAGTCTTCCTAAAATTACCTGACGTAATTCTGGAATTCCTTGAGAAGAACCATACTGTAATGCAGCTGGGCCTTTTTCAGTTAAGACTTTATTTGCAGCCGCCTTTATTTGTTCAACTGGAAATAATTCAGGTGCTGGTAACCCACCGGCAAATGACATTACTTTAGGGTCTCCTGCAACTTTAAGAATAACTCCTACTGGATCAGTATCAGATTGGGGAACACGATCAGAAAACTTATAATTCATTTTGCAAAACTCCTCTATATTATGTATTCGTTGGTAACAATAAAGTATTAAAATCAACTATGCACATTATGTTAACTACTGAACATATCATGATTGAATTCAATTGTAACACAGATTATTATATTTTAATTAGAAAATAAGTAGATCTCTAATAATTTTAGAGATTATCACATATTTTACTTGATCCATGACACAAAAAAAGCGTTCCACAACAAAGTCGTGAAACACTTGATAAACGTTGATACAACGAATATATTAACGTTTTGAAAATTGACTAGCCTTACGAGCTTTCTTAAGACCTGGCTTTAAATACTCGTAGGTTAATAAGTTTACATAGCGTTCAAAAAACCCGTTAAATTAGCGTTTATGAATTTCAGAATTCTAGGTCTTTCTTATTGTTTCAACCGTTTTACCCCAAATTGGGGTACACTTCGGAGGAACGTAAGGCTTCAAACCTAGAAATCAATTCACGAATCATTAACATTAATTGCGATTGTTCGTTCAACTACTATTTAATGGTAGAAACACAACCAACAACTGCTTATCAACTCGGGTTTCAATTCCACATACACGTTCATAACCTCCTGTTCAGTAGACCAAAATCAAAATTGGTCTACTTTTTATTTGCACTGAAATTCTTCAACAAATATTTAAGGAGGTGCTGTCATTGCAAACAGCAACCCGTAAAGTTTCTGTCTGGTTAGCCTTGCTGACCTTGTTCACTTCAATTTTTATGACCCCAATCACAAGTGCCTTTGCCGCTGACATGACCAACATTAAAGCAGGCGACTGGGTTTCAACCTGGCATCTCAGCTTGTTGAATGGTCTTCATTGGACTGACACTGGTATTTACAAAAAAGTCGTTGATGGTCAAATCACTTTCTGTGTCGAACATGGGGTCGATATTGAAAATTCTGGTTCAGGTTGGACACCAACTAATTATTCGGCGGCTGAGAAAGACAAACTAGCCGAAATTGCTTATTTTGCTTATCAACAAAACCCAACTGACGTCAATTATGGTCTAGCACAAATTATGATCTGGGAAGCCTTAGGCAATGAGCTATTAACTACCGACTATCCAGATTATCAAAATAAAAAAGCGGCCGTTATGGAAAAAGTTGCAGCGTTCAACACCAAACCATCGTTCAATGGTCAAAATATCACCTTAAATGTTGGTGATTCAATTACTTTGACCGACACTAATGGCACTTTGGCTTCATATATTGAACAAACGGCCAATACCGCTAATTTGAACATCACAAAATCTGGCAATAAATTGACTCTGACTGCCACAGCTGATTCCAAGGAATCTGGTAAAGTTTCCTTTGCTAAAGCTAAGGCCGCTAATATTGGCACTTCCCTACTTTATGGTAAAGGTAATCAACAGAAAATTGCCCATTTCAAACTACCAAACGGAAATAACTTTGATCTAAGCGTTAAGGTCAATCTCAATGGTAATTTAAAGGCTAAGAAAGTTGACGCGGATACCAATAAGGCTTTGCCAGGTGCGAAACTCAAGTTTGAGTACAATGATCAAACCAAAGAAGTCACCACTGGCGCTGATGGCTATGCCGCTTTAAACGACATTAAGGCCGGTACCCAAGTCAAAGTTTCAGAAGTAACCGCACCTAATGGCTACGTTAATAAAGGTGAAATCAAAACGGCAACGATCACACCTAACCAAACCATCGAAGTCGTTCTTGGCAACAAGGAACAACTTGGTAACGTGAACTTGACCAAAATTGGTCGTCAGTTCGGCACCAATATGTTTAACAAATACTATTCATTAAATGGTGCAATGTACGGTATTTATTCAACTGATGGTAAAAAAGTTGGGACGATCACCACTGATAGCACCGGCAAAGGCACACTACAAAATCTGAAACTTGGCAATTACTACGCCGTTGAAGAAAAGGCCCCAGCCGGTTATATCCTTAACAACGAGAAAATACCTTTTGAGTTGAAATATGCTGGTCAAAACGTTGCGGTCACTGCTACTTCGGTTACAGCGACCGATGATGAACAATTCGGTACTGCCACTTTGATCAAGGAAGATGCTAAAACCGGTAAAACACCACAGGGCGCGGCTTCACTTGATGGTGCCATTTATGAATTGCATCGAACTTCAAATGATGAACTAATTGATACCGTGACGATTAAAAACAATCAAGCGAGTGTCACCAATTTAAAATTGGATGACTACTACTGGATCGAAAAGACGGCACCAACTGGCTATATTAAGGATACCGAAAAACATGCATTAAAACTGGCCTACGCTGGGCAAAATGCGAAAACGGCCACCGTATCAACAACGGTTAAGGAACAAGTTATTACGGGTGGTTTCGACTTAATCAAAATTGGTAACTATGATTGGCATACTGCACTTTCTAGTCATTTAACTGGTAAAGAGAATAAGTCTAACCCACTGGCTAACGTTGAATTCACAGTTACTAGCAACACAACAAACAAGGTCGTCACAACGGGAACAACCGATAAAGAAGGTTATCTCAAATTTACTGATCTTCCTTATGACACTTATACCGTAACGGAAACAAAAACACCAGAAGGCTATAAAACCGCCGATCCATTCAAAGTCACGATTCATCAACAAAACGAGACCCATCATTATTCAGTCGTCAATAATGTATTGGAAGAACGATTGAAAGTGATCAAAGTTGACGCCGAATCCGGCAAAACAATTCCGCGTGCCAACGCTGACTTTAAAATTAAATCACTACAAACTGGTAAATATGTTTCCATGCCTAATCTCAATCATGACGGGACAACTGATACTTTTATGACTAATGAAGAGGGCTACTTGACCACAACTGAGGCACTCCCCTATGGTCAATATGAATTAGTCGAAACACAAGCACCATTAGGCTACGTTCTTGCCAAAGACCCAGCCAAATTTTCGATCACTGGCAAAGATAGTGATGGTATTGTGACCGTCAAATTTACAGATAAATCGCAAAAAGGTATTGTCACTTTGAATAAAACTGGTGCCACACCAGTTGAAGTGACTAAACAGTCAACTAAGTACGGCGAACAATACGGTTTTAACTATGACTACACCCCACTGGCCGGTGCCAAGTTTGAATTTACTGCTCGTGAGAATATCACCACCGCTGATGGTACCGTCCACGCCAAAAAAGGTGACGTTGTCGCCACTGCTACGACTGACGCTAATGGGCAAATCAAAACGCCACAACTTTATCTCGGTAAATACTCAGTTAAAGAAGTTGCCGCACCAAATGGCTTCATTCTGAATGACAAACCAATTGATTTTGAATTGAAATACGCTGGTCAAAATGTTGAAGTGACTTCCACTTCACTCAAAGCAGCTAACGATTTTCAGAAGTTGAACGTGACTGTTAACAAACAAGCAGAACAAATCAAGAGTTGGGATAAGAACAAACCCACGATTGAAAATAAAGCTGCTAATGGTCAAGTCTTCGGACTGTTCAGTAAAGCTGGCTACACCAATGGTAACATCAATGTTCCGGCAAAGGCATTAGTCGCAACTGCAACTGTCAAAGATGGTAAAGCAACCTTTGCCGACATTCAATTGCCTGAAGGTAGTTATTATGTACAAGAACTAGATGCCGGTGAAGCTTATCAGCCTGATGACCAAACTTATGATTTTGAATTCAAGGCAACTGACAACACCGCGACTAAAGATTTCACGATCAATAGTGATAAAGACGCCCCAATTCTAAATAAATTACACTTCAACGAATTTGCCTTTAAGAAAATCAACGAAACCGCTAAGTTAGTTGAAAATAAAGGTTATCAGTTCACTTTTGATGGTAACGCCAAAGGTGCGGTGTTTGAATTACTGGATAAGGACAAGAAAGTCATTCAAACCACTACAATTGATGACAAGTCGATTGGTGCCTTTAAGAACGTACCAGTCGGCACCTTCTATTTACGGGAAAAGACGCCTTCGGCAACCAATCTTATTTTGACTAAGAATTTAACTAAAATTGTTTCATCCAAGACTGGTATCACTGCTTACAATGCTAAAGGTAAATTAATTAGTCAGGTTAAAAAACAAACAGCTGAAAAAGCAGCAACCGAGACTAAGACCACTTCTGAATCGCCAGCAATTAGTTTCACGCTACAAAATAGTTTAATCAAAGGTACTGGTGAACTAACTAAGACTGATGTCAGCGATGGTAAAGTCTTGCCAAACACGGGTATCAAGATCCTTGATCAAGACGGTAAAACCGTTGTGTCCGGTCGAACCAACGACAAGGGGATTTTCAGTTTTGCTAACCTACCCGCTGGCAAATACCAGTTTGTGGAGTATGACGCACCAAAAGGATACAAGATCAATGAAACACCCGTTGATTTTGAGATTACTAAAGATGGTGAAATCGTCAAAGCACAAATGAAAGATGAAGCCGTTGATACACCAATACTTCGCCTACCGCAAACCGGTGAAGAACGTAATCAATTATTAAGTATTGTTGGTGTGATTCTACTATTAATTACTGGCTTAATTGTGTGGTGGATGCATCATTCAAGAAAGGCTAGTGATGACTTGTATGATGACGAGGATGACAGTGAATGATCTTTATTTCATCTATTAATATGTATCTTTCAAAAGAACCCAGTGTTTTAATGACCGGTACGATTGTAATCAATCACGCTATGATCATTAACAATGTTAAATTGATTCGCGGTAACCAGCGTCTGTTTCTAAAATTTCCTGAAACTACTCAAGGCCGTGTCGTATATCCCCTATCCGCTGAACTTTATCAATATTTGCTTCAACAAACAATCGAATACTACAACCACTATAAGTCAGAACTCAAAAACAATTCTGACTTTTAAAATATGCAAAATTTGAAAGCGAGGAATTCTCCATGGAATTAGATTACATTATCCCCAAAGTACGCGAAACATTTGGTCGGCTTGAATTTGGCAAAATGATCGAAGAAATTCGTGAACCATCCCGTAACAATAACGGCCGCGTTGCATCACGAAGATTTAGCGTTTTTTCAGATATCCAAAAGGCTGATAACATTGAAATCATTCTACCAGCTGCTGCCGGAGTGAAGGCCAGTATCAAACAAGATTCACCGATTGATTTAGTCAACCCGCGCGTGATTGCAGTCGGCTATCGTGTGGAGAATCAGTCATTCGTCAAATATGAATGTTATGCCGATGATATTGTCAAAAAGGATTTAACTAAATAGTGAAGGGTAGGAATTAATATGCGCTTAGCAGAAGGTATTGCACTCGATTCAATCAAAACATTTGGAGCCTTAAAATTCTCGGCAATGCGTCGTGAACGTTTTATCAACGATGATGAAGGTAACCAGACCACTGAGATTTCTGAACGTACTTTTGATTTAAAGAGCTTTGAGAAAGGAAAAATGATTCAAGTTTCGATTCCAGTGGCGGCTGGTGAAAAGAAGTTTGATTATAATCAGCTGGTCGAAATGGTCAACCCAGTTATCGATACTGTTTCTTCTTATGAGTTTGGTGTTGGTATGTCAGTTTCATGGTATCTCAAAGCCGACGATCTTATTCCAGTAAACCACAACAAAATTCAGGAAAAACCAACTAATGAAAAGAAATAACTCAATGAAACGGAAAATTCGTTCTCCTACCAACTATCGGTAGGTATTAATAAATCCAACCGAAACATAGTAAAATCATATTGAGAGTTGCGAATTGCTTCTCAAACCTATATACTATAAATATAGTAAACTATAGTATATAAGGTGATGTTTAATAACAATGGATACTTTGGCCCAACTGGAACATGACTACCCAACGTTCATTTACAAAACCGCACAAAAATACGGTTTATCAAAGGATGAAATCCGTGAATTATCAACTGATGGCACCATTGAAAAGCTTGAACGTGGTATCTATATTTTTCCAGGCTACCTACTCGATGAATTTAGCTTGATCAGTCAGAAGTTCTCGCGTGGTGTCTTCTCGTTAGTCAGTGCCCTGATCATTCATGATTTAACTGATGAAATGCCGCTTCATTACGATCTGACCTTTCCCCAAGGATATCATCCAAGCGCCGCATCATTGAAAAAATACCATATTAAGGCGCGCTATCTATCGAAAAAGCGCTATTTACTTGGTATCGAAACCGGCCAAACCGAAAATGGTGGCACAGTTCAAGTTTATTCTAAGGAACGAACCTTATTGGATATTTGGGAATCAAAACAAATCCAACCCTACATCAAAAATGATGCGCTTAAAAAATATTTAGCCAACTCACCTGCTGCAAATAAGCTCAAGGATTTAACTGAAATCAAGGACAAATTATACCCAAACAGTACCCTACTAAAAGTAATGGAGGTCTACATGCAATGAGTGAAGTTGATAAAATTCTACCAATGATCAGCAAACGTGCCCGTGAGCTTGACTACAATATTCAACATTTTCAGAAACTCTTTTTTCTAGAACACTTTTTAAAGCAGATCTCTGAATCTAATTATCGCCGTTACTTTGTTCTCAAAGGTGGGTTTGAAATCCAAAGCCTTGTCGGAATTGAAAACAGAATGACCCAGGATCTTGACGCAATCTATGTTGGGCCGGCTTTACAACCAGATAAATTAGCAACCGTTTTGCATGAAGTCTTCGAGCAATCCACCGATTATGTCAATTTTACAATCAAGTCGATTGAACAAAAACAACTTGATGATGATTATCCCGGAATTCGTATCAACCTGCTGGCACAAATGGGAAAAAGTAAAGTTAGTGTCAAGCTGGATATTTCAAAAGGTAATTCCCATGAGACGATTCCAATCATGATTGATCATCAGAGTATTTTAAACGCGGATGAAAAGTTTCCAATTTATGGCATCCCCATTGAAAAAATCTTGGCAGATAAATTATCAGCATTTCTTAATCACGGCATGCTAAACACTCGTGCTAAGGATTTATTTGATGTTTATTCATTGTCCATTCTCTATCGAACTGACATTGATCTTGTGCTTTTAAAAAAAGAATTTTTCAAAAGTACGGCGTTTGATCATATTCCAGACAAAACAATTGAAAATCGTTTAACTGAAATCAGTGCCCTATCCGATTCTGAAAGCTTACACACTTCGTGGCAACAGTACCAGCAACAATATGACTACGCACAATCAATTAGCTACACAGCCGCACTAGAAGCACTTTTCAATCTCATGAAAGAAATTAAAAATTAATACGCTAAAATCGACATTTCAAATTTATCGTAATATCAAAGTCAAGGCAAAAAAGTCTTGGCTTTTTATTATGGACGGAGGTTATTTATGAAAGTACTGACAGTCTTTAACGAAATCGGCTTTATGGATGACTTTGTTGCTGTCATTAAGGACGGCACACCTAGCAACGCCGAAGATAAATTAGAAACAGCACGAACTATTGCTATCGAGTGTCCTGATTCCAACTTTGGCTTGACTGCTTTACCTGAAATGACCAAAGATGGTATCGCAAAAGAATTTACTTTTAGCACCGCACAATCAGATGAGGGTGCCATCATGACCTATCTGGGTATGACTGATGGTGCCTGATTCAATCAACAAAAGGTAGGTGAAAAAATTGCGTGAACTTTTTCAATATCGCGGAACTAAAATTCGTCCGCGTGATCAAAACTTAATTTTGCAGACTGTTTTAGGCTTGGCCCTACTACTTTGGTTTCCTCTGACCATTCTACTTTACTGGCCAGTGCTCAGTCATATTAATATTAAGACTATTTCATGGCCGCTAATTCGACAACTGCCTTGGTCGTATCAAGAACTGATCATTAGCTTAGCCGTAACATTATTTTGCTTAATTCTTGTTGTGCTTTTAGTCATGTACAAGTTTCCCGATTATTATCGTAAATTAGTCCATCGCCAAAAGATTGCCAGAATGTTTATGACTAACAACTGGTACGAAAAGAATACGCAACAGTCAGGTGGTTTCTTCAAAGATTTAGATACAGGTAAAACTAAAGAACGAATTGCTCACTTTCCCCGCGTCTATTATCGTTTAAAAGATGGCTTAATTCATGTTCAAGTTGAAATCATGATGTCATCATACCAGGAACAGTTACTCCACCTTGAACCAAAATTAGAATCTGGACTTTATTGTGAAATGGTCGATAAAATTCTGCATGATTCCTATGTTGAATATACGTTACTCTATGACACAATCGCTCATCGGCTTTCAATTGATCAAGTTGTCTGTAAAGACGGTGCCATCAAATTAATGGAAAACGTCTATTGGGAATACGATGCCTTACCACATATGCTAATTGCTGGCGGTACCGGTGGTGGTAAAACTTATTTCATTCTAACTTTGATTGAAGCCTTGAGTAAAACCAATGCCAAACTGACTATTCTCGATCCTAAAAATGCCGATTTAGCTGACCTAGAGGAAGTACTTCCTGATGTTTATTACGATCCCGATGATATGTTAGCTGCACTAAGCCGCTTCTATGATGAAATGCGTCAACGCAACACGGAAATGAAAAAAATGGACGGCTACCAAACCGGTCAAAACTATGCCGCACTTGGTTTACCTGCCCATTTTTTGATTTTTGACGAATACGTTGCCTTTATGGATATGATTGGTCGTGATGCCATGACTGCCATTAATAAGCTTAAACAAATTGCCCTGCTTGGCCGTCAATCAGGTTTCTTTTTGATTTTAGCTTGCCAGCGCCCAGATGCTAAATACCTTGGTGATGGGATTCGTGATCAGTTTATGTTCCGTGTTGCGCTTGGTCGTATGTCAGAGATTGGGTACACCATGATGTACGGCCAAACCAATAAGGACTTCTTTCTAAAACCAATTAAAGGCCATGGCTATGTTGATACCGGACTAAGCGTTATCAGCGAATTTTACACACCATTAGTTCCAAAACATTACGACTTTATCGAAGCAATTGGTCATGCCTACCAAGAATCACATCAATCTAGCTGAAGAGTTTCTTCTACATTAAAAATGAAAGAAGATGCCACCACACAAAAGATTCAAGTGATCAATGATGTCGATTTTATCGAAGACTTTTCTAAGGTTACCACCGACCTAACCACCCGTGATGCCGAGGACTATCTTGAATATATGTGTGGCAAAGCGCGTGAAAGCCCTGATAGCAGCTTATTTCTTCAGTGTCCTTCACAAGCCATAAAGGACGGTATTAGTAAAATTTTTATTTTTCCTGTTAGTAATCAAGAAAATGGCCTGGCTATGGTGTTTATGGGATATCACTATGATAACTAAATTAGCTATAGCTTACTGCTTCGAATCATTTAAAAAGCAAAAAATTATATTCGATTTATGATCTCAAGAAAAAACTTTGGCAAATTATTGGCTTCGTTCTGAATAATTTCTTCCTTATACTGCCTAATCCACCTTTTTACTTGTTTCTCGGTAAAATTAGCATTTCTAATAAGAATAGCTATTTGAGAAGACAAGTAACGGTCATTTATTCCAATACTATAAACTGAATTTTCAGTTAGCGTTGGCAACCCAGATTTCATTGCAGTATGTAGCATGTAGAGACGTTTTTTCTTAGTATCATCCTCCACAAGCTCTGCAATTGCCGAGATTTTTGCAGACATATTATACTGAAACATTTGATCACAGATACAATATATAGTTTCAACATTAGGTTTTTTGTTTTTAATTTTTACATCATCAAATTGCTTCCAAATATTAAGTAAGTCTTTATAACTTTCTCCAGTAACCCACCCCTTTAAAATTTCCAAGTATAGGTCATTATGCCGCATCTCTTTATCATTCAAATTCTTTTTTAATAACGGCCAGAGTTCCGTAACCATTTGTTTGACATCGTCAGAATTTAATATATTGTCACCATTTTCAAATATCCATTTTTTTATAAAAAGTGCTTCATTAACGCCTGTAAGCATTCGACTGTAAACCTGTATGTCATTTTCTAAAACTACTAAGCGAGATATTTTGTCATACAATAAATCAAATAAATTTTCAAGCTCTACACGTTCTTCTTCAGAATCACTAATATAGTAAGCGTAAGTATTTCTTACAATTGCTTTTAAATTATCATCTGGATCTCCCATCTGTATAACGTCCCAAAGTGACATCAAGAAATTTTCGATCTTTGCAATTGCTTGACCTTTTCTACGGTAAATCTCTATTCTTTTAGCATCCTTATTCGAAATATTAATGGAAATCCACTTTTCTGAATCCTCTAAAAAATCATTAGTAAACCATTGATCAGAAGTAACCTTATCAGACCATGGATTATAATTATCCAACGGTGTTGGATGAAAAAGATTTAACAAAGAACTGCCTAAATCTTCTGCAGGAGTTTTGTTAAGAATCTGCTTTATTGCTTCAATTGTATTGTTATTTGTGCTTGTGCTCTTACCTTGCACAAATATAATATTACCTTCATTTTCAATGCCTGACCTACCTACACGTCCAATTAAGTTCTGCAAATCCCTATTCTTTAGATGCAAACTTCCTTGCCCCACAGAAGTAATTAACATAGTCTTAATTGGTAGATTAACTCCTTGTGCTAGTGTCGTAGTACAAAGTAACAATCGTATTGACCTATGCTGTATTGCATATTCCAATGAATTTCTAATACTGTTAGGAACTTCACCATCGTGAATAAAAACACCTACCTGAAATGCTTTAACAAGTTTACTTTCCTCACCAAAGTTATATCTAAATAAATTTACTATAGCCCCAGTATCACTATCCAACATTAAGCTTGAACGAAATTCATCATTTATCTTGGTATATTTAGTGAACACTGTAGCAATAGCACTCAATGTATCCTTTCGTGGAGAAAAGACTGCTACCATACCGTTAGATACAAAGCGCTCAGCAAATAAAACAGTTAACCATCTATATGATTTTGTGAGATCCTTGCGTGAAAAATCAGGCTCAATATTTTGCTTATTTACCCTAACTGGATTAACAACATTATTATAACGTACCCACTTTTTAGTACTATCAATATCCGTTGTTAAAAATAATTGTCCAGATTCACTGGCCTTATCCCACCGAGCTACACCATACGCCTTTGAGTAACGCTTTTGCTGAATTCCAGTTATTTTTACATTATTCCCAGCATTAAACCATTCGGAAACAGTTCCTGGGTTGCCCACTACAGCAGAGATAAATATTTTTTGAGTCTCTTCTGATGCAAGCTGCCTAATTGTTGCCAGTAGAAGCTCAAATGTTATGCCTCGATCTGCATTATCAAGTTGATGGGCCTCATCGAAAATGATCAATCCAGTTTTAAGTAGAAGATCTGGGCTGTGACGAATCATAAATAAAAGTTTCTCAGGTGTAACAATCAGTATTCTAGGCTTCTCCTGTTCAAGAAGAAAATCAAAATCCAATTTTAAATCATCGCTAAGCTTATTAACAAGAATTGGCTCATCACGAAAATTACTAACCTGTTTTTGAAATATTTCATCTCGAATTGATTTGAATGGAGCAACAATTATAGTAAGTTCAATTTGTTTTTTCGAAAGAGCAGATCTTAAAATCAAAGAGATAGATGCAGTTTTCCCTGCACCCGTTGGCATTTGAATAACTGAGGATTTCCCATCAAATACTCCTTGTTCTCCTAAAGCACGTTGTGAAGCCCATAAAGTCTGTTCTACCTTTCTGTTTTGTATAATATTCTTCCAATAATCGATAGAACTACCTGACATTCTTGGCATTAACTTTAGGGTTGAGTTTTTAATTTTTCGTTGAATAACGGCAGTTACACATTCGGCCGCAAGTATATCTTCATCAGTTCCAGTTGTGTAAGCTTGGTCAACAAAATCTTTGAGATCTTTATTGATTGAATCTTCCAGTTGATATCCTAATAGTATTTTATTTAAGATACTAGGAATACTTCTAAAGGTCTCGTTGGAAAAAGTTAAATCACTAGAAATAACATCATATAATACTTCTTCAAATAAAGACAACTCACTAACAATTATCGGTTTTAACGCAACATTTGCAGCACCTGGATAATCAGCAAAAAAATATGCCGCGGCGCCAAATAGCATAAGTTCGTTGTCTCCTGACAGTGGGTTACTTTCATCGTTTATTGCCGGAAGAAGTTCAAAATATTTGGCTGAAAATTGCAAACGTGTTGAAAACTGATCATTTTCATCCGTACTTACCAAATAATCCGATAAAGCTCCAAAAGTAAAATAAAGTAGTTTACTCCAATTATTATCTTGTCCAGAAGAGACACCATGAGTACTGAACTCAATTTCTTTTTTTCTAGCCCAAATAGCTTTTAGAAGATCAGCATTTATCGCCAATATTTTTCACCCCAAGTTCTCCATATAAAGCATTCATCAACCGCTTTAAGTTCTCACCATGAAATGTAATTAACTCAAGTTGTTCTCTATGTGGCGAACTATCAGTCTTTACATTTATTAAATTTTTTTCGCGTAATTGGCTCTCATCAATCACAGCTGCTGCTAAATATGACGCTTTAAATGGCTTCTCAATTGGATTTTGAAATCTTCGAATTCTATTAACGGAATCGGCTTCAATATCATTTCTTTTTTTCAAGTCCATCATTGTTGCAGCTAATGACATACTTGCACGTTTATCCAACACTGCAATATTATCTTTATTAATATCGTTGACAGCATCCTTTAGACGATATCTAGCCTTCTCAGAAAAACCAGCTTTCACTTCACAAATACAAAGTTCATCTTCTGGATTATCGCTTATTGTGTCATTGGCAAATTTAATGGCAAAAATATCGGCACCCATGGTTGATCTGTCTTTGTTTTGTTTTGACGAGTACCTTGTCAATAAGCTTGGTATCCAATAATCGCGTGCAAACATCAAATAATCGGCAACAAGAATTTCTCCAAAGTCTCCAATTCTAACAATCTTACCCTGTTGATCATCTTTGTCCGGATAAACGTAGTGAATCAAATATTCAAAAGGATTATCGACGCCCGTAGATTCAGTCATATCACTCAAATCATCATCGTTAATAAACTTGTTTCGGAAATTTACTGCCCAAGCCTCTATAATTGACGTATCAGTAAAGGGTACTTTTATTTCCACTAATTCGATATCATGATTGTCAATATTTTTTATAGGAACAACTTCACAGAAGCAATCCATATATTCTGGTTTATTTTTCATAATCCCAATATTCTCCCAAAGGTATCAATAATAGTTTAATTATACCATTCACTATTTATATTTCTTACAAGAGATATTATTTTGTACTTGCACGCCGCGCGGCAACGCGAAAAGCGCGAGCGGGCTGCGGCCGGCTTTAGCCGGTCGCTCAACCCCCAGTATCTAACAGGGGGGTAGAAATAGACAATTCAACGTCGCAAAAACATGTATCAACCGTGATATATCAACAATTAAATACGATCTTGCAAAAGCAACTTTGACCTAAAAAAGTTGCTTTTTATTTTGCCTAAAAAGGAAGTGGATCAATGACATGGGCTGATAACGTTAAGGCTAAGCGCAAAGCGCTGGAACTTACTCAAGCTCAGTTAGCCGAAAAAATTGGTATTACGCGCCAACATTTGCAACGCGTGGAATCAGGCAAACAAAACGCCAGTGTTTCCCTACAGGAAGAAATTGATTTGACCCTTGATAACTGGATCAACGAAACGGAATTGGATCTTAATATCGACTATGTCCGGATTCGTTTCCCCACACATGACGTAGATTGGGTACTACAGAATTTTCTTTATTTGAATAAAGATTACATGCTCTTTGATGACTGGGGTTTCTACGGTTATGAAGCACACTACACCTTCTCCAACATTCAGGTCATGATTGCCCCGACAAACGACAAGTTAGGTGTTCTACTCGAATTGAAAGGACAAGGCTGCCGTGAATTTGAAGGTATTTTACTAGCTCATAACCAGACATGGTTTGATTTCTTCCGCAAATGTTACGAAGCTAAGGCCATCTTTAAAAGAATTGACTTAGCCGTCAACGATCGTGTTGGCATGTTAAATATTCCAGAATTAATTGTTAAATGTCAACACAATGAATGTGTCTCTGTTATGCGCCGCTTTCAAGGTCTGAACTCCGGTGCCATGACTGATGACGGCATCAACGGTGAAGGCGCCACACTATATATTGGTTCTATGAAAAGTGATATCTACTTTTGTGTTTATGAAAAGGCCGCCGAACAAATTTTTCGCTATGGTGAAGAATTCGCAGATACTAGCATCAAGAATCGTTTTGAAATTCGCTTGAAAAATGATCGGGCTACCGTTGCGATTGAAGATTTACTCAGTTATCGCAATGTTGAACGTACTGCCTTTGGCATTATCACCCGCTACGTTCGCTTCGTAGATCCCGGTAAAGGTGAAGAACGTTCCAATTGGCCGACTAATCAAACTTGGGCGGCCTTTTGTGGTAAGGGACGGCCGCCCTTGCGGCTTACGCTAAAACCTGAACCATTCGACCTACGCAAAACCCGCGGTTGGATCAAAAAGCAAGTCGCTCCAATGTTAAAAGTACTGCTAAAAATTGATGGCTATGAAGGCAACAATCAAACGATGACCATGATCAAAAGTGCTGAACTCCAACAGAAACATCTAAAACTGCTTGAACAACACACCGTCACTAAAGATAACGTAATCGGTGATTATTTTACAAAGGAGGAAACTGATTGAATACCAACTTACCCCTTGTTAGTCTATCTACTGACCAAAAAGAATATGTGTTAAATATTTATCGCTATCGTAACCATATTGTTGGCGTGATCGAACGCACTAATTTATTACAACTCTTTGAACTCACCGAATTTGTTAAACCTGTTAATTATATTGCTTGGCGTTTTCGTTTGTATTGGCCGTCACCCTTATTGGATGTTCACGGTATACCGTCAAATGATAAATGTTTACTCAAAAAAATAACCGCCATTAGCGTCCAATATCATATTCCGATTTACGGTCAATATCAAACAAACAATCGAGATCAGCATGAATAGTCCCCTAGCAACCTTGATCACTGAACATAAGGATTGGATCTTCAATGCTTATGACTATCATGGTCAAATTATCGGCCTGGTGGAAGATACAAACTATCTACAACTTTTCGAAATGACCCAGTACTTCTCCACACCGGTCGATTACTTTGATTGGCGTTTTTCAATTCATCGGCCAACGCCAATGCTTAACGTTTACGGTAAACCCTGTTACAACGATGAATATCTGAATTTCTTATTTAGTGTCAGTGCCAAAACTGGCTTAGCCTTACTAAATCAACGTTTTTAGATTAACAACTACTACTGAATGGTCGCGTTATACCCTGACAAAAATAATGCAATTTAAAAGGAGCAAGTACTGAAATAAACCTGTGGCGGTGAAACCAATATTTTACTTGACACTATTTATAATGAAGACTGTTTACTTGGAATGAAGAAACTACCGGATCAATCCGTTGACTTGATTCTTTGTGATCTTCCTTACGGCACAACTCCTAACACATGGGATTCGATCATTCCGTTTGAACAACTTTGGCAACAATATTTACGTTTGATCAAACCTCGCAGTGCAATTGTTCTAACCAGTAATCAACGTTTTAGTTTTCAGCTCTACAACTCCCAGCCTGAACTATTCCGTTACAAGTGGGTCTGGGTCAAAAGTAATGTCACTAATTTTATTAACGCCCACCATCGGCCAATGTCACGGTATGAAGAAGTACTTGTATTTTCAAAAGCGCCGGTGGCTAATTCTGATAATGCCATGTTCTATTACCCACAGGACCTGATGCCCATGAACAAAACCATCACTAATGCGCAAACTAAAGGCTTTGGTAACCAAGTACACCCATGGGCAGCGCCAGAACAATATGTTCAAGAGTACCAGAACTATCCGAATGATATTCTACGGTTTAAAGCTGATAAAAATATTTGGCACCCAACCCAGAAGCCAGTCGCATTGTTTGAATACCTGATCAAAACTTATACGTTACCCGGACAAGTTGTTTTAGATAATTGCATGGGTTCCGCCACAACGGCTATTGCTTGTATTAATACTGACCGGCACTACATTGGTTACGAACTTGATCCAAATTATTATCAAAAGGCCTTAGCTCGGATCAAGCAACATCACTCGTCGCAAACCTCACTTTGGTAAATTTAGAAAGGAATTGATAATAAATGAACTTCGGACAAAATCTCTTCAACTGGTTTACAAGCAACGCCCAGTCTTTAGTGCTAATGGCAATTGCAGTGATCGGTGTTTTCTTAGGCTTTAAACGTGAATTTTCTAAACTGATCGGCTTTCTGATCATTGCATTGATCGCCGTGGGGCTGGTATTTAATACCGCCGGCGTCAAAGATGTGCTATTGAACTTATTCAATCGTGTTGTTGGTGCCTAATTACTGCAAGAAAAGAGGGAGCTAAATGGAAACGGTACGCGTTTTTATCGTCAACTTAGGTTATTACAATCAAGGCAAACCCACTGGCAAATGGTTCACACCGCCGTTATACCCTGACGCTATTGCCGAACAACTGGAATTGAAAAATGACAGTGAAGAGTACGCGATCCATGATTACGAAGCACCATTTGAAATTGATCGCTTTGATTCAATAGACGAGATCAATCGTAAGTATGCCGCTTTAGAACGGCTTGAAGAATATGATTTTGGCGCTGACGTTAGTGCCTTGATTGGCGAATGGTTCCGTGATATTGAAGAACTAGCTGAAAACGCTGAGGATATCATTATCTATAAAGGTGTTTCAGATATGGCCGAGCTGGCACAAGATGCTGTGGAATCTGGTGCCGTTTTCGGTGACCTGCCAGATCAAGTCATTGCCTACCTCGACTTTGAAGCACTGGGTCGCGATATGGAAATTGAAGGTAATTACTTGGTTACTAACAGCGCTATTTATGAATACGCAAATTAAGTTTCTGCTCGGGGGCTGGTCTAGCAAATGGATCAGTCCTCTTTACCCCAAAGAAAGGAGGTCACTTATGAAAAAGATTCGTAGTTACACCAGCATTTGGTCCGTGGAAAAAGTGCTTTACGCGATCAACGATGTTAATCTACCGTTCCCCGTCACATTCACGCAAATGACTTGGTTCATCGTCGCCTTATTTTTGGTCATGTTGCTTGGTGATGTACCACCACTTAGTTTCATTGATGGCGCATTCCTGAAATATCTCGGTATTCCGGCGGCCATTACTTGGTTCATGAGTCAAAAGACTTTTGATAACAAACGGCCACTAGGCTTTCTGCGCTCGGTGATCACTTATTTTACCGCCCAGAAGATCACGTTTGCCGGGCGGCCAGTCAAATCTGTTAAAGCTCATGCCCTTGACCACATCACCCACGTAAGGAGGTTCGACCAGTGAAGTTTCCCATAAAATATATCGAAGACAATTTAGTGTTCAATCGTGATGGCGAATGCTTCGCCTATTACGAACTCGTCCCCTATAACTATTCTTTTCTCTCACCTGACCAAAAAGCGGAAGTCCACGAAAATTTCCGTCAGTTGATCTCACAAAACCGTGACGGCAAACTGCATCTCTTGCAGCTTGCCACGGAATCCAGTATCAATGACACGATGCGCCGTTCCAAAGCCACGGTCAAAGGTGATTTAAAAAGTATTGCCGATACACATATTGACGGTCAGGCCGCCGCGTTGATCGACAATATTGGCGATAATCAAGTTGATTATCGTTTTTTTATTGGCTTCAAACTGTTACTAAATGATCGTGAGCTATCCGCTAAGGGCGTTTGGCATGATATCAGGCTTGGCATTCAGGATTTTCTTCATGAATTCAACGAAAAATATACCGGTGACTTCATGGTGATGAACAACAGTGAAGTTGATCGATTTCGTAAAGTCGCCCGTTTTCTGGCCGATAAAGTCAGTCGTCGCTTTAAAATTCGACCACTGATCAAAGATGATTTTGGCTACTTGTTAGAACATCTCTACGGTATGTCAGGGCAAGATTATGAAGACTACCAATACCACCTGCCACGACAAAAAGATGATCAAGATACAGTGATCAAAAAATATGACTTGATCAAACCAACCCGCTCATTGATCGAACAAAAGCAACGTTACTTGATCATTACCCACGGCTTTACTGAATCCTATGTCACCTATATGGCCTTGTCCGATATTGTTGGTGAATTAGATTTTCCTGGTAGTGAGGTTTTCTATTTCCAGCAACAACAATTCGACTTTCCCATTGATACCTCACTAAATGTTGAAATTGTGACTAACAAAAAGGCGTTAACTAAGGTCCGTAACAAAAAGAAAGAGCTGAAAGATTTAGATAATCACGCCTATGAATCTAATAATGAAACCACTCGCGGTGTCGCCGATGCCCTTGATTCCGTTGACGACCTAGAAGCTGAACTTGATCAAACTAAAGACGCGATGTACAAAATTTCCTATGTTATTCGCGTCAGTGGCAAAAGCTACGATGAAATGAAAAAGCGTGCCGATCAAGTGCTTGATTTCTATGATTCGTTGAACATCAAATTAGTTCGCCCTTTCGGCGATATGCTGGGCTTACACAGTGAGTTTATGCCCGCATCAAAGCGCTACATGAACGACTACATTCAATATGTGACTAGTGATTTCATTGCCTCATTAGGCTTCGGTGCTACCCAAGCTTTAGGTGAACGTGAAGGCATTTATGTGGGCTACAACGTGGATACCGGTCGTAATGTTTTCATCAAACCTGACTTAGCCGCACAAGGTTTGAAAGGAACCGTAACGAATGCCCTTTCCGCCGCGTTTTTAGGTTCACTAGGTGGTGGTAAATCATTTTCTAATAACTTACTTGTCTATTACGCCGTCCTCTATGGCGCGCAAGCTTTAATTCTTGATCCAAAATCGGAACGAACTGATTGGGCGAAAAATTTAGATTTCATGCAAGACGATATCAATATCGTTAACTTAACTAGTGAAGAAGCTAATCGTGGTTTACTTGATCCTTACATCATTCTTAGCAACCCAAAAGATTCTGAAAGTTTGGCAGTCGATACTTTAACCTTTTTGACCGGGATCTCTAGTCGTGATGCCGAACGATTTCCTACTTTACGTAAAGCAATTCGCAACGTCACCCTTGATCCACAACCAGGATTATTGAAAGTGATCACTGAACTGCGCCGCGAAGGGACGCCGATTGCCAACAATATCGCTGATCATATTGAATCGTTCACCGACTATGATTTTGCTGCCTTACTCTTTTCAGATGGCTCCACTCGCCGTTCGATCGCCTTGGACCGCAAAATCAATATCATTCAAATTGCCGATTTGGTCTTACCGGATGCCGACAAAACCCAAGAAGAATACATCACCGCGGAAACGTTATCCGTAGCCATGTTGATGATCATCTCGACTTTTGCCATCGACTTTATCCATGCCGATCGTTCGCAATTTAAAATTGTGGATCTCGATGAAGCCTGGGCGTTTCTGAACGTGGCGCAAGGTAAAGCCTTATCCATGAAATTGATCCGTGAAGGTCGCTCAATGAACGCCGGCGTTTATCTGGTCACCCAAAATGCCAATGATCTCTTAGACGAAAAGATGAAAAATAATATCGGTATGAAATTTGCCTTTCGCTCGACCGATATCAATGAAATCAAAAACACGCTCACTTTCTTTGGCCTAGACGCCGAAGATGAAAGCAATCAACACCGCTTACGTTCACTAGATAATGGTGAATGCTTATTCCAAGATATTTGGGGTCATGTCGGCGTTCTGCACTTTGATTACATCTTTGAACACTTATACAAGGCTTTCGATACTCGCCCACCAGCGCAGATAACTGGAGGTGAGTAAATGTCGCCCCGTAAAAAACGACTTTTATTACTGATTGGCCTTGTACTAGTCGTGGTGTTAGTGAGTGCTACTTCGCTCCAAAGTGTCCACGCAGCCGGCTTAGTCGATGAAACCGTCAATAATAAACACGAATTTTCTAAATACCCGGTCAACAATTATCAATTAGATTATTTCGTTGATTCATCATGGGATTGGTTGCCGTGGAACTGGGGTGATGGTATTGGTAAGTCGGTGATGTACGCCGTTTATGCCATCACTAACTTTCTGTGGTTGATCTCAGTTTATCTTTCCTACGCCACTGGCTACCTGATTCAACAAGCTTATTCATTAGACTTCATCAAAGATACGACTGATGCCATTGGCAAAAATATGCAGCTACTCGCTGGCGTTTCTAAAAATGGGTTTAGTTACGATGGCTTTTATCCCGGTATGCTTTTGTTACTGGTGTTAGTGCTCGGTGTATATGTCGCCTATACCGGCCTGGTCAAACGTGAATCTTCCAAAGCTATCTCAGCGGTGGTCAATTTTGTGGTGATTTTCATTCTATCAGCGAGCTTCATTGCCTACTCACCCGATTATATTGGTAAGATCAATCAATTTTCCGCCGATATGAGTACTTCGGCTTTAAATACAGGTTCTAAAATGATCATGCAAAATAAGCAATCCACCTCAAAAAACGGTGTTGATGCGATTCGTGAAACCTTATTCAACATTCAGGTCAAACAGCCGTGGACGTTATTACAGTTTGGCGATTCCAATATTAAAGAAGTTGGTGAAGACCGCGTCAATAAGCTGGTCAAAACTGATCCATTCAAAAACAAAGGTAAAGACCGCACCGAGATCGTCAAAGCTGAAATTGAGGATAAAGAAAACGACAATCTATCGGCGGTCAAAACGATTCAACGTTTAGGCGTGACCACCTTTGTCAGTATCTTCGATATCGCGATCACCATATTTGTATTCTTTCTAATGGCAATGATGTTATTTAGTCAGATCCTCTTCATTATCTACGCCATTTTCTTGCCGATCAGTTGTCTCTTAGCTATGATCCCAGGCTTTAACGGCCTAATGAAAACGGCGGTTTTACGTCTATTCAATACGATCATGATGCGGGCTGGCATCACCATCGTCTTAACGTTGACCTTCTGCCTTTCCACCATGATCTATGGACTATCGACCACCACCCCATTCTTCCTAGTTGCCTTTCTCCAAATTGTCATCTTTGCCGGTATCTGGATGAAACTGGGCGATTTAATGGGGATGATGCAACTTAAAAGTTCTGACTCTCAAGCTGGTGCCAGTCGTCTGCGCCGCAGTGGTAGTCGTTTGATCCGGCAAGTCATGGGTAACGCCGCAATGGGTGGTATGCTCGCCCGCGGTTTAAAACCACGATCGCAACCACAGCCTGAAACTGGTACTGACGCAAACAGTAAAGGTAAGCCCAAACGACCCCAACCAAATAAACGCGATGCCACCACTAGCAAGATGACCCGTGCCGGTAAAAAAGTCGGTGCCGCATTAGACACCAAAAAGAAAATGGCCGCAACTGCCAAACGGACTAAGGAACAGTTAAAGGACTTACCAACCAATACTAAGTACGGCCTACATCAAGGCAAAGCAACGGCTAAAAAGGGAATCGATGATTTCAAAAATGGCTTGAAAAATCAACGCCAAGACAATCAATCAGAACGCGAACTGGCCGCAAAGAAACGTCGTGAAGAAATGCAACGACGTAAACTAGTGGTTGATCCACCTAAGAATCCACGGCAACCATCTAATTCTGATCCGATCAAGAAAAAGCCGACAGCTTCATCTGTCACGCAACTCAAGCCACGTGATCCAAGTACGACTAAATTAGCCCATCCGAAAGATCCAATCAAAACACCGACACCGCACACAAAACAATCATTCACCACAGCACCCAAAGCAGGCACAAAACGGCAACTTAAGCAGACGAATGGCAAGCCACTGAATCTCGTTGTTAAACAAAACGCCATGCGCCGTAAATTGCCAACTAAGCAGCGACCAAAGCACAAATGACTAAAAAATGGTTAGTCTTAGCCGTCTTACCGATCATACTCATTAGCTTGTTGTTCTTTTCAGTGGCAATGACGGCTGATGACGATGATAGCGGTGATACGACCGCTTTAGTCGTTGATTCAATGAATCTTTCCGCTGAAGTGCTCAAGTACAAAAGCACCGTTGAAAAATATTGTAAGGAGTTTGGTATTCCTGACCAAGTAACGGTGATCCTTGCGATTATGCAGGTTGAATCTGGCGGCAAAGGCAGCGATGTGATGCAATCTAGCGAATCGCTGGGTCAAGCACCTGGTAGCTTGTCACCAGATGCTTCGATCAAACAAGGCGTGAAATACTTTGCCAGTTTGATCAAGTCGATGAAAGCAACTAAAACCGATTTAAATACGGCCATTCAAAGCTACAACTTTGGTGGTGCCTTTATTAATTACGTGGCTACTCATGGCAAGAAATATTCGCTCCAAATAGCCAGTGATTTTGCTAAAGAAAAAGCTGGTGGTAAAAAAGTCACTTACACCAATCCAGTCTCTGATGAAGGCTGGCGCTACGCCTATGGCAATATGTTCTACGTAAGTTTAGTCAGCCAGTATCTTAGCCCGACTGTAGCTAATTTTAGCGATAAAACGGTTAAAGCGATTATGACCGAGGCCCTTAAATATCAAGGCACACCCTACGTTTTTGGTGGCTCAACACCAACTACAGGATTTGACTGTTCTGGGCTAACTAGTTGGGCCTATGCCAAAGCTGGCATTCAACTTCCGCGTACCGCTCAAGCACAATATGACGCAACGCAACACATCAGTATTAAAAGTGCAAAAGCTGGTGACCTAGTATTTTTCAAAGGCACTTACGCCACTTCCGACTACATTACCCATGTTGGCATCTATGTCGGTAATATGCGCATGTACAATGCTGGCGATCCCCTTGGTTATGCAGATCTAAATACCGCCTACTGGCAAGCCCATCTTGTCGGGGCTGGCCGGATCAAGAAATGAGGTGATTTTCTTGACTAGCTTAAATGAAGATGGCTTTAGCTATGATCACTGGATGGATCTGTTGACCAATGCCATCGATCACACCTTAGTAGAAAGTCGGATCGATTTGAACTACGGCGACAATCGCCTGTTACGTAACAAACAACTCGATCACGCTTCAACTGAATGGGAACGCATCAAGTTTTTTGAACAACATGAACCTAACATTGATGACCTAGTCAAAGTGATTGATTACTTTGTCGCCGAACTGCCGCAATTTGAATTTGGTAAACGTCGTGAGTTCCGTTTAGCTTTAGAACATGAACAAAACGTCAAAGAGTGGTTAGGAAATACTAAGTTTCGTGAGGAAGACCGCCAATACATTTTAGATCGAGAATTACACCTTGCCGAAGAATTTTTCACCAGTGACGACAAATATGATATTTATAGTGATTTAGACTATCGCGGCTACAC
This sequence comes from Paucilactobacillus kaifaensis, assembly GCF_005405145.1. GTDB lineage: Bacteria > Bacillota > Bacilli > Lactobacillales > Lactobacillaceae > Paucilactobacillus > Paucilactobacillus kaifaensis. The sequence continues at coordinate 1,638 of NZ_BJDM01000023.1, read as the reverse complement.
CCAAGTCCGTCTACGCCAGTTATTTGACCGTTTTCGCAACGACTATCCCGAATTTTATCAGTGTTATGAACTGAACCACAACCATCAAAAAAATAATCACCTTGCCATCTTGCAACAAAATAGTGTGGCTAATCTCGCCACTAAACTTAAATGGTAAATCTGATCCACAAGGAGGAACACGACATGGCCCGTCAAGATTATGAAGACTACGACTATGAGTACGATGACTACGAAGATTCCCGTGATCATCGCTATGCGGAACGCCCGCGACCACGGTATCATGAAGATTATGAGGATCGGCCACCGCAACGAATACAGGAACGAGACGACCGCAACTATCGCCGACCACCGAATGATTATCTCGATGAGCGTTACCCACCTCATGACTATGAACAGCAACATGAACCACGGCCACCCTATGATCGAGAAACTGAACGCAATCCCCATTATGAATACAATGAACGTCCGGCCAAGCATCAAGTCGCTTCACATAAGAAAGCCCGTCCCAAACGTCCACGTAAAAAAGTTAAACGACAACGGCCACCAAAACGTCAACCAAAGCCGGTGAAAGAAAAAAAGCCCCGTAAATTAAAGCAACCTCGCGTCGGTATCCGGCGAAAAACGACTTGGTTCTGTTGGTTGATCTTGATCGCTAGTGTGAGTTTTGGCGTGTACAAGGATTTCACCGCCATCAATAAACACACGGTGCATGAACGTGAAGTGGTGAAAGTTAAGTTGACTGATACCAATGCGATCGAAGCTTTTGTCACTGATTTTGCCAAAGTCTATTACACCTGGGAACCTAACCATGAAAAATTAGAAACGCGCCAAAAGAACCTTAGTAAATTCATGCTAAATGGATTGGTAACCCTAAACGCCGATGCGCTACGTTCAGATATCCCGACATCTTCCATCGTGTCTGATATTCGGATTTGGAAAGTTGAGGCTAAGAAGAATCAAGTCAATAAAGTGTTATTTACGGTTAATCAGCAGATCAAAAACAGTCAAAAAGAAGACGCCGCAAAAGCAATCGAATCCACCTACTCATTAAATGTTATGAAAAATAAAGATGGTGATATGGTGATCGTGACCAACCCAACAATTGCGGCAGCTCCGACTAAGGCCAAAGCAACGGAAAAACAACTTCAAACGGACAGCTCGATTGATGCCGAAACCACTAGCAGCATCACTAAATTTCTAACGACTTTCTTCACACTGTATCCTAGTGGCACCGCCAGTGAACTGAAATATTATGTCGATGGAGGTACAAAGCCATTAAATAAAGACTATCGTTTTGCGGAATTAGTTAATCCGACCTTCCATCGTCAAGGAGATAATATTCGCGTTGACGCAACCGTGAGGTTTCTTGATAGTGAAACTGATATGACCCAATATTCGCAGTACACACTTATTTTAGAAAAAGCAGGAACAAATTGGACCATTAAATCTGGTTTGTAGGAAACAAAAACACGACACTCATTTGAATGTCGTGTATACATAATAATATTCATAACTATGTAAAAATTCCCGACAACATAAAAACAACACACTTCCAATTTATACTTATTATAGAAACAAAGCAAAAGGAAGTGAAACTATGTCACAATGGATTCTGATAGCCCTTTTTCTTCTAGCACA
>NZ_BJDM01000022.1 GCF_005405145.1 Paucilactobacillus kaifaensis | reverse complement strand
AAAAACACCTCCGAATAAATTTTACTTTTTTCGAACGTGCTTTTATATGTTTGTATCAAATTATAACTTCAGTTCCAAACAATCGATTTTTGATATTGAAGCAATGCTACAAATAAGCTATCAACAACAATCTGTTATTCGTTTGCAGGTTGAAAGAATAGCCGGTAAAATAAATTCAGTTATTGGTACAATTATCGGTGTCACTGAAAGATTGGCTGGTATTTGTACATTGAATGGTGAATTGTTGAGTCTTGAAATTCAGATCATTCGAAATGTTCAATTTTGCTAAATAACAAATAAACTCCTGTCATTTGATTGTTTCAAATGGCAGGAGTTTATTTAACAAATTTTTTACGTAATCATTTATTCATATTAGCTTCAATATTAGCTAATGTAATGTTATTGGTGTCCTCAAACACCATATCAGCTTCAGTTAAAATGTCAGGACTACCAACACCAAGTGAAACCTCATTGGCAGCGTTAATTCCTGCGATTCCAGCGGTGGCATCTTCTAGACCGATACATTGTTCTGGTTTAAGGCCGATAATTTCAGCGGCTTTAATAAATATCTCGGGATCTGGTTTGCCATGTGTTAATGTCCGTGGATCAACCACGTGTTCAAAATAATCAGTTAGTCCTAGTTTACTCAATACTGTGGGAGCATTCTTAGACGCAGAGGCAATTGACATTAAATAGCCATGCTGATTTAACTCATCTAAGAACTCTTTGATACCGGGAAAAATATCAGCAGGGGTAATGGTCTGCACAAACTGAAGGTAAAGATCATTTTTTTGTGTAGCCAATTTTTCTTTTTCGGCTGGTGAATAATCATTCTCTTTGTGTCCTGTTTTTAAAATCAATTCCAACGAATCCATGCGACTAAGACCTTTGAGTCCGTTTTGCAGATCATCACTCCACTTTACACCGAGTTGATCCGCTAATTTACTCCAGGCTTTAGTGTGAAATTGAGCTGTGTCAGTGATGACACCATCTAAGTCAAATACAAATCCCTTGATATCTGCGAATTTTGTCATTATCATCGGCTCCTTTTAATTAATATTCAATCGTCACGGTCTGATTTTCTTTTAGCTCTACTGGCTGTTCTACTACGGATAAATCAATATTATGATCGGCTGTTAATTTGATCTTATTATGTGTAATTTCAAAATCAAGCCGCGTGCCGTGAAAGTGTTGTGAAAAAGCAATTTGTTGCCACTTGCTTGGTAGGTGAGGGTTAACCTTGATTTGTTCACCTAATAAATCAACACCTCCGTAAACACGGGTTTCGATTGCTAATGTAGCACCCATAACCCCAAGGTGGATTCCTTCAGCTGTGGTACCACCTTGAATGTCATAATAGTCAGAAAATAGCGCTTGATGGAAGAATTTCCACGATTGGTCCATATTATCATCGTATTCTGTTAACGCGGCATAGACTACTCGTGAGAGAGTAGAACCGTGCGTGGTACGATCTAGATAAAACTGCAGGTTATGAGTCAGATAATTAGCCGGTAGATGGTAACCCATATCAGCTAAGATCTGATCAATATCTTCGACATCAAAGTTATAGTAAGCCATTAAAGCGTCAGCTTGTTTTGCTACTTGATAGGCATCCGGTGTCTTACCTTCAGATTTTAAGATACGGTCTAGTCGTGAAATATCACCATACTTTTTCCGGTAATTATCAAAGTTCAAGGTTGGTAAGTTAAAGTAACCTTCAAATTGGCCAATGATTCCATGTTCGTTGATATCCAGTTTCAGGCTATGACTGACTTTGTTCATTTCTTGATAATCATCATCAGCCAAGTCGAGCTTAGTGTTTAGCTGATGTAAAATGGTAGAGTCACATGTAGTGGTTAACTGTTTGATTAGTTTGAATAACCATGCCACCATGATATTTGTGTAGGCATTATTAGTAAGACCCTGTGCATCACTATTAGGGTATTCTTCGTGAAATTCATCAGGTCCCATGACACCATGAATGCTATACCGTTTATCAGCCTTATCGTAAGTTGTCATACTTAACCAGAACTTAGCAATTGACAGCAGCATCTCTAGGCCATACTCGTTCATGAATGTTTTATCATCACTCAAGTGGAAGTATAACCAGACATCATATGCAACGGCTAATGAAACGTGACGTTGCAGGCGACTATTGTCAGGGTCCCACTGGTTGGTTATTGGATTGAGATGGACAAACTGAGCCTGTTCATCCCCCAGCATTCCCGATTGCCATGGGTACATGGCACCTTGATAACCTTCAGAGGCGGCGTACTTTCGGGCTGCACCTAAACGGTTATAGCGATACATCAACAGTTGTTTGGCCAGATCAGGGTAGTGCGCGGCGTAAAATGGAATGATAAACATTTCATCCCAGAAAACATGGCCACGATATGCTTCACCATGTAACCCACGTGCACCAACTGAAGCGTCCAATTTTCCGGCTCCGATTGCTTCAGCAGAAACAAAGAGATGGAAAATATTTACACGACTTAATTTTTGACTTGTTAAATCACCGGTAATCTGGACATCGGCTTCTTGCCAAATATTATTAAAAAATTCTTGTGTATGTTGACGGGTGGAATCAAAATCAGCTTGACTGACTTCTTTGAGTACTAATTGATCAAGTTCATCAGAATGACACTCTAAGCTGGTAAATACGGCTACTGACTTGTCAAATGTGTAAGTATGATTAGATTCAACGTTGATATTCAGAATTTGGCGGACAGTTGAAGACGTGTTACTAGTAATAATTTCTTTTTTTGTATCCATATCAGGTGAGGTGAGCTTAGTACCGATTGCAAACTCAATTTGTGAATTTTTAGTCTGACCACTTAAGACCGCTTCATTAACGGAAGTTCCCATGCTAGTAACGTCAATATGACGTTGGTCAAATTCCGAATAACGAGCCACATTGTCATTAATTACATGGCCGTCAATTTCAGAATAAATTTGCATATTGCCAGTAAAATTAAGCGGGGTAATTTCATAGCGAATGGCGAAACGATGCCATTCCTTCATATCAGCAATCTTAGTTGCCTTAACTTCTAGTTGATGACCAGTAGCTAAATTGACAACCATGGAAGTAGTTAATTTACCAGTGCGTAAATCAAGACTCCGATAAATATCACGAATATCATTCTTACGAATTTTAAATGGATTAGAGTTATCAATACCAAAAGTCAGATACTGGGCATTGGGCAAGTTAACTAAATCCTCATTGACCACATCACGACCATTAATATTAGTTGTATTTTGGTTATACAAACCAGCAACATACATTCCTGGGTAATTATCTTGATCGGCACGAGATTCAACGTAGGCGCCCCGCAAGCCAAAAAAACCATTACCTATAGTCAGCATGGACTCTTGCCCAAAGTTACGCTTATCTTTGTATTGCCCATAGTAGTCCAGATGCCAACTATTATATTTTTGTTTCTTAGCAACGGCTTGCTCTAATCCAATTGATGTAACAGTTGGCTGCGCCACAACGGGCACATTGAACATATTAGTTAATGCTAACCCGATATCAATTCGTTGGTGGTTAATTCCGATAATTGTATCGGAAAAAGAATAACTTAGGGGATTTTCAATGATAATGGCGTCAAAAGCGACCCCGACCAGTTTAACCCGAATTGTTTCTAAATTTTCACCAATGGACTGTTCATCATTATAGGAAATAATGATCTTACGAGATTGCTCGTTAACCCGTTGAATGGCGTAGTTTACTTCAATTGCGTCATCAACAATTTTTAATGAGATTGTTTTCACAATCAGCGCCCCTTTCTCAAAATAAAAATACTCTCTATATCCAGACTAAGACTAATTCTTAAATTTATCAAATAAAACGATACGAATTTGGTTAAAGCATTGATTAGAAATAAACTATAGTTATCATTAAAGACCATGATATTAGCTAGGTTTAAGCCAAAATAAAAGAGCCCAACATGGATGTTAGACTCCTGAATGATCAGACCAATTAGACTTGATCATTATTTTGTTTTTCCAATAAATCACGGATTTCTTTTAAGTATAATTCTTCATTAGTTGGAGTAGCTGGGGCTTCCTCTTTTTGAGTGCGGAGAAACTTATTGATGAGTTTGACCATAATGAAGATCACAAAAGCAATAATTAGGAAATTAATTACAGCATTGATAAAGCTTCCCACTTTAAACTCAGCACTGCCCAAAGTGATAATCCAACTAGAAAAATCGATTTTTCCTAAAAAGAGACCGAGGAATGGACTAATGATGTTGTCAGTTAACGACTTAACAATGGTAGTAAAAGCAGATCCGATAATGACACCGACTGCTAGATCAACGACATTTCCACGTAAAATAAATTGTTTAAATTCTTTGAGCATACTAACCTCCGTGAATATATTTAGTTAATTTCAATATACCATATGATTAGTTGACAATGTATTTTGGTGTTTGGTCAGTAAAAATAGCAACCGCATTATTAGCTACAATCACTCCCATGGCATCGCGTGCCTCAACGGTAGCATTACCAATGTGAGGCGTTAAAATTACATTGGTAAGTTTGGTAAACGCGTCGGCGACGTATGGTTCTGCTTCGTAGACATCCAATGCGGCTCCGGCAATCCGCTGATGAGATAGTGCATCTAAAAGAGCAGCCTCATCAATAATTGGACCGCGAGCCGCATTAATTAGTAGGGCAGTTGACTTCATTTGAGTGAACTCGCTTGCGGCTAATAGATGGTGAGTGCTGTCTGAAAGAGGGGCGTGGATGGTAACAATATCCGCTTGTTTCAATAATTCTGATTGTGAAACAAAAGTGGCTGAACACTGAGCTTCAGTTGCGGGATCAAGTTGATGGCGTTGCGTGTAGATAATATTCATATCAAAAGCATGCATGCGTTTAGCAACTGCTTGACCGATACCACCCATCCCAATGATTCCTAGCGTTTTACCGGCCAACTCATGGCCAAGAAAATATAAAGGGGCCCAGCCATTAAAGCCAGTAGAACGCATTACTTGATCACCTTCGACAATTCGCCGGGCTAAGGCAATAATTAGTCCGCTAGTTAACTCAGCAGTGGCAGTGGTTGAGACCAATGGAGTGTTAGTTACAGCAATCTTTTTTTGTCGCGCATAGGCAACATCAATGTTATTGAAGCCTGCCCCAAAGTTAGCAATTAGTTGTAATTTTGGTGCAGCGTTAATTACTTCTTGATCGACCTTAGTGGATAGAGAAGTGATGAGAACCTTAGTTGAATGAATACGTTGAATTAATTCTTCTTTGGTGATGAGTCCGGGTTGATTAAATGCTTCGTAACTTATGCCAGCCTGTGATAAAATAGCTGTTGCGTTTGTGGGGAGTTGCGCGGAAAGATATACATCAGACATTGTAAAAGCCTCCTAAATAAATTTAGTCGTTATGCTGCCCTAAAAATGTGAACTAATAATTAGGTTTACATAATTTTAATCGTTTTCATTATGAAACTAAAAAAACATTAAGTACAGAGATTAACCCAAAAAGGATGATATTAATGGATCAACTAAGTGAAATCAAGCAAGAATTGGTGCTAGCACAACAACATAATGAATTAATTGCAATATACAATTTCAATAATGACGAGACATTCTCGGTAGGATATATTGTTGCACTGGATAGTGTTTTCGTCCTAATTGAAGGCATTGATATGGAAGGAAAGCTTAATGGCTTAAACGCAATTAGACTGACCAGTATTAATCATCTTAAACGGGCCAGTGATTATTTGACGACCGTTAAGATTAAACAAACAGTTGCTCAAAAATATGGATATTTTGATATTTGGCATATACAAAATCTTGTTAAAACAGCAAATTTTACAAGCCATGGTATTTTAACTAATTTTCTTTCGTTTAGTTATCAACAAAAGCAACCCATAGTAGTTGGTACACGCAAGTTCAAGGATTCAGATGACTTTAACGGCTATATTAATGAATTAAGCGCAGTTAGGTTAAATCTGCATTATTTAGATTTTGATGACCTATCATCTTTGTGGGAACGTGATATTTTATTGGCTGACATTGATTATTTGCGTGTTGGGGGAACACAGTCATATACAAGCATGGCAATATTGCGTCAAGTGTTTGGTGAAGTTTTTCCTGACCTAAAGTAATGCGGTGCAGGTAGTAGGCACGATTAGTTAATAATGGTGACTGCAGACGCTTAGCAACAAAGATCATTAAAAAAAAGGTAACCATCGATGCTTTGCAGCATAATGGTTACCTTTTTTATTATCGTGATAATTTAATTGTGTGATTATTAGTCGTCGATTTCGATCTTACCATTAGTAGTATTTGCGATCACTTTATTTTCAGCTGTTTCGTTTTGGTTTAATTGATGACTTTCCTCACGATCGAATAGTTCGATTTGGCCATTATCTGAGGACAATTGATAGCCATCAGTAATGGGGCTTTCCATTTCAATTTTTCCATTACGGTTTTTGACATTTACGACTGACTTGAACGTTACATTATCAAATTCTTGTGAACCATTGCTTGATTCGTATGTCCCGCCGGTCAGTGTGTTATTTTCAAATTCAGTATATCCGTTTTGGAGTTTTAAATTGACGTTTTCGAGATTTGAGTTTTTAATTTCAGCACCGCCGTTATCCATCGTCAGTTGGCCACCATCGCTAATAGTAAAGTTATGGGCATTAATCGAGCCACTGTCTAATTCAAGTTGTACTTTTTTGGTTTGGAGAGTATTGATAGTTAAATCGCTATCAATTAAGTTCCCTTTGATTGTTTCAAGTTGTGTATCGTCTGGAACTGTAATTGTTAAAGTCGGGTTGATGCGACCAAAACCAATATTAACCGGATCAAACGCTTTATTACTAATTGTCAGGTTATCACCGTCTTGGGTAATGACTGGTTTAGATAATTTGGAACCATCAATTTCAATCTTGAATTCTGTACCAGTTTGGATTGTGACATCATAGTCATTAGTATTTAAGGTTAGGTGCTTAAATTGATTTAGTTGCTTAGAAGAATGGTACGATTTGTCGATCTTAACCCCATTTTGCCAGACTAAATTGGTTGAAGCGCCATTGGCTAATCCAATCAGAATGGCAAAAATTCCAATTGCGGTCATAATTGCGCCGATAATAAGAGATTTTTTCATCGTTATGCCACCTCATTTTTTTGTTTGTGCTTGTTTTTAATGTAGCGATTATAGATCCATTGGGTGAAGTTAGCTGTCATTTGGATTAATGCTTTAATTACTAAGTAACCAATAGGAGCAATAATTAACATTAAACCTAGGGCAGCTACACCGACACCAATGAAGAAGATACTTGTCGGAATTGAGGCGCTCCAGACCGTAATACCACCAACAATAGCGGCTAAACCAGCAATGACAATGCCAAGTAGCGTCAGAACAAGGGCGATCAAAACGCCGATAATGGCTATGAAGAAACCGATCACTACAGCGATAACAGCGATTACTAGTGGAATAGCAACTGGAGAGGCGAGTAGTGCTAGTATTACCAACCAAATCATCCGAATATTTTTCTTTGATTTAGGTTCATAATGGGGTAACCCGGCTTCCTCATTATCAAGTGCACGGATTGAATAGTCTGCTAAAATTTTTCGCGACAATTGCTTAGGCGTACCTAATTTGTGAACAATCATTGCTTCACTGGTCATTTGTGCATCTAGAATATATTCACTATAAAAATCTAATACGTCTTCTTGTTCTTCTTTAGTTAGTTGTGTTAGATATTTTGCCAGTTCTTTGATGTATGGATTAGTTTCCATCAGTTGTTCCTCCCAAAATTTGATTCACAGTGTCACGATATTGTGACCAATCTGCTTGGATTTCCGTTAACCTGGTTCTACCGTTATCAGTAATGCGATAGTATCGTCGGTTACGGCCCTGATATGGTTCGTCATAGGTATCCAGCCATTTTTCCTTACGCAAACGGCGTAAGACTGGATACATCGTAGACTCTGAAACGGGGGTAAACTCTTGTACCCGTTGTGTCAGTGCATACCCGTAATAGTTTTCTTTTGTCAGTAAAGCTAGGACACAGCCATCTAACAGTTCAGTAGTGATTGGAATGCTCATAACTATTTCTCCTGTCATATTATATTCAATATAGTATTGGTATGAGGATAATATAACAACTAATAAAATATTTGTCAAACAAAAATATCATGTAATTAACGATTAATGAGTATGATATACTTTCATGTATGCAATAGTAGCAATATTGAAAAATTAGGAGTAATCAAATGAGCAAAGCACAATTATTATTGATTATTTGTATCGCGGCGATTATTTTTGGCGGGCTAGTCTGGGGGACTTTGAGTGGGTTCCTGACTGGCATTTGGCTGATCATCGCTTGGATTATTGGTTTTGTGGTGGCCACTACATTAATTACGGTGGTGGTTGCCAAAGCACAAATAGCACGACGTGATAAGGAGCAATAAAATGCAGACACAAACATGGGACCAATTTTGGCACGAGAAAACCCCAGGCAATTTTTTTAAATGGCTAGTGGGTTTATTAAAGCGAATCGCTTTAATTGGTGTTTTATTTATCTTAATTCAGTTACCACCAACTGCAATGATGTTAATCAAAAATCATTCGCATCTAGATATAGTATCGGTGTCTGGTTTAGTTATTTTTGTCGGTCTATTTTTGGTGATCATTAACTGGGCTTACAGGTTGTATCGACGATATAATCGCACACAGATTAAGCCAAGTAGGCCATTGCAGGATTTTAGAACGGTGATTTTAGGATATGTGGCTATTTTTGTAGGACAAGTCATTTTAGGTTGGCTAAATGTACTGTTGAACCATCAGACCCAAACAGCAAATAACCACGCTGTGGCAAATCTAATGAACAGTAATATGCTGATTATGGTTGCCTTTAGCCTTTCAACTGTTCTATTAACACCCTTTGCAGAGGAACTTATTTTTCGTGGTGTTTTGACTAATTTATTTTTTAAACCAGATCAGTTCTGGTGGAAGATATTGTTGTCTGGAGTTGTTTTTTCGTTAGGGCACTCTAGCACAACGTTAATTAGTTTTTTAATTTATTTTTACATGGGTGGCGTTTTGGCGTATGTGTACCAAAAAACAGGAAAAATTAAAAATGTAATTATGCTGCATGCATTGAATAACCTAGTCGCGATTATTGAGATGTTGAACTTATTAAATTAATGAGTGTGAAATAAAAAATGGTGTTAAGAACTTCATGTTTCGAAGTTCTTAACACCATTTTTAAGTGTAAGGATTCATAAATAAAAGTTTAATAGCAAACAAAATCGACCTTTTAAATAGTTACCAAGCCAATTTATATTTGTGGAATGATATCATCAAGGCGTCTGGTGATGTCATTAATTTCATTAACTCGGTTTTCATAGTCTTGTTGTGGTAAATCCAATCGATTGAGACTATTTTTGACTTTGTGAACGATTGATAGTTTGCTTTGATTTGCCTTGGTCGTTAATTTAACCAAAACGTGACGTTCATCATCGGGATCTTTGCTACGTTTTATCCAGCCATGTTTTTCTAGGCGTTTTAGTAATGGTGTCAAGGTACCACTATCGAGCGTGACAGTATCTCCAAGCTCATGCATGGTTAGCTCACCATCTGGAGTGTCCCACAGAGTCGATAAAACGATATATTGAGGGTATGTAAGTTCAAACTCAGCTAATACTTCAGAATAAAAACGATTAAAACGTTTATTAGCTGCATAAAGGGCAAAACAAATTTGGTCATCTATGTTGAGTGGTTGGTTTAAATCATGATTCAAGGTGGTTCCTCCTAAAATATTATGTATTCAATCGTACACAATATTCTATCCTAGATTTATACGTTTGCCAAATAATCCGATTCATGTGAATTTATAATGTGTAATAATTATTTTTTTAAAGCGGTTGTAAAAGCTATAACACTAAGAAAACTGATTAAATCAACGTTCTTAATTTTCACTTTATTTCACAAACTAAAAAGATAATTTTGTATCTGAAAAAAAAGTGGTAATCTAAGATTAATTTAAGAGTGGAATAAGGGAGGAATTACTTTGGCAGATGAACAACGTTACGGAGCAGATGCACTGGTCGAAAGTTTAATTAATCATCAGGTTAAGTATGTATTTGGGATTCCAGGAGCAAAGATTGATCGGTTCTTTGAATTGCTTGATCACCCAAAGGATCCAAATGCGCCGCAATTAATTGTAACTCGGCACGAGCAAAATGCTGGTTTTCTAGCATCTGGAATTGGTCGTTTAACTGGCCAACCGGGTGTGGTAGCAACAACGTCAGGTCCAGGAGCTAGTAACTTAGCCACACCAGTTGTTACGGCAACGGCCGAAGGAGATCCAGTTGTTGCAATCTCTGGTCAAGTGCCATTGAAGGATTTATTCCGTCAAACTCATCAAAGCATGGCTAATAAAGAGTTATTTGCACCAATCACTAAATTTAGTGCTGAAATCGGTGATCCTGAGAATATTTCTGAAGTGGTTGCTAATGCGTTTCAGTCTGCGACAGAAGGAAAGCAGGGTGCTAGTTTCATTAGTTTACCGCAAGATGTGGATGACGCTAAGGTTACAACCAAAGCGCTGCCACCTTTATCAGCACCTAAACTGGGACCGGCTAGTGGTGAATCAATCGCAGAACTAGTACGACGGATTAAGACTGCTAAGTTACCAGTGCTCTTAGTGGGAATGCGCGCCTCTTCGCCAGACGTTACGGCGGCGATTCGTAAACTGGTTAAAAAAGCTGGAATCCCTGTTGTCGAAACTTTCCAGGGAGCTGGTATTATTTCACACGAGCTTGAACAAGATTATTTCTTTGGTCGAGTGGGATTGTTCCGGAACCAACCAGGAGATAAATTGCTTAAACATGCTGATTTGGTGATTACAGTTGGTTATGATGCCATCGAATATGAGCCGCGTAATTGGAATGCTGAGCAAGATGCTGTAATTACTGTGATTGATACCACGGCACCGCAGTTGGATAAGAATTTTCAGCCAACCACAGAATTGATTGGTGATATTGCGGCGACAGTTTCACATTTAGCTGATCAAGTTGAAAACTATCAACCAGCTGATGAATCAAAACAATACTTACAAGATTTGCATACCGAAATCGAAGTAGATCAACAAGAGACTGCACCGGCTGGTAAGGGTAATTTAAATCATCCACTAGCTGTCATTGAAGCTTTGCAAAAACGCGTTGATGATGATATGACTGTTTCTGTTGATGTTGGTAGTCATTATATTTGGATGGCTCGTCATTTCAGAAGTTATGAGCCTCGTCATTTATTGTTTAGTAATGGGATGCAAACACTTGGAGTAGCGCTACCTTGGTCGATTTCGGCGGCGTTAGTACGCCCCAACGCTAAATCAGTTTCAGTTTCTGGGGACGCTGGATTCTTATTTACTGGTCAAGAACTAGAAACTGCAGTCCGGTTAGGGTTAAACACTGTTCATTTGATTTGGAATGACGGATACTACGATATGGTTCGATTCCAAGAAATTATGAAGTATGGTAAGGATGCAGCGGTTAAGTTTGGTCCAGTTGATTACGTTAAATATGCACAGAGCTTTGGTGCTACTGGCTTACGTGTTGAAAGTCCGGATCAGTTGAGTGATGTATTGGATAAAGCTTTTGCTACAGATGGTCCTGTAGTTGTTGACATTCCAATTGATTATTCACACAATGCTGAATTGGGGCAAACATTGTTACCTGATCAATTTTAAAATAAGGTCAAAAAAGAGTAGAGTTAAGGTGTGGTTGAGTGGCACTGATGGCTCTATTTTTATTGGTTAGTGGATTCAATAAGTGTATTTGTATTTGCTGACATATGTTTGCCGCGGCTCACATTTTTTTAAAATAGGAGGCAGTAATTTGAGAGATACTACAACGTTATATCAGCATGGGACCCTTGCCATGCTGGTTGGTGGCTTATTTGAAGGAACGTTACCATTAGGGGAATTAATGGAACATGGTGACACCGGAATTGGGACGGCCGATTGTTTAGATGGTGAAATGGTAATTGTAGACGGTCAAGCATTTAAAGTGCAAGGCTCTGGGGATGTGATTCCATTGACGCCTGAAACCAAAGTTCCGTTTGCGGCAGTTCACTTTATGGATGCGCAGGAACATCGTTCGGTAGTGGGGATGACTGATGAACAGTTGAAACAACAGTTATTAGGTGAGTTGAAAATGGATAATGTTTTTGTTGGACTGCGAATTGATGGGACTTTCACGCATATGCATACAAGAGCAGTTAATAAACAAAACCGACCTTTCCCTAATTTGACTGCAGCGACTCGTGTTCAACCAGAATTTGAGCAAGATCAGGTTAGTGGGACAGTGGTTGGTTACTATGCACCACATTTGTTTCAAGGAGCAACCGTTGGTGGTTTTCACTGGCATTTTTTGAGCTCCCAAAAAGATTTTGGTGGGCATATTCTTGATTTTACAATTGATCAGGCTGAGGTTTCCGCACAAGTGCTAGAAAATTTGGTACAACATTTACCAGTTAAAAACACCGAATTTAGGGAAAAACAATTGGACCTGCAGACGATGAATGACGATATTAATGAAGCTGAAAATTGATTAACCGCTTACCAAATATTAAGATTTCTTAAAGTAGAATTCTTTAGTTGTAATCGCTTACATCATATGCTATAGTACTAATTGAGGAAGGACATATAGTTCTTGTGTCGTAGCAGGGAAATCAGATCATCGTGAATTTGGTTTCTAGAACAAGGATTGTTTCCTAGATGCTGAAGGTGAGTAGGCAAGCAGCAGCGTAAGTGTGACTCTAAATATCGAAACTATATATGGATGATTGTAGTTACCAGCGTGCGCTAGGGAATATTAAATAGCAACTTTGTGGAAGAGTTAGTTGATTACAGTGATTACAAAGTCGCTTGGTTCTTCCGAAAGGGCCGCCAACATTAAAATTGGTGGCTCTTTTAGTTTGATTGCATTTATATATTACTTATGATAACCATAAAGTTTAAATTAAAATTCATTGTTTCTTCAAAACTATTTGGTAGACTTAAGTCATAGTCAGGTACAGTTGAACAAGGAAAGGATGATGTTCGATGAACCATTTAAACCAAGATGAAATACAAGAACGATTAGAGATGGAAAATCAGGCAGCAGAATTTTCGTTAGAATTAATTTGTCATGAAGAAAAGAAAGATTAGCCTAACCTTAAAACTCAACGCTCTTTGCAAACAATATTTTGTAGAGAGCTTTTTTCTTTGTCCAAAAACAACAAACCTTGTTTTTCACATTTGAACATGCTATATTACTTTTATCAAAGAAAAACGAGGTATTAAGCCAATGCGCATCTAATCATTTTCAACAGCGAAATGACATCCAAGCTTTATGGGTGGAGTTTATATTTTTTGTTGGGATTGATTAGGTACGTGCGGGCTGTATCAAAATAGTCGGCACACTTTAAAATAGGTGTGCTTTTTGTGTGCCCTAAAACATAATTGATCCCGTAAAGGGGGATTCATAAATGACTCAAATTAAACTAACACAAATTAGCAAAATAGTAGCGGGTCAAATATTATTTAAAGCTGATAATCTAACTGCTAGTGCTGGTGATATTGTTGGAATCATTGGTAATAACGGTGCTGGTAAGACAACGCTTATGAAAATTATTGCCCAACAGGACAAAGATTTTGCAGGACAACGCTTGATTCAAGGAAACGTTGAATTTGTGCAGCAAGTCAATCCATTGATCGATAAAAGTGGTGGTCAAGAGACAGTTGCTAAAATTATGACTGCATTATCAAAACAAGCAGATATTCTGATTTTAGATGAACCGACTGCCAACCTAGATGAAAGTCACCAAAAATGGTTAGTGCAACAGATTCATCAATTGAACGGATTAGTTCTTGTTATCTCGCATGATCGCCATTTTTTAGCACAGGTTGCCAATAAAATTTGGGAGGTTACTAATCATGAGTACACTCAATTTGATGGCCGTTTGGAAGAGTTTGAAGCATTAAACGAGCAACAACAAGTTAATCAATTACAGGCCTATCATCGCCAACACCAAAAAGAGCATGACCTTAAATTGGCAGTACAAGCGCGCAAAGAAAAGGCAAGTCAGATTAGACGCGGTAGCCGTAAAATGGGTCGAGTTGAGTTAGCTAAAACTAAGTCTGCTCGGGAACAAAATGCAGGTAAGATGGAGAAAAGTGCGCATGCAATGCTTGAACGAGCTCACAAACAAAGTACAGTTACTAAACCTTTTCAAAAATCATCCATTAAGTTAATGGCCACTGATTTTCCGGTATTTACCGGTAAGACAGTTGTAAGTGTTAATCAGTTACAATTGAAATTAGGTGAAAGGTGTTTATTAAAAAAAGCAGTTTTCCAAATTAAGCCTGGCGAACGAGTGGCACTAGTTGGTCCTAATGGAGTCGGGAAAACTACCTTAATTCGAGCTATTTTAACGCGGCAACCGCACACTCAGTTATCTCCAAGTGCAACCATCGGTTATTTTGAGCAAGATATTACCAAATTGCCAATGGATCAGTCTGTGTGGCATTTTTTACAAACAGCCAGTGTACTTTATGATAATCGAACGCGGCAAGTCATGGGAGCATTTGGAATAACTAGTTTATTTTATTCACGTCAAATTAGTGAATTGAGTGGAGGAGAGCAAGTTAAACTTCAACTCCTAAGTGTTTTGCTTAGTGATAGTAATTTTCTAGTTTTAGATGAGCCTACTAATTTTTTAGATAGACAGGCTTTGGATGCACTAGCTGACTATCTTAGTAATTATCCAGGGACAGTCTTACTAGTCTCACATGATATTGATTTTCGCCAGCAGGTAGTAACCAGAACTTTGCTATTCGAAAATCAACAGCTGATCGATCCAGTTAAAACAGCAGTCCATGCCAAACAGCCAAGCAACCTGCCATTGTTGCAATTAAGATACGATCAATTAATGCTGTCAGATGAGGCAAGTACGCAGGAGTTAATAGAATTAAAACAACAAATTGATGCGTTAAAATAATGTTTATCAAGTTGCAAAGAAGAAGCAAGCTACAGTAAAAGTTAGATTTTACTGTAGCTTTTTATGATAGTTATTTAATTGAATTGACATAAAATTAAAAAAGGATTAGAATTTTATGTATATTTTTCACATAAAATTAATCGTGGAGGAGTACATATATTATGAAACCAAAAACTGATCAGGCCCATGCTTTGATTACTGAGGAAAACAAACACTATGCTAAATCAGCCAGAATTAATTATTTTGATTTAGTGGTTGACCATGCTCATGGAGCCGAGTTAGTCGATGTCGATGGTAATAAGTACATAGATTTATTAGCGAGTGCTTCAGCAATTAATGTTGGTCACACACATGAAAAGGTAGTTGCCGCAATTGCAGCACAGGCCGAAAAGCTAATCCATTACACGCCAGCCTATTTTCATCATGAGCCTGGACAAAAACTTGCTAAACGTTTAGCACAACTAGCTCCGGGTAATTCTGAAAAGATGGTAACATTTGGGAATTCAGGATCCGATGCTAACGATGCTATTATCAAATTTGCTCGTGCATACACTGGTCGTTCATATGTTGTTTCATATATGAACAGCTATCATGGCTCGACTTATGGCTCACAGACCTTGTCAGGAGTTAGCTTAAATATGACAAGGAAAATTGGGCCAATGTTGCCTAATGTTGTTCACGTACCATTTCCGGATGCATATCGCCACTACTCTAATGAAAGTTTACATGATATTTCATTGCGTTATTTTGATGAGTTTAAGCGTCCATTTGAAACATTCTTACCAGCCGACGAAACAGCGGTCGTGTTAATTGAACCAATTCAAGGAGACGGTGGGATCGTCAAGGCTCCAGACGAATATTTGCACTTGGTTTATGACTTTTGTCAGGAACATGGAATTTTATTTGCCGTTGATGAAGTTAACCAAGGATTGGGTCGCACTGGCAAAATGTGGAGCATTGATAATTTTGATATTGAACCAGATTTAATGTCGGTTGGAAAGTCCATTGCATCTGGGATGCCACTCAGTGCAGTAATTGGCAAAAAAGAGATCATGGAATCGCTTGATGCACCGGCGCACTTATTTACAACATCAGGGAATCCAGTTTGCTGTGCAGCTGCGTTGGCGACACTTGATGTAATTGAGGAAGAACATTTAGTTGAAAAATCGGCCACTGATGGAGAATATGCTAAGCAAGCATTTGAACGGATGCAAGCCAAGTACTCATTTATTGGTGATGTTAGAATGTATGGTTTAAATGGTGGAATTGAGATTGTTACAGATAAAGAGTCTAAAGTAGCTGATGAGAAAGCTGCCACTAAGATTATTTATCGTGCGTTTCAAAAAGGGTTGGTAATTATTACACTGCAAGGAAATATATTGCGATTCCAGCCACCTTTGGTGATTACTAGACCACAATTGGACGAGGCTTTGCAAAAATTAGATGAAGTTTTTGAAGAACTTGAGCAAGGCACAATTGAATTGCCGAGCGATTTAGGGAACGTTGGTTGGTAAATAATTACAATTTTAATCCAAAAATGAGACCAGGAAATTAACCAATTTCCCGGTCTCATTGTGTATTCAGAAGCTGTAACATTAATTATTGTATTGAAGATTAGTTTTGACTAAATTGTTCACCTTTTTTACTACTCTGTTTGCGATAAGCAATGCGGAAAAGTTTAATTATTTCCGTTACTACTAACACAATTACACCAGCAATAATAGGAATCAACCAGCCATAGAAGAAGTTGGCACTGGTTGTATGGAAAATTCCATGCATAAATGGAAGGTAAATAATTCCCATTTGCAGCAGAATCAAAATGCCAATGATATAAAAAGCCATCTTGTTTTGAAAGAAGTACCTAGAAAAAACAGGGTACGAGTTACGAATGTTAAACAGATAGAAAATTTTACCAAAGATAATAATGTTCAACGTCATTGTACTTGCAACAACAGTCGAGACACCCATACCAGTGACCCAATCAAATGCCCAAAGTCCTAGTCCAGAAATTAAAACCGAGACATAGATGATTTCAACAATATCCATCTTAGACAATATCCCTGATTTTACTGACCGCGGACCGCGCAACATGATACCACTCTCTGGTGGCTCGAAGATAAACGCAAACTGAATTGTGAGTGCTGAAACCATGTTGATCCATAACAATTGTGTTGGATATAGGGGCATTTCTTGACCCAACAAGATACTGAATGCGACCACCAATCCCTCAGCAAAACTGGTTGGAAGAAGGAATCGGATGGTTTTATTAATGTTGTCGAACACATGGCGACCTTCGCGAACCGCAGCAACAATATCGGTAAATTTATCATTGGCCAATACCATATTAGCTGATTCTTTAGCTACCTCAGTACCTTTGATTCCCATTGCAACACCAATATCAGCTTGCTTAAGAGCAGGAGCATCGTTAACTCCATCGCCAGTCATTGAAATAACATGACCGTTAGCGCGTTGTGCATTAACAATTTGTAGTTTGTTCATGGGAGTAGTTCGAGCAAAAACGTTATAATCATCGATCTTTTCTTGTAACTGTTCTGGTGTGAGTTGATCAATTTCTGGTCCTGTAATAGCACTGATTCGTTCATCTAAACCAAGATTAGCTGCAATTGCTTTAGCGGTATCAGGGTGATCACCAGTAATCATTTTAACTTTGATTCCCGCTTGTCTTAGTTGTTTAATCGACTGCGCAACTTCCTCGCGGGGCGGGTCAATCATTCCAACCAAACCAGCAATGGTCATTTGGTGGCCAATCTCGCTTTGATTAATTTCAGTAGTGGAAGACGGCATTGGCTGGTAAGCAAGTGCGACTACTCGTAGTCCTTGAGCGGCCATTTTAGCCATTTGTTTATCCCAATACTGTTCATCAACGGAAGTACCATTATTGGTTGCCATATTAACGATCGTTGCCGGTGAGCCTTTAAGCATCAGGACACGCTGTCCCTTAAAATCAACAAGGCGGGCAGAGAATCTAGTGGCAGAATCGAATGGTAATGAATCAAGCGGTTCAGAGTCTGGATATTCACCTGTTAGTTTTTTGAAAAGAGTGGTTAAAGCTCCATCAGTCGGTTCACCAGTGATTTCCCAAACGCCGTTTTCAAAATGCAGTTGAGCATCAGTTGTTTGACCGGCAATATTAACGAGCCATTCCATATTCTGATCAGCTTGCCAATCAACAGTCTCACCATTGTATTTTAATTGTCCACCTAAATCGAGGTTTCCATTAGCATCGTAGCCAGCACCACTAATTTCATAAACTCGATCTTTGGTGGTGGCGACAGTCACCGTCATTTCATTTTTAGTTAAGGTACCAGTTTTATCAGTATTAACGATATCAACGGCACCTAAAGTTTCAACAGCTGGCAGGGTTTTAACAATGACGTTTTTCTTTGTCATTTGTCGCGTTCCCATTGCTAAAACAACGGAGGTACTAGCTGGTAAACCTTCCGGCATCGATCCAACTACCATCGTAACAATCACAATTAGTAGGGCAGGAAGACTATAGACTTTGGTGATCCACCCAATGATAAACAAGAGGACGGCAGCAATCAATATGGCAATGGATAAGCCAAAACCAAGGCGGTTTAAGTTGCGCATTAATGGTGTTGGTTGTTCTTTTACAGCACTAACTGACTGTTGGATATGTCCAATTTCAGTATCAACTGCGGTAGCGGTCACGATTCCTAATGCTGACCCAGTGGTTACCAATGTTGACGCAAACGCCATGTTGGTTTGAGAAGTAATGGCTAAGTTATCACCAGCCAATGGTTCATCTGTTTTTTCAACAGAAACTGATTCACCGGTTAGAGAAGACTCTTGTACGGTAAAATTATCGGCAGAAACCAAACGTAAATCAGCCGGAATTGCATCCCCAGCTTCTAAATTAACGAGGTCACCAACCACAATTTCACGCGAGTCGAGTTCTAACTTTTCGTCACCTCGAATGACAAAGTTCTTGGATATTAATAATTCACTAATTTTAGCTAGGGCATCATCTGCTTGGCGCTCTTGTACGTAACCAATAATCGCATTTGCAATAATTACTAACGCAATAACTATTGAGTCTGAGTAATGTTGCATAAAAAATGTGATGATGGCAGCGATGGCCAAAATGTAAATGATGCTGTTATTGAATTGTTTGATAAATCGAATAAAGTTTGACTTCTTTTTCGTTGTTAATTCATTACGGCCATTTTGTTCTAACCGCTGCTGTGCCACTGATCGACTTAAGCCTTCTTCAGGATTAGTCTGCAGTTTTTTGGCCAGCTGGTCAGAAGTCATTTGCCACCATTGTTGGTTAGTGCTTTGTATATGCGGATCGTCGTCAATCATATATTTTCTCCAATTCAATTCTTTATTTTATTATTTTTTACTTGGTGAGGTTAACCCAGACCAAGGCGTCCACAACCCTTCATGTTTAAGCATAATTATTATAAAATAATTATATCATTGATTAGACTTATTCTGAAAGCAAAAAGACTATTGGTAATGTCAAAACGACCATGACAAATACGTTTCTTATCAAGATTTGATGTGCTAAGCTAAGATTAATAAATTAAACATTTACTGAGGAGAAAATTATGCAAATTAAAGATCAGGTAGTTGTTATTACTGGTGCTTCAACTGGTATCGGCCGCCAAACGGCATTGTCATTATCAAAAAAAGGAGCTAAGGTGGTTGTTGGAGCTCGCCGCGAAGCAAAATTGCAATCATTAGTTGCTGAAATTAAGACTAATGGTGGGGAAGCTATTTACGCTGTGACAGATGTTACTAATTTTACACAGGTACAAAACTTGATTGATTTGGACGTATCAACGTATGGCCGTGTTGACGTATTATTTAACAATGCTGGGGTTATGCCAGTTGGTAAATTAAATGATTTATCGGTGGCTCAATTGGAACAATTAGTGGATGTAAATGTTAAAGGTGTTTTATATGGGACTAAGGCAGCACTGCCAGTAATGCATCAACAAGGCTCTGGTCATATTATCACGATGGGATCTAATGCCAGTCACGTTGTTGTACCAGAATTTGCGATGTACGCTAGTACCAAGTTTGCTGTTAGGGCGATTATGGATGGTGTTCGGCAAGAAGAAATTGGGCAAAATATCCGAGTTACTTTAATAGCACCAGGAACAGTAAATACTAATCTGTATGAATCAATTGGTGATCCAGTAAAGCAACAACAATCAAAAGAGTTTGTAGCGGTTCATGGAATGCAACCGGAGATCATTGCCAATGCGGTTGTGTATGCGTTAGAACAACCAGAAAATATTGGAGTCAATGAAATTTTGATTCGAGACGTTGAACAAGCGGATTAATTAATAGCAAGGATGGATGAAGATGAATAGCAACTTACAAGTAATGTTGTACGTCAATGATGTTGAAAAAATTGCGACATTCTTTGAACAAGCATTAGATGCAAAAATTATTGCAACTAATCCTTTACCCGAAGGTTTTAAACAAGTAACGTTGGCGATTAATGATGGTGCTCAGATTAGTCTATTTTCTGTTTCGTTCATCAAAAAATATTCACCGGAAGTAAGTTTAGAAATACCATCACTAATGTTTTTAGTGGCAGATGTTAATGCGGCCAGAAACAAAATGCTACATTTTTCCAGTGATGTCGGTGAAATCGTGGATAATGCAGGTCAGCCAGCATTCAATTTCAGGGACCCAGAGGGACATTATTTTGCAATTGGAAGAGCGTGAACAACCGCGTTCAGAAACCGGAGCACAACGGTAAAATAGAGGGTACGATTCGAATTGTGAATCGTACCCTCTATTTTATTGTTGTGTGCAGGTTTCTGCGGTTGTGAACGCGTTTAGTCAATTAAAATCGCGATAACTTCGAATTGTGAATCGTACCCTCTATTTTATTGTTGTGTGCAGGTTTCTGCGGTTGTGAACGCGTTTAGTTAATTAAAATCGCGATAACTTCGAATTATGAAATTATACCCGTTTATTTTATTGTTGTGTGCAGGTTTCTGCGGTTGTGAACGCGTTTAGTCAATTAAAATCGCGATAACTTCGAATTGTGAACCATACCGGTTTATTTGATTATGGTGCACTGATTTATCAAACAAAGATTAAATTTTAGCCTGATGAATCTTGTAAAGCTCAGATCGAATTTTGAATTCCAATCGTTCAAGCTCTTGTTGTTCCATGCCAGGGGATTTCTTTTTAACAGCAACTACCGGTAAAATTGGTGGTTGTTCAATTAAATGCAATGAGCGCAAAGTAGGATCACGAACTAACAACTGATGTGCTAGTGATTCTGGAATTAAAGCCCAAGCTTGTTTAAATGATAGATAGGGTAAAATTAAGACGCCAGAATCAAGAGTTACTAGCGGTTGCAGTTCGCTATCCCAGCACATTGTGTGCCAAGCATCAAATTCATCATTCCAAGGCATATATATTTCGTCATGTCGTGACAACATATCCACAGTTACCATGTCAGGGTACTTACTGTGACTGTTAGTAACTAGGACCAACTTTTCTTCACTTATTTTTCGCGTGGTAATTTGGTGTCGATACATTTTGTAAAATGCAAACCCAATATCTGCGACGCCATCTGCAACACCATTATAGACTGTATCGGCATTACCATTAATTAATGAATATCGTAGTGCAGGGTCCTCTTGCATTAGCATGGGACAAACTACAGAAAGAATCGACTCACTGATCGATGGGGCACTAATTATTTTAACATTATGAAAATTAGCGGATTCCTTTAAATTGGTAGTTTGATGGACTAGCTGCATCCATTGTTCTGCAATCGGAACCAGTTTTTCACCGTAACGCGTGAGAGTCACAATTGATTGTCCTTTCAACCGATTGATTAGTGTGACACCCAATTGTGATTCTAATCGGCGCAATCGATTGCTGACAGCTGCCTGAGTGATATATAACGAGTCTGCTGCCTGAGAGATTTGTTTGTACTCCACAATTTTTAAAAAGGTTTGCAACAACTCGGGGTTCAAAAAATCCACTCCTTTCATTAGGAAAATAATCAGTAGTTATTCATTGTAGGTAATTAAATCTGAGTCGTTATCCGTCAGTTTCAAAATAGAAATACCGCCGTTTTTAGGGTAGTTATTTAACGTGTCAATGTGGTGAAAGTCTGCTAACGTTCTAATAAAAGTACCATGAGTAACTAAAAGGACGTTGGCCCCATCTGCACATTCTGCAAGCAATTGATTCAATCCAGTTTGCCACCGATGGATTACTTGTTCATATGTTTCGGCCAAATTGCTGGGGTCAGCTAGATGCATTAGGCGACGTGCTTCTATTAAACCTTTATCAGCGATGATTTCTTCTTGAGTTTGATAGCCAGCTGGTTGGCCGACATCGCGCCAAGTTGCATCGGAATCTAGGCCTTCAAAATAACCAAACAAAATTTCACGAAAATCATGATTAACCCGCGAGACTTTTGGGGTGTAGTCAAATTGCTGCAAGATCAGATTTTTAGTATCAATTGCGCGGTTGAGGTCCGAGGAGTAGGTGTAATCAAAGTGGACCGAACGAATTGTTTGCCCCGTTTTAATTGCATCTTGACGTCCTTTATCAGTTAAATCAGAATCACACCAGCCTTGCATTCGATTAAAAGTATTTAATAATGTTTCGCCATGTCGAACGACATAAACCGTTAAATTAGCCATTATGATACCCCTTTCAATAATAAATCCATAGTATCTTAAAAAAAGTTAATATTCAAGCTTGTAATGAAAGCGCAATCATATATAATGTAATTAGGCTTTAAAAATTTATTTTTTGGTGAAGTAATTATTTTTTGCCATTATTACTATCACATTTCTTATATTTAGGGAGGTATTTATAATGCATGTCACATTATCAGTTTGGCAAGCTTTGTTGATTGCCATTTGGGTTGCATTAGTTGAATCACGAATTCTCGGATTTGCGACACTAACAATGCGATTCAGT
Organism: Paucilactobacillus kaifaensis; assembly: GCF_005405145.1. GTDB lineage: Bacteria > Bacillota > Bacilli > Lactobacillales > Lactobacillaceae > Paucilactobacillus > Paucilactobacillus kaifaensis. Next base: position 3,446 of record NZ_BJDM01000022.1, on the reverse strand, counting down.
CCATTAATGACAGGGATGATGGTTGGATTTATCATGGGCGATATTAAGCAAGCCATGATTGTAACAGCTGCCATTCAATTAGTTTACATGGGATTTGTTGCTCCGGGTGGTGCGTTACCAGCTGAACCAGCTATTGGTGCTGCGATTGCGGTTCCGGTTGCTTTGCTTGGACACATGAGCCCTCAAGGAGCAATTGCGATTGCGGTTCCAGTTGCTCTATTAGGAAGTTACCTATATCAATTTAGGTTCTTCCTGAACACTTTTGCTTTGAAACCAATGGATAAATACGCTCGAGAAGGAAATGCGCGTGGTTTGAGATTTTCAATCATCGGAATTCCAGCACTGATTTCGTTTGTGTTATTCATTCCACTAATCTTCATTGCCCTTTACTTTGGTGCCCCAGTTATTTCAGGGCTAGTTTCCAACATTGAACATGGAACAATCATTCATGTGCTTAACAGTGTTGGTGGTGGGCTTGCAGCCTTAGGGATCGCGATTATCATGCAAGTTATTGGTAAGAAACGCTTATTGCCATTCTTCTTCTTGGCATACTTTATGAGTGTGGCGTTTGCCAAACTAGAAATCAACATGACTATCTACGCAATCTTCGGTGTTATTTTTGCGATCTTATATGTAATGCTTTCACAAAAGAATGCATCAGAAAATAGTTAAAGGAGGACTAGACAATGAGTGACAATCCAACAGTAGAAGCAACTAACGATGAACCACAAGCAACGACTGAACACAGAATTCCACAGCCAGATGCACTTACCAACAAAGACTTGATGAAGTCATGGTTTGGCTGGTGGTGGGCTAATGAAGTTCCTCATACATTTGACCGTATGCTAGCTCCTTCATTTTGTTTCGGTCTAATTCCATCTTTACAGAAATTATATAAGGACAAAGACGAATTAGCCAAATCATTTCAGCGCCATTTATTATTCTTTAACACGCAAGCTACTTGGGGTGGTGGAACCTTAACAGGTGTTACCTTATCCCTTGAAGAAGCGCGTGCTAAGGCGTTGGCAAATGGTGAGGAACCAATTTCAGAAGACATGATCAACAACACTAAGGTTGGTTTGATGGGTCCTTTGGCCGGAATTGGTGACTCCATTGATTCTGGAACGGTTCAATATATTTTTATTGCAATGTTCTTACCATTCGCTAAGCAAGGTAATTTCTTAGGAGCATTATTGCCGTTCCTATGTTTTGCCATTGCAACGTTCACTTATGGTTATTACTTTACCAAGATGGGATATTCACTTGGTCGTTCTGCTGCCAAAGAAATTATGACTGGTGGTAGAATGCAAGGAATTATTGATGGTTTGGGAATTCTTGGACTATACATGATGGGTATTTTAGCCGGTCAATATATTACTATCCGCAGTTTCCTGAAGTTCTCAATCAGTGGCAAAGTCTTCAACGTAAACACGATCTTAAACCAGATTTTGCCTGGTGCTTTACCATTACTAGCAGTTATACTTGTGTACTGGTATTTCCAACGCCAGGGACTTAAGATTACCCGCGCCTTGTTATATCTCACTGGTGCACTGATCGTCTTGAGTATTTTCTACATTATCTAGCTAACGGGGGTAAAGATTAAATTATGAAACGTGCATTTTTAGTAATTACACATGGTGACATGGGAATTGAAACAGTAAAAAGTATGGAGCTCTTAATGGGTCCACAAGAAAATGTAACCGGCTTGGGCTTGCATCCTGGCGAGTCTGTTGATTCATTACGAGACCAGGCTTATGATGTTTTAGCCCAAAATGAAGATCAGTATGATGAAACAATCGTATTAGTCGACTTACTTGGTGGTAGCCCTTCGAACGTTTCATTATCCACATTAGCTAAATATCGTGAATTAAAGATTGTGACAGGACTAAGCTTACCATTGCTGATTAACCTGTTAAACTTCTCGGAAGCGGAAAACGATACCGATAAGTTGATTAATGATTCTATTGATGTTGCTAAGGATGGAATGAAACTAATCGACAAGAACTTTTTGCAACATAAAGGTTAATGATGAGAGTATAATGACGTCAATTAAATAATTAATTTATATTTGGAGGTAACAACAATGGGAACAATTAATTTAGCTCGTGTCGATGATCGCTTAATTCATGGTCAAGTGATGACAAAATGGACTAAAGGTTTTGGTACTAACTCAGTTTATGTGGTGGATAACGCCACTGCAGCCGATGATTTTATGAAAGATATTTATGTTAGTACCAATTCAACTGGTGGTTTGAGTATTAAGGTTTATTCTGCTACTGAAGTTGCTGATGAGTGGAAGAAAGACCAATTTGGCAATGACAAAGTAGTGATTGTCTTCAAGTATATTAAGGAAGTTCAAGAAGCACTTGCTGCTGGACTTGAATTGAAGGCATTAAACGTTGGTGGAATTTCGAAGAAACCAAATACTGAATTTGTGATTCCAACTGTCGCTATCGGTGAAGAGGAACGAGCCGCTTTAAAGGAAATCCATGATAGTGGCATTGATGTCTTTTTCCAAACTGTACCAGATTCTAAAAAAGTTGAATATAATTCAGCAATCAAGTAAAGCTTGACGCTGATCATCAAATTTGTAACTATTAAAGTCTGGAAGTATTCCAGACTTTTTTAGTCAAATAAAGAATTAGAGGATTGATTGTGAAAAATATATATGAGGTCTATCCAGATAAAATCCGTACTTACACCACTTCGATCATTTTCTTGGCGTTTGGACTTGGTTTCTTTTCGATTGTTTTTGTAAAAACATGGCTAATTTTGAAGTTATTGGCAGTCTTTTTTGCCGTTTTATTTATCTACTTGGCGTATAAAACTTTTCGGGATGGGCATTTAGATCATCCAGACTATCTGATCAGCGATAAAGGAGTGACTGATAATACTAAGGAAACGGCTATTACAGTTCCTTGGGATAACATTCTAAAAATTGAAATGACTCCGAATAATGCGGTAATGCAGATTGGCATTTTGGCAAAAAGTACTGTTAGCGATGAGAATGAAAGATCAGCTGCATTGAAGGATAATTTAGCTAGTAATGGTAATTTAGCTTTCTACTCTATCATGATTGATGGTTTTCGTTACCGTCAAAAACCATTTCTTAAAATTTTTAAGGAGCTGGAACGGCAGGGGGTTGAGCATAATCCACAGATTTTAATCAGTGAATATATCGATCCGGAAACAAAAAGAAAAATGGCAGATAAACGTGATGCTGAAATGAGAGCTATTCGGAAGCAAAAAAAGTTAGAACAACGAATGAACAATCCTAAAAAGCATTGGTGGCAAAGAGGATAGAGCGTGTTCAACCGCGCATAGAAACCGGAGCACAACGGTAAAACAAAAGGTACGATTCGAACTATGAATGGAACTGAAGTTATAATTTGATACAAACATATAAAAGCACGTTCGAAAAAAGTAAAATTTATTCGGAGGTGTTT
>NZ_BJDM01000021.1 GCF_005405145.1 Paucilactobacillus kaifaensis | reverse complement strand
CGATTGCCTAATCGGAAGCAAAATGACTTTTTAGAATCTGCTTTTATTTGATTGTCTCAAAAAATAGTTGCAGTTCCAAATTGGTTCGCTTTTTTTATTGTATTGCACTTTCTAATTGAACTTGCTTACAATTTTTTAGACGTGTCTACAAAACTATATTTAGGACTAATCGGGCTTACTCACACTTTTCCTCTATCCATTTCGTACAATCTTCTAAACCGCTGGCTATTAGCATACAATTCTTTTGGTGTACCGCTCATGTCAAATTGACCATGCTCAATGAAACGCACCTGATCAACATAATTAATACCAACCAAATGATGAGTGACCCAAATAACCGTTTTATCTTTCAACACTCTAAAAATAGTTTGCAGTAAATGCTGCTCCGTAATCGGATCAAGCGCAACCGTTGGTTCATCTAAAATAATAATTGGCGCATCCTGTAGCAAAATACGAGCTAATGCTAACCGCTGCTGTTCACCACCTGAAAACCGAGAACCGGCCTCCTGAACTTGAGTTTGCAGTCCAGCCGGTAAACTGGCAATTAATGACGTCAATTCAACCTCATCCAACACTTTTTGAACTTGCTCTTTAGTTGCAGAAAGATTACCTAAACGAATATTATTTAGAATGGAAGTATCAAATAAATATGGCTGTTGATCCAAAACACCAAATAAATTGGCGCGTTCAGACTGAAGTTGGCTAATATCAATCCCATTGATATTTATTGAGCCTTCAGTTGCACGTTCATCCCCCAGAATTAACTTCAGTAACGTACTTTTACCTGTACCACTTGGGCCAAGCAGTGCAATCTTTTCACCTGCACTAACTTCCAAGTTAAGCTGTTGTAAAACTAAATGTTTACTGTCAGTGTACTGAAAATTAACCCGGTCAATCGTCAACTGCTTAAATGGCTCTTGCAATTTTTCTTGGTGACTACTATTTAAATTATCAATTTTTGGCAGTGCATTAACCCGCTTAATTGATTCACGATAGGTCGGCCACTCACTGACCCCTTGTGCAATATTAGTAAATGTTTGGTCCAAAGGAAAAATACATAACACAAACGCAGCAATCCAGTTGGCGGCATTTTGGCTATTTGTCATTGTCGTGCCAGCCCAAATTAAAGTTGCAATCGCTGCAACTCCAATCACAATCTGACTCAATAAATCACGAAACCACTGGAAGTTTTTATCCTTACGCCGTAAAGCAAAAATTTGATTACTAGTCGTTAAATGTTGTTGCATAAAATCAGACTGTCTTCCAGAGATCAACCAGTCGCCTAAACCCAACACAGAATCTGTTAGTCTAGTGTACAATCCTTGTTGAATTTGCTTTTGTTTAAATTCATTTGCACCATTAACAAGTACCGAAACGAGTGGCATCACAAACATTAAAATTCCAACCAGTAATAACATTAATAATGCAAATGGCCAGTTAATCACCCCTAGACCCACAATGATAAAGACATAAACTAAAATTCCAGTCACAATTGGAAAAACAGTTGTGAGATACAAATTTTCAATATGCTCAATATCATCTGCTAGCAATGTAAGTAAACTTCCCGTTTGGTGTTTTTGGCGAATTGCAACTGCCGTTGATTCAACCGAATCGTATAGCTTTTTGCGAAAATTAGATACAATTCTCAATACCCAGTTATGAGCAGATAGTCGCTCTGCATATCGGAATACGGGACGAGCAATTCCAAATGCTCGCGTTAGCACAATCGCCGGATAAACTAAAAGTATGTTAAATGGGTGCGTGGCACATTTACTAATCAGATAACCAGAAGTAAACATTAGCGCTGAACCGCTAAACAGAGTTAAAAAGCCTAAAAATAATACCAATACCAATAGCATCTTATATTTGCGTAAATATGGCATGACCCACGAATCATTTTTTAAAACGTCCATCACAATTCACCTCCCATTTCACTAATCAATTGGGCATAGGCTCCAGACTGTTTGCTCAATTCCTCGGGTTTTCCTTGCTGTACCAATTTACCCTCATCAAGTACCAATACATAATCCATTTGGTTTAACCAGTGCAGACGATGCGTTGCAAAGAACACCAAGTGATTAGCAAAAATCGGCATCATTGTCTGTTTTAATTCGGCCTCAGTCTCAATATCCAAGTGGGCAGTGGGTTCGTCAAACAGCAAAATTTTACGCTGTTGGTCTAAAAATGCCCGTGCTAGCGCAATTCGTTGTGCTTGTCCGCCACTAACTCCACGATTTCCTTCACCGATTTTAGTTTGTAATCCGTCAGGTAACTCGCTTAGCCATTCGTTCAACCCGGCTTGTTTAGCAGCAGTTTGGACTTGTTGTGAAGTCGCATTCGGGGTATAAAATCGAATATTATTTTCAATCGTATCATGAAATAAATATGGCGACTGTGGAATATACAAGAAATTCTTTTTCCAACTATTTTGTGCTAAATGTGGAACTGTTTTTTGATTAACTTTAATTGTTCCTGCACCTGCTTGTGGAGTTAAAAAACCACTCAATGTGTCAATTAACGTTGTTTTACCTGAACCCGACTTACCAATAACACCAATTTTTTGATACCCGGAAACAGCAAAGCTAATATCGTGCAAGGTAGCGTCACTAATTTGATTGGGATCACGATCCACATCTTGATATGAAACATTAATGTTCTCAAAACTTAGTGTGTCATCGGGGCCCCAACCTGTAGTCATATCAACTAATTCATTTTGATTTTTTATTTCAGGTAGCTCTAACACCTCAAAAATAGCTGTCATCGCATTTTTGCCATTCAATGTTGCATGATAATCGTTGGCAAAATTTCTGATTGGTAAAAAATATTCTGGCGACAACACCAGCATGATCAATGCTGGTAAAAGTGCAATACTTCCTTTAATCAGACCTAAGCCTAAAAAGACTGCCACCACAGCGATCGATAACGTAGTAAAAAAATCTAGTGCGAAGGTCGATAACACTGCAATTGTCAGTACCGACAATGTTTGTTTACGGTAATCTTCACTAACTGTGAAAACATTTTTAGCATACTGTTTCGACAGACCAAGCTGTTTTAATGTCGGTAATCCTCGTAATGTATCTACAAAATTATTTGATAATCGCTGATAACCCGCATACTGCTGATCAGCCTTGGCCTGAGCTGCAAAACCTAAAATAATCATAAATAAAATAATAATTGGATAAATCAATAGCAAAAACACAGACTCTTGCCAGCGGATAAAGAACAGATACACCAATAGAATCCATGGAATAACCATCATATCAAATACCTTAATGAATACTAATTGCAAGTAGTTTTGGATTTGATCAATACCATCCACCGCCATTGTAACGACGCTCCCTGTACCTCTAGAGTTCGTTGCTGCTGGTCCAATTTTGAATAATTTAGCCATCAATTCAGAGCGCAGATTTTGTGAAGTCCGGTTCACAAATGGAGCTACAATTCTGTTTTTAAGCATTGTCAATGTGTGTCGTAGCAAAAAAGCGACCGCAAATAAAATTGTGGTCGTCGTAACACTAGTCAACGGCTGTCGTTTCCAAAGACCGACGATACTCTCAGACAGAAATTTTCCTTGAAATAAGATCATAAATCCCTGAATAAAAACCAATAATCCCAAAATACCAACAATTTTCTTTGCTCCTGGTAAATTGAAGATTCGTCGATCAATCATAATTTGCACCCCTTTTTTGTTAGATAGCCGCCAAGTTGGCCATGATTAACGCGTAATCACAGCAACCTGGCGGCTATCTTATAAACATTTATTCAGCGTGAGTCACGCCTTTAGTTTGAATTCGTTTTCTAAATACCCAATAGCTCCAAATAAAGTATACCAGAACAATTGGCAAAATTGATACAGTCACAATGGTCATAATATGCAATGTATATGGAGACGATGAAGCATCTGCTGCCAAAATACTAAATTTTGGATTATTAGCAATCATTACCCGTGGGTAAAGACCATTAAACAGCAGGACCACGATGCCAACTAATGTGAGTCCAGTTGAGAAAAACGATAATTTTTCATGATCCAGCAATGTACCAACATGGGCAATCACGGATAATGCCACAATTGCTACTAGGATAAGTAGTGTTGACAATGGCTTGTCTTCAAAGAAATCTGTATATACATAAACCAAGACTGCAAAGACAACTTCACCTGCATATAATACCCAATAAAGTGGCTTAGCATATGCTAACGCTCGTTTACGTAGTTCTCCAGTTGTCTTCAATCGAATAAAGTTCAAGCCATGTAACAAGCACAATAGGGCAACAGCGACACCACCAACGATTGAGAACCAATTAACGTAGTCAGTAAAACTAGCAGAAATATCACCAGCTTTGTCAATTGGCATTCCTTTAACCATTGCTGTAAAGAGCATTCCTAATAAAAATGGTGCACAGAAACTACCAATAGTTGACGCCCATTCCCAAATATTGCGCCCCCTTGCCGTGTGCATCCGTGAGCGGAATTCAAACGATACGCCACGAAAAATCAGAGCAATTAGCACAAACAATAAAATCAGATAGAAACCCGAGAATAGTGAAGCATACCACATTGGAAACGATGCAAATAACGCACCACCAGCTGTGATCAGCCAAACTTCGTTACCATCCCAGTGTGGTCCAATACTACTAATCAGCATATCGCGTTCTTCTTCGTCTTTTGCTAAACCTTTCACTGACATACCAACACCAAAGTCAAAGCCCTCCAAAAAGAAGAAGATACTAAACAGTAATCCGATAACTAAAAACCAGAAGTTTTGTGTCATACTCATTTTGAAAACGCCTCCCTAGCATATGGATCAATAACTGCCTGATCAAGTGAGGCTAAGTCATCCGGTCCTTTCCGTAGTTCGCGGTGTGCTAACCAAATCATGACAATTCCTAAGCAACAAAAGACCCCAAAATATAAAATATTTGATGTTAATAATGATGCTACAGAAACATTTGGTGAAACTGCATCTGCAATAGTTAGTAAACCATATACAACCCATGGATACCGACCAAATTCAGTAATCATCCAACCAGCTGTGTTTGCTGCAAATGGAAGCCACATCGTAATTCCCAGTACATATAAGAACCAACGTTGTCGTAAAATCGATTCAGATGACTTACGGTTCAGCCACAAACCGACAATCGAGACTAGTGCAAACCACCCACCTGAAAGCGCCATGACACGGAAACTCCAAAATAGTGTCTTGGTAGGAACATAGTAGTTAATTGACTTACCAAATTGCTTATCATATTTGGCGTGCAAATCAGCATTAACTTCATTCATTCCTTTTACAGCACCAGTTGTTTTGTGATATGTCAACATTGATAAGGCATACGGTACATCCAATGACCATTTAGTTTCTTTATTTTGCGTGTCTAAGCTGGCAATTGCGGCCCATGGAGCACTCTTACCAGTGGTTTTATAAACACCTTCCATGGCAGCAAACTTCATTGGCTGTTCATTCGCAACGTAACGAGTCTGCAAGTCTCCTGCTGCAATCACACCAATCGATGCAATCAAACCAACAATCAAACTAACCTTGATAGATTTACGCCAAAAGTCAGTGAACTTAGTTTTATTACGCAATAATGCCCATGCTGACATTCCAGCAATCACAATTGCTGCGGTAGCCCATGCACCAAAGATTACATGAGGAAATTCCATCTTTAACTGATAGTTATTAATAACATCGAAAAAGCTGACCATATTAGCTCGTCCAGTTTTTGGATCAATCATGTATCCAACTGGGTTTTGCATAAAACTATTAGCTGCTAAAATCCACAGTGCGGACAACATGGTCCCAAACGAAACCAACCAGATCATCACACAATGTAACCAAGCAGGAAAACGATCCCATGTAAAAATCCATAAGCCAATAAACGTAGACTCCATGAAGAACGCTGCTAACGCTTCAATGGCTAACGGTGCTCCGAAAATATCACCCATAAAGCGAGAATAGACCGACCAGTTCATCCCAAACTGGAACTCTTGAATTAAGCCGGTAACTACCCCAACTGCAAAACTTAATAAGAAGATCTTACCCCAAAAGATTGTCATCTGTTTATAGACAGCATCTTTTTTTATTACATACAATGTTTCCATGATCGCGACAATAAAACCGAGACCAATTGAAAATGGCACGAAAAAGAAATGAAAAATAGTTGTCATCGCAAATTGCCAACGCGCAAGAAAAACAATGCTAATACCGCTGCTCAACATTTGATACCCCTCCTCTAAATAATAGCGAAATCATTCAAAATAAATAACCTATTCTGTGATAAGTAACTTATCTATCCGCTTACATTATATCGAGTGATAAATCATTTGACAATAGTAAGTTACTAATTGATCAAATTTATTTTATTTTTACAACTAATTTTTAAGCCCGGTTTGCTGATTTACGAGCAAATCAACTAAACTTTCTGATAGAATGTTTCCAAAATAAAACGGAATATCTAACGTAGCAAAAACAGCCCGTACAGCTTGTTTTTCAAACTGAACTCCAATTAGTTTTTGTTCCACATCTTGAATCACACCTTGACCAAAAAAATCACCATAGATTTTTATCTGCTTAATGTGGCCAGCTTCAACATTCAGGCGATAATCAACTGTTCCTGCGGTAAAATGCTTTCGATGCTGCAAACTAAATGCCGGCGATTTACCATAAATCCAATCCCAATTTTGGTAATACTGATCTAACAAATTTTGTACTCCCTGCTTAGTTTCTGTGTTAATGAAATAACGATCGGCATCAGAAAGATCGGTTAATCCCAGAATTTGTAGCGCAAGTTTATCGCGAAACTCTTCTATTGTTAATTGTTGAAATTCTGGATCAAAGTATGGTTTTAAATTGGTAACCCGACTGTGCACAGATTTAATCCCCTTGGATGCAATTTTATCCTTAGGAACATTTAGCGCATGTTCAATCTGTGTCAGATCAACATCGTACATCAGTGTCCCATGGGCAAATAACCGTCCATTTTGGGCATGCATTGCATTACCAGAAAACTTTTTACCATCAATTTGCAAATCATTACGCCCACTTAATTGTGCATTTACCGCCCCTAACTGATGTAGTGCTTCGAGAACTGGTTCAGTAAAACGAGCGAAATTACCTACTGCATCCCCATCATCTTTCGTGATAAAACTAAAACTAACATTTCCTAAATCGTCGAAAACTGCACCACCACCAGATGTTCGTCGTGTAATAATAATATTGTGATCTGAAACATACTGTTGATTAATTTCTTCATATGCATTTTGATAACGTCCCAAAATAATACAGGGCGAATTAATGTAGAAGTATAAAATTGGCTCGCTCAGGTCAGCATGTTCCATTAAATAAGTTTCTAATGCCAAGTTATACCGAATATCTGTACTATCACTGGTCAAATAACGCATCACTTCATCACCTCTGCATTTAATGATAGCGCATTCACTCAATATGTGCGAGTTGCGAGTTGGAATCTTTGAATTTACGTTGTTAATGTACTGGTATTTTATACTGTCAAAGATTGACCGTGAATGAATGTTCTGTTAAAATTTTATTTGTGTTTCATTAAAATATAATAATAGAATTTTAATTAAGTTCGGTTATTATGTTGCTACATATAATACTCATTACTGAATTAGGAGGAGCCAATGGCTAGTTTTAAAGAAAAGATTTTCCGTAAAGAAGATCCCACCGTATATCAAGATAAAGATGCTCACCTTTCAAGAACCTTACGCGTTCGTGATTTCTTAGCATTAGGAGTAGGAACCATTGTTTCAACGTCTATTTTCACATTACCTGGAGTTGTAGCAGCTGAACATGCCGGTCCTGCTGTGGCATTGTCCTTTCTGGTTGCTGCCATTGTAGCGGGTCTGGTTGCATTTGCCTACGCCGAAATGTCTGCCGCGATGCCATTTGCTGGATCTGCATACTCATGGATTAATGTTATTTTTGGTGAATTTTTTGGATGGATTGCTGGTTGGGCACTGTTAGCGGAATATTTCATTGCCGTAGCATTCGTTGGTTCCGGGTTATCTGCTAATTTTCGAGGCTTAATTGAACCTTTAGGTGTACACTTTCCTAAATATTTAGCCAACGCACTCGGAACCGATGGTGGCGTCATTGATATTGTCGCCGCCATTGTGATTATACTAGTTGCCTTATTACTAGCACGTGGTGTTTCACAAGCGGCCCGGGTTGAAAATATCCTAGTCGTCCTAAAAGTGTTAGCTGTCATCGTGTTTTTAATCGTTGGTGCTACGGCCATTCACTTTAGTAACTACGTTCCATTCATCCCAGCATATCATGCAAATGCAGATGGTAGTGCATTTGGTGGCTGGCAAGGAATTTATGCCGGTGTATCTATGATCTTCTTAGCTTACATTGGTTTTGATTCAATTGCTGCTAACTCTGCAGAAGCAATTAATCCGCAAAAAACAATGCCACGAGGCATCCTAGGTTCACTTGTTATTGCCGTTGTTTTGTTTGTCGCTGTGGCATTAGTGTTAGTTGGAATGTTTAAATATTCTGACTACGCTAATAACGCAGAACCAGTTGGCTGGGCACTACGCCAAAGCGGTCATGAACTAGTTGCTACTGTTGTCCAGGCCATTGCAGTTATAGGAATGTTTACCGCATTAATTGGTATGATGTTAGCTGGATCACGATTGCTATACTCATTTGGTCGTGATGGCATGTTACCTAAATGGTTGGGTAAGTTAGATCATCAAAATCGTCCTAACCACGCTTTAATTTTATTAACAATAATTGGTGTTTTGATTGGCTCACTATTCCCATTCGCCTTCCTGGCCCAATTAATCTCAGCCGGAACTTTGATTGCGTTCATGTTCGTTGCCCTAGGAATCTATGGTCTACGTCCACGTGAAGGTAAGGATATTCCAAAACCAAGTTTTAAAATGCCATTTTATCCTGTATTACCCGCATTGGCATTTCTGGGAGCTTTACTCGTTTTTTGGGGCCTCAGCATTGATGCTAAAATCTACGCAGGTGCTTGGTTTGTTATTGGTCTAATCATCTACTTTGGTTATGGTACAAGACATTCATACCTCGAAAATAAACATAAATAATACAGCATTAAAATTAATAAAGACAAGCCAGAAGTTAAATTTAACTTCTGGCTTGTCTTTTTAATTATTGTTCAAATTTTATTATCTCGTCAGTATCTTAACAACAGGTTCATCAACCTTAACCGGTTTAGCTAACTGATCAAATTTCATGTAAGCAACATTTTGCATATTTGTCACAATCACAATCATTGTAGTCTTTTTGCCAGCAGCTTTAATTGCTGCTAGGTCAGCGTTAGCAAGCGCTTGGCCGTGTTTGACCTTCTGACCTTCAGTTACTTTAACATCAAACGGTGTCCCGTTTAATTCAACCGTGTCTAGTCCCATGTGAACTAATACTTCTAGGCCATTGTCAGTCCGAATTCCAATTGCATGCTTTGTTGGAAAAACAGTTAAGATCTCTCCGTCAACTGGTGAAACTATCGCGCCTGTTTCAGGTTCAACTGCGTATCCATCTCCCAACATTTTTTGAGCAAAAGTTGGATCAGAAACTACTTCAATGTCCTCTAAATGGCCCTGTGCCACACTGTAAAAAGTATCTGTCTCTCCCGCTTTAACTTTACTATCTGGTTGTATCGATTCGGGAGTATTATTAGCAGCCACAGTACTGATTGGTGCATTATTTTGATATAGTTTTGACAATGCATCAGCCACAAATTGAACTTCGGTACCAACAACAATATGAATATTACTGTCATCTAAAACATTAACACCCGCTGCTCCAGCTGCTTTAACCCCAGCTTGATTGACTTTTTTTGTATCGTTTAATTGTAATCGTAAACGAGTAGTACAATTATCAATCACTTTAATGTTGTCCTTACCACCAATCGCAGCATAAATCTTCTTTGCTGCAACCGTATATTTGTCATCAGATTCATTAGTTGCAACTTCAATATCTGTTGCAGCATCAGCTGTTTCATCCACCGGTTCACGACCAGGTGTCATTAATTTAAATTTTTTAATGGCGAAGTCAAATCCAAAGTAGTAAATCACCGCCATTACTAATCCTTGCACTAACAGCATCAGTGGATGGTTTGCTAATGGCATGTGCCAACTCAACGTAAAGTCAACTAACCCGGCACTAAACGTAAATCCAGCCGTCCAATGCATAAATGCAGCAAATGCTAGCGATAAGCCAGTGAAAACTGCATGGATAACATATAATGGCCAAGCGACAAACATAAACGAAAATTCGAGTGGTTCAGTTACACCCGTGAAGAATGAGGCAAATGCACCCGTCATCATCAAACCGGCAACTTCTTTTTTTCGTTCAGGACGAGCATTACGATAAATAGCATATGCCCCGGCTGGTAAGCCAAACATCATAACTGGGAAGAAGCCAGCTTGATACATACCGGTAATTCCTTTAATTCCCTTGCTAGCCCAGAAGTTACCAATATCATTAATGCCAGCAGTGTTGAACCAAAATACTTGGTTTAATGCTTGATGAAGTCCAGTTGGAATTAACAAACGGTTGAAGAAACCATATAAACCAGCCCCCGCTGCTCCCATTCCAACAAAGAACTTTCCAAAGGCCACTAATGCTTCATATACGGGTGGCCAAATAAAGAATAATAGTACTGTCACACCTAGCATTGTTAAAGCCGCCATAATTGGTACTAGTCGTTTACCACTAAAAAACGACAATGCCATTGGCAGCTTAGTCTCGTGGAACCGATTATATAATGCAGCGGCGATTAAACCCGAAATAATACCAATAAACACATTACCGCTGATAGCTGTGAAGGCAGAATCAACTTGCGATTCCTTGATTCCCTTCAACAATGCAACAGATGTGGGAGCTAAAACGGAAACAGGAATGAAATAAGCGACAACACCTGCTAATGCAGCGGCCCCATCTTTATCTTTTGACATTCCAATTGCTAATCCAACCGCAAACAATAAGGCCAATTGACCTAGAATTGCATTCCCGCCAGCTTGTAAGAATTGAGCCACTGCCCAACTTTCGGGCATGTAGTGACCAACTCCGACTAACAATGCGGCAGCTGGTAACACAGCCACTGGCAATTGTAAGGAACGACCCATGCGTTGCAGATATGTCTTCATATCTTTTCCTCCTAAAAATAAGTGATGAATAATTGATTATGATGTAAATAGTAACGTTAATATATGATGGTGACAAGCAAAAAATTTCGATTTTGCATTGGTCTATATCACTGAAAACATGTGCAGTTAAGCGCTTTCAAAAGCTTTATTTTTATTGGGCTAGTCCAACTGAAAACGATTCCAAATGCCATTTTGACTGTTTTTTGCATTAAACTAGACCAATTATTGCTTACTATTTTCAGTGAGATATTTAGTGAAAAAACCGATTAAATACTTTTTAATTTTATCTGATTGAATATGCTTTATCACAACCAATCAAGACCAAAATTTGGTTAAAACATTCTCTTAAAAATAAAGTTCATCTGCATTCACCTATGCATGTGCGTTAAAATAAAATAGACCATCAATCCTGGAGGAAGTTATGTATAAATTAATCGTTAGTGATCTCGATGAATCATTGCTTGGCGATACTGGTAACATTTCTAAAGCCGATTTGGACACCATTCACCAACTGCGTCGACGAGGTGTTAAGTTTGTTCCTAACACCGGTAGGGGCTTTAAATCAGTACAACCACTTCTTAAACAAATTGGAACCATTGATCAAGCAAATGAATATGTCATTTCATATAACGGTGGAGTGATTGTCGAAAATCAACATAATCATGTTTTAAGCAGTCATTATCTGTCGCATAGCATTGCAGAACAAATCTACCAACTTGCTCGCTTCCAACCTGATTTGGGAGTTCATATCTATACTCTTAACGATGTTTACACTTTTAATATTGATACTGATGAGCGTAATTATATTGATTCCCGGAATGTTACAACCACTGATTTTGATCAACCAAACTTGGATATTTTTCAGCAACAACCAATTGTAAAAATGCTAGTATCTAATTTAAGCCACGACAAATTAACTACATTTCAACAACAGGTCTTAACTGCAATATCTGTTCCATTATCACTATCATTTTCTTCCAATCGGTACTTAGAATTTAATCCGGCAAATGTTAATAAAGGTAAAGCAGTCCTTGAATTAGGCCAGACACTAAAAATTGAACCTAACGAGATCATCACAATTGGTGACAATCATAATGATTTGACTATGATTGAAGCTGCGGGGATGGGTGTGGCCGTAAATAATAGTATTCCGGCAATCAAAAAAGCCGCCCAGCTTACCCTGGATGCGACTAATAACGATAATCCAATCACTGAAATCTATCGGCGACTATTTGTTAATGAATTTAAATGATATGTTAGATATTGATCCATAAACTTTTTGACATGTTGTTGATAAGCGACTGGATCAATCCAAAAACTTTCTGCATGAGTGGCTCCCGTAACCACCCATTTTTCTTTAGGTCCTTTAGAAGCAGCATAGTTAGCCTCAATCATTTTAAATGGAACATAGATGTCTTTATCACCGTGAATAAACAGGATTGGACGATAGTTTTTTTTCAATTGCTCAACTGAAGAAACCAGGTTCAGATCAAACCCTTGCCGATGTTGATTCAGTAACCTTACTGCCGGCATAAAGGGATACTTAGGTAAGTGAAACGTCTTTTTTAACAAGTAACTCATTTCATCGCTAATATTGGAATAACCACAGTCAGCAATAATGCAGCGAACCTGTTCAGGTAATTTTTCACCACTCAACATTTCGACCGTTGCGCCACCCATTGATACACCAAACAATACAATTCTAGCATCATCGCCAACTTTTTGAATGATCTGATCAATCCATTCTAGATAATCTAACCGATCCAGCCAGCCAAACGTGATATAATCACCGGCCGATTTACCGTGTGCTCGATCGTCTGGTAACAGCACGTTATAACCTAGTTCATGAAACATTTTGGCATAGTTAGCCATGGTTTCACCATTTCCCTTATAACCATGAGCTACAATTACTGTATCAGTCGTTTGCATTTCAGCTGGAACATACGTTGCACTCAATACACGTTGTTTGTCTTTACCGTTTAGTTGCCACGTTTCACTTGGTTGGTCGTGTAACCATTTTACATAAGCGTAATAGTCGTTAGCGTATTTCTGCTTTTCTGCCGACGTTTCTGGCACTTGATCAACTCGACCAAATGCAAATCGATATAAATGCTCGACAATTTCTGCAGTTCCAGCTGCAATGACAACTGGTGCCATTAATCCCATTGCTTTTAACTTTTTCATTCTCATCTCTCCAAACTAACAAATTAATCGTTTTGTTTGATAGTCTATTGTAACTGTCTCATTCTAAATATGAAACCCTAAATTAAAACCACATGATATTTCAACCTGTTTGCTGAATATCACGTGGTTTTATTTAGTTTAATCATTTAGCCAATATATTTACCAACAGCTGGTAACTTCTTCAAAACACTACGCTTATGTGGTGATTGGTTATCAATTACCTCAGTTAAATCTTGTCCAGCTGTATTACCATGATGCTTACCTTCAGCCCATGCGGGAATATCAGTCACATCATAGACAACTCCATCAATTGCAACATATGCCTTGGCGCCATCTTGGCCATTATATTTTGCTAATTCTGCCTTTGTAAATGTTGTATCCATTTGAACGAACTCCCTTCAGATAATCGCTTATTTTTATTGTTATATGATAACTTTACCATATTATCATACGATAAAAAATAATTTAATCCTCTGTAGTACAATTATTATTACAACTACGAGTTTTAACTTTGATAGTCTGGTACAATTGAATCATTACTTAAATTGGAGGAGTATTGAATGTTATATATTACACTAACAAGCTTGATTGCCCCTTTACTAATCTGGCTCGTCTTTTTAATTAAATTTCCTACTAGAAATAAGGTTTTCCCAAGAGGTACCAAGACCAACACGCGACCGATTATAACAATTAATCAAAAATTTGTATTGCTGTTGGGAATTGCAGTACTAATTGTTATGATCATTGTCAAATCTATAATTACTTACTTTTATCTCTCATCAAGAAACACATTGTCAATTCTAGGCGCTAACCTCATTTGGGGCGCAATCATGCTAGCAATAATGTTTCTGCTAACTCTTGGGTCTGATAACCGTAGTACCACTATGAAAACTCAAGTCAGAATCAGTGGTTCCATTCTAATTGTAATTTTGATTCTCGTTGCCATTGGTGAAGCTCATTCATATTTTTCAGTGAAACCAGTTGCCAACAGTATTCGCTCAGAAAAAGTTGATAGTGAATCTGCCCCTACATTCAAAAAAGGGGTCACCCCTGTCGCACTATCACCAAAAACTGTAAAGAATAGAATGAATAAAAACATGAGTGATGTCCCGAACTCACAATATTTTCAGTTAGGTGATATTCAAGCCCAATACTATAAAGGAAAACCAGTTTACATTGCTCCAGTTGAATTTGATGGCTTTTTCAAATACTATTCTGCACACCAAACTGTTCCTGGTTACTTTATTATCGATGCAACCTCAGTTAATGCTGAACCTCATTTTGTTAAAACCAAGATTAAATATACTAATACAAGTTACTTTAATCGCAATGCTTGGCGCCGGATTTACTCCCAAAACCCAACTTGGCTAGCAGCCAATGGTAGCCGACCACAACTTGAGGTTGATGATAATGGAACTCCTTACTACGTTCAAACCACCTATAAATCGATGGCATTGAGCCATCGAATCAACTACTCAAAACTCCATGTTGTTGCTTTGAATGCAGAGACTGGTAAAACTAAGCTTTATGAACTCAATCATTTGCCTAAATGGATTGATGAAGGAATTACGACCGAAGTTGCCGATTCAATGAATGAAGCTTACGGAAAATATCAACGTGGATTTTTAAACATGTATTTGAGTAAGACAGGCATTCAATTGCCAACTAGTGACAGCGTTATTTCAACATTCGATAAACAGGGAAATGTCCAGTACTTTACGGACTTTACTAATCCTCGCTCAGACGCTGATAGTGCACTAGGTTACTCAATGATCAATGCACGTACTGGTAAATTAGTCTACTATAAAACTCATGGTATTATGGATTCAGATGGTGCTAAAGCTAATGCAAATAACAACTACAAGGCACAGCAATGGAAATCATCGATGCCGGTTATTTACAATATTAACGGTAAACCGACCTGGGTTCTATCAATTTTAGATGATACAAATGCCTTTCGTGGCTACTACTACATTGACGCTTCCGATCAGTCTGTTCATGCAACTGGTGATAACGCCAATGAAGCTGTCGAAAACTTTAGGCAAGCGCTAATTGATAATGGTAGTAACGCCGGAAATACTAGCCAAGGTAAAAAGAGACAAATCTCTGGTAAGATTGACCGTGCAGTAATCACCACTAAGGGTAGTAATCAAGTATTGCTATTCACACTCGAGGGTAGCAATACCATTTACACTGTAGATGGTGAAGATTATCAAAAGGCTTTATTGACTCGCACTGGTGATGAGGTCAAAGCAACTGCTCAAGTTGTTAATGGCAAATCAATCGGCAATGTTACCAAGTTTAGTAACAGTAACTTGAAATAAGTGTTCAACACAAAAACGCTAGGAAAATGTGATATTTTCCTAGCGTTTTTGTGTCTTTTTAGACTTTAATAATTGCTTTAAGCCGTGCCCACACACTTAATTTTTAACGTTTAAGCAATTTGTTTTTCAATTTTTGTATAAGTCTTAACATCAAGACGTAAACGATGTTTAGGATGTAATTCTTCTTGTTCAGCCTCGCGTTTTAGTTCTTCTAATCTTCGATCCCGCTGCTCTTTTGTTGCAAACCATTCTTGTGTATTCCAATCTACAAAACAAATTTCAATATCATCACAGTGATAAATATTAATTCCATACTCCATTTCGAATTCCTCCTTACAAGTTATGAACTCATAATAAGGGGTCGTGGAATAAAGAACAATGGTGAAACCGTTTTCTTTAGATTTTCTTAATAGATTGGTATAGTTCTTTTATTATCTTTAAAGCAACATTTTTAAAGTTCTTGCCTAAATTGGTATAGCGTTTTTAAGCTATTCTAATTCTTGTTTCATTCTGGGTGTCGTTGATTTAGCTAACCTAATAGCAACACGGTCATAAAGCATGTACAGATACAATCCAATCAAGCCGAATAAAATTGGTCCAATAATCTCTAAAAATAAATCCCAATAAGCCTTATCAGCAATTGCATCCACTATCGTAGAAATTATCCCTGCCAGTAAAAGTGCATCAACGGCTGCCGTGACTAACCAATACGTTACCGGGCGCTTAAAGATCACAAATGGGCGCTGTAGATTAGTTTTCATTTTGAAAAATGGAAATGCTGTTACTAAAAACAAATACGGCACGGTAGAACTGATGTTATCCATCAAAGTTAATACGTTGTAGAACCCTTCAGCACTGCGACCTCCAAATGAAGTTAACGCGATTAAGACACAAATAACTACAGCTTGAAACCACATTGCATTAGCTGGCATATCATATTTGTTCAGTTCAGGTAATTTACCAGGCCATAATTTACGAGGCGTTCCCAGAATAAACGATTTAATCGGCATATACACAATTACAAAAAATGAACCAAAATAACTGAGTAACATTGTAAATGCTGAAAATCTTGCAAACCAAAAACTCAGTATCTGGCTAGCGGCTCCACTCAAACCAAATGATTTACCAACAACCAAGCCAAGATTACTCATCAACACATAGGTAGTGTTACCTAAGTTGGCACCAGCACCTTTAAACATTTGATTCCAATTACTCGATGCACCCCATAAAAGGATCAATACCGCATAGATCAGCGTAATGGTGATCGCCCCAACCATCATTGCCTTTGGAAAATTCCTTTTGGCATTTTTCATTCGATCAGAGACACTTCCTAATGCTTCAATTCCAGCAAATGCATACACGGCAAAGATGATAAATGACAACATTTCAGCTGGGTTTTGATATCCAGTCCGTGGCGATTTGACGAAACTCTGAGCCGTTACTGGTTCTGCAAATTGAAAGTTATTCTTAGCTAATAAAACGAAACTAACAATGGCAAAAACAGCAGTCAGTGTTAACGCTGCAATCCCTCCAATGCCAGCCAATTTAGCCACCTTACCTAACCCTTTGGTTGAAATAAAGGTAACAATCAGGAAAAAAACGATACTTAAAATACCAATTGTGGCAGTTGAGTTAAGTCCAAATAGCGACCAACTACCAGTTGAGTCTCGACCTGTTAATGTAGTGGCTAACATAATCCAAATCTTGGAAACTGTTGAAACAATCAAAATCATCCATGATGCCAGCCACACAAAGCCACCTATAAAAGCCCACTTTGCGCCGATACTGTTCTTAAGCCAGCTATAAACCCCACCCTCATCGCTGTGCAGTGTAGCACCATACTCAGCAAACATTAATGACGATGGAACAAAGAATAACAGTGCTGCAACCACATACCAAATGATACCGGAAAACCCCATTGTATAATAGGCAATTGATGTATTATCAAACGCAAATGCTGACGTAAAAATCATCAGCATTACTGCAATAAACGATACTTGCTTTTTATTTTTCATAGGCTGCTATCTCCTAACTATTTTTGTCTGCGAAAGCGACTTTCAACCGCACGAGCATGCGCCTCTAATCCCTCTGTACGAGCAAGTGTTGTAATCGCCTTTTCTTCTTTTGCCAGCGCCGCAGTTGAATACGTCACAAACTGAGTCCGTTTCATAAAGTCAAGGACACCAAGTGCCGAAAAGAATCTGGAAGTTCCCCCCGTTGGTAAAATATGATTGGGCCCAGCAACATAATCACCAACAGGTTCTGATGCCGCAAATCCTAAGAAAACAGAACCGGCATTTTCAACGTAACTCAAATATTGCGCAGCATTTTCTAATTGAATTTCTAAGTGTTCTGGTGCAATGGCATTCATTACCGTGAATGCATCTTCAATTTGATCTACAATCGCAATGAAGCCCTGCTCGTTAACAGAGGATGTTGCAATTTCTTTTCTTGGTAAGGTTAGCAATTGTTGATCTACTGAATCCGAAACAGCTTGTGCAAATTTCAAATCCGTTGTTACCAACATTGGTCGTGCCAACTTGTCATGTTCTGCTTGAGATAACAAATCGGCCGCAACATTCTCGGCATCTGCCGACGCATCAGCAATGATACCAATTTCTGAGGGGCCAGCAATCATGTCAATGCTGACTTGACCGAATACTTGTTTCTTAGCTGTTGCTACAAATATATTTCCTGGCCCAGTAATTTTGTCCACCCTAGGAATAGTTTTTGTCCCAAATGCCAGAGCAGCAATTGCTTGTGCCCCACCAACTTGATAGACTTCGGTGACGCCGGCAATCTTTGCTGCCGTCAATACGGCTTGGTTTAACCCATCTTTTTGTGGTGGAGTTACCAGTGCAATTCTTTTCACACCAGCAATTTTAGCTGGTAAAACGTTCATCAAAATTGAAGATGGATAGGCTGCTGTCCCACCTGGTACGTAAACGCCAACGGCGGCCAATGGTGTCAGTCGCTCACCACGCATCACCCCGGGTTGTTCAGTATCGACAAATCCCCGTTGCTTTTCCTTTTCGTGGTAACTTGTTATATTTCTTTTGGCCAATTCAAGAGCTTCGATGAGATCGGTTGATGCATTTTCATACGCAGCATCAATATTAGCTTGTGGCACACGTAAATCAGTTAAATCAACTTGATCAAATTGCTTTTCGTACTCAAAAATTGCTTGATCACCATTAATTCGCACATTTTTAATAATGTCCCTTACCGTCTGATCAACTTCTGGACTCCCAGTGGCAACAGCACTTCTTTTGGTGACATATGTCACTGTATCTGCCAAACTTTCTTGTAAAATTTTCATTATAATCCTCCTTCAAAATTTTCCATCATTATCATTTGAACCAAAAAAATCCCCGAAAACTATCAGTTTTGATAGTTTTCGGGGACGATTTCACTCGTGGTTCCACCTCGATTTGTTGACACTTCACAATGCCAGCCTCACGTTGCTACCAACTAGTCGTCACTATATAAGTAAGAACAGTTGAAGCAACCGTGATAACGCTACGAGATAGCGGGAAAGCTTACTAACATATTTCAGCTAACCAATATAATTCCAGGTGTGATTCACTATGATCATTTGTCATCCTCTCACTGTCGATGACTCGCTTAGAAACAATCTATAGCTACTATTCTGGTCAAAATCTTTAATGTGTTCTAGATTACTGAACACTTTACGACTAAATTTTTTATATGTCAATGAAAAATATTAAAATAAGATTAAAACTAAATTTCATTAGTTGATATATCAACGTTTATAGATTAAATACAAATTAAAAAGATTAGTTTTTTTGAGCTAACATAACCGAAACCAAAGCGAAAAAAATATTGCTACTTGGCCCACAACAATGTAGTATTGAGGAAAATACAAGCGCTTACATAGGAGGCAATTAAAATGAAAGTAATCGTTATTGGAGCAGTTGCTGGAGGTCCTTCATTTGCAACTCGACTACGACGGTTAAATGAAAATATCGATATTTTAATGATTGAGCGTGGTTCTGATATTTCTTACGCTAGTTGCGCATTACCTTACTATTTGGGAGATGTAATCACTGATGTTGACACAATCATCGAACGGACACCCACAGTTTTAAAGAATAAAAACAATATTGATGTGCTGGTACGCCATGAAGTAACATCGATTGATTCTAAGTTAAAACAAGTCACAGTTAAAAACCTTATTACTAACGAATCTTTTACAGAAAAGTATGATGTTTTAGTTATTTCCACTGGCACACGAGCTATCTTGCCGCCAATCAAAGGCGTTGATCAAGTTAATAATAGCTTTATTTTGCGCAATGTTAACGATGCTAACAAGATTAAAGATTATATTACAGCTGAACAACCAAAAACTGCCACTATTATAGGAGCTGGTGTTGCTGGACTAGAAATCGCTGAAAACTTGGAAGACCGAGGAATTGCAGTCACAATTGTTGATCAACTCGCAGAAGTGGCGTATCCCTATGATCATGAGATTGCGACAATCATTAATGATGAGTTAGTTCGAAACCACGTTAAATTATTCTTGAATCAAAAAATCAGTGAGATTCAAGACGCAGGAAGAAAATTAATCTTAACTGATGGTTCAAAGCTCACAACAGATATGTTAATTTTTGCCACTGGTGTCACACCTAACAGTGAGTTGGCTAAAGAAGCTGGGATTCAATTGTCTCGGGATCAACACATTGTTGTTAATGAAAGATTGGAAACTTCTGTCGCTAATGTTTATGCCATTGGTGATGTAATTGAAACAAAAAGTTACATTACTGGTTTGGCAACACCTAGCATGCTTTCTAGTGCTGCCAATCGTCAGGGACATTTATTGGCGGATATAATAAGTGGTAACCCATTGACGTACCGTGGTTTTATTGGCGCAGGGGTTGCTAAAATATTTGATTTAACGGCTAGTTTTGTTGGTTACACTGAACATATGTTAGCCGTCGCAGGAATTTCAAATTATAAAACAATCTTTATTACACCGTTTGATCACGCCTACTTTTATCCTAGCGCAAGCCGGTTGAATTTAAAAATAATTTTTGAAGAAAATACCGGTAAAATACTGGGTGGCCAAGCAGTGGGAGAAAATGGGGTTGATAAACGAATTGGCGAGCTTTCTGTCGCAATTACTGGTAATCTAACTATCTTTGACCTACCTGACTTAGAGTTACCGTATTCGCCACCATATTCAACCACCCGTGATCCCCTAAATACAGCTGGATATGTTGCAATCAATCAAATATCTAACACTGCTAATACGATAAAACTAACTGAAATTCCAGAAAATGATTTAACAACTGCATTTTTTTTAGATATTCGCGAAGCAGATGCATCCCCAGCAGGTAGCCTCAAAGCAAGCAAAAATATTCCACTAAGTAAACTACGCCAGCGAATCGATGAAATTCCAACTGATCGAAAGGTTTACATTACGTTTAGGAAAGGACTCAGTCCGTACAATGCCGCTCGAATTCTTGCTGGAAAAGAAATCAAGGCAGTTTTGATCCAAGAATAATAAAAATATTAATCTATCCTCATTTAGACTATCTTCGTTATGATATATATCAAAATAATTAATAAAAAAGCTAAAGCTGAAATAATATTTTAACTTTAGCTTCCCTATATTTTATTTAATAATTCTCAAGTTTCCACATGTAGCGTCGTTTACTAAGTGGATGGTTTCTTTTTTCACCTAACCGTTCAGCAAATTTACGCATCACTGCAGTCAGTACCATCGGATTGAAGTAGTCAACAACCTCACGGTCGATTTTACTGTCCAGCCAGTAGTCTTTGGCATCAATCACTGTATATTTAGTTTCAAAGCGTTGCAGAAATTCTAATGCTCGCGCATCCAAGTGCCTCGTCTTTCCGTCTGCCATGAATAATACGTAAGGAGCATCTTTTACAGCTAACTCAAATGGGCCATGGAATAATTCTGCGCTGTCTAAAACTGTTCCTGTAATCCACTGCATTTCCATAAAAATAAAATTACCAGTCGAATAGCTAACTCCACGATTAGGACCACTTGAGAGAGTAAAAATTGACTTTTCGTCTTTATATTTTTCTGCAAATTCTTCTGCATCATTGTCCGCATTTGATGCAGCGTCATTGGCAAAGTCGTCAACAACTGAAAGTCCTTGCAGCATTAACTCATAGTTTTTGGTTTTTTCAACAAAATGCAATATTTCGACAGAAAAGCCTAATAGTACTTTTTGTTTTGATGCTTTTGTAGCATAATTCTCAAAAAACTTGTGCTGCAAAGTATAGTCAGCTTGTTTTGTTAAATCTGATTCTGGCTTAAAAGTTAACGCCAATACAGTTGCTCCCCACTTTTTGGCATTTGCTACAGCTTCAATTGACTCTTTAGTTGTCCCCCCCAACGAAGCCACAACTGCAACACTATTCTCACCAAAATAACTTGGTTTTGCAAAATTAAACTCATTAGCTTGAATTAATTCAGTTTTTAAATTAATTGCATTTTGATTGACATAGTAGTAGGCAGCGTAAAGCTCAGAAAGCGATGCCCCACAACCAATAAATACTAAACTTTTCACACTATTATTTTTTGCAATCTGATTAGCAATTTTTTTCAATTCACTTTGTGTAGTTTCTTTTTCCATTTTTATCACTCCATTTTATTATGTAATTTAAAAAACTATTCGGAACTTTAGCACCATGATCAAAAGACCCATTAACTAATATATTCTTTGCACTATAGAGGCTTGCTTGCTTTAAAGCTCTTTTTATATTGAAACCGGTAATACCTGTTTTCATTATGTTAATTCCAAAAGATGTAATAAATGAATCTCCAGCTCCCATCGTATCGACAACGTGTTTTACCCGCTCTGCAGGCTGTTTAAACACGTGCCCAGCATAATATGCTTGTGCTCCCAATTCTCCTCTGGTAATTAAAATGATTATTTGGTCGTTTTCACTAATATCAACGATTTCACTGAGCTTATTAGCGACTTCACTGTTAGTTTTATTGGCCATAGAAAAACAGGCAATATCAACAAATTTAACTGTATTTCTAACTTGCTCTATTGAATCGAAATCAGAATAGTCATAAATAATTTTTGGCTTAGCTATTTTACAGAGCCATTCATCAGCATTTCCATTAGCATTAAAATGCACAAGATCAAAATCATTTAAATAATCTATATTACTTTTTGACAATAAAATTCCATTCTGTAAAACACCACCTTGATTGCTTCCCAAGAATGTCCTATCTCCATCTTCTACCTTGACAAGTGAATATCCGCTTGCACCATTCAAAATTCTAGATAACCTGTGATTGACCGATAATTTATCCAATGTTGTCTGAACGTACTCACTCAGCACATCATTACCAAAATTACCAACGTACATGGACTCAACACTATCCATTTCAGAGGCAAAATTAGCAAAATTTAGTGAATTACCACCCAAATACATCATTTTTTGATTAAGATAAAGATCCACAACATTATCACCGATTGCGGCAACCTTCATGAATTAATTCTCCTTAGTTTTAATTGAAAAGCTTACTTTATTTACGTCATAATACATCACTGCATAATACATAATGTTATTACCCTGATCATATACAACCCGTTCCAATTTGTAGATTGGAACTCCGTTATCAATCCTTAAATATTCCGCCATCTGCTTATTGGCAAAGATAACATTTAAAGTTTGGTTACTCGAACCTTCCCGTACTTGGAATCTTTCATACAATACTTTTGTAACTGATCTATTGTCACTAATTTGATCAATTAAGTTCGGATAGCGCTTAGAATCGTAAAAACTGGTTTCATATCCAAAATTATGCTCATCCAACTCCATAACTCGAGCTAATTTTATGATTGGTGAACCCTCAACAACTTGTAATTTATTTGCTAAATCTAGCTCTGCATTTTGAGTCGTTAACGTCTGAATAGCTGCCTCTGGTTTTTTTCCTGAATCTTCCATGTATGTTGTATAACTAATTAAATCTAATAAGTTTCTCTGAATTTTACGTGTTCTAACGAAAGTCCCTTTCCCTTGTTTCTTAATCAGAACTTTTTCATCAACTAATTGATCAACGGCTTTACGAATAGTAATTCGACTCGTATTATAATTTAGCTCAAGTTGTTTTTCAGTTGGAATAGGTTCACCAACTTTATAAACATTTGTCTGAATATCATTCAGTAATTCAGTTTTTACTTGTCGATAAAGGGGCACGGAGCTTTGCTTACTAAGCATCTTAATTCTCCATTCATATTAAAATTAGTTTATGTGTATAAAATTTTTGAAATAAAACTTCTCGTTCGAGCTTCTTTGGCGTGACTAAAAATTTCTTCAGGTGTATCTTCTTCCAAAATCTGCCCATCGTCAACAAACAAAACCCTGTCACCAACCTGTTTTGCAAACCCCATTTCATGGGTCACCACCACCATTGTCATTCCTGATTTGGCTAAATCCTTCATTACCTTCAGAACCTCTTCAACCATTTCGGGGTCGAGTGCAGAAGTTGGTTCATCAAATAATAATACTTCCGGTTGCATCGCTAAAGCTCTGATTATTGCAATTCGCTGTTGCTGACCACCACTTAAAGACGCTGGATAGCTGTCCTTTTTATCGATCAAACCAATTTGACCTAATAGATGAAGCGCCAATTTTTCTGCATCTTCTTTATCTAAATGTCTTACTTTTTTAGGAGCATGGGTAATATTCTCCAGGACAGTGTAGTGAGGAAATAAATTAAATTTTTGAAAAACCATTCCAATCTTTTCATGAGTTTTTCGTACTATCTCCGGTTTCACTTTTCCGGAAACAATCTGCCCATCGACTCTAACATCCCCACTAGTTGGTTGTTCCAAAAGGTTCATCTGCCGCAGTAACGTGCTCTTGCCAGACCCGGATGGCCCAATTATCACAACAACTTCACCATCGTTAACTTTTAAATTTATATTTTTAAGAACTGTATTATCTCCGTAGCTTTTTTTTACATTATGCAACTCTATCACTAGACTTCAACCTCCTTTCAATGTGGCTAAGAATAATATTAAGTAACCAAGTTATAACTAGATATAATAGTGCAGCTACAATCATTGGTTGTAAGCCCAGAGCAGTTGACCCTCTCACAGTTTGTGCAGCAAACATCAAATCAGCAATTCCTAAAACTGAAACCAATGATGAATCTTTAACATTACCAATAAATTGATTACCGAGTGCTGGTAAAATATTCTTAAAAGCTTGAGGTAAAATAATGTCAGTCATTACCTTACGTTTAGACATTCCAAGACTTAACGCTGCTTCACTTTGCCCTGTAGGTAAAGATTCAATACCCGATCTGATAATTTCTGCAATATAGGCAGCTGAGTAGAAAGTTAATGCAACTACACCAGTCATGAAGTCGGGAATATCCATACCGGTAACAATCGGTAACCCAATGTAAACAATATAGATTTGAACCAGCAGTGGGGTATCCCTAATAAATCCAATATACATTTTTGCTAGTATAGCGATTACCCAGTTTTTAGCTCTCTTCATGAGTGCTAGAATGATACCTAAAATTAGTCCAAAAACAATTGAGATTACAGCTAATTCAATTGTCGTTTCCACACCCTTAACAAATAAACTCCAGTAACGGGCTAAAAATGAGTAGTTTTCAAACATTTCTTAACCTCCTTTTTTGAATTTAATATCCATTAATTTGTAGGTACTTTTTCAGCATACTCCAACACCCAATTGCTATATTGATTTTTATTTTTGGCAACTATTTTATTTACTTTTTTTACTAAATCAGAGCTAGCATTCTTAGAAAAGGCAATAGCTGCACCTGCTGTAGAATCATGATGTTTCCATGACGTCATTGTCAAATTCGGATTTTGTCTTAATAGAATCTTAGCAGTTGGCACATCTATTGAAAATGCATCAGCTTTACCATTATTGACTGCCAATGCCAAGTCAGTAACCTTACCTAAATTTTTCATAGTTGCATTTGGAAAAGCTTTTTTAATCATAGGTTGTTGAGTTGAATTATTTACAACAGCAATTGTAGAATTATTAAATTTGTCAGTATTACTGTATTTTATTTTGTCACTCTTACGCACTACTAATGTATTTGTACTTTTGTAATATACATTAGAAAATTTTGCTCCTTGCTTTCTTTCTGGAGTTGGGCTCATAGATGTAATTAACATATCAACTTTATGTGCTTGTAGAGCTGGTAACAATCCGTCAAGATCCATTGTTTTAATTTTGTATTTAACACCTAATGATTTTGCAACTTTTTTCACCAATTGAACATCCGAACCATCCATCACTTGCTTACCTTTTTTGGTGGTCTGATACTCATATGGTGGATTTGAACTGATCATTCCTACTTCTAATGTTCCCCTATTTTTAATCTTTTGTAGTGATGAATTACTACTTGACTTACCACAACCCGTTAAGAATAGGAGCAACGCTCCGACAAGTGTAACTATGTAAATAAATCGTTTACTTAATCTATGTTTCATTTCAAAAACACCTCTTTCTTTAATACATAACGTTATATAACGTTATGATGTTTCACATTATATTCTAATCGTTTTCTAATGTAAATAGTATTTCTAAATATATATTTTTTTCTTCCCTTTTTAAAGGGCACTATTGAAGTAAGAACAACTTCATACAAATCAATTTTCCTTGATAATAATACTGTGAAAATGCTAATAAATTTCCGAAAAATTATCATATTTACCCGCTCCAATAAAATTGGTCGTATCAATTCACTTAAATTGTTAAAATCGGGCATGTATCAAAAATACTTTTTAAAGCAAAAAAACACTACATATAGTTACTAAAGATTATGATATCCATACAATTATTTGAATCAAAGCTTGTAATATCAATAAAAAAAGCATCTCAGGAACTGAAGTTATAATTTGATACAAACATATAAAAGCACGTTCGAAAAAAGTAAAATTTATTCGGAGGTGTTTTT
>NZ_BJDM01000020.1 GCF_005405145.1 Paucilactobacillus kaifaensis | reverse complement strand
CGATTGCCTAATCGGAAGCAAAATGACTTTTTAGAATCTGCTTTTATTTGATTGTCTCAAAAAATAGTTGCAGTTCCCAGCGACAGACATTTTTTATTTGGATCAAAAACGATTAATAGATCGAATGAGATGTGCTTACTTATTCTTCAGCGATTTTCTTTGGTTTCTTCAAGTCGACCATTTCCTGCTTTAAGTTACCAAAGCGCTTTTTAAGCATCAGGAGTGACCCGACAATCCCGAGAATACTGAGAGCGATTTGAATAATTAATTTGATTTTCATTGGAAATTCCACCTTTCACTTTGTCAATTTTAAAATAATCGAGACAGCAACAACCAAAATCACAGCACCTAAAATAGCTGGTAAAAGTGATACACCTGCGAGTTGAGGACCCCACGTACCAAAAAGCATTTCACCTAGCCAAGCGCCAGCTAGCCCGGCCATGATATTGCCAACCCAGCCCATTGGAAGATTTCGATTTGTCAGTACACCAGCTAAAATACCAATGATGCCACCAATTGCGAGGGTCCATAGTGTCTGCATAGCTGTATCCTCCAGGTTTAAGTTGCCGGAATTGTTTTCAGATATTTGACGATTGCAGCATTGAATTGGGGGATGTCGTGTGGATTACGACTGGTAATCAAAGGACCATCCTCCACGACCGCTTGGTCAGTGACATCTGCACCAGCGTATTGCAAGTCGGCTTGAACTGTCTGGTAGGCCGTCATCTTTTTACCGTGGGCAAGACCAGCGGTGATAAACAGTTGTGGTCCGTGGCAGATCGCAAAAACTGGTCGGCGTTTCTCCATGAACTCACTGGTGAAATCGACAAAACGAGGGTCAGCTCTTAAATGATCGGGAGAGTAACCACCAGGGATGAACAGGGCTTGATAGTCAGTAGCAACAACGTCATCGATCCCTTGATCGAGTTTAAACGTGGTGCCTTTTTTGCCGTAGATCAATTGGCCTGCTTGTTCGCCAATTAAGATCGGTTGATAACCAGCATCCACTAATGCTTGTCGTGGCTCAACTAATTCAATATCTTCGACGCCGTTTGTCACAATCACTGCAATTTTCTTAGTTGCCATTTGCAAACTCCTCTCAGTCTTGAGTAAAAAATTAAAGTTGCTCTTACCGTCAGGATAACAAGAAAGTGGTTTCAAAGTAAAACAAAACACTTTAAAATCTTATTGTTTGAATAATGATTAAATTATTGTTTATACTGAAAATAGCGAGTGATGTGAATATAAAGCGAGGTGGATGTAATGATCCGTGAGTTAGCAATTCAACTAACTGATAAACAAATCCTAAAGCAACATGTTCAACTAGGTGTCGAAATCGAAAAACACCGAATTGATGAGCGCGGCAACCTGAGCGTAACTCCGTTTCCTAATATTGATCAATGTGACACAACTAACAACATTAAACGTGAATTTGTGGTCTCTCAAACTGAATTTGTCTCGCCTAAAATGTGTACTGCTAGTGATATTTGTGATTTTATGACTGATACAGTGCAAGAATTTCACCAAGTGATGCCGGAAGATGAGATCTTATGGCCGTTCAGTATGCCACCACATTTACCACAAGATCGTGATGAAATTCCAATCTCAAAAGAGCCAGCTGATAGTTATCAGTACCGGCTAGAAAGCCGGGCCCGTCACGAGCTTGGTAAATCGATGAATACCGGAGTACACGTCAATGTTAGCCTGACGAAACCGGCGATGCAAAAAATGGTGTATCATCGTGCTGATTTGAGCACCGAACAGGATATTTATGTGAAGTTAGCCCAATACTTCGTCCTAAATCGTTGGGTGCTGACCTACTTATTTGGTGCTAGTCCAGTGATTGAGGAAAATTATTTCTTAGATGGTCGGGAAATGGTGCGACCGATCCGAAGTATTCGTAGTAGTCGGTTTGGCTTTGGTAATGAAATTGCGGGCGACTACTCTTCAGTTGAGGCCTATGCAAAAAAAATAGAAACAGCCGTTTTATCAGGCAAGCTAATTGCACCGCGTGAATTCTATGATTCTGTCCGTTTGAAGCATGTTGGTAGTAAAGATCCGGCTGACTTGTTAAATGGTGGAGTAACACATATTGAATTACGGACATTTGATTCGAATCCATTTACGGTTAGTGGTGTTTCCGTGGAACAACTTCAGTTAGTCCAATTGTTAGCCCTGTATTTCTTGAACCAACCAGCAATTTTAACGTGGCAACTGCCATGGCTGACTCAGCGGGCGCGAAAAATGAACTATCATGTGGCGTTGGAACACCCACTAGCTTTGTCGAAATATTACCATGAAGGCCTAGATCTGTTTCAACGCTTAGAACAGTTTGTGGATGAATATGATCTGGGTGGAGACGCTGAGCAATTAGTACATCACTTTATGGGGCAGTTTTCCTGTCCCGAGTTAACTTTGGCTGGACAGTTGATGAAAAAGGTTGAGGACAAATCATTAGTGCCATTTGGATTGGATCAAGGAAAAAAGATGATGGATAAGTGATTTTGGATTTGTGTCTGATGGTTTATTGATTTGGCGTGCTATGCAAGGAAGGTTTCTGTGCGTATATTTCAACTAACGCATGATCTCAAGTTAAGGGATCATACCCGCTTTATTGACTAAATGTGCTACGAAAGGCAAACTCCTGTGCTTAACCCGAAATACCCAATAATCCCAAAAACAGGGATTATTGGGTATTTCACGTTAATGCTCGGAGTTTGAACGCCTTTCATAGCACTCTGCACTTGACTCTTTTCACGTTAAATGGAATGATTGATTAGTAAATTGGTATAAATTTGGAGTGGTAGTTTTTAAACTATCTAATTTAAGGAGCGGGAGTTTAATGAGTGCAGATAAAGGCAACGAATTAAATCAACAGCATAAGCATCATCGACATCATCACCACCGCCATCATCGGATTAGAAATACGATTTTGGTGATTGTTGGTTTGCTGGTAATTGCTGGGGGAGTATTTGCGGCGATTGCGTGGAAAAATTTATCAGAGACAACCAGTGACATGTACCAATCGTCCGGGTCTGATAAGCAGCGAAGCGCTAATAAAGTATTAAGCAACAAAAAACCAGTTTCAATTTTATTATTGGGAACGGATACTGGTGATTTGGGGCGTGATGATAAAGGGCGTACAGATACGATTATTGTGATGACGATTAACCCTAAAACAAAGAAAACAACCATGACTAGCTTGCCTCGTGATATGCGGGTAGATTTACCAGATTATCCACAATATTCGCCGGCTAAGATTAACGCGGCATATGCGTTCGGTGGTGTTAAGGAAACAATTAATACGGTGCAAGATTATGTCAAAGTGCCAATCGACTACTATGTTTTAGTTAATATGGGTGGCCTCAAAAAGGCAATTGATCAAGTTGGCGGTGTGACAGTTACTTCACCCCTAACATTTACGTACAACGGTTCAAGCTTTACTGAAGGAGAAGCTGAACACATGAATGGTGAAACGGCCCTTAACTTCTCGCGGATGCGGCATGAAGATCCACAAGGTGATTACGGTAGACAAACGCGACAACGGCTAGTGATCACTGCATTGTTAAGAAAGTCGATTTCGTACAAAACGGTGTTAAACACGAAGTTCTTGAAATCAATTTCCACTCAGTCAAAGACAGATTTGACGAGATCGCAGATGACCAAGCTAGCATTGAATTATCGTGATGCTGGTAAAGCAGTTAAATCAGACCATGCACAAGGAACTAGCAAATCAATTGGTGGTCAGTCATTTGAAGTGGTTTCAAGCACTGAACGACAACGAGTATCAAATGTGATTCGTGATAACCTTGGGTTGAAGCGAGTTCGAATTGCTAATCAATAGAGTGATAAAAAGGAATTGCGCAGTACAATTTGCGCAATTCTTTTTTTGCAATTTAAATTGTTACAGTTTCCTGAATTATGTGGCTATATTATGAGACATCAATTTAAATAGCATTAAAAATGAGAATGATTCTATTTGGGATAGTGCATAGCTTATTTACCAGCCTCTGTTTATACTTGAAGAGAAAATATCATAATCGAATTATTAATTCTGGCGGGTTCGCTGCTATTATCGCAGTTTTTTCTTTCTGGCAATGGACTATCAGGCTCGTTTTTATCATAGGTATAATTTGGGTAATTGTTGGTTTTGCTTTAATTTTTCGTGGTTAAACAAGGTGAGTTGTACTCACTAGTTTTTTTAGTTTGATTTATGAGACGAACAGTTAAATAGTGCCAAAAATAAATGCAATATTTATATTTCAATTATTTCAGTTTAATTAAAAAGTTTAAATTTAGCTTGTGTTTATTGTGAATATGTTAAATAATTACAATCGTTATTGTAAAATTTATGTAGTTATCAATTTTTTTGGAGGATTAGGATGGAAAGCACGCTCGATATACGGCGAATGTTCGGAATTTTACGTAAACATTTGTTATTAATTGTTTTAAGCATGATTGGTTTTGCAATCGTGGCATTTGGTGTCGCTGAGTTTGCGATGCCAGCAAAGTATACTTCAACAACTCAAATTCTAGTCAATCAAAAGAAAACTAACTCTGATGACGCCGCTGCGTATCAAAATCAACAGGCAGACGTACAGATGATTAGTACATACAAAGATATTATTACTAACCAAGTAATCCTAAAGCAGGTTAAACAAGACTTAGCACATCCCACTAAGGTGATTAAGGCAGCTCAAAAGGCCAAATATCGCACGAATGCAGATGGCACGAAGCGCTTGATTAGTGCTGCTAAGCCGGCTGTAACAAAGTCGACTGGTCAAAGTTATGATGTGTCGGTGGCAGAGTTACAATCAGATATTTCAATTTCTAACGAACAAAATTCACAGGTGTTTGCCTTGAATGTTGTCAGTGATGATCCCGATAAGGCAGCAGCCATTGCGAACGGCGTGGCCAACGTTTTTAAGACTAAGATCAAGGATATTATGAGCGTCAACAACGTCACGATTGTGTCAAAGGCAGTTGCCAATGACAGTAAGACATCACCCAAAACAATGTTAATTGTGCTGATTGGAATTGTAATTGGCATGTTGCTTAGTGTCGGATACGCCTTTGCAATCGAATTAACAGATACAACAGTTAAAGATGATGAATTTTTGACTGAAAAACTGGGCCTGACTAATCTAGGGCAAGTAGCTGAAATTAAGATGTCTGGGTCACACTTGGCAGCTAAACGGACAGCTAATACTCGTGAAAATAATCATCGCCGAGTCAGAGTTTAAAGGAGGGTATCATGGGGTTATTTCGTAAATCAAAAAAATTATCAACAGATACCATCGACAATGGCGTTAAGCTAGTGACCGCCGCAAAACCAAAAGATGTGATTTCAGAGCAGTTTCGGACAATTCGGACGAATATCGATTTTTCTTCGGTGGATCGCCAGCTTAAAACGCTTTTGTTTACCTCTTCAAATGTTAGTGAAGGAAAATCAACTGTTTCGGCGAACACGGCAGTTGCATGGGCCCAACAAGGAAAAAAAGTGTTGTTTATCGATGCCGATATGCGACGTCCAACGTTGCATACCACCTTTGGTTTAAGTAATACACAGGGATTGTCCACGATTTTAACGCAAAATCAAAATTTTAGGGACAATGTTAATGACACAGGTGTGGAATACTTAAGTGTAATAACTAGTGGACCAATTCCACCGAATCCGGCAGAGTTGCTGAACTCCAACCGCATGAAGCAACTGTTAGAGATGGCAAAAGAAGAGTTCGACATGGTGTTGTTAGATGTACCGCCAATGTTACAGGTAACGGATACTCAAATTTTGGCATCTAACGTTGATGGGGTGGTGCTTGTTGTGCGCCAAGGTGTTGCCCAGCAGGCAGCGGTTAAACGGTCTGTCGAATTATTAGAAATGGTGCATGCCAAACTTTTAGGCTATGTGTTGAATGACGTCGCGCCTAAAAATGGTTATGGGTACGGCTATGGATACGGCTACGGGTATGAACAGTAAGGTTAAAATGTTAGTTTAGTTGGCTCAGAGTAGTGTGGTTGGGGGCAAAAAAATGATTGATCTACATTGTCATTTATTACCAGGACTAGATGATGGTTCTGCTGATATGGATATTTCATTGCGATTGGCTCAGGAAGCCGTTGATAATGGAATTCAATTTGCGCTACTAACACCGCATCATATGAATGGTGTTTATACTAACCACAGGCAAGACGTTATTGAACGCACGCAAGAGTTTCAGACGGCATTACAGGAGCACGAGATTGATTTAACTGTTTTTCCTGGACAAGAAGTACGGATAAACGGCGACCTGTTGACTGCTATATCACAACATGATATTTTGTATGCAGATGATAATAACCAGTATCTAATGTTGGAATTTCCTGATGATGATGTACCGGCTTATACTAATGATATGATTTATCAACTGCAACAGCAGGGAATCATCCCGGTAATCGTGCACCCGGAACGAAATACTAAGATTATGCGACATCCTGAAATTTTGTTGGAATTATTGAAAAAGGGCTGTTTATCGCAGATTACTGCTAGCAGCTACGTTGGGACGTTTGGTGAAAAGGTAGAATCCTTTAGTCGACAGTTAATCGAGGCTGGACAAGGGTATGTATTTTCCTCGGATGCGCATGATTTACCAGGTCGTAAGTACGAGATGCGACAGGCGTTTGATAAGTTAAGAAAAGAGTTCGGGGATGAACTGGCGCAACGCTTTGAAGATAATGCTAAGGCGATTATCAATGGGGATGTTGTTCTGCCAAATCAGATTAGGCCAATTGTAGCGAAGAAAAAGAATAAATTATTTGGGTTGTTTTAGATGAAAATGTTGTTGAGTTAGGTTAGGGGAGGATTTTATAAATGGAAGCTATGCATGAAAGTGAAGAAAATTTAGTTGAAACATATCAGAATGAAATTGGGGAATCAGTTCACTCGTGGTATATTCCTGTAAAGTCGCTTTTTGATTTTGTCATGGCTTTATTTATTGGAATTGTTACCTTACCGATTGTATTAATTACTATTATTGCTATAAAGTTGGAGTCAAAAGGTCCTGCTTTTTACCGTCAGGTGCGCGTTGGGTTGATGGGTAAACACATAACTGTTACAAAACTGAGATCTATGTATACGGATGCTGAAAAGGGTGGAGCTCAGTGGGCGGATAAAAATGATTCGCGTGTAACTCAGGTAGGTAAATTTATTCGTAAAACTCGTATTGATGAACTACCACAATTATGGAATGTAATAAAAGGGGACATGAGTTTAATTGGCCCACGTCCAGAACGTCCGGAATTCACTGAACAGTTTGCGCATACATATCCGGGATTTGAACAACGTTTAAGAATCAAGCCTGGCTTGAGTGGATATGCCCAAGTTCATGGTGGATACGATATTGATCCTGGAGAAAAGGCAAGACTTGATAGATATTACATTGATAATATTAGTGTCACAATGGATACACAAATATTTTTAGATACAATTAAGACAGTTGTTACCGGAGAAGGAGCTCGCTAGAATGGATCGTATTTCGAATA
This sequence comes from Paucilactobacillus kaifaensis, assembly GCF_005405145.1. Taxonomy (GTDB): domain Bacteria; phylum Bacillota; class Bacilli; order Lactobacillales; family Lactobacillaceae; genus Paucilactobacillus; species Paucilactobacillus kaifaensis. The sequence continues at coordinate 23,593 of NZ_BJDM01000020.1, read as the reverse complement.
GTAAAGTTTTAATCACTGGTGGTGCAGGATTTATTGGATCTAATTTAGCAGATACTTTGATTGAAGATAATGAGATTGTGGTAGTTGATGATCTTTCAATGGGAAAAATTGAAAATCTACCAAAATCAAATCATCTTCATTTTTTTGAGCATTCAATTACTGACTATGAGTTTATGAATAAATTGTTAGTTGAGTGGGAGTTTGATTATATATTTCTATTAGCTGCAGTGGCTAGCGTTGCGGATACAGTTAAGAGGCCTCTTGAGACACACGAAATCAATCAAAATGCTAATATTAACATTTTAGAAACTATACGTGTTAATAGATTATCTTTGAAAAAGCTTTTGTTTTCGTCTTCTGCTGCTGTTTACGGAAATGATCCAGAACTACCAAAAAAAGAAACATCTCCGATTGATCCGTTGTCACCGTATGCGATTGATAAGTATGCTACAGAGCGTTTTGTAATTGATTATGGGGAATTATATGGAATCCCAACTGTAGCCACTAGATTCTTTAATGTTTATGGACCAAAACAAAATCCTAGTTCACCATATTCGGGTGTATTATCGATAATTTTTAATTGTGTAGGAAAAGATGCTGTTTTTTCATTATATGGTGATGGTAACCAAACTAGGGATTTTGTATTTATTAGTGATGTTGTTAATACTTTAGTAATGCTAATGGTTTCGAATGAAGAACATAAAGTTTACAATGTGGGAACCGGTGTAAGTATAAGCATAAATCAAGTTATTGAAGAATTTGAAAATATTTTAAATAAAAAATTAAAAATAAACTATAGAAAAATAAGAAGTGGAGATATAAAAAACTCATACGCGGATATTACTGAAATTAGTAAAACTGGATACAGACCAGCATTTGATATTCACAATGGTTTGCAAGAGTATATAGACCAGTTTTATAAGTAGCTAAAAGACTATGCAGAGGAATATATTATATATGAATAATGACTATCCGGACTTTTCAGTATTGATTTCAGTTTATAATAAAGAAAAACCAACTTTCTTACGAGAAGCTTTAAAAAGTATAGCAAATCAAACGTTAATGCCAAAGGAGTGTATTTTAGTACAGGATGGAATCATTTCGAGGGAACTTTTAAATGTAATTAAGTCGTTTAAAAATGAAAAGTTCAAGTTGATTGAAGTTAAGTTAGATAAAAATGTTGGCTTGGGAAAAGCTTTAAGTGCAGGAACAAAACTTGTAACAACTGACTGGATTGCTCGGATGGATTCCGATGATATAGCTGTGTCTAATAGATTTAAAATACAATTTGATATATTAAAGAAAAATAAAGATGTTGCTGTTGTTGGTGGGCAAATAGAGGAGTTTTATGGAGATAAAAAAAACATTATTGGTAAGAGAACTGTCCCAAGGAACTACGAAGACGTAAATATTTTTTTTAAGACTAGGAATCCAGTCAATCATCCGACTGCAATTATTAATAAAAAAGCTTTGATGGAAGTTGGCGGGTATGAAAGCTTTGAGGGATTTGAAGACTATTATTTATGGAGTAAATTTATTTATCGAAATTATAAGATAATTAACGTTAAAGAAACAGTTTTGTTTATGCGAGCAAATAATGGTATGTACGGAAGGCGTGGGGGATTCAAATATCTGTTAAATTTTTATAAGCTAAAATATGGATTTTTTAACTCAGGACTAATTTCTTTTACACAATATTTATTTGGATGCTTAATAATGACATTAAGTGTAATTAGTCCGCGTTATGTAAGAAAGTGGATTTATAGAATTTTTTTACATAAAAACTCTAAGAATGGTTAATGTAATGGGAGATTAATACTATGTTGGTTTTTATGCTGGCCTTATTACTAATAATCGCAGTTGTTTTACATTGGAAGATCAATTTAACGAATCCAATGGTTATTTTTTTAGGAACATGGATTTTAGTTTTCATCATTGTATACGAAAATATTTTTGCTAACTTTTATCATTTAAGTTTGAAGACAGTTTTGTTTGTATTGATTTCTATTTTTTTTGTTGTGTTCTTTTTTCGGATTGGCAAGAAATTGGGAATTACTATGAAAATCGTATACTATAATTTGAATAGACTGGCTATTAGTGCAAACATTTTAGGATGTATAGTGATTTTTGCTTTTATAATTACCTGGATAAAATTAGGACCGCCTCCACTTTTGGGGAGTAGCATAGATCGAGCAAATTATTACGTATCAGGAATTGAATTATTGTATCAGATGCTATATGTAGCATTATTTTTGAACCTATTTTTATGGAAAAAGGGTTATAGTAGTGGCTTAGTAATTAATTGGATCCTGATATTCTCTGTGTTTACAGCTTTACGTGGAAATAAAACGGGTATTTTTTTGATAATATTAATGTTTCTATATTTTTTTGGAAAGAAAGTTGATGTTTTCAAAATAGTTTTGCTGTTTCTGGGAATTATCAGCGTGTTTTACTTTGTTTCTTTTATTTATTTAAATAGTGTAGCAAATGAAAACTTATTAAAAGACTTAAAAATGTCAATGACGGGATATCAATTACCAACTCAACTATATGTGTTGTATGATCCGTTGATATATATGGTAAATAATATTTACAATTTGAACGGATTAATTAATCAAAATTTGGGAGGAATTGGTCTGGGATCAATTAGTTTTCCAGGTATTACACAAATTTTTGATATTTTATTTAATCATATTTCCATATTTAAAGATTCGGTTTCGTCACAAATGACAGGTACCCTTCAATTTTTGTCAATAAATACTTTTTCAGGTTTGGGGAAGTTGTATGTGGATTTTGGACTATTTTTGAGTGAAGCGTTTATGTGTGTGATTGGGTTTGTAAGTGGTGTCTATTTCTATAATTTAATGTATGCTAGTCATGATATAAGCATAATACATTATTATATGGGTTTAATTTTGTACGAAACATTGTCGTTAAGCTTTTTTACTTTTTATATGGGCAATATAGAGGTGTTTATTAACTTGATAGTTCTTTTTATTATCCATTTATTTTCTGTTAAGGGAAGGTAGATCATGAATAATACATTTATTATAGTTACTTGGAATAATGAAAAACAAATTCAACAACTTATAGATTCGCTAACTACTTTTGAACCAGACTCTAAAATAATTATATTTGATAATAATTCGTCAGATTCTACTGTGAATATAATTCTTAAAAAATACAAACATGTCAGATTAATTTCTTCAAGAATAAATGTAGGTTTCGCAAGAGCAAACAACATTGCAAGTAGATTAGTGAATACAAAATACTTGACCATAATTAATCCAGATACATATTTAGAAACACCAATATTAGCAAAGTTAATTAAAGGCTTTAGTGATTCGACTGGGATCATGGGGGTTAAATTAATTAATCCAGACGGGACACTGCAACCATCAATTTTTAATTTTCAAAAACCAGTTTCAATTATTATTGAACAATTTCGTTTGGGGAAGCTGTTTCCAAATGCAGTGAAAGACAAACTATCTCCAGAGTTATCTAAGCACGATCATATAAGAAGTGTTGAATGGCTTATGGGGGCATTTCTTTTTATGAAAACTGATTTTTTTAATGAAATTAAAGGTTTTTCGGAAGATTACTTTATATATTCAGAAGATATGGACATTTGTTATAAATCTTATTTAAAAGAGAAAAAAGTAGTTTTTAGACCCGATATTCATATTGTACATGAGGGAGGTATGTCTGAAAAACAGGATATAACAAAAAATAAGAGTTCAAAGTTGTTACGATCCTTTATAATATTTGCTGATAAATATGGATTTACTCAAAATGTAAGAACCTTATATCTTTCATATAGTATCAAAAGAAAAATTATATTTCCGGCTCAACTGTTTAGCAAACGATTGAGAAAAGTTGATAGGAGATATAGGGAAAACTTACAAATTCTAAAGGATAAAAAGTGAAGAAAATGATACCAACTAATTTGATATATACTTGGTTTGGAAGAAAAAAAAAGCCAGAAAGCTTTTACAAATACTTGGAGTCTTGGAAGAAAATGAATCCAGGATTTAATATCATTGAGATAAATGAAAATAATTTTAATGTAAATTTATGCAAATTTACACAAAAGGCTTACTTGAGAGAAAAATGGGCGTTTGTGTCGGACGTTGCAAGACTCTGGGCTGTTAATAAATTTGGAGGAATATATTTAGATGTGGATGTGGAGGTCTTGAAGCCAGTTTCAAAATTATTAGAATATAATCAATTTTGGGCAAAAGAAGATGTTGGTCAAGTTAATAGTGGGTTGATATTTGGATCGGAACCAAACAATCTACACCTGGAAAATATTTTAAGTATTTACAAAGAATTGTCATTTCCAGAGGACGACTTACTGTATAGCGTATCGACTGTTCAAATTATTTCAAAATATTTTCGAAAAATTGGATTATCATATGGAAAAAAGCGTGATTACTTAAGAAATAATGTGGTAGTTTTTGAGCCTAAAATTTTTGCGCCGTTGCACTACTGGGGTGGAGGTAAAATAAAAAAAGAAAGTATGACAGTGCACCATTACGCTGCAAGTTGGATTGAAGGGACGCATGGTAGATTATCAGCTATACTGAGATACTGTATACATGAAATGACTTACAATTTTCCCGTGTTTAGTCTGCTTAATAGAGGATTAACTAAAATTTATAAGAAACATAAAATTAAGGTAGGAAATTAATTTATGAAGATAATGTATTTTTTTATATAGCCTCCCTATTTTTTTCGTTGTGAGTAAGTGAGTCTATATGTATAAATTTTGGAGGTGGGTAGTTTGTTTTACAAAAAATATCATATGTTTGCTATCAGACGCTATTTAAAAAGAAAATTATACCAACGTAAAAATAAAAAATTAGTTAGAAAAAATAAAAATAAAAAAATTTTGGTTGTTTTGCATTTGTTCTATCAGAATAGTTGGATTGAAATTAAGGAATATTTAAAAAATTTAGATAATTATGATTGGCAATTAGTCATAACTTATCCAAAATCACTTGAAAATAAGTTTGATTTCAAGGATATTAGGAAGTTTAAAGCAGATACTAAAATGATTGGTTATGAAAATAAGGGATATGATGTTGCTCCATTTATATTTGCAGTTAAAAGCATGGATTTAGGGAAGTATGATGTTGTTTTTAAAATACAGTCAAAGGGTATTGGCAGAAAAAAAATATTCATTTATAAACAGCTTTTCTTTTACAGAGATTGGTTTCTAAATCTGTTTGAAGGAATTTTAGGTGCCAAAAATATAGATAGAGTTATTGATTGTGTTAGCAGCGATGAGTATGATATGTCTGCTGCCAGCAACTTATTTGTTAGTGATCCTGTTCATAAAAAACACATTGTAAAAGGTAATTTAGAAAAAAGAGACTTAAGCATTGATAAAAAGTATCATTTTGTAGCTGGTACATGTTTTGCTATATCGAGTTCTTTTTTGCAGAAAAATATAAATAGTATTCATGTTGAAATGAAGGAATTCAAAAAAACCCCATCAACAAGAGGAATGTCCCTTGCACACGTTTTAGAGAGATATATTAGCACATGTAATGAAGAAAGATTCTATGGGACAAATGTAATGTCAATTCGTAGATTTTTAAAAAAGCCGTTGGAAAAAATATATTATAATCTGTCAACGGAAAAAAATTTGAAACAATATAATATCAATGACCAATTTTTCTTTTCCGAATTTGATAATAGAATGGGCATTGGAGTTGAAAAAGAGGTTATTTTAGGGAATCTGGGCGTGATTTCAGCTATAACAAATAGATTTCAGCCAATAGAGGAAACTATTCCATATCAATATCTTGAAGGAAATGTGGATCTTTATGAAAAGTATGCCGAGTTTCATAAGAAAAATAATTATCCGTTGATGACTACTGATAGATTTGACAATTTAATTGAATCAGTAAAGATACATGGATATGATTCTAGCTTTCCAATTATTATTCATGAAGGAAATGTAATAATGGATGGGCAACACAGAGCATGTATTGAGGCCTATAATAATGGGCTTGATTTTAAAATGAAAGTACTGCAAGTAACAATGATTAATAAAAGATGGTTGCTAAAAATCATAATTCCAAAATTTATATTAAAAAAATATCATCAAAAAAAATTTGGATATAGTTGAATATAAGAGTAAAGCAAGCAATTCTGTCAGTTGTTTGGAATTAATGTACTACCGAAAGTAGATTAAACATACTTTAGGAAATATAACTTTTATAGATATAAATGTTTTTTGTCTGTATTTAAGTGTAATTAATTTTCTCTGATGGGTGACAATATTTATACCTATCTGCTAGTTTTTCATTTTTGTGATAGATTCACAATCAAGTGCTATTTTGAAGTAGATGTTATAATGCTAGCTTTGTTACTTATAGTCTGAGTTAAACATTGAGAATTACAATGTGTGATAACCTCTACTAATGGAGATGGATAATGAAAGTAAAAAAACTCTTAAAGGATGTTTCGTATACCGTTTTTTCTAATTTGGTATCATTGTTAATTTCAACGGTTCTAGTACTTGTTGTACCAAAGTTTATTGGTGTGGAAGACTATGGATATTGGCAGTTATATCTTTTCTATACAAGCTATGTTGGTATTTTACATTTTGGCTGGTTGGATGGGATTTATCTGCGCTTTGGAGGTAAAAAATATGCAGATTTAAATGAAAAATTATTTTTCTCTCAATTTATAGAGTTTTTGATTTTTCAAATTATTTTGGGGATATGCATAATTTTAGTCAGTTTTTTATCTGGTGATTCTAATAGAGCATATATTTTAGTGATGACTGCTTGTGCTATGATACTTATTAATCTGAGGCAGTTTTGTTTGTATATATTGCAGGATACAGGAAGAATGCAAGAATATGCCATTGCTACAATGGTCGGTAGAATATTATATTTTGTTTCTGTCGTAATACTGCTTCTGTTGCAAGAATCAAATTTTAAGTTATTTATTATTGCAGATATTTTAGGAAGAGTGTTGTCTCTAGCCTATGCTCTATATTCATGTAAAAAAATAATTTTTAGAAAATTATGTGATTTCTATTTTACTTTTGGAGAAATATGGGTAAATCTTTCAATTGGAATTAAATTATTATTAGCTAATTTTGCTGGTACATTAATAATTGGTGTGGTGCGTTATGGGATTCAGAAATTTTGGAGTGTACAGGTTTTTGGTAAGATATCACTTACCTTGAATATTTCAAATTTACTAATGACTTTTATTAGTGCTGTAGGGGTTGTACTATATCCAACTTTAAGAAGAACGAATAAAGAGAAACTTAGAAACGTTTATTCTGCAATCCGTGAAATACTCTTGAATGCTCTTTTCTGGGGTTTATTAATTTATTATCCTATCAGCATTATACTGCCAATTTGGCTTCCGAAATATAATGATAGTTTGATTTATATGTCATTACTTTTTCCGATGTGCATTTATAGTGGTAAGTTCTCGTTATTGATAAGTACGTTTATGAAAACATATAGATTTGAAAAAGATTTATTAGTAGTTAATCTTATATCCGTCCTTTTTAGTGTTATTCTAACTATACTTAATGTAATTGTAATAAAAAGATTACCGGTTTTAATGTGTTCAATTATAGTTATTTTGTGGGTACAAAGTAGTTTAGGAGAATATATTTTGGGTAAGAAATTGAAACTTAGATCTTTTCATAAGATATGGGCAGAAACAATTGTTGTAATAATTTTTATGTCGTCAAGCTGGTATTTAGGCACTTTTCAAAGTATGACGGTTTACATGATAACTATTGTGATATACACGATTTTTAATAAAAATAGTTTGAAAAGAGGAATTTCTTACTTTCACTAAAATATAATATATTGAAGGACGGAGCGTAAAGGATGAAAGGCATAATATTAGCAGGTGGATCAGGCACACGCTTGTATCCAATTACAGAGGCAATTTCAAAACAATTAGTACCAGTATACGATAAACCGATGATCTATTATCCGCTATCCACCATGATGCTCGCAGGGATCAAGGATATTCTGTTAATTTCCACACCGCGTGATATTTCTCGGTTTGAGGATTTATTAGGTGATGGATCACTGTTAGGCATTAACATTGAGTATAAGGTTCAAGCTGCACCTAATGGTTTAGCAGAGGCTTTTATTGTTGGTGCTGACTTTATTGGTGAGGATTCTGTTTGCCTAATTTTAGGTGATAATATCTATTATGGTAGTGGTTTATCTGAAATGGTACAACGGTCAGCACAAAAGCAAACTGGCGCAACGGTGTTTGGATATCAAGTTAACGATCCAGAACGTTTTGGGGTGGTTGAGTTTGACGCAGACCACCATGTTAAATCAATCGAAGAAAAGCCGGCAAATCCTGCTAGTAATTATGCAGTTACTGGAATGTACTTCTATGATAACCGTGTCGTTGAAATTGCACAAAATCTGGCACCGTCTCCTCGTGGAGAACTGGAAATTACGGATGTTAATAAAGCTTATTTAGCTAAGGGACAACTAGATGTTGAACTGCTGGGCCGTGGCTATGCCTGGCTTGATACGGGTACGCATGAATCATTACATGAAGCTGCCGGTTTTATTGAGACAGTACAAAAAAGACAAAACCTAAAAATTGCTTGTATTGAAGAAGTAGCCTATCGTATGGGCTACATCGATCGCGAACAGTTAATCGAATTGGCACAGCCATTAAAGAAGAATGATTACGGTCAGTATATTTTACGATTAGCAGAGGAGAAGGCATAAATTTATGGGTAAATTATTAGTTAAGGAAACTAAGTTACAAGATGTTAAGTTAATTACACCAACGGTGTTTGGTGATAATCGCGGCTTTTTCACCGAAACTTATTCCGATCAAGATTTTAAAGCGGCGGGAATTGATTTTGATTTTGTGCAAGATAATCAGTCGCTATCTACCCAGGCTGGGGTATTGCGTGGACTTCACTTTCAACGTGGACAAGCAGCCCAAACTAAGCTTATTCGTGTTGTTACCGGTGCAGTTCTTGATGTAATTGTGGATGTTCGAGCGGGCTCGCCAACATACAATCAGTGGGAAGGCTATATTCTTTCAGCCAGTAATCATCGCCAACTGTTGGTGCCTCGAGGTTATGCGCATGGCTTTGTAACCTTAACGGATAACGTTAACTTTCTCTATAAATGTGACAATTATTATGATGCCGCTGCTGATGGTGGAATTTCATTTAAGACGCCTGAGCTAAACATTGATTGGCCAATTGACTTTGATAAGGCCATTACGTCTGAAAAGGATGCTGCACAACCAACATTGACGGAATTTGAAAAAGATAACCCGTTTGTTTACGGCGAAATTTAAGGAGTGAATCAGTCATGAAAAATATTATTGTGACCGGTGGAGCGGGCTTTATTGGATCTAACTTTGTCCACTATGTGGTTAATTATCACCCGGAAGTGAAGATTACGGTACTCGATAAACTAACCTATGCTGGTAATCGAGCAAATTTAGCAGGTTTACCTAGTGATCGAGTTAAGTTAGTGGTTGGCGATATTTGTGATAAAAAATTGGTAGATGAATTAGTTAGTCAAACTGATGCTGTGGTTCACTATGCCGCGGAAAGTCATAATGATAACTCATTGGAAAACCCAGATCCCTTTATCCAAACTAATATTGTGGGTACGACCGTGTTAATTAATGCCTGTCGGAAGTATGATGTCCGTTATCATCATATTTCTACTGATGAAGTTTATGGTGATTTACCCTTACGTGAGGATTTACCTGGTCACGGTGAAGGAGTTGGTGAGAAGTTTACGCCTGATTCACCATATCGACCAAGCAGTCCGTATTCGTCTTCAAAAGCAAGTTCAGATTTACTAGTACGAGCTTGGGTGCGCTCATTTGGGTTAAAGGCAACTATTTCTAATTGTTCCAATAATTACGGTCCTTATCAACATATCGAGAAATTTATTCCGCGCCAAATTACCAACATTTTAAGTGGTATTCGGCCTAAGCTGTATGGAAGTGGTAAAAACGTTCGTGATTGGATTCATACGAATGACCACTCACGGGCAGTTTGGCAGATCTTGACCGAAGGTAAATTAGGTGAAACCTATTTAATTGGTGCAGACGGTGAAAAAAATAATAAAGAAGTGCTGGAATTAATTTTAGAGTTGATGGGTCAACCTAAGGATGCCTATGACCAAGTTAAGGATCGTCCCGGTCATGATTTACGCTATGCCATTGACGCAACTAAGTTGCGCGAAGAATTAGGTTGGCAGCCAGAATTTACTGACTTTCGGACTGGCTTACAACACACGATTGATTGGTATACGAACCATGAAGATTGGTGGCAGGCAGAAAAACAGGCTGTTGAGGCCAAGTACGCTAAGCATGGTCAATAAAGCGTTGTGTTTAATTAGCTGAAATTAGGGTAAAAAGGTTGTGTCATCAATGTCACACCTTTTTTTATTATAAGGAGCAATAAAAATGCAATATTTAATTACAGGCGCAAAAGGCCAACTGGGCACCGAACTAACTAATCTGTTAACTAACAGTAAGGCTAACTTTGTGGCTTATGATTCAAGTGAACTGGATATTACAAATCGTGAATTGGTAGCTGCTAAGGTAAACGAAGTCCAGCCACAAGTAATTTTTCATTGTGCGGCTTATACAGCAGTGGACAAGGCTGAAGATGAGGGGAAAGAAATTAATTGGCGAGTTAATGTGGATGGCACGAGAAACATCGCAAAAGCTGCTAAGAATGTGGGAGCAACAGTGGTCTATATAAGTACCGATTATGTTTTTGATGGTCAAAAAGAAACTGAATATCAAGTTGATGACCCCACTAATCCATTAAACGAGTACGGTAAGGCAAAATTGGCTGGTGAACAGGCAATCCAGCAAGCTATGACTGATTACTATATTATTCGGACTTCATGGGTTTTCGGTGAATTTGGCAAAAACTTTGTGTACACCATGCTAAACTTGGCTAAAACGCACGATCAATTGACAGTGGTTAATGATCAAACTGGACGACCAACTTGGACTAGAACCCTGGCTGAATTTATGGTTTACTTAATTGATCATCAATGTGAATTTGGCGTTTATCAGCTTTCAAATGACAACTCGGCTACTTGGTATGAATTTGCTTCAGAAATATTAAAAAACCAAGCGGTAAAAGTTAGTCCTGTGACATCAGCGCAATTCCCCCAAAAGGCTACACGACCACAACATTCGATAATGAGTCTTGATAAAGTAAAGCAGACTGGTTTTGCAATTCCAACGTGGCAAGAATCATTAAGTGACTTTTTGCAGGTAGTTAATGATTAGTTGCCACACTAGCTTAGAGTTGGCTATCAATTGATCTAATATAATTATTAACTTAATGATAATTATTGTAGTTTGTTGTAAACTATTCTTATAATTAAATTACTTCGAGGTGCCTTATGGTTTTATATTTAGTATTTCTAGCAATTTTATCGCTTGTTTTTTTACTAATGATTTTTACGCATTACCGTAAGACTGTTCGTACAGGTCGTCCTGAGAACCTTGCCTTTGTACGAATTATTGTTAGCTGGGTCTTGTTATTAACTTTTTTCGGTAGTACAGGGACAGCTATCTATGCAGCTACACATAAGCAAACGGCGGAGCCAAAAGATGATACTAGCAAGGCTGTGAAACAAACTAGTGAAAGTACATCTAAGAAATTAGCGGCAGTTGGGGTTGAATTTACACCCAAAGATCCAGTTTTGAAGAATGGTAAAGTCGAAGTCACTTTTAAGGTTTCGCCACAAACTAAGTTACAAGTTTTGGGCCATTATTCCAAGAAGAACTACAAGAGTTTTGATGCGAATGATAGTTACAAAACAGAAACGTTTAAGCATGCGTTTACTGCTGAAGGCGAATACGATATTGTTGCACAGCGGGGTAGTAAAAAGGTGGTTAAACATCTAACCGTTACTGAGAATGCAGTTACTAGTAGTAGTGACTCATCGAGTTCAAGTTCTGTTCAGGCAAGTAGTAGTTCAGCGGTGGTATCAAGCAGCCAGAGAAGCTACAGCTCACCGAGTGCTTCTAGAAACTACACTGGTTCGACATATTCTGGTGGCGGTACTTCTAATTCCGGTAATAATGCCGGATCGCAGGCGGCAAGTAGTTCTGAAACTGGAACTGTTATTACAAATGAATATTCTGAGGGTCAATAGCCCTAGTTGATCCCACTATTAATGTGGGATTTTTTACTCATGATCCAAAACGGAGGATAAGTAAATGCTAATTTTTCTCATTGTCGTGGCAATTATCAGTGCGGTTGCACTAATAACACTCTTCATAAAATTTGTTGGTTTAGCACGATCTGGTAAAGCAGTCGCACATATGAAAGTATGGGTAACAACTAGCTGGGTTTGTCTGATTGTATTGGTTGGCAGTATTGGCGGTGCTATTTTTACAGCTACTCAGATACATTCGGCAGAATCTGATAAAACTAAAATAGTGCAACATAAAAAAATAGCTGACAAAAAGACGGCTCAAGCACCAAAACTCAGTTTTAGTCCGTCTGAACCAATTATTTATGTACAAAGCGTACCGGTTAAATTCACGCTTTCGGCAAATACCAAGTTTAAAATTGTCGGCTACTATTCTAAAATCACCTACAAAGAGTTTTCAGCAACTGGCAAAAGTCGAACGGTTGCCTTTGATTTTGATGAAGCGGGTTATTATGAACTAGTTGCTACTCGTGGCTCTAAGAAATTAGTTAAGCATATTACGATTACTAAGCCAGCAGAAGCTAGTTCATCTTCCAACACCCAATCGACTGGAGATTAATCTTTATTAATTACATTTTATTGATCAGTTAAATGATCCTGTTCATAAATATTTTCTTAAGCCCTGTATAATTAGGGCTTTTTTATTTTTTTTGGTAATATAATGTTAACAATAGTGTTGGCCTAGTCCAACAGACAAAATTAATGATACTGGAGTCAATCAGCATCTTGAATAGGAGATCAACTATGAAAATTTTGATTGTCGATGATGATAAAGAAATTGTTCAATTACTAGAAATATACGTTAAAAACGAGGGTTACGAACCAGTGACGGCTTTTGACGGTCGAGAGGCATTGACAAAGTTAAATACTAATCCAGATATTTCATTAATCATTTTGGATATTATGATGCCTGAAATGGATGGAATTGAAGTGGTTAAGCAAGTTCGTAAAGATTCACAGATTCCAATCTTGATTCTGTCAGCGAAAACGGCTGATATGGATAAGATCCAAGGACTAATTACTGGTGCGGATGATTATGTTACCAAACCATTTAACCCGCTTGAAGTAATGGCACGGGTTAAATCATTGCTGCGTCGGAGTCAAAATGATGTTACCAATAATGCACCGGATGTATTGGATATTGGACCATTAACGATTAACAAAGATTCACATGAAGTTAAAACAATTAGTGGTGACACAATTTCATTGACTGCACTGGAATTTGGTATTTTGTATCTTCTAGCTAGCCATCCGAACCGCGTGTTTTCAGCTGATGATATTTTCGAACGTGTCTGGCAACAAGAAAGTATCGTCTCAGCTAAAACAGTTATGGTCCATGTGAGTCATTTAAGAGATAAAATTGAAGAAGCCACTAACGGTGAAAAGGTGATTGAAACTGTTTGGGGCGTAGGTTACAAGATTGAGTCACATTAAAAAAGAGTGTGAAGCAAAGCGTTTAGTCACCGTGGTATAAGCAAAAAATGACGTAATACGCGGGTTAAGCGGATTACGTCATTCTTTGCTTATACAGTAGGTGACTGCTTTGCGGAACACGTTTAGTCAATGCTTATACAATAGGTGACTGTTTTGCGGAACACGTTTAGTCAATAAGAATATAAGTTCCAGCAACTAAAACTGTGCATCAACATCAGATCATTTATCTCAAATAATATGATTGAAAAAATAAGATTCATTTTTTTGTTTTTAATATGTTTAACCGTGCTGCTCTTGCGGTAAAATAGTAATTAAATATAAAGCAATTCAAACATAGGGAGCACCACATGAAACTAAAAGCGCGCGAAAAAAGTTCATTATTTTTCGAGGGGATCATTACTGTGATCCTCTTATTACTGTTGAATCTTTCCGTTGTGGTTCTGGCGGAAGAAGCAATTCGCAATAATCCAGGACTTGAGAACGGAATCTTTATCATTAAACAGTCATTAGTGGTGGGACCATATCACACCCAAATCTGGAGTTATCAACGTTGGCTGGTAGCGTTTATGATTTTGATCGATATTTGGGTCGTTTATTGGCGCTTAATGCGTCGGTACCGACAATATCAGTTACATCACATCATCGATGAACTTCACTATATTGCTCAGGGACACTTTGATCATCGGATCCCATTCAAGCTCAAAGGTGACCAGCAACACGTTGTGACCAGCGTTAATTCGTTGGTTGATAGTGCCATCCAGTCGATGGACGATGAGCGCAAGATTGAGCAGTCTAAAGATGAACTGATCACCAATGTCAGTCACGACTTAAGAACACCTCTAACCTCTATTATTGGCTATTTAGGCCTGATTGAGGATAAACAGTACCATAATGATGAAGATCTGCTTAAATACACGCACACGGCCTATGAAAAGGCCAAACAGATGAAGGCATTAGTTGAGGATCTGTTTGAGTACACCAAGGTCCGCCAGACCGAAGCACCCGTTAATATTATTAACGTTAACTTGGATCAAATGTTAGAACAATTGGCGGCCAGTTTTGAACTGGAAGCCAGCAAAAAAGACATCAAGATGCTTTCTAATACCAAACCAGCCAATCTCATGATTGAGGCCGATGCCGAAAAATTGGGCCGGGTGTTCAGCAACTTGATTGCTAATGGCCTAAAATACGGCCAAGGGGCTAGCTATATCAAATTAGAGGCGCGGCAAAAGGATGATTATGTCATTGTGCGGGTATCAAACGACGGGGCACCAATTCCACAAAAATCACTAGATCACTTATTTGAGCGGTTTTATCGTGTGGAAGAATCACGTTCGAAAGCCACCGGTGGAACTGGCTTAGGGCTTGCCATTGTCCAAAGTATTGTTGATTTGCACCATGGGAAGGTGCACGCTGAGTCTAACGATCAAGAAACTAGTTTCATCGTTGAACTGCCCGTTCAGCGACCGGATACACATAAGGAGAAAGAATGAAAATACTCAAAAAATTAATCATTAGTTTGTTAACAGCTATTTTATTATTCAACCTCGGCGGAATGGCAACTAGTGTGCAAGCAGCGGAGAAGGTTGATGCCGGTGCTGCTTTGGTCATGGATGCCAACACCGGCCAAATTATCTATCAAAAAAATGCTAAGAAAGTCCTGCCTATTGCTTCCATTTCAAAATTATTGACGGTGGCAGTGATTGAAAATGAAATTGATCAAAACAAGCTAAGCTGGAACAGCAAAGTTAAAATTAATAAAGCACTAGCCAAGCTATCAGTCAGTTCAGAACTTTCAAACGTCGAATTAAAGCAGGGAGCTTCATATACTGTTAAAGAATTAGTGCATGCTTCGTTGATTAGTTCTGCTGATGCGGCCACGTTGGCGTTGACTAAAGCTACAGGCGATACAACAGCCAGCTTTAACAAAAAAATGCAAGCTATGGCGCGTAAAATCGGTGTTACGGATGCTAAAATTTATAATGCAGTGGGCTTGAAAAACAGTGACTTAGAGTCCTTAAAGCTTAAAAATGTTGCCGGTAAGGCTGAAAATGAAATGTCAGCCAATGACGTCGCCAAAATTGCACAGTATATTGTGAAAAATGATAGTGATTTGTTGCAAATCACCAAAATTAAAACAGAAACGTTTAAGACTACTTCGACAGCCTCAACTGTGATGGATAGCCTTAACCAGATGTTACCTGGCAACACATTTGAACCAAAAACGGTTAAGATGGATGGATTAAAGACAGGAACCTCTGATGCTGCGGGGCAGTCATTTGTCGGTACGGGAACTTATAAGGGCCATCGATTAATTACCGTTGTGCTCCACGCAAATGGCGGGAGTGAACCACGATATTCTCAAACTGAAATCTTATTACGAATCGTCGTTAACGGTTACAAACCAGTAACCTTGAAGAAAAATAGTACCATAGCACAAACCAAAACAGTTACTGTTCCCAATGCTAAGCAAACTAAGGCTGCTGTACGGGTCGCCAAAGACACCACTGTGTGGGTTGCTAACGAGACTTCATTGAATTCATGGAAGCAAACATTTAAGGCCAAAACTAGTTTGCAGGATAAGAATCATAAATTAGCAGCGCCGGTTAAAGCTGGTCAAAACATTGGTAGTCTGCAATTAACCAAGGATGGTGTTGCTAGTTTGACTGGTAAATCAGTCAATGTACCACTGAAGGCACATGCTGATATTGATAAGGCAAATATCTTTGTTCGGCTGTATCGGTCAGTATTTTAACAAGCTTATTGCAGTAAAGGGATATTGAGAACTCCGAGTTCACATTTTATAAGAGAGATGGGAATTGAGACATGTTAAGTTTAAAGATGGCGCAGCCAAGTGATCTACCCTTTATTGTGACCACGTATAACCAAACGATTCCAAGTCATATGGTCACCGCTGATTTAGCGCCAGTGAGTGTGGCCGATCGTAAAACGTGGTTTGCCCAACACGATGACAACTATCCACTTTGGTTATTAATGCAAGGTGATCAGCCAGCCGGCTGGGTGAGCTTATCGCACTACAATGATCGGGCGGCTTACGATGCAACGGTTGAAATCAGTATTTATATTGATGAGCATTTTCGTCATCAAGGGATTGGGACACAGGCAATTAAGTTAGTCGAACTAGAGGCGAAACAGCGTGGATTAAAGGTAATTGTTTCTCGAATTTTTGGACATAATCCGGGTAGTATTCACTTGTTTGAAAAAATGGGGTATGAACACTGGGGGCACCTGCCACAAGTGGCTGTATTAGTTGGCCAACAAGCTGATTTAGAGGTTTATGGCAAGCATTTGGCCTAAATCGACGAACCTAATCGTACGGTGGGTATTCATTCATTCAAAAACATGGTAGAATAATATCGCACTGTTTAAATATAAATTTGAATTAATTGTAAATGACGCTAATCACAGATAGTTTCATTGGGGGAACGTTCTTGAAACGAGAAGAACCAAACTGGCTGGCAGTATTGAAAATTTCAATGCCGTTGTGCCTCAGTTATATTCCAATCGGTCTAGCGTGTGGGATCCTACTCCACGCGGCTGGCTTCAATTTCTTTATGACGTTGTTAGTTTCTGTCGTTGTTTTTTCTGGTGGTGCTCAGTTTTTGATTGCATCACTACTCACGATTAACGCGCCCATTATTTCAGTCGTAATTACGCTGTTTTTTTTGGAATTGCGTTATGCGTTACTAGGGTCAAGCTTGTCACGTTACTTAAAGGGACAATCACAACATTTTATCTGGCTGTTTTCAGTTTCGTTGAATGATGAAAACTATGCCGTTAACTACCTTAAGTTTGCGACTGATAAGACCTGGACGCCACGACAAGCATTGATGGTTGAACATTATTCACTGTTATCTTGGTCTGTATCTAATCTGATTGGTAGTTTGATCGGTAGTGCGCTCACGATTGACCTAGAGATCGTTGATTTTGCGTTGACGGCCTTATTCTTATACATGATTGTGATGCAAATTCGTAACCGACTGACGCTATTGATTAGTTTATTGTCAGGAGTGTTGGCCATTGCATTTATGGTGTGGACTAAGAGTACGCTTGGCCTGGTGCTATCTACGTTGGTGGCATCGTTCATTGGTTTCATGATTGAAGCCAGAATCCGTAAAAGCAAGGCTAATATTAGTGAGCACTGGTTATTTCGTAAGGTTCGTGGCCCGGCTGCGACTCGTAAAACCATTGAAGATAAGAGCACCGAAAGTTAGCGGAGGATGAGATGGAAAATATTTTGTCGAACATACCGGTTCTAGCTGGAACAGTGGTTAACAAGATGGACAGTTGGGATCACTTAGTCTTAATTATTTTAGCAGCCATCGCCGCTTTCATTCCGCGTTATCTGCCAATGTTATTTTTTTCCAAGCGTGAGATCCCAGAATGGTTCAATGAATGGATGAAGTATGTACCTGTTAGTTTATTTACGGCGCTCGTCGTAAAGGGGATCTTCATCACCACGGCTGGTTATCACTTTGTTCCGCTTGGACATGTGAACCAAATTATTGCGGCTATAATTGTAATTGTGATTACGTATATGACTCGGTCCATGGCACTTTCAGTTATTTCTGGATTAATCGCCGTGTTTGTGCTTACCGTATTTTTGTAAAAATTCAGCATAAAATCAAAAACATCACTTACTAAATTCGTTTTAGAATTTAATAAGTGATGTTTTTTGTTTGGATCTTTTTACTTATTTGCGTACATGTAATCGCGAGTGGCTGGTAATACTCGGCCAGAAGGTCCTTTAGTCATCAAAAATTGAATGACATCAATATTACCTGATTGGAACGAAGCGGCACAGGCTTGCAGATACATATCCCACATACGAGTGAACCGAGTTCCCATCATCTGTTCTACTTCAGCACGTTTAGCATTGAAGTTGTCGTCCCAAATTTCAAGGGTGCGTTGATAGTGGCGACGCAGTGGTTCCATGTCGAAAATTTGCATGCCAGCATCAACAATATGACCAACATTTTCCGTTAAACCAGGCACATAACCACCTGGGAAAATATATTTGTTAATCCAGCCGTTGTAAGCTCCACCTTGTTGACGTGTAATTCCATGAATCAAGGCTACACCGTCATCTTTAAGGTAACGGTTAACATCTTGGAAATAAATGCCTAGATTTTCTTTACCTACGTGTTCAAACATTCCCACGGAAGTAATGTAGTCCCACTGTTCTTTGCCTAACTCACGGTAGTCTTCCAATCGGACTTCTGCAACGCCTTCAAGGCCCTTTTCGTGAATTCTACTTTGAACTAAATCAAATTGCTCTTGGCTTAGCGTAACACCAGTAACCTTTAAACCATATTTTTCAGCCGCTGTCAGCATTAATGTTCCCCAACCACAACCAATATCGAGTAACGTCTTACCTGGTTTAGGATTAAGTTTTTTTAAAATGTGATCAACTTTGTCTAGCTGAGCCTGTTTTAAGTCATCGTGGTTACCATTAGTGAAGTAAGCACATGAGTATGTTAATGTGTCATCCAACCACAACTTATAAAAGTCGTTACCAATATCATAATGATCTTGGACGTCGGATTTACTACTCTTTTCAGAGTGACTTTGTTTTGGCAAAAACTTGATGAATTTTGAGTTATGGAAGAAGCTATCTGCATTCTCATAAGCGGATTCAATTAATTCTTGAATATTGCCGTCAATATCGATCTTACCATCCATATAAGCTTCCCCAAGGGCGATCGAAGCATTGCGAGTAATTTCTTTAATCGGAATTGCTTCGCGGAAAGTTATCGTCGTTTTCGGTTGGCCATCACCATACACATCCGAGGTGCCATCCCAGTAGTTGACTTTGACAGGGATGTTGAATGTTTTACTTAAAAATGATTTATAAAATGTTTTTTCCAGCATACGACAAAAATCCTTTCTAATAATAAATTAACGAGGATCATTATACGCTTCGACTGGCGGACAAATCAATTAGTTTGGTTGATTAATGAGATAACGATTAATGTTATAATGCCAGTGAGAGAAATTGAGGAGGAGTTTAAATTGATTAACGCCTGGCATAGATTTATTGAAAACGTTAAGTTACGCCGCTTTTGCGTGTTGGCTTTGGTTATTTTTGTTTTATGGTTAGCCCGCTCGATGGCAAGCATTTTACTATTAACGTTTATTTTTACCTTTTTAATCACCCATTTAGTTCGATTTATTCATCGATTTATTCGCATTCCGTCAATTATTATCGTTGTAGTGACGTACGCAATCGTGATTGCGGGACTTTACTTTGGCATCACCAATTATCTGCCTAAATTAGTGATCCAGGTTGGTAAGATGATTACTTCAGTAATTGATTTTTACCAAAATCCTGATAGCAATACGAATGAATTATTTAAATTTGTGAACAGTTATATCAGCACATCGAGTATTATGGAACAGCTACGCAAAGGGGTCAGCTTAGCGTTTACGTATATTACTAGTATTGGGTCCATGGGTGCGACGTTTGTATTGTCTCTGATACTGAGTTTCTTTTATACTAGTGAGCTAAAGCAAATGCACTCATTTTCAAAGTTGTTTTTAGACAGCGATTTTGGCTGGTTCTTTCAGGACTTAGCATTCTTTGGTCGCAAGTTCGTGAATACATTTGGGGTCGTTTTAGAAGCACAGTTCTTCATTGCGATTTGCAACACTGCCATTACGAGTGTAATTTTGATTTTTATGGGAATGCCCCAAATTATGGCGCTGGCAATTATGATTTTTATTTTGAGTCTCATTCCAGTGGCGGGGGTCATCATCTCGTGTATTCCATTAAGTATTATTGGTTATTCAATTGGTGGAGTTCGCGATGTAATTTATATTTTAGTCATGATTACGATTGTACACGTGATAGAAGCATATGTGCTGAATCCAAAATTCATGTCCAGTCGGACTGAGCTACCAGTTTTTTACACGTTTGTGGTGTTGTTAGTGAGTGAGCACTTATTTGGTGTTTGGGGCTTGATTGTAGGTGTACCAATCTTTACATTCTTGTTGGATATTTTGGGGGTAAAGTCGATTCGTGGGCCACGGCGCAAGTTACCACGGCCACATTCAGACATAAAACCGGAAAATTAATAGAAACTACTTTAGATTTTCACTGTTTCAGAGTAAAATGAAAAGGATAATAAGAAAGAAAGAGGTCATCGAAAACAATGGCAAAACTTGTATTAATTCGTCACGGACAAAGTGAATGGAACTTATCTAACCAATTTACTGGTTGGGTCGATGTTGATTTGAGCGAAGAAGGCGTTAAGCAGGCTAAGGGTGCTGGTCAATCAATCAAAAAAGCAGGCATCGAATTTGACTATGCTTATACTTCAGTATTAACGCGCGCTATCAAAACATTGCACTATGCGTTAGAAGAATCTGACCAACTTTGGGTCCCAGAAACAAAGACATGGCGTTTAAATGAACGTCATTACGGTGCTTTGCAAGGTCAAAACAAAGCAGAAGCTGCTAAAAAATGGGGCGATGACCAAGTTCACACATGGCGTCGTTCATACGACGTATTGCCTCCATTGCTGGATGCAAATGACAAAGGATCAGCTGCACAAGATCGTCGTTACGCTAATTTGGATCCTCGTTTGATCCCTGGCGGCGAAAACTTGAAGGTTACTTTGGAACGCGTTATGCCTCTATGGGAAGACGAAATCGCTCCTAAGTTGCTTGATGGTAAGAACATCATCATTGCAGCCCATGGTAACTCACTACGTGCCTTGAGCAAGTACATCGAACAAATCTCAGATGAAGACATCATCGGCTTGGAAATGGCTACTGGTCAACCAGTTGTGTATGACTTTGATGAGAAGTTGAATGTGCTTGGTAAGGAAAAATATTAAAATTTGAGCATATGAGAAACTACCTCTTTTGGGTAGTTTTTTTGTGAAATTTTGTATATTTTTGCCAAATTATGCTGGTAAAAAAGCTGTAAATAAAAACAGACATTCTCGACTATGAGAATGTCTGTTTTTATTACGCATGTTTCAATTTTGATGCTGCAATTTTTTTACCAAACTCGGTTTCATCGAAATGATCAATTATCTGTTTTAAATCTTCATGATTAAGGCTGGCACCAAATAACGGGCTACCTGGTTCAGTCATGATTCCATCAACTAAATCATAGTGAACTTCTTGATCAAAACCCATCGAATCCACAAAAGCTGCCACTTCGTCCACTGCTTCATGGTTGTTTCCTGTGACAAATAAAGCTTTACGTTTAGGGTCACCTTTTGGCCGAGCTTCTTCTTGCAAGTTGTGATAACCCATGTGGTTAAAAGTTTTAACTAGCGTAACACCATTGAAGTAAGCTTGAACTTGCTCACTTGAAGTGGAGTCTGGATCCAAAACTTCTTCCCGGATTCCGTCAGTTTCCCACCAATAGTTGGTCGCGTCAATGACGAGTTTGTTTTTCAACAATGAGGCGTCAATGTTTTTATAACGACTGAGCGGAATCGCCAATAAGATAATATCGCTGTTTTCGACAACTTCTTTATTTTCAGCCGCAATTGCACCTGGAACTAATGTCTTGATCGTTAAAGCAATCTTTTCTACTGATCCAGACCCAGAAATACGAACTTCATAACCAGCCTTTAAGGCTAAACCAGCCAGGACAATGCCAACTTTCCCGGCACCTAAAATACCAACTCGTTTAATTGCCATTATTTTGCGGCCTCCTTGTCAGTCAGGATCTCTTTTACTCGTGGAATAACTTTTGTTGCATATAGTTCAATCATACGTTCGCGTTGGGCCGCTGTTTGGTTTCCGGCACCATAAACTAAGTCGAAACGACCCAATCCTAGTAGATCAATTGTGCGGGCGATTCGTTGAGCCACATGTTCAGGATTACCAACATAAAATGATCCTACTTGAGTTTCACCGTCAAATTGTTCACGACTCATTGGGGCCCAGCCACGTGTTAAACCAATGCGGTCAAAGTTAGCTTTGATATTCTTGAAGGCTACTTCGATCGCTTCATCCTCGTCGTCGGCGATGAAGCCGTGGGAGTGAACGGCGAGGGGATGCTCAGGCATATTCAACTTTTTAGCGGCCTGATGATACAGTTCGATATATGGTACAAAACGGTCAGCTTGACCACCAATAATGGCCAGGATAACTTTATAACCATAGCGGGCTGCACGAATGATTGACTCAGGAGAGCCACCGATTCCAATGTAAGTTTCTAACTCGCCTTTTTCAGTTTTGGGGTAAACTTCTTGGTTCTTCAATGCGGGACGGAACTTACCGGACCAAGTAACAGCCTTTTCAGTGCGTAAATGATCATATAGATCTAGTTTTTCGTTAAAGAGATCATCGTAGTCTTTTAAATCATAACCGAATAATGGGAATGATTCAGTAAAAGAACCACGTCCAAGCATTACTTGAGCACGGCCATTAGATAAACCATCAAGAGTAGCGAAACGCTCGTAGACACGAACTGGATCATCAGAGCTCAAAACAGTTACAGCTGTTGCCAGTTTGATATTCTTAGTTACTGAAGCAATGGCAGCTAAAACTGTTTCGGGACTAGAAACACTGTAGTCCGGCCGGTGATGTTCACCAACTCCAATGACATCCAGACCGTATTGGTCCGCAATTTCACCTTCATGAATAATTTGTCGAATTGATTCTGCGCCTGTTTTTAATGTACCGTCTTCATTAGCAACGATGTCACCAAATGTTTCGATACCGAATTCTAATTTATTTACGTCTACCATAATTTAATTGCCTCCATCCATTAGCTTACTTTTTGTAAGTAATTAGTGCATGGAAAGAGAATAATATATTTTGATCAATAAAGCAAGCAAAAACTTTATTGCTATATTACAACCTGATTTATTCACAAAGATATGCAAAATACCCATCAAAAACATGCATCACGCGTTTGATGGGTATTTTGTATTTTC
>NZ_BJDM01000019.1 GCF_005405145.1 Paucilactobacillus kaifaensis | reverse complement strand
ATAAGGATGTCATGTCCTTTTAATATGCAAAAAAATCTGATATTGGTTATTTACCAACACCAGATAGTGTAGACCCGTTTTATCGATGAAAAATGGAACTCCACAATCAACATTAGAAATCACAGTAATTAAAATTCCTTGACTATTAATCAAAAACAGATTATCGTAGTTAATATGTTCTTTACTTACAAAAAGTAAGCAAAAGTTAAACACGTGAAAGGTGATAGTAAAATGTCAAAAATGAAAGCAGCACAGGCGTTAGCAAAAGTTCTCGAAAGCTGGGACGTCGATCATATTTACGGTATTACAGCTGATTCGATTAATAATACTGTCGATGGTTTATATGAAGAGCGTGAAAATATTAAATATATTCAGGTTCGTCACGAAGAAGTTGGTTCTCTTGCTGCAGCAGCAGATGCAAAATTAACTGGTAAAATTGGTGTTAGTTTCGGTTCTGCCGGTCCAGGGGCAACGCATCTATTTAATGGCTTATATGATGCTAAAATGGACCATGCGCCAGTTTTGGCAATTGTGGGACAATCAAAAACACCAGTTATGAATACGAACTTCTTCCAAGAAATGAATCAAGATCCAATGTTCGTTGATGTAGCGGTGTTCCATAAACAGGTTGTCAGTGCAGATCAGATTCCATACGTTGTTGATGAAGCAGTTCGGGCGGCCTATGCGCAAAAAGGACCGGCAGTTGTGATTATTCCTGATGATTTGTCTGGGCAAGAGATTGAATTTGAACCATTTAAAACAGCAAATGTTTTTCGAAATGAAGTAGAAACAAAATTTGATCCAGCGACAATTGATCAGACCGTCAAAATGCTTAAACAAGCAAGTCATCCTGTATTATGGATTGGCCGAGGATTAGCTGGTGCTCGCCAACAAGTTGTTGAATTATCTGAAAAGTACAAGCTCCCTGTTGTGACTGCAATTCCGGGAACTGGAATTATGCCTAACGATCATGAAAACTTTATGGGTTCGATGGGTCGTTTGGGAACTAAGCCAGCTTTTGAAGTAGCTCAAGGCGCTGATTTAATTTTATTTATTGGAACCAACTTTCCGTTTGCACGTTTCTGGCCGGAAAGTGTTAAGGTTGTGCAAGTTAACAACAATGCTGAGGATTTAGGCAAACAACATGATGCTGATGTTACAATTTTGGCTGATGCTAAAGACTTTTTGAATGCTATTTTGGCGCAAAAAGAAGAGCTGCCTATGAGTAATTGGTTGAAGGCAGCACAAACAGACAAGGCTAATTGGGATCAGTGGTTACTAGATTTAGCCGCAGATGACAGTGCTGGTTTACGAGCAGAAAGTGTTATTCAGGCAATTAAGGAAAATGCTACAGATAAAACTGTATTTGGTTTAGATGTTGGTAACAATACTGAGTGGGCCATGCGGCAAATACCGTTGAACAAAGACCAAAAGTTTACACTCTCTGGCTGGTTTGCAACCATGGGATATGGACTTCCATCCGGAATGGCCGGTAAATTAAGTTATCCAGACCGTCAAGTATATAGTATTTCTGGTGATGGCGGCTACGCGATGGTAATGCAGGATCTGTTAACTGAAGTAAAATATGATTTACCAGTGATTAATGTCGTTTTGGAAAATAAATCATTTGGTTTTATTGCCCATGAAAAAATTCAAGCTAATCAAGCCCCTTATGGAATTGATTTATTAGGTGCCGATTGGGCCAAAATTGCTGAAGGAATGGGCGCAATTGGTTTGACGGCGACAGACTTACCTTCACTAAAGGCAGCTTTTGCTAAAATTAAGGAGTTAGAAGCCAGTGGTAACAAGAAACCAATTGTACTAGATGCCAAAATTTTGGATATTGATCCAGTTGATACTAGTTTCATGCCTCTTGATCCTGATAAATTTGATCAAGAAATGATTGATGGCTTTAGGAAACAGTACGAATTGGGAGATCAACCAGCACTTAGTGAAATATTAACTAAATTAGGGTAATGAGGAAAAATACGACGAAGAGTCGTATTTTTTTGTTTGATTTGTTATATAAATATTGTTAAGCGTTGATTTATACGGACAAATATTTTACAATAAAGTCGTTGCTTTATACCCTGAGTCATAATAAAACAGTGGAGGTTTTTCCATGAGTGTAGATGAAATTAAGAATCAAATTGTAAGCGGACACACATCACTTGGAATTGAACTTGGATCTACTCGAATCAAAAGTGTGTTAGTGTCGGATGATTTTCAAACAATCGCGTCTGGTGATTATGTTTGGGAAAATGAGTTGGATCACGGTATTTGGACGTATTCATTGGATAAAATTTGGGATGGTATCCAAACTAGTTACGCTAACCTAGCTACTGAGGTTAATGATAAGTATGGTACTGAATTAAAAAATGTAGGTGCTATTGGTGTCAGCGCAATGATGCATGGCTATATGGCCTTTAGTAAAGATGACGAAATCCTAGTACCATTCAGAACTTGGCGCAATAACATCACATCTCAAGCAGCAGATGAATTAACGGAGTTATTTAACTTCAATATTCCAGAGCGATGGACTATCGCTCACCTATACCAAGCAATATTAAATAAGGAAGAACACGTTAAGAATATTGATTTTGTTACTACACTTGATGGCTATGTTCACTATAAGTTGTCAGGGAAACGTGTGACAGGAATTGGGGATGCTTCTGGGATTTTTCCAATTGATGAGCAGTCGGCAGATTACGATGCATCATTATTAGAAAAATTCCGTCAGCTGCCTGCTGTTAAGCAATATCAATGGGATGTTAAGGACGTTTTACCAGAAGTCTTAGTGGCTGGTGAAAATGCGGGGCAGCTTTCTGAACAGGGAGCTGCATTGCTAGATCCGAGTGGTCAGTTACAGGCTGGCGCTTTAATGGCTCCTTCTGAAGGTGATGCTGGTACTGGCATGGTATCGACTAATGCGGTTCGTAAGCGAACGGGAAACATTTCGGCAGGAACATCTGCGTTTTCAATGGTTGTGCTTGATCGGCCAATGAAGAAAGTGCATCGCGATATTGACATGGTAACGACGCCAGATGGTGCACCGGTTGCAATGGTGCACACCAATAATTGTTCATCTGATATTAATGCTTGGACCAATTTATTTAGTGAGTTTGCTCGCGCTATTGGTGCTAATTTGAAGCCTAATGATTTGTACGCAGCACTATTTGATAGTTCTTTGCGTGGAGATCAAGACGCTGGTGGGCTAGTTAATTTCAGTTATCTTTCCGGCGAAAACATTACTAAAATGTCTGAAGGTCGGCCAATGTTCGTTCGTAAACCAGACAGTAACTTTAATCTTGCTAATTTCTTTAAGGTACAACTGTATTCTGCATTTGCGCCACTCAAGATTGGAATGGATATTTTACTACGTGAAGAGCACATTAAGACAGATGTTTTGATTGCTCAAGGTGGTTTGTTCAAGACACCAGTGGTTGCTCAGCAAGTACTAGCAGACGCCCTTAATACACCGATCACAGTCATGGAAAATGCAGGTGAAGGTGGGCCATGGGGGATGGCTGTTTTAGCATTATTTGCTAAGAATCATCAAGATGGCCAGACATTGGCTGATTATCTTGATAGTGAGGTATTTTCTGATCCCGACAGCTCTACTTTAGAACCAGAAGCAGTAAGTGTTTTAGGGTATGAGAAGTTTATTGATAACTATAAGGCAGCTTTACCAGCTGAAGGACAAGCTGTAGAATCAATGAAAATGAATTAAGAAGGAGAATAATTAAATGTTAGAGAAGTTAAAGCAAGAAGTTTACGATGCCAACATGCGTTTGCCTAAGCTAGAGCTAGTTACGTTTACTTGGGGAAATGTATCTGGAATTGATCGCGATAAAGGGTTATTTGTCATCAAACCATCTGGTGTGGAATATGATGATTTAAAGCCTGAAGATATGGTAGTTGTGGATTTAAAAGGTGAGGTTGTTGAGGGTGAAATGAACCCTTCTAGTGATACGCCGACACACACTTATTTGTACAACCACTTTCCTAAAATTGGTGGGATTGTGCATACGCATTCTCCTTGGGCAGTTTCATTCGCGGCAGCTAAGATGGATGTGCCAGCATTAAACACAACTCATGCGGATACATTCTACGGTGGTGTGCCAGCTGCAGATGCCCTCACTAAAGAGGAAATCGAAGAAGATTATGAAGGTAACACAGGAAAAACAATTGTTAAAACTTTCAACGAACGTGGTTTGGACTATGAAGCGGTGCCAGCTGCGTTAGTCAGCCAACATGGTCCATTTGCCTGGGGCCCTACACCTGACAAAGCTGTTTATAATGCTAAGGTGTTAGAGGTTGTTGCTGAAGAAGATTACCACGCACTTCAACTAACTCGCGAAAATATTGAATTACCTCAATATTTGTTAGACAAACACTATTACCGTAAGCATGGAGCTAATGCTTATTATGGTCAAAATAATGCTAAATCACAAGATCATGCAGCGCGAAAGTAGAACTTAATAACCAATACAATAAAAAGCCAAAATCACAAAGATTTTGGCTTTTTCTGTTTTAATAATAGTTAAATTAGGCTAATTATCAAAAAGGTGCTTAGCTTGAGAAACGCTGTTGACCTGTTTAAGTTGGTTGAGCCACTCATAATTCTGCAGTTTTTGTAATAATTGAGCTAATGCACCCAAATGGCTTTCTTGATCAATGGGAGCCAAACCAATGATGATAGTAACATCATTTTCAGGATGACCGTTAGTCTCTATTTTAATTGGATACTTAGAGATTAGCAGACTTAATCCAAGGTCGTGGACCCCATCGTTAGGCGTGGCATGGGCCAAGAATACACCATTACCAAGGTTCATATACGGGCCGTTTTCTTTAGTTAGCGAAATAATTTTATCTACATATTCCGGCGCAACGATATGCTCATCACTGAGAGGCTTAAAAGCAGTTATAAGTGCCTTATGCCATGACATTGGGTTCTGCAGGCAAGTAATATGGTTTTTAGTAATTAAGTTAGCTAGTGTATTTTTTTGTTCTTCAGTTTCAATAATTTTCTTATTACTGGTATTGAGAGATTGTAGATAATTAGATAATGCGTTTTTTAGGCCTTCAATATTCTCAATCCGAACAAAGTCATTGATGACATCTAAAATTGTATCAACGTTTAAAGTGTTGCTGGTACTATTTTTTTGCTGTTCGAACCCGATAAAGTTATCAATGTGCTTAATATTATCGTCAGTTAGTATGGGAGATACTCTAATAACATTTATTTTTGAAGAAGTGGGTAAGTCGATTGTTGAAATAATAAGTTTTACATCTTGTAAATTGTAATTTTTAAATTGAAAAACGCTTAGTGGTTGAGAAAAGTTAATTTGTGGATAGAGGGATGTCAACTGATTTCGCAGTAAAACAGACGTTCCGATTCCACTTGAGCAAACTAGTAAAATATCTGGGCGTATCTCAGTTACCTCTGCCTTATTGCGCAGTTGCCCACCAAAGTACACTGCAATTAATGCGATTTCGTCATCGGACAAATGACAATTAGCGAAACTTTCGAATGGACGAATTGCCATCTGAGTGAATACAAATAGTTCGTGATAATTGTTAATAATTGTTTTTAGATCTGGATGAGTATATTTAATTCCAAAGGTAGCGCGATAATAGGTACTAACTAAATGAGTTGTGAGTGAATTTTCGAGAACGTAGGCGGGAATGTCAGATCCTGATAGAGCGTTGAAACGATCGATGACATTGCGTGTAATTGGTTGAATCCGATTAATTAATTCATCTGATTTGTTAACTTGATAAAACTGGGTGGCATTAACAATTTGGGCTAAAAATACAGATTCAAATAAATTATTAATATTGAAATGAGTCAATAAACTATAAGCCCACTTAGTATCATAATTTCTTGAGCTTTTGTAAGAATTAGGTAGTGACGTTAAAATATTTGTTTTGTGTTTAAGCCGGTTAATCAACCATAAAATGAATTCGCTCATCATCATAATAGCGTCATCACTGAAATAGTTTTTGGAATTTTGTTCTAGTTGGTGCAGTTTATCTTGAATGAAATCAATGCTTGCTGGATCAGGTTGAATAAAACCATAAATTAGAGATTGTGCGTCATTAAGTTGCTCTAAGACCCACCCTCGAATGGTAACTTCTGGACCAAAGACCTGTTTACCATTAGCAGTTTGTTTTAGTTTCAGCCCACGTTGCAAAAGCAACCGTTTGATATTGTTCAGATCGGAGATAGCTGTGTGATTTGAGACGCTGAACATTGAAACAACGTCGTTGATGGAAACAGTCGTGTTATTAATTAAATACCAAGTAATCAAAGTTTGTCGTTTTTCTTTGGATAATGCTGAATAGTTCTTATTGCTGTCTTGGCTGAATTTTTCATCCAAGCTTTTTTTGGTCTCAGGGGTCAAAAAATAACCAATATTGTGCAGGTTGAGCACTGGATCTAAATTAACTTCCTCTAACTCTTCGTTGATTCTGTGCAAGAGATAAAAAATACCGCGCCTTGAAAGATGCAGTGAGTTTTCAAGGGTATCAACTGTGAGATAGTTGTTCGATTGATTCAGTAAATCAAGCAGTTCGTTGCCATGTTTAATTTTTGTGAAACTAATCATAATTGGATACACCCTTTTAAATGCCTATGAACATATTGCACTTTTATAGATGCTATTATTGCACTTGTAAGCGATTTCTACAAGTATAAACTGATTACATAACCTTAAGAAAAGGAGGAATAAGAATGCTGGATGAGTTATTAACCAAAGATACAATTCAGATTTATAAGCAACCTGATTTATCATGGCAGGAAGCCATTAGAAAGGCTGCACAGCCGTTGATTGAGAATGGTAGTATTGGACCCGAATACGTTAACGCAATGATTGAAATTGCAAATGAACAGGGGCCATATTTTAATATTGGAGATCATATTGCGTTGGCACATGCACGGCCGGAAGCTGGTTCACATAAAATTTCCTTATCGTTGTTAAAAACAACACACGATGTGAATTTAATTAATGAAGATCATCCAGTCAGCTTGTGGTTTGTTCTGGCAGCAACAGATAGCCAAAGTCATCTAGAGGTGATTCAAGGATTAATGCAATTATTAACAGATAACGATAAGCTACAAAAATTATTAACGGCAACAGATGTCACTGAAATTCAGAAAGTCATTAATGAAGATATAAAGGAGAATAAATCATGAAAATATTAGCGGTTTGCCAAAGTGGATTAGGCAGTAGTTTTATGGTGCAGATGAATATTCAACAGGTCCTTAAAGATGAAAATGTGCAAGAGGAAATAACAGTAGATCATTCAGATGTGGGAAGTGCAACTGCGGATGCTGCAGATTATTTTTTTGTTGAGTCAACACTGGAAGGTGCATTAAGTGGAATCCCTGATGAGAAGATTGTGCCATTAAAAAGTTTGATAGATAAAGATGAAATTAAAACACATATAAACGGTGTATTAGACAAAGAAAATATTGTTCACGAATAATTAATGCAAATTAAATAATATTGGGGGAAACAAACAATGAAAAGTATTTTAAATTTATTCGTTTCGATTGCAACTCAACCCGCAATTTTAGTTGCGTTGATTGCGATGATTGGGCTGCTTTTACAACGAAAAAAAGCAACGGAAGTTATTCAAGGAACAATTAAGACATTTGCAGGTTTCTTGGTTTTGATCGGTGGTTCTGGAATTCTTAGTAACTCCTTAACTCCGTTTGCCAAGATGTTCAAATTTGCGTTGCATGTTCAAGGAGTGGTACCTAGTAACGAAGCGGTGGTTGCCATTGCGTTGGTGAAATACGGGTCAACAACTGCATTAATTATGTTAATGGGTATGATTGTTAATATTTTGTTAGCACGATTTACCAGATTTAAGTATATCTTTTTAACTGGTCAAGCAATGCTTTATGTATCTTGTTTAACAGCAGTTATTTTGGTTTCTGCACACCTTGGTACCGGTTGGAAAACGATTGTTTTAGGCGGTATTTTTGAAGGTACCTTACTTACTGTTACTCCTGCACTTTGTCAGCCGTTTATGCGACAGATAACTGGCGGTGATACAGTTGCAATGGGACATACAGGTAATATAGGATATGCTACTGCTGGTTTAATCGGTAAGCTGTTTGGTAATAAAAAGAAAAGTACTGAGGATTTGAATGTTCCCAAGAGCCTAAGCTTTTTACGTGATTCAACTGTTTCTATTACATTACTAATGGGAATTGTTTATATTGCATTAGCATTTGTTGCTGGCCCAAATTTCATTGAAACTAAATTAAGTGATGGTACAAACTTTATTATTTATGCGCTAGTACAAGCCGGTACTTTTGCTGCAGGTTTCGTGGTTGTGTTACAAGGTGTTCGAATGATTTTAGCTGAAATTGTTCCGGCCTTTCAAGGAATCGCACAAAAATTGGTTCCAGATTCAAAACCAGCACTTGATGTTCCAATCATCTTTCCGTACGCACCAAATGCTGTATTAATTGGATTTTTTGTAAGTTTTATTGTTGGAACTTTAAGCATGTTTGTCATGATTGGAATGAAAACAACTGTTATTATTCCGGGCGTGGTAGGTCATTTCTTCTGTGGTGCCGCTGCAGCGATTTATGGAAATGCAGCCGGTGGAAGACGTGGGGCGATCTTAGGATCAGCAGTTAATGGACTTTTAATCAGCTGGTTGCCACTGTTAATCCTACCTGTATTAGGTAGCTTAAAACTAGCTGCGTCAACGTTTGCTGATACAGATTACTTAATTCCAGGAATTTTACTTGGTAATCTAGGAAGTTTAGGCACAATTGCAATTGTCGTCGGAATCTTAGGATTTCTTGTAGTAGTGCTACTTATTAGTGCAGTACTGAATGGACGGGATAAAGCAAAGGCTGCCAAATAATTATTGACGTGAGAGTTAATTGAGTTGTCAGGCATGTTTTTGCGCCTGGCTCTTTTTGAGAGGATGGATTTAAAAAAATGACATTTACTAACAAGGATATTGATGCAATTAACGCAATTCGATTCTTAAGTGTTGATATGATTGAAAAGGCTAATAGTGGACATCCTGGGTTACCAATTGATGCTGCTCCAATGGCCTACGTTTTATGGGAGAAATTTTTAAGAATTAATCCTCAAGATCCTAAGTGGATTAATCGAGACCGCTTTGTTCTGAGTGCCGGACATGGCTCGGCTATGCTATACAGCTTGTTGCATTTGAACAAATTTAATTTACCCATGGAAGAAATCAAACAATTTCGTCAGTTTGGTTCCCAAACACCTGGGCATCCAGAAATAACAGAAACGCAGGGGCTGGATGCAACAACTGGCCCGCTAGGTCAGGGCCTTGGCATGGCAGTCGGGATGGCAATGGCAGAACGACATTTGGCCACCAAAGTAAACCGACCTGGATTTAATGTGTTTGATCATTACACATATGCTTTAGTTGGTGATGGTGATTTGATGGAAGGCATCAGTCAAGAATCTATTAACATTGCCGGTAGAAAGAAACTAAATAAATTAATTGTGCTATATGATTCAAATGATATCTCGTTGGATGGCCCATTGAGTTTAAGCACTAATGAGGATGTTCAAAAACGATTTGAAGCTGCTGGCTGGAATCATAAAAAACTCCTCGACGGTAATGATGTGGATGCAATTTATGCTGCAATCAAGGACGCACAAAATAGTGACAAGCCAACAATTATTGAAGTTAAAACAACAATCGGTTATGGCACACCACAAGCTGGAACAAACAAAGTCCATGGTGCAGCACTAGGAGAAGCAAACGTTGCAGCAATGCGTAAATTCTATAATTGGAACTATGCGCCATTTGAAATTCCAACTGAAATTTATCAGCAATTTGACCATTATATTAATGAAAAACAAGAGCAATATAATGATTGGACCAAGATGTTCAAGAATTATAAGCAAGAATATGGAGATGTATACCAACAGTTTGCTGACAATACTTTAGATACAGATAAATTATCTATTGCTGGGGATGAATTCCAAGCACCACTAGCTACTCGAGCAAGTAATTCTGCTATTATGCAACAACTTGCTCAATTAAATCCTAACTTATGGGGCGGCTCTGCGGATCTTTACTCCTCAAATAAAACGAATATATCTGATTCCGGAGCATTTGATGATTTAGACTATGATAATCGTAATATTTATTTTGGGGTACGTGAATTTGGAATGGGAGCGGCTGTCAACGGAATCAATCTACATGGAAATACCAGAGCTTTTGGGAGTACGTTCTTCGTTTTCAGTGACTACTTAAAAGCAGGCATTCGGTTAGCAGCGATTCAAAAAGTACCATCAATCTTTGTCTTTACCCATGATTCATTAGCGGTTGGTGAAGATGGACCAACGCATGAACCAATTGAACAGTTAGCGGGACTGCGTTCGATTCCTAATGTGAATGTAATTAGGCCTGCGGATGCAACCGAGGTAATGGGGGCGTGGCAAGCACTTGGTGACGTAACTGATCAGCCAGCGGTACTTGTTTTGACTCGACAAAAATTGCCATTGTTAAAGCAAGCAGATTCAAGCAAAGTTAAACATGGTGCATATGTCATTTCGCCTGCCAAGAATCAAACTTCCGACGGAATCTTAATTGCGACTGGTTCTGAGGTTTCATTAGCATTGGAAGCTCAGAAAGCATTGTTAGAAAAATCGTATGATGTTTCTGTTGTGTCAATGCCAAGTATGAATTTGTTTAATGCACAAAGCGATGACTACAAAGAGTTGGTTCTACCTAAAGAAGTTAAGGTCAAAATCTCAGTGGAAATGGGAAGCTCATTTGGCTGGGGTGAGTATACAGGAACTTACGGTGGACATGTAGCAGTTGATGACTTTGGTGCCAGTGGGAATGGAGTTACTGTTGCTGAGCATTTTGGTTTTACAGTTAAAAAAATTGTTAGTACATTTGAAGAAAAATGGCAAGAAATTGATAAATAAATAGTATAGCAAGAATAAA
This sequence comes from Paucilactobacillus kaifaensis, assembly GCF_005405145.1. GTDB lineage: Bacteria > Bacillota > Bacilli > Lactobacillales > Lactobacillaceae > Paucilactobacillus > Paucilactobacillus kaifaensis. Next base: position 21,848 of record NZ_BJDM01000019.1, on the reverse strand, counting down.
TAAATTCCCTTGTGAATAAATGTTGATTAATAACAACAGATTATTGCAAGGGACTTTTTGTACATAAAAAAATAAATTTAATATATGTCCATTACTTTGGTCAAAAGAATGGCAAGCGCTTCCATAATTAGGCTTTACTATTATTTTAGACTTAAGATTGAATTCTAAGCAGCAAAAACTATTTGGAGGTAGAAAATGATTAATACGGAAGAACTTTCTCAAAAACATGAATTTGATGAAAATGATGAATTTGCAGTTAACACTGTTCGAATGTTAGGTGTTGATATGATTCAAAAAGCGAATTCTGGACATCCAGGGATAGTTTTGGATGCCGCACCAATGGCATATGTATTGTGGAACTATCATTTAAATGTTAAGCCAAATCAGCCAGATTGGATTAACAGAGACCGCTTTGTTTTATCTGCGGGACACGGTTCAGCTTTGTTATATAGTATGCTGCATTTGAGTGGATATGATCTATCGATGGAGGAACTGAAACGGTTTCGCCAAGCAGGATCAAAGACCCCGGGGCATCCAGAATATGGGCACACTGCCGGTGTTGATGCTACCACTGGGCCATTAGGTCAAGGCATTAGTATGGCAGTTGGAATGGCAATTGCAGAAAAACATTTAGCTGCTGTATATAACCATGATTACAAGGTGATTGATCACTATACCTATTCTATTGTTGGTGATGGTGATCTGATGGAAGGAATTAGCCAAGAAGCAATTAACATCGCTGGAAAAGAGAAATTAAATAAATTAATCGTTTTGTACGATTCAAATGATGTTACGTTAGATGGACCTTTGAACAATGAATCAATAGAAAATCCCAAAATGAGATTTAACGCAGCAGGTTGGGATTATGAATATGTGTCTGATGGTGAAAATCTGAGTGATATTAATGATGCAATTATTAAGGCTAAAACAAACCAAAAACCAACGATTATTGAAGTTAAAACTGTAATTGGATACGGTTCACCCGAGGCAGGAACAAATAAAGTTCACGGAGCAGCTTTGGGGGATACAAACGTTGAAGCTACCAGAGAACAGCTCGGCTATACTGATCAACCATTTGTGGTTGAAGATCGTGTCTATAAAGAGTTCAAAGAACATTTACAAGCACGTGGAGAAAACATCTATCAGGAATGGCTGAGTGAATTTGATCGTTTTAAACAAAATGACGCTCAGGCAAAATATTTTTCATTGGAGCACTCACCGGTACTAGATTTAAAGGACATTGAAAGTACAACGTCTGTTGGCGGAGCCGTGGCAACTAGAGTAGCAAATTCAGATATTATGCAACAAATTGCTGATCGTAATTTAAATTTCTGGGGTGGTGCAGCTGATCTTTCTTCCAGCAATAAAACACAGTTAGCTGATAGTGGTCGTTTTTCAGATTCTAATCCACAAAATCGTAATTTGTGGTTTGGTGTCAGAGAATTTGGAATGGCTGCAGCTTTAAACGGAATTGCGTTGCATGGTGGTACAAGAGCATTTGGGAGTACCTTCTTTACTTTTTCAGATTATATGAAATCGGCGATTAGATCTGCGGCACTTCAAAATCTTCCTGTTACTTTTGTGTTCACACATGATTCAATCGCTGTTGGCGAAGATGGACCAACTCACGAGCCAGTTGAACAACTAGCTGCATTGAGGTCCATGCCGAATGTTAATGTTATTCGCCCTGCTGACGCAAATGAAGTATTAGGCGCGTGGAAAACGATTGCTAGAGAAACAAGTAAGCCTAGTGTATTGGTATTATCACGACAAAAACTGCCAGTATTAAAAGAAACTAGTGATGCAGATATTTCAAAAGGAGCTTATGTTGCTTCGCCAGCCAAAACGCCAGATGCAGATGGAATTTTAATTGCCAGTGGTTCTGAACTTCAGTTGGCACTCGCAGCTCAAGAAAAATTACGAGAAAAATCATATGATTTGTTAGTTGTTTCGATGCCAAGTTTTGAATTGTTCAAACAACAAAGCAAAGAGTATCAAGAATCTGTTCTTCCCTCTACAGTTACAAAACGAATTTCAATAGAAATGGAAAGTACTTTTGGCTGGGGTGAATTTGTTGGACTGAATGGGTTAAGTATTGGTATTGATGAGTTTGGAAAGAGTGGTAACGGTAATACTATTCAAACTGAATTTGGATTTACAGTTGATAATATTGTTAAAAAATATGAAGAGCTTTGGAATGACACTAAATAAATATTGATATTTAAAAAGATGACCATTGTATTGGACATAGTTTTAGAAAGCGCTTTCTTTAGTATGCGATAGAATTAAATTGCAAGGAGGTGAACGGATGCCGAAAGTTGGGATTAAGCGGGAATTACTTGATTTGCTCAGCGATTTAACTGACTATACTACAGCCAAACTATTGGCTGATCAGTTGTCTGTTTCAACTAAGACGGTTTATCGAACAATTGATCAAATAAATCAAAAAGTAGGTATACCAGCACTTATTTTAACCGCTAAGGGGAAAGGAATTAAGTTAAATAAAGAACGGGAAGTCGGACATAGAGTTCAATATAAAGAATTGGCTGTTAATGAAGAATTATCACCGAGCAGGCGTCGTGAGCAAATTACCTTAAGGTTATTGTACTTATCTCCACATAAAATGAAACTGCAGTTTATTGTTGAACAGTACTACGTTAGCGAGTCTGTAATTAATAATGATGAACGAATGATGAATGATTGGCTCAGACAATTCGATTTACGGCTGGATCGTGAAAACAGAGAACTTGGAATTGTTGGTGATGAAAGTAAAATTAGGCAAGCTATATCGGCATTAACGGATTTCACTGGAATTATTGATTTTTCAAGTATTGATAATCAAGGAGCAGTGCCTTTAAATGAACGGGATGTTCATTTTATTGCTAAACTCTTGCGTGAAGCAGAAAACAGATTGCAAATTGAGATTCCATATCCATATGACATCAATATATTCTCGCATATTTATATTTTGATAAATCGTTATCGGAATGTAGGAAGAAAAAGTGTAATTGACATTGATGACTATCAAACGAGAAGTAGCTTGGATGAGCAACTATATAAATGTGCAAAGTGGATGGTCGACAAAATTAAAATTTACTCAAATCTGGAATTACCTAACGCTGAAATTATCTATATTTACGAGTATCTAGAGTCGTCGAGAATTCAAAATTTAACTGGTATTACACAACATGTCCCTGAGGTTGCGGTTGATATTTCTAAGGAGTATGCAAGGCAGGTAGCCGCCAAATTAAATTGCTCTGTTAATGATGAGAAAATATTACCCGATTTAATTAACCATATTAGACCGATGCTGAATCGATTATCAAACGGAATTTACGCTAAAAATGAATTGTTATCACAGATTAAGCAAGAATACGAGAAGATTTTTAACGTGGTTAGTGAAGTATCTCGGTCAATAAGTGAGCAGTTTAAGCTCCCACGGATACCTGAGGATGAAAATGGATTTATCTCCATCTATTTTGCTCGTGAAGTTGAGCGTAGCACCCGACCGTTGAAAATATTAGTGGCATGTACTACTGGAATTGGGACAGCAGAACTGCTTAGAGTCAAAATCGAGAAAATTTTTCCAGAGTTAGAAATTGAGGATGTTGTTTCAATCAGGGCTTATGAGGAAAACAAGAAAAAGTATCAGGATGTTGATTTAATTTTATCGACAGTTCCAATCAAGAACGAAAAACAAGTCCCTAATTTAGTGGTTAGTGCATTGCTAGGAAAACGTGATCAAGACGCCATTCGTAGTAAGGTGGCAGACATCGAAAGGATCGAATATGATGACTCCTAAACCGAATATGTCTTTTAAAGTAAACAATCTTCTTACTAAAAAAGATTTGTTTAAGAAAATATGTAAGCGATTACGACAATTGGACTTGATTTCTTCGGAAACACAGGTAGTTAATGAGCTTATGTATCGAGAGTCGTTATCTGATACACGAATTAGTGAAGAATGTGCGATGCCTCATTGCCAAAGTGAAGCAATTACAGATTCAAAAATTATTGTAGTTGACTGTTGGGACAATCCGATTGGTTGGGAAAATAAAAATGAGAAAGTAACAAAAATTGTTTTTTTACTGTTGGCTGTAAATGATAATGAAGCAAGATTAAAAGAAATTAGGGACTTCGTAAGGGCCCTGGCAACGGGAAGCTTTGAATTCAATGATTTAGCGTCATTTGAGATGTTAGATTAATAATGAAAGGATCGATTAGATGGATTTGATTAGTTCAATAAATACACAAAATATACTTGTTAATAATGACGCTAAAACGAAAGATGAAGCGTTAAGGAATATTATTCATAGTTTATACCTTACGGGTAATGTAACTGATGAAGAATTATTTTTAAAAGATGTTTATGCTCGTGAAGCTGAAGGTGTAACCGGCATTGGTAATGGAGTAGCAATTCCACATGGAAAAGGAAGCAGTGTTGTTGAACCAGGTTTTGGGATCGCAACGCTTACAGATCCGATTGAGTGGGAAAGTTTGGATGATGAAAAAATCAAAATTGTTGTTTTATTTGCAGTCAGTGACAGTAAAGAAGGAGCAGAGCAACATCTTCGATTACTCTCACAATTTGCTAGAAAGTTAGGGAATGATGATGTTTTAGCGGCCTTAAAGGAAGCAAAGAATATCGATGAAGTGATAGAAGCTTTTGAAGTATAGGAGGATAAAGCATGAAAATTGTCGGAGTTAGTGCTTGTACCGTGGGAATTGCTCACACATATATTGCACAGGAAAAAATAGAAAATGCAGCCAAAAAACTTGGTGACGACGTTAAGGTTGAAACTCAAGGAACAATTGGAATCGAAAATGAATTAACTAAAGAAGAGATACAGGATGCTGACATTGTGCTACTTGCTGTAGATGTCAAAATATCCGGTGAAGAAAGATTTGAAGGGAAAAAAGTAGTCAAGGTTTCTACTGAAGTTGCAATTAAGTCTCCTAACAAACTGGTTGCAAAATTGCATGAAGTAGCAGGAAGTTAAAAATTCGAGGTTATTTTTACCTTTAAAAATAAGGAGAAAAAAATAATGAAGGAATTAATAAAAAAGGCTAAGTTTAAGGAACATTTGTTGACAGCGATTTCTTACATGATACCAATTGTCTGTGGTGCTGGCTTTATTATTGCAATTGGAATGGCATTTGGTGGGAAATCGCAAGATGCGCTAGTAATTGGAAAGTTTAATTTTTTTCAAGCAATGGCAACCATTGGTGGTAAAGGTCTTGGCATGTTGCCAATGATCATCTCAACTGGAATTGCCTTTTCGATTGCTGGTAAGCCAGGAATTGCACCAGGCCTCGTCACTGGTTTGGCTGCAATCGCTATTAGCGCCGGTTTTATTGGTGGTATTATTGGCGGTTATGTTTCTGGATACTTTGCGTGGTTAGTTTTGACCTATGTCAAAGTTCCTAACTGGGCAAAGGGATTAATGCCAACGTTGATTGTCCCTTTCTTAGCTTCAATCATAAGTGCTTTATTGATGGTTTATGTTTTTGGAACACCAGTTGCATGGTTTACAGCATGGTTGACAGCCTTTCTTAAAGGAATGAGTTCTGCTTCGAACCTTTTGCTTGGTGCAGTTATTGGAATCCTAAGTATTGTTGATTTTGGCGGACCAATTAATAAAACGGTTTTTGCATTTGTTCTAACCCTTCAGGCCCAAGGAATTAACGGACCTGTAACTGCTCTTCAGTTAGTAAATACTGCAACTCCAATTGGTTTCGGGCTGGCTTTCTTTATTGCCAAGCTGTTCCGTAAAAATATATATAACAAGGAAGAAATTGAAACACTTAAATCAGCTGTACCAATGGGAGTTGTTAACATTGTTGAAGGATCCATTCCTATTGTCATGAATGACATTGTTCGTGGGATTGTTGCGGCTGCTATCGGTGGTATGTGCGGTGGTGCAACAACTATGGTTCTAGGTGCTGACGCAACTGTACCTTTTGGAGGCTTTTTGATGTTACCAACAATGTCAAATCCGCTAGCTGGATTAGCCGCGATTGTAGTTAATGTTGTTATAACTGGATTAGTGTATGCCATTATTAAAAAAGACGTTCCATATGAGGCAGCAGAACCAGTCGATAGTGCTGATAAAGAAGAAGATATTGATTTAGACGACATTCAAATTTCATAGGAGGAATTGAATATGAAGGTAAAATTTTCACCATCACTAATGACAATGAATCTTGATAAATTTAAAGAAGAGATTGATTTTTTAAGTGACAAAGTAGATTCGTTTCATATTGACATTATGGATGGGCACTTTGTACCAAACTTAACACTTTCTCCTTGGTTTATTGAGCAAGTTAAAAAGATTACTGATACGCCAGTGTCATCGCATTTAATGGTTGAAGATCCATCATTCTGGGTTGAAGAATTGATCAAAGTTAAAAGTGAATATATTTGTTTTCCAGCCGAACGTGCAAATGGAATTGCATTTAGATTGATTAATCAAATCCATCAAGCAGGTTTAAAGGCGGGGGTTGTTTTAAATCCTGAAACCAGTGTTGACAGTATTAAAGAATATCTTGGATCTGTAGATAAAGTTACAATTATGACAGTTGATCCTGGCTTTGCAGGTGAGAAATTTATTGTTAGTGCTTTGCAAAAGATTACCGAATTACGAACACTACGTGAAGAAAAAGATTATGAATATATTATTGAAATGGATGGATCGTCAAATAAAGCTCATTTCAAAATGATTCATGATGCCAATCCAGACATATATATCATTGGTCGCAGTGGATTATTTGGCTTGAGTGACAATATCGAAACATCATGGAATATGATGGCAGAGAACTTTTTAGAGGCTACTGGAGAAGTAATTCATTAAAAATGCAACTATAAAGATGCCGGGTTTACATTTGTATAATGTAAATCCAGCATCTTTATTTATTAAAAATATTAAATTCGATTCCAAAAATCTTGTTTGAATTTCTCGTCGTTTATTTTTTCTTTTGGGAATGAGTTAAAATTCTCACTAAATAATTTTTGATCAACAAAATGGCTAACCTTTTGCATACGAAATTGCTTTGGTGACAAGCCGGTCCAGATCTTAAATTGACGACTAAAATTTCCTGGGTTTTTGTAACCTAGAGTAAGGCTGATTTGATTGATATTAAATTGGGGCTTTAATAATAATTGTTGTGCAATTTCTTGTTTTATATCAGAAATATATGACTTGGGAGACGAACCGTAGTAACTCTTAAAGATACGTGATGCGTAGCCTACACTAAAATTTAGCTGCCTACAAATATTTGAAATAATGTCAATGTTTTCAATTTTACTTGGATCCTCGATTGCTTGATTTAACTGATGTTGAAGTGTTTTTTTGATATGAACACGCATTATTTTTGCAATTTGCATTGTGGAGACGCTCTCGGAATGTGAAGGAGGAGTAATACCACGATATAATTCAAGGATTATGTCAGCTAATATAAGCTGAATCTCCATTTTATCATCAAATTGGTATTCACTTTCTTCTTTTTGGTAGATGGAATTAATCATTTTATCCATTTTTGCAGTAATAATTTTTGTTAATTTTTCATCGTGGTGATAGATGATTTTTGAGTTGGAAATCAACCTTTCTTCAAACGTGGGCTCATCAAGATCAAAATGAAAGCAAAAATATGTTAGTTTGGTAGTTGCTTCTACATGGTGGTAAATACCAGGTGAAATAATTGCAAAATCACCATGTTTAATAGAGTCAGAATATGATTCGTATTCAATCCTTTCTGTTCCATCAAGTACATAGATCATTTCAAATGCGGCATGACGTTCATTCGGATAGTCCCATCCCTTGTCAACAGTCTGGAGATGAGCTCCGAAAAAAGTGTAATTCCAATTTATAATTGGAAGTTTTTTTGCATGTTTAAGTAATAAAGTCATTGTTACCCCCCACTTAACTATCTGACAAAAATAATAATCATTACACGTTATTTATTGAATAAAAGATCAAAATTTAGGTAAATTGTTTATCTAACTATACCATTTTTTAACATATTTAAAAATAATTGGAAATGAAGTTACCAAACACTAATAATAAAACGTTTAATATAAATTAATTATTTATACAAGTTGCTATACCAAACTTGTATAGTAGTTTAAAAATAAATTCATTTAAGGCGTTTAACTGGTTGCTTAATGATATAAATAAGATTAAATATGATGATAATATTGTTTAATGATAATTTTACGCTTTGTTAAGTCATTCTTTGAAGATAATAAAAATGCTACTCTTAAGCCGTTCGTTTAAAGCGCTTACATCGGCAATGGATGGGATGGTGATATTTAAAAAAGTAGGAACGTGCGCTGCAATAAACTAAATTTTTTATAAATCCTGGGGAGGATTAATATGACAGAAAATAACAAGCATATTTTATTTGGAACAGCATACTATGATGAGTACCAGCCGACGCCAAATTTAGATCGAGATATTCAACTGATCCGTGATGCAAACATGAACGTTATTCGTGTTGGTGAAGGTAGTTGGTCACACTGGGAGCCTGAAGACGGAAAGTTCTCACTCGACTGGTTACAACCAGTGCTAGATAAAGCACATGAAAACGGAATTGATGTAATTATCGGAGTACCGACATTTGCAATCCCACAATGGTTGGTTAGAAAGTATCCAGAAGTAGCATTGCATAATGAAAATGGAAGTGTTCATAATTTTGGCTCTCGAGAAGAACACAGTTTGAGCCATCCCGTTTTTAGATTCTATGCAGAAAGAGTTATCCGTAAGATCGTTGAACGATATGCTAATCATCCGGCTGTGATTGGTTGGCAGCTTCATAATGAACCAGGACTATTCCTAAATTATTCGCATGATGTGTTTGAGGGGTTCAAAGACTATCTACGAAATAAGTATGAAAGTATTGAGTATCTGAACAAGGAATGGGGTTTAGTCTACTGGTCACATGAGTTATCAACCTGGGATGATCTGTGGAAACCAGAGGGGAATGCTCAGCCTCAATATGATATTGAATGGCGAAGATACCAAGCTTCGTTAACAGATGAATTATTAAAATGGCAACGTGAGTTAATTAAGTCAATTGCGCCAAAAGACCAATTTATTACGGTAAATATCGCACTTGGTCGTGACGCTTTTGATGAGGGTGTCTCTGGACAACATCTTGATGTGGCTTCTAGTGATCCATACTTTCACATGCAAAACGGAATGCGGATGCCTGACCCTGATGTTCCAAAACCAGCCTGGTTTGTTGGCGGCCCGGAACAAATAGCTCTTCAAGGAGATCGAACTTACGCTGTGAAGCAGAAACCATACTATGTTGCTGAAACTGATGGCGGTCCTATTGGTGGTGCGGCAGACAACTTTCCTGGATTCCACGGACAGTGGAGACAGGCTGCTTGGCAATTTATTTCTCGAGGGGCAGAAATGATTGAATATTGGCAATGGCAACAGCTACATTTTGGCACCGAAACATACTGGGGCAGCATTATTCCACACGATAGAAAACCGGGACGTGTTTATCGTGAAATATCAGCATTAGGTAAAGAATTGAAAGACGCGGGTAGTGAAGTAACGGGATTGAAGCCTGATCATGATATTACAATAATGTATTCAGTGAAATCGCGTTGGGGGTTATCATATGAACCATATACAGCAGAAAATGCTACTGCTGATCCCCATCACACGCGGAATGCTGCGGCATTTGATCATATGCTCTCAGCATTTTACAAAGGAGCCTTTATATCAGGGAGACAGGTAAATTTAATCCATGATTCCCAAGTAGTCAAAAATGATGACGGGACCTTCTTACAAGACCCTAGTGACTTTGCTAAAGACAATCCTGTTTTGTTAGTAGCCGGTATATATATTGCCTCAGATGAGTTATTAGAGTGGCTACGAGAATATGTTAAAAATGGTGGTCACTTGATTTTAGGACCACGTTCCACATACGCAGATGATTTATCACGAGCGAGAATGGAAACAAAACCTTCCGACATGAATGACTTGGCAAAAGCCTCCTATCAGGAATTTTCTAATCTTCGCCAAGATATTCCAGCAGTTGAAACTAACGAGATGAAATTACGTAAGGGTTCTGCGGCAACTGAATGGATTGACTGTTTAGAAAATAATGGGGCTACTGTACTTGCCAAGAGTAATGATCCTCATTTTTCACAATTTCCGTTAGTTACAACTTCAAAATCTGATAATGGTGAGGTAACCATTGTTGGAACAGTTCCGAACGCCCAACTTGCAGCTTCAATCTTTGATTATGTGCTACCGGATGAAAAGTGGGTTGCAGGTCACGCTACCGTTTCGCATTCTTCAGCTGTCAATGCCACTGGCGAAAGACTACATTTTATGTTCAATTGGAACTGGAATGAAACAACCGTTGACTTGCCAGTACAATGTATTTTACTTGGAGAATCGAAACCAGTTAGAACGATTAAATTAGGCTCTTGGGATGTTGTAGTTCTTAAAGAGGACAAAAGTTAATTTTGGATAGGATAAGTTATTTAGGGGGGAAAAGTAATGGATACTTCGTCTACATCACAAAATAAGACATTGTTACCATGGCAAACACCGAACAATGAACAGCAAAAAAAGCTTCCAGTAAGAACTGCAATTGCCTTGGCGGTAGGAGTTGTCTTATGGCTGGGACCATATTTAGGGTTAGTGGGTGTTTTAGTTCCACAACAAGTTGCAAGAATAAATCCCGACGAAAAGGCAAACATCATTGCAATAATGTCCACTTTTGCAATGATAGTCTCAACAATTGCTAATATTGTTGAGGGGGCACTTTCCGATAGAACTAGATCACGTTGGGGTCGTCGAACCCCCTGGATTGTGGTTGGTGCAATTGGTACTGCAGTTTGTATTCTCTTTTGGGGTAAAAGTGTTACTGCCTGGCAAGTAATTCTGTCAGATTGCGTTTATATGATTTTCTTAAATATGATCGTTGCACCGCTGATTGCGGTTATCGCTGATCGTACATCACCTAAGTACCGAGGAACTATTTCCAGTGTGTATGCGCTAGGATCCGCGGCCGGTCAATATGGTGGACAGGCATTCGCATCGTTATTTTTACCAGTTCCATATACCGGATTCATTGTAATGGCAGTGTTAACAGCACTTTCTGGGCCAGTAGCTGCACTGATATTAAAAGAGAAATCGACTAAAGAGATGCCTGTTGAAAAGATAACTATTAGTAATTTTTCTCAAAACTTTGCATTTCCAACGGAAGGGGCTAGAGATTTTTATCTTGCCTTGTTTGGTAAGCTTGCTATGCAAACCGCATCTTTCGCGATTTCTGGCTATCAGCTTTATATTCTTACTGATTATATCAAATTACATGGAGGGGAGTTGCAGAGCTATGTTACTATGATTTCAATGATTTTGATGGTAACTGCAATTACATTATGTATTTTTGCAGGACCCCTTTCCGATAAAATTGGAAAAAGAAAAGTGCCTGTTATCATAGCGGGTGGATTAATCGCCGTTGGTTCACTTGTTCCTATGATTGACACAAAACCGTGGGTGATGCTTGTATATGCCGCAATTGTCGGTGTTGGAATGGGTATGTACAATTCTGTTGATCAAGCTCTGAATATTGAAGTATTGCCAGATCCTAAAACTGCTGCAAAAGATCTTGGATTGCTTAATATGGCTAATAATGGTGGACAAGTTTTTGGACCAATTTTTTCCGCAGCTATTATTGGATTGATCGGTTATCGTGGAATCTTTCCACTGGCTTGTGCAATGGCCGTTATTGGATCAGTTCTTATCATATTTATTAAAAAAGTTAAGTAGTAATGTTAATTGTTTCAATGGACGATAAGTTCATTGAAACTTTTTTTGACTAAAAATGGTGCATATGTATTGTATATCAAAGTTGAGCAAAATATTGTTGAATAGCACTGCTAACTTTTTTGTGGTATGGATTAAGTGCCATTGACGCCTGGTAGCTTAAGTATATTTTTCGATGCGGAGGATTAGGATAAATTTTTTTTAATGTAATATTTGCAAGATTAACTTGTAACCATGATTTTTCAGGAATGAAACCAATTCCCATGTTTTGGGCAATTAATCCGCGTAGTGTTTCTCTGTCACTGGTAATAAATTTTGGGTTCACAGTTTTAAAATGATTACTTCTTAGATAAGACTCAAGGTATGTTCGTAGAGGATTAAGTTCTGTTAGGATCAAATTTTCATTAATTAAATCTGAAGTGCTAAGTTCCTGAACGTTTTTTAGTTTGGATCTGCTTCCAATGGCAACTTTAATTTCTTCGTCAAGCAATAATTTGTTAATGTTGCCATTGATTGGGTGGGTGCTGAATTCAAAGTCGTAATTTTCGAGTTGGCTGTTTTCGAGACCATGTTGAACTAGTTTAACTTTGACATCAGGAACTTGTAATTTAATTATCTCAATAAGAGTTGGAATCATTGGTGAGGATGTTTCAAATCGTAAAGTAATCACTTGACTGCTTTTAGAATTTATTTCTTTAACGGAATCAACAGCACCATCAAGTTGAGTCAATATTTTTGCGATTTGTTGCGCAAACAGTTGCCCCTGTGTATTTAGCTTCAGTGAATGACCATTTCGAATAAATAAAGCAACAGATAGTTCCTGCTCTAACTCTTTAAGTGTTCGACTAAGCGAAGGTTGAGAGATCATTAATTTTCGAGCTGACTGTGATATGTTTTCTGTTGATGCAACTTCTAAAAAATATTGTAGTTGTAGTAACCGCATTTTATATCCTCCTATAACGTTTTAGATATAGTCCATGTCAAATATTGTATTTCAATGTTAGGGTGAAATGCAATAGAATTATTAATGTTAGATTAGAAAAAGATGTAATAATCTAATCTAAAATTAATAAATAAGGAGGGATATATTTGGACGAAAAGATTGATTTTATTAGAGAAAACTACAATGACTTTGAGCAACTATTAACTCAGTTGGTCGCGTTTAGATCTGTTAGTAATAACGATGATGATATGACTGATTGCATTGAGTTTTTACAAGAGTTACTCGTGCGAATGCTTCAAGCAACAGTTAGTGTAATTAGAACATCAGGAGCACCAACTATTGTTGCCAATGTTGCGGGGCAATCGGATGAGACGGTTCTATTCTATGGGCATTATGACACAATGCCAAGTGGACCTATTGATTTATGGAAAACAGATCCGTTTAATTTAACTTTTATTGATGGGAGATATTTTGGCAGAGGGGTCGGTGATAACAAAGGACAGTTACTTGCCCAGATTTTAGGTATTTATACATATAAGAAAGTTTATGGAAATTTACCATGTAATATTGTTTTTTTGATTGAAGGAGAGGAAGAAAAAGGGAGTGTTAATTTACCTGAGACTGTCGAACAACTGAGAACAAGCTTATTGAGAAAAGTAGATTTAGCGATTGTTGTTGATGGTTCGATTAACCAAGGGGGAGATCATGTATTAAGATTAGGAAACCGAGGGGTATTTGGTTTTGAGATAAGTGTGGTTACAGGAAAATCTGATAATCATTCTGGTAATGCTGGAAATATCATGGATAGTGCTGCCGGCAAAATAATAGCTACTTTGAGTAAGTTGTATGACTTTACGGAACATAAAGTAATGATTCCCAATTTTTATAATGGAGTTCCTCAACATGCTGAAATCGATTTAAATTCATTGATGAAATTACCATACGATCAAAATAAAATTATGACTCAAATGGGCCTAAAGGAAATTCCATCGAAAATAGAATTTTACGAGAGACTAATGTATCAACCGACATTTAATATTGCAGGGATTAGTTCAGGCTACACAGAAAAAGGATTAAAAACGGTTATTCCACATACAGCAAATGTAAAAATTGATTGTCGCTTAGTAGGTAATCAAAGTATAGAAGCTATAAAGCAAGGAATTGAAAAAAAATTAGCTACAGATTTAAATAGTGGCGAGGTTTCAATAAAATACCTGGTAGAAACACCGCCAAGCACTACGAAGATGAGTGATAGTGAAGTCAATTTAATTACCTCAGCTATTGAGACCGCGACTGGATCAGTGTTAGTTGAACCGGTGATGGCCGGCACTGTTCCTAACTATGTCTGGACGAATATCTTAAAAGTACCAGTAGTTACTATCCCATATGCAAACTACGATCAACATAATCATGCGCCAAACGAAAATTTAACTAGGGATAATTTCATTGATGGAATCAAAATTTCCTACGAATTAATAAAAATATTTGAATAAAACGAGGTAAATTTAATGGAAAAAAGTACAATTTCTTACATTCAAAGCGGGGTCAAAAAACCACGTGCGACATTTATTCTACTTTATATCGCATACATTGTGTGTTTTTTAGATCGTTCGGCAATTAATATCGCACTTTCATATATCGGAAGTGATTTCCATTTAAGTACTACAACTCTGGGTGTAGTTGCAAGTGCCTTCTTTTTTAGTTATTCCCTGATGCAAATTCCAGGTGGTTGGTTGACAGATAAATTTGGTACAAAAATTACTGTGATAGTTGCTATCACGATGTGGTCTATTTTTACTGTTTTAACAGGATTTGCGTGGTCATTAGCATCATTATTGGTAATCAGAATTTTGTTTGGATTAGGTGAAGGGGCTTTTCCATCTGCTAGCCTGAAGCAAGTGGCAGAGGAGTTTTCATATAAAAATCGCTCACAAGCGACATCGGGAATGATCTCATCTAACTATGTTGGGGCAGCAATTGCGCCGGTGGTTATTGCCCCAATTATTGCATTTATGGGATGGAGAGGTGCATTTCATATTCTGGGAATTGTTGGATTAGTTTTTGTGGTTGTTTATTTCTTTGTTATGAAATCTAAACAAAATACTGTAACAAGCCAAAATGACAAACGACCAAAGATAAAATGGTCAACAGTTTTAGAAAATAAAATGATTTGGCAATTCTTTATTGTTGTTTTTGGGTTAAGTTCAGTAACGAAGGGATTAGATTCATGGATGCCAACATATCTGTTACAAGCTCGGCACATTAATCTTGCTGGAGTTGCATGGATGGTACCACTACCCTCTGTCGCAGCAGGAATTGGAGCGGTGGCCAGTGGATTCATCATGATCAAATGGTTTAACGGCAAAGAAAAATGGTTGATTGCATTTTCTAGTTTGTTGGCAACAGCATTTATGTTTGGAATGTACAGGGCAACATCTGTTGGGGCAGTGATTTCATTCGAGGTATTCACTTATCTATTTAAATCAATTGCGTTTAGCAGCAGTTTTGCTTTTTTTGCTAAGTTAATGACCGAAAGTGCTTATGGTTCATCAATTGGAATTGTGAACTTTGGAGGTCAGTTAGCAGGATTTGTTGCTCCTATATTAATTGGTTTTCTAGTTCAATTATTTGGTGGTTCGTATAGTGCTGCATTTTTGTTTTTAGTTGTAGCAGCTGGAATTTCATTTATTGCTTCACTTACATTTAATGAGAAAAAAATTGCAAAATATAAAGAAAATGTTTTAATGAGTCAGGAAATTGAGGAATAAAAATGAAAATAGTAAATGCTTTTATTAGAAAAGTAGACATCCCACTAATAAGTCCGTTTGAGACTAGTTTTACTAGAATGGAATTTAAAAAATGTATAGTTTTAGAGCTTCATGACCAAGATGGAACGGTAGGATTTGGTGAATCATCAGCGTTTGATCAGCCATTTTATAATGAAGAATTTCGTGATGGAAGCTGGGAACTTATGCTTAAACAGCTTTTACCTCGTGTAATTAATCGAAAGTTAGTTCATCCAGATGATATGTATGAATTAATGGCGGATGTACGAAGAAATAATATGACTAAATCCGCTATTAATTGTGCGCTTTGGGACATATATGCTAAGCAAAGTCATCAAACGCTAGCTAAAGCGTTAGGTGGCAATAGGAATAAAGTTGAAACCGGTGTAAGCATAGGAGTTCAGGCATCTCCAGAGCAGTTAGTTAAAACAGTTAGTGGATACATTCAGGATGGATATCAGCGGATTAAAATGAAGATTAAGCCTGGAAAGGATTACGAATATATTGCAGCAGTGCGGGATAAATTCCCACAAGCAATGCTAATGGCAGATGCTAATTCTGCTTATCGTCTTAAAGATGTTGAAATGCTGAAAAAATTAGACAGTTTGAATTTAATCATGATTGAGCAACCGCTAGAGCCAGGTGATTTAGTTGATCATGCTACGCTGCAGGCCAACATTAAAACCAGCATTTGTTTAGATGAAAGCATAACGTCGCTTGATGACGCACGAAAAATGGTGCAATTGAATAGTGGTAAAATAATTAATATCAAAGTTGCTCGGGTTGGTGGATTAACAATCGCTAAAAGAATTCAAAAATACGCACAAGAGCATAACGTCGAGTGTTGGTGTGGCGGCATGCTCGATTCAGGAATTGCTCGAGCTGAAAATCTTGCCATTGCAACGTTACCGGGATATACGTTACCAAATGATATTGCGGCCTCACATCGTTATTATGCGAAAGATATTATTAAACCAACTATCACATTAACGGGTACGTATGTTGACGTGCCTACAGGTGATGGCATGGGGTTTGACATCGATCGCACTAACCTAGATAAATTCACAGTTCAATCTGAAAGAATCTAAAAATAAAATTTTTATACTGGTAAGTTTAAAAAAGATATTGGTAACGAAGACTATCAATATCTTTTTTAATGAAAATTTTTATCAACGAAGTTAGCAATTTTTGCAACGTTATTATTAATATTGTTCAAGCTAGATTGAACTAGTTGGTAAGAACTAAACGGATTATTATTTGGTAAAAAAACAATGTCTGGAAACAGGTGTGAATTGCTGAATAAATCAGGAAAAAAGGCGAAGCATTGATTATTGGCAACTGAACTAAGCAATGTTTCTAATGTTTCAAATTGGATATAATGCAAATTATTAATACCAGCACGTTTCGCTTGCTGATCTAGCCAATTTTTGGCCGAAACAGAGTTGTATTGACTGTAATAACCACAAGCGAGATTATCTAGTTCTTGAACGTTCAATGAATTAGCGGTGGCCAAGTTATTATATTTAGAAATACCAATCGTGTAATCCGAAGCTAATAATAATGTATTAGTAACATTTTCTTGATCCTGCATCATTCCAAATGAATATGCCAAGTCAATATTACCATCGGCTAATCCCTGATGCAGTTGTTCAATGCTCCGATGAGTATATTCAAAGATTGTTCCATTATTATTTTGTTTATAATGGTTAAGGATTGGCACGATTATTCTGGCTTCATATAAGCTGGAAAATCCAATTGTTATTTTAGGCTGAACATGTACGTCAACTTGTCTAGCTGACTCTATGGCTGTTTTGTAATCAGAAGCGACAAATTTTGCATTTTCGTAAAACGCTTTTCCCGCGGGAGTCAGTTCTATTGAATTGTGGTGGCGATTAAATAATAATACGCCAACCGTATCTTCAAGTTTGTTAATTGACTTACTTACAGCGGTAGCAGAGATAAAGAAATGCTCAGCAGTCTTTGAAAAGTTGAGAGTTTCTGCAGCATATAAAAAATATTTTAGTTTATCATCCATCATATAACTCCTCTGGGTAACTTTTAGTTTGCCTGTATAACTTATTGATTATGTATTTTTGCTAGATTGTAAATATAATTAGTAGTGAACATTGTGAATTTATTATCAAGGAGGATACGTGTTATGTCTAAATATATTATAACAGGTGTTGATGGAAATTTTGGTGGCGTAGTGGCTGAAACAGTGCAAAAGTTACTACCAAAAGAGGATTTGTTATTCACGGCCCCAACGGAAAATGGTCTTAAAAAGTTTGCTAATTCAGGGATTAAGACAGCGGTAGCTAATTTTAATGATGTGGCAGGACTAACCGAGGTATTTAGTAATGCGGATAAAGTTCTGTTAATCTCGATGCCTTTCGTGGGTGAAAAACGACGTCAAGCGCATAAGAATGTTGTTGATGCTTGTGTAGCTGGTAACGTAAAACAAATTGTTTACACTTCCTTAGTTAATGCCACGGATCCAATGAATCCCAGTATTGAAAAAATTGATCATGCTTGGACCGAATCTTACGTAGAAAATACAGCATTAGATTACATTTTCTTGAGAAACTCCCAGTATACTGAAGCGATGATTTCAAATTACTTTGCAATGATCGAACCTGGTGTGCTAGGAAACAATCAAGGTGATGGCAAAATGGCTTATATTTCACGTGAGGATTGTGCAATTGCAGCAGCACATGCTGTCGCTAATGATTATTTACATCGGGAAATATTGAATATCAATGGGCCAGAACTAATCACAATTACGGATTTGGTTGAAATCGGGAATGAAGTTACTGGTAATAGTGTCAAATATAATGAAGTAACTGATGAAGAGGACTATGAAATCTTTGATAAAATGGGAGTTCCTCGGACTACTGATGGCGATTTTAAGAAGGGGTCAAGTGCTCCGTTTTCATCAGAGGGCATGGTAACTTTTGGGCAAGCAATTCGATTAGGAAAGATGAACACATATTCATCTGACTTTCAGATGTTAACTGGACACCAAGGGAAAACCGTTCAATATATGTTTGAACATGCAAACGACTATCAAATTGGTGATCGGCATTCTGTTGATAAATAGCGTGGGTTATTATTATTTTTATAAAAGGGCTGATATTTATCAGCCCTTTTATTGTGGCTTCGGAATTGTTGGGTCAACTTTGATGTTGTTTAAATATGTTTTTGAATAAGAATTTTTAAATTTGGTGGGGGTAAGTGAAGTCATTTTTTTAAAAATTCGTAAAAAGTATTTTTCATTGTTAAAGCTGAGCTCATAGGCTATTTCTTTAATGGATAAGTCGGTGGTCAGCAGTAATTCTTGTGCTTGTTCAATTTTAATTGAGTTGATGAAGTGAATAGTCGTCATATTTTCATATTCATTGAATAATCTAGTCAAATAAACCGGAGTCATTTTGAACTCACGTGCGACGATGTCGACTGATAATTTGTCATGGCTGTGAATTCTAATCCAGTTTTTTATTAATTCAAACTTAGTGGAGGACTGATGATGATCTCTGATTGATATAGCAAATTGATGTGATAGTTCAATTAAAATATTAGAAATAAAATAGTTAGTAGCTAAATTTGAGGATTTTACGTCATTAGCACTATCAAGCATTTGTCGTATCAAAATGGCCATTCTTTCGAAATTGGTAATGTTAAATAACTGCGGAATTACTACTTCTGAGGGCTTGTGAGCTAATGATAATTGATACGATGTCGTAACCGCACCACTAGGAAAGAAATGCATCCAATAGTAGATCGTGTTATTCGGAGATGTCTTAAAACCGAAATGACGAATATAGGGTGGGATTAGTAAACAGTCATTTTTGGCCAACGTATATCTTTCGCTCCCAATTTCAATAAAAGCTGTTCCTGCTAGCATGATGAATAGTTCGTAGTCACCATCATTTGTTATATCTTTGTGCTGCCAATTGGCGTCAGCAAAATATTGACCGGCTTTAAAAAAGCGCACTGGTTCATATAATAAAAATTTGTATACCTTATTTGCCAAAATAAATACCTCTAGTTTTGATATGTATACCTTTATACTAATTTTATTAGTTTTTTCAATTGATGTAAAGCACTATCATTAAGATTGTAAGCGTTTACTAGCAATGGTAGAAGGGAAGGTATCTGTAATGATTTATGAAAACAATAATTGTCTGTATTTGAGAAATGGTAACGAATTATTGGAAATTAAGCCATGGGGGAAAAATAGTTTCCGTGTTCGTAGCAGCAAGTTTCCCAACTATACTGATAGAAAGAATGCCCTGACAGAAGAAATTAGTCTGTTCCCAGCAACAGTAACAGTCGATGAGTCACAAAAAACTGGGAAAATAATTAATGGGAATCTGACGGCGCAAATTGATATTTTTAAGAATATTACGTTTTACAATCAGAAAGGTGAGATTTTACTCAAAGGTTATCAGCGAAATAGGATTGATGACATGTCGGCTGGGGTAGATGCTGCTAAGGTCAGTCACTTCAACAGTGCTTTAAATATTGATTCTCGTGAATTTAAATCAATTCCCGGTGGAGATTTTGAATTAAAAGTGCGATTTGAAGCAGATTCAAACGAAAAACTATTTGGAATGGGACAGTATCAACAAGACTTTCTCAATCTAAAAAACTCTAAACTTGAATTAGCCCATAGAAACTCACAGGCAAGTGTTCCTTTTGTTCTTTCAAGTAAGGGATATGGCTTTCTATGGAATAATCCAGCGATTGGGGACGTTAGTTTTGCCAAAAATTTGACAGAATGGCATGCGCTATCAACCAAGGAAATGGATTATTGGATTACATGCGGTGACAAACCAAATGATATTGAAGAACAATATGCTAATGTAACGGGTAAGGTACCCATGATGCCAGATTATGCCATGGGCTATTGGCAGTGTAAGCTACGTTATCAAACACAAGAAGAGCTGCTTAATGCAGCACATGAGTTTAAATCACGTAACTTACCGATTAGTGTGATTGTAATTGATTATTTCCACTGGCCTAAGTCTGGAGAATATACTTTTGATAAAAAATATTGGCCAGAACCGGAAAAAATGATCTCAGAATTACACAGTATGGGAATTAAGTTGATGGTATCGGTTTGGCCAACAGTTGATGAAACCAGCTCACATTACAAAGAAATGCAAGAAAAAGGTTATTTGGTTCAGACAGAACGCGGTGTTCCAATTACAATGAATTTCTTAGGAAATAACGGGTTTGTCGACTTTACTAATCCGGATGCACAAAAGTATTTGTGGCAGTTATTGAAAGCAAACTACTCTGATAAGGGTGTCGATCTATTTTGGCTTGATGAAGCAGAACCAGAATATACTGTCTATGATTTTGACAATTATCGTTATCACGATGGTAGCAACCTGCAAATTGGAAATACTTACCCGGTTGGATATTCTAAAGCAATTTATGACGGTCAAGTAGCGAATGGTCAAAAGGACATTATCAACTTAGTTCGATGTGCCTGGGCTGGCAGCCAAAAGTATGGTGCCTTAGTCTGGTCGGGTGACATTGATTCTAGTTTTCAATCACTACGAAATCAACTTGCCATAGGATTGAATATGGCGATTGCTGGGATTCCATGGTGGACAACTGACATTGGTGGCTTTCATGGTGGCGTCGATGACGATGAAAAATTCAGACAGCTAGTTACCCGCTGGTTTGAATTTGCAGCATTTTGTCCAGTAATGAGAATGCACGGAGACCGTGAACCACATACAGAACCGTTAAGTAATGAAGGCGGCGGTAAAATGCCATCCGGTGGCGCAACTGAACCGTGGGCATATGGTGAGCAGGTTTACAGCACGATGAAAAAGTATCTGCAGTTACGCGAAAATTTAAAGGATTATATTCGTGATCAAATGAAAGCCGCTCACGAAAAAGGAACGCCGGTTATTAGACCATTATTTTATGATTTTGACGCTGATAAGAGAGCTTGGGATGTTGAGGATGAATATATGTTTGGTGACTCACTACTAATTGCACCAGTGCTTTATGAAAACGCAACACAGCGGACGGTATATTTACCAGCCGGATCTGATTGGATAAACGTATATTCGGGAGAGCAATTGATTGGCGGAAAGACAATCAGTGTTGATACTCCCATCGAACAAATCCCGGTGTTTATTTGTAAAAAGAATGCATCAAAATTAATGCCTTTATTTGATGCGGTTAAGTAAGTTTTTTAATCGGCTTTAATTTTTAATTGGAGGTCTTGGATTATGAGTTCAAATGCAAATCATACCGATCATAATGTCGCTGCTGCACAAGCAATGCTGGATAATGATCGGCTAC
>NZ_BJDM01000018.1 GCF_005405145.1 Paucilactobacillus kaifaensis | reverse complement strand
GGACATACAAAAATCCCTCCATAATCATCAGATGAATTATTGCATTTCATCTGACAACCACAAAGGGATTATCGCACATACAGGCCTTTGTCTGTATGCTTCGATTTTTTGTTGGGTCTAGATTATAATACGATCTCTACTCCACTCACGGGTGGTTCACACTTTATTTTAGTGCGTACTTCTCAATTGCCGCCGCAACACCGTTTTCGGCATTTGTCAGGGTTATTTGATCAGCATTTGCTTTAATCTCATCAGTTGCGTTGCCCATTGCAACCCCTAAACCTGCATATTTGATCATGGTTAGATCGTTACCTTGATCGCCTAATGCCATTATTTCATCAGGAACTAAGTTTAGTTGTTTGCTAAGGTCATTTAAGGCATTCCCTTTACTAGCATTTTTATTCATAAATTCTAAGAAGAATGGCTCACTTTTGACGATGTAGAACCGATCCTTAATGGAGTCTGGAATTAATTGTTTTTCTTCGATGCGACTGATAATTGAAGGATCATCGATCATCATTCCCTTTGAAATTGATAAATCAGAACTCATCTCGCCAACTTCGCGATATCGAATTGGCATTCGTACTAAATACGCTTCGCCAATGGTATATGGACTTAGATCCTTGTTGGCCGTGTAAATATATTGATCAGTTTCACAATGAAAATGAACACCAATTTTACGACTTAGGGCTTCAATATCAATGTAGTCATCAAAATTAAGTGTATGCCGAACAAGAACATTACCGCTGGTTGTCTGAGCTAGCGAACCATTAAAAGTAATAACATAACTATCATCTTGCTGATCAAGTCCTAATCTTTTCAAATATGGATGCGCACCAGTTAGCGGTCTACCAGTACATAGAACAACTTTAATATTTTGGGCGGTCGCCTGTTTGATTGCATCAATCGTTTGCTGAGCTAGCTCATTTTTTTCGTTTAACAAAGTTCCGTCAATGTCAATTGCAATTAATTTAATAGCCATGTTTGTCTCCTAAAGTGGGTTGATAATGTGATTATTATTGATATAGCTTTGAAATTCAGTATAAATTGGATCAAATATTTCAATGTTTTTGTGTGGTGATAACATTTCTTGAGGGAAAAAGAATCTTTGGTCACCTGATGTTTTTCCTGATACGGCTGCCACTAGTGTACTAAGCTGCGATAACTCTACCAGATCACCATTCGGTTGCATTAACTCGATTTGGGTCTGGGGTTTAGTTCCTTGAGGATTATATGTGTCATAAGGAAGATTGTAACTGTCATTAACTGCTGTATAGTAGTCCTGGTTGAAACCAGCAGTTTGAATTAAATCTCGTAATTTGGGAAGTAATTTTTCAGTATTACTCGAATAAATGACTGATTTTAGGGGTCGTCGATCTAAAAAACGAGCCGCTAAATCTGATAAGATCTGATCCGATGAATTGCGCCATTGTGCAAAATAGGTAGTCAAAACACCATCATCCAAAGCCAGATACTCTTTCAAGGTAAAACTGTGATCAAAAAACGGTAGGAGCATGTGCGGGGTGACGCTGTTGTCAGGTTGATCTTTTTTGTAGAGGACATTAGCACGTTTAAGTAAGTGTTCTAAAATTGCTTCCATTGCCCGAGAAACCGGGTGAAAATAAATTTGGAGGTACATTTGGAAACGACTCAAAATGTAATCTTCAACTGCATGCATTCCTGAAATTTCAAAGGTAATGCCACCTTGATATGGTCGCATTACTCGTAAAATACGTTCCAAATCAAATTTACCATAATTCGTACCAGTGTAATAAGCATCGCGTTGCAAATAGTCCATTCGATCTGCATCGATTTGGCTAGAGATTAATTGGACAACTTGTGGGTTTTTGTAAGTATGATTGATTACACTGGCAACTTGTTTTGGAAAATCTGGAGCAACTCGTCTTAGAATCTTATTTACATTAGTTTCGGGTGAGGTAATAATTTGAGTTGTAATCTGTTCATGATTGGTGTGAAAAATATGTTCGAATGTATGTGAATATGGGCCGTGACCAATGTCGTGTAATAATGCCGCACATAATGCCACTGGTCGTTGGTTGTCATTCCATAGGCCATCACCCGGTCGGTTAGTTGGATAGTTGCGTTGAAATAAGTTGCAAATACGCCGGGTAATTTCATAAACTCCAAGGCTATGACCAAAACGGGTGTGCTCGGCACCATGAAAGATTAATGATGCAGTGCCTAACTGCTTGATTCGCCGTAATCGTTGAAATTCTGGTGTATTAATTAAATCTAAAATTATTTTATTTTCTACGTAAATATAGTTGTGGACCGGATCACGAAAAACTTTTTCTTTTGTTAACTCTTCGTCTGCAAAGCTCATATTAAACACTACCTTTTAGTTTGTCTTGGCGTTGCTGCATTTGACTGGTTTCGTAATCTAGAAAGGTTTGAAATTCTGGTTGCTGCATTTTTTGCTGTAAATCCAGTGTACCTGTGGTGATATCTTGGCGCTTTAAAACTGCTAAAATTCTAGTTTTAGCAGCAGATACTGAGAGAGGCTGATTCAATAAATCATCGAGGTCGACCATGGTTTGGGGCCAGACATCAGGGAAATTCCACTTATTTTCTGCTTGTTTTAAACCATGGGCATAAAAATCAGCGACTAGTTTACCTCGGGCAGATTGATCACCGCTAACACTTAGATAAAGCATGATAACCACACCATTTTGATTGCGCCGCTGTGACATACCGCCAATTTTTTGACCGTTAACACTCAGATCAAATTTACCGGGACAATATGAGTGCTCAATTTCAAAAGCATTAATGTCGAGTTCAGGAAAGGCAGCATTGATTAAATCTGTCATTTCCTGATACGATTCATCAATAGTGATCTTAGCATTGACCTGAGGTAGGAACAAAGAAACGTTCAAGATACCAGCATTACTGATGACAGCTAATCCTCCAGAGTTTCGAATGAAATAATGATATTGTTGCTGGCTTAGTTCATTCAATGCATCTGATAAGTATGGTAGTCGCTGATCAGCTAAGCCTAAAATTAAAGTATCTTCTAGTGTCCAAAAATGAACAATAGGATAATCAATGTGTGCTAAAAGACGTAACAATGCGTTGGTATACGCAAATGAGGCGAGGTTATTATTTGGTTTTAATTGTTGGTCTAAGATTTCAATATGGTGATAATTAATTTTATTTTGCATGCTGCTCTTCTTTTCATTTTAAAATCATACTGATGTTATTATACAAAAAAGACCGGTTAAAGTCATAGAACTAACTAAATCTGTGCGTTATTTCCACTATAATCTGATAAAATGTTAGTATAATAAGAAATAGATAAGCATGAAAGGGGGGCGAAATAAATCGACAATCAGATAATAGTAAAAGTCAGCTTGCAAACCACAATTGAACAAGATGGTGAGCAAGAACAATTTAATTTTGATGAGACTGGCCAGTTAGTGTCAATTAAAGATGCGTATTACTTGAGATATCAGGAAGGCGAGACTAAAATTCCGGTAACGTTTAAATTTGATGGTAACGGCGATATATTTTTGACACGTAATGCTGCTAACCGCACTCGGTTTCAATTTCGACCCAACCAAACGTTTGAAACTCATTACCAAAGTGAATATGGATTAATTAAGCTTGAGGTTAGAACAATCCGAGTATTACGAGAGATTGATTTCAATGCTGGTCATGGGCACCTAATTGTTGATTATCAGTTGTGGGCTCAAAAGCAATTAATCGGAAAATACCAAATAAGATTGCAATTTAACGCATAACATTGTATTATGTAGTTTAGACTTTTTGAAGGGATGTGCACCAATTTGGATTTAAAAGTTTTTAAGGGCCAAGACAAATCAGAGCTTTCAATGATTGAAGTCGCACACGCCATTTTAGCACAACATGGTGATGCTATGGCTTTTGTTGATCTGGCGAATGAAGTTCAACAATATTTGGGTAAGAGCGATGAGGAAATCAGAGAACGCCTGTCACAGTTTTATACTGATTTAAATGTCGATGGCAGTTTTATTTCCCTTGGTGACAATACATGGGGCCTTCGGGCATGGTATCCATTCGAATCAATTG
Organism: Paucilactobacillus kaifaensis; assembly: GCF_005405145.1. Taxonomy (GTDB): domain Bacteria; phylum Bacillota; class Bacilli; order Lactobacillales; family Lactobacillaceae; genus Paucilactobacillus; species Paucilactobacillus kaifaensis. The sequence goes on along the minus strand of NZ_BJDM01000018.1, from coordinate 31,243 downwards.
ATGAAGCAACAATTCATGAAGACGAAGAGGATCAACCAAAACGTAAGAAACGTAAGAAGGTTAATGCCTTTTTAGTTGACGCTGGTGATGATGACGATGTAATCGACTACGATGATGATGATCCTGAAGATCAAGATCTGACAGGCGATGACGATGATGATACCTTTGATCAAGACGATGATGACTTTGATGATGATGACGACACAGAAAATCCGGATGTTGAAGAAGACGTTCCTGATGATGGTATTGAAGGTCAACTAGCAGAACTCGCTGATGATGAAGATTTTGGCGATGACGACGAAGATGATGACGATGAGGATAATCAATAGATTTCTGATTTAGCTTGACGAACATTCATAAACCTTGTATCATCTATTTTGGGCTCCCAATTATTGATTGGGACATCATAGTTCGAATCAAATGCTCCCTATTCAAAATGAATAGGGATTTTTTTGTTTTTTGGATTAGAAATGCAAGGTGGCCTTCAAATTTTCCCAAAGGAGTTAAACAATGACAAAATATATTTTTGTAACTGGTGGTGTTGTTTCATCACTTGGAAAAGGAATCGTAGCAGCTTCGCTAGGTCGATTATTAAAAAATCGAGGTTTGAAGATTACAATTCAAAAGTTCGATCCATATATCAATGTTGATCCAGGTACGATGAGTCCATATCAACATGGGGAAGTTTTTGTCACTGATGATGGTACTGAAACAGATCTTGATTTGGGCCATTACGAACGTTTTATCGATATTAATTTGAACAAGTATTCAAATGTAACAACTGGGAAAATTTATTCAGAAGTGCTACAAAAGGAGCGCCATGGAGATTATTTAGGTGCAACTGTCCAAGTAATTCCTCATATCACAGATGCAATCAAGTCTAAAATTATGCGAGCTGGCACAAGTACAGATGCTGATATTGTGATTACTGAAATAGGTGGAACTGTTGGAGATATTGAATCATTACCATTCATGGAAGCATTGCGGCAAATGAAACGGGATGTAGGTGCTGAAAATGTGCTGTATATTCACACAACTTTAATTCCAATTCTGCATGCAGCAGGAGAAATGAAAACCAAGCCAACACAGCACAGTGTGAAAGAATTACGTGGTTTAGGAATTCAGCCCAATATTTTGGTTGTTAGAACAGAAAAGGCTATCACTGAAGATATGCGCAAAAAAATTGCCCTATTCTGTGATGTTGATCCAGAAGCAGTGATTGAGTCTCGTGATGTGGATACCCTTTACCAAATTCCATTAAATCTACAGCAACAACATATGGATCAAATTGTGTGTGATCAATTGCATGTGACTGCACCAAAAGCTAATATGGAAGATTGGCGTCAGTTAGTTGACCATGTTCGTCATTTATCTAAGACAATTAAGATTGCAATGGTGGGAAAATATACTGATTTACAAGATGCATATATTTCAGTTAATGAGGCCTTAAGACATGCGGGCTATCCAGTTGACGCTAATGTTGAAATTACACATCTAAATTCTGAGGATGTCAATGAACAAAATGTGGAATCATTATTGCAAGAAGCCGATGGCATTTTAGTTCCTGGAGGCTTTGGGACGCGTGGAATTGAGGGGAAAATTGCTGCAATTCGGTATGCGCGAGAGCATGATGTTCCATATCTTGGTATTTGTTTAGGAATGCAAATGGCGTGTGTTGAATTTGCTCGTAACGTGGTTGGTTTAGAAAATGCTAACTCAGCTGAGATCGATCCAAATACGCCATTTAATGTGATTGATTTAATGCCAGATCAAGAAAGTGTTGAAGATTTAGGTGGAACACAGCGACTTGGTTCGTATCCATGTAAGTTAGTTCCGGGAACTGTGGCTGCAAAAGCATATGGAAATGCGGAGTTAATTCACGAACGACATCGTCACCGCTACGAGTTTAATAACAAGTTTAGGGAACAGCTGGCGAGTCATGGAATGGTTTTTTCTGGCACCTCACCGGATGATCGCTTGGTAGAGGTAATTGAATTGCCACAACAAAAATTCTTTGTGGCAGCTCAATATCATCCTGAATTCTTGTCACGCCCTAATCGACCAGAAGGCCTATTTGAAGCATTTGTTAAAGCTGCTAGTGAAAAGTAGGAGTTTAATTGTTATCTACAGTTAATTAAAATAAGTTAATTAAAAAACATTATTTTCACGTATAATAGTTAATATTGCTAAATTTTATGATAACAAATTGAATGAATCGCTAGAAACGGTTGTAATTTGTCGCTGGTTTCTTTATTATTACAGTTGATTGTTTTTAAACAATGAACTAGTTTTATAGTGAGGAATTTAATAATGAAAAGTATGATCATTCAAGGAGGAAACCGGTTAGCCGGTGAAATAACAATTGGCGGTGCTAAAAATAGTACAGTTGCGCTGATTCCAGCTGCAATTTTAGCCGATACTCCTGTTCAATTTGACACAGTACCAGATATTTTGGATGTTCATAATTTAATGATCATTTTAGAATCAATGAATGTACATTCCGATTTTAATCATGGGGTATTAAACATTGATCCAACACAAATTATCGAAAGCGAATTACCAAGCAAGGCAATTAAAAGTTTACGGGCATCATATTACTTTATGGGAGCACTTCTGGGACGGTTCCACCGTGCTGTTTTGACTTTTCCAGGTGGAGATAATATTGGACCACGACCAATCGATCAGCATATTAAGGCGTTTAAGGCCATGGGTGCCCAGGTTGTTGAAAATGATGGCAAAGTTAATATTACTGCTGAAAATGGACTTCATGGCGCACGTATTTTTATGGATATGGTTTCTGTAGGAGCTACAATTAACAGTATTTTAGCGGCTGTTCGTGCTGATGGAACTACAGTAATTGAGAACGCAGCTAAAGAACCAGAAATTATTGATGTAGCGACTTTTCTTAACAACATGGGCGCAAAAATTAGAGGCGTGGGGACTGACGTAATTCGAATTGAAGGTGTTGATTCGTTGCGATCAATGAATACCCATACCATTATTCCGGATCGTATTGAGGCTGGAACATACCTTTCATTAGCAGCAGCTGTTGGTGATGGAATTACGTTACACAACATTATTCCAGAACATTTGGAGTCGTTTACTAGTAAAATGATTGAGATGGGTGTTCAATTAAAAATAGGTGAAGATAGTATCTTCGTTCCACACAGTGGGGCATTACAGGCGATTAATGTTAAGACACTACCTTTCCCTGGTTTTGCGACTGATTTACAGCAACCTATTACACCGTTACTAGCGTGTGCCAAGGGTGTAAGTGTCATTGTTGATACAATTTATCCGCAACGAGTTAAGCATATTCCAGAATTGCAAAAGATGGGGCTAGACATTTCAGCACAAAAAGATGTCATCTTAGTTGATCATTCGACTAAATTGCATGGTGCACAGGTTGATGCAGGCGAAATTAGGGCTGGCGCTTCTTTGATGATTGCTGGGCTGATGGCTAGTGGACAGACTGTTATTACTCATGCTGACAATATTTTGCGTGGCTATGACAGAATTGTGTGGAAATTAAATCGACTCAATGCTAATGTGCATATCGAAGACGAGTCTGGAGTAGAAGTAACAGAATAATGAGTTGCTAAAAATTGTAATTCATGGTAATCTATTGTGGTTAACGATAAATAACTATGTTTCAGTCGATGATTCATGGCAAAGGAGCGTATTAAACTATGAAACAAGGAATTCATCCAGATTATCACTTAGTTGTGTTTGAAGATTCATCAACAGGCTTTAAGTTTGTTTCTGGCTCAACAGCCACTTCTAAGGAAACAGTTAAATGGGAAGATGGTAACGAATATCCATTAATTCGGGTTGAAGTTACATCAGATTCACATCCGTTCTATACTGGTAAGCAGAAGTTTACCCAGGCCGATGGTGCTGTGGATCGTTTCAACAAAAAATATGGTCTCAAGAACTAATTATGTTGAAATTAAAAAGCTCGCGGAATTTTATATTCTGCGAGCTTTTTTGTCTCTAATTTATATACAATGATAAAAGTTATAATTTTCATTCTTATACTTAAACGAGTAGCTTTTACCGTTGTGTTTCAACTTCTAATCGCGGGAACGCACACTTTTTTTATTTGCCACGTTGACCCTAAATAGTAAAAAGTTCATAAAGACTAACAATGCTGTGGATAAGAAAACCCCACTGTAATCAAACCACCCTGATATCACAGCTCCTAGTAGCGGGCCGATAATGTTTCCAACTGCTTGAAAGCTTTGATTCCAACTAAATACCCGACCGGTGACCATTGCCGGGGTGTTTTTAGCTAATAGGGTTTGAACTTGTGGAATCATTGTTGCGTCTGAAAGACCAACGAGAAATCTTAAAATTCCTAATTGCCAAACATTGGTAACAAAAGCGGTGGGAATGAAAAAACAAATAGCAAGGATAAAACCAATCGTCAAAATGCGTTCAGTTCCAATTCGATCACCTAGGGCACCTAACTTGGGAGCCGCCGCCATTGTTGCTATTCCGGGAATTGCAGCAATGACCCCACTCACGAAGGTAACATCACCATTATGGTGCATTAACTCGCGGACATATAGTGAAATTATGGGAGTAATTGAATTGTTAGAAGCCTGGATGATCAAGGTGGTTAGGAGCATGCCAAAAATCATTTGTGGGTCTTTTAGCGCCTTTAAGACGCCACGGGTACTAAATAAATCTTTGCTAGCTGCAGGCTTAAAGTCAGTTTCGTGAACCAAAAACAGACTCATAAAGAAGACAATTCCTAATAAACCGCCAGTAATAAAGAACGTAACTCGATAGCTAAATATTGAAGCAAGAGTTCCACCAAGTAGTGGCCCAAGCAAATTACCGCCCGTTGTTCCAGCCATTAAAGTACCAAGAGCGCGACCACTTTTTTCTTTGGGCGTTTCAGTTGCAATTAGAGCATTAGCGTTGCTAATATAGCCTGAGAAAATACCTTGAATAAATCTCAATCCCATTAATTGCCAAACGTTAGTAACTAACCCCATCATTGCCAATACAATTGCCATCCCGGCAGATGCTCGTAAAATCATTATTTTACGACCGTGGCGGTCAGCTAATTTACCCCATAACGGTGAAACCACGGCTGTTACCATATAGGTAACTGAAAAAACGAGTCCTGAATAAAGATTCAATTGGCTTTTAGAAAAGGTTCCCAGAGTGTCCACATAAAGTGACATGAACGGCATGATTTCAGAGAATGCCATCCCGGCCATAAAAACACTGAACCACAAAACAATCAGATTTTTCTCCCAAGTTTCTCGTGGGCGAAACATTTTTTGTTTGATTATTTTCATGAAACGACTGATTCCTTTCATTTATTTTTAGATGCGGTATACTCATATTTGAAATAATTCATATTATGTATAGTACCACTGATCAATTATTAACCAACTTATTTTGGAGGGGAAAATGAAAAAAAAGCAAACGAGTAAGTTTAAGCGCTGGCTAGGTAGCATTTTATTGACGCTACTAATTTTAGTGTCACTGGGCTTAATTTTTAACCAACAAATTAAAAATTATTTGGTTGATTCATATAAACCATCCGTTAGTCAAAGTAGTATCAAAAAAAATAGTCAAAAGAAAGGTAACTTTGATTTTTCAAGTGTTAAATCGTTAGATTTACAAAGTGTTGCTAAGGCCCGTCTCAATAAGCAAAAAATCAATGTGATTGGTGAAATTTCGATTCCATCAATTAAAATGAATTTACCGATTGCTAAAGGTGTTGATAACACTGTGCTTGCTCTGGCAGCTGGAACTATGCGTGCTGATATGAAGATGGGAAAAGGTAATTATGCCTTGGCCGGACATCATATGAATAATAAGAAAATCTTATTTAGTCCCTTATACTGGAAAGCAAAAGTAGGTCAAAAGATTTACTTGACGAATTTAAAGCACGTTTATGAATATAAAATATATAAACGAACTTTTATAAAAGCAACTCGATTAGATGTGGTCGAAAATACGCCACAAAGAAAAATCATCACCCTCATTACCTGTGATGCCACGGGTACTAATCGGTTGATGATTCGTGGTAAGTACGTTAAAACCATGAAGTATAAGCAGGCACCCGAAAAGGTGCAGAAACAGTTAAGTGGCAGCTTTAATAATAAATACTAGTTCTCCAACTGCTGCTTGAAATATGTTAGCCATGACGGTAAAGCTTCCGCTAAACTGTTGTAGGTATCTTGAAAGCGATGCGTGTACCAAGGGTCAGGAATTGCCTGACCCTTTTTTGCTGGAGTCATATCAAAAATAGCATTAATGTTAGCAGTTGTATTGACTGGCGCCCGCCGTTTGACGTCAGCTAAGTTCATGTCATCCATGCAGATAATGTAATCTGCACTCAGGTAGTCATGGTTGTTTAATGGTCGTGAAACTAAATTAGCAGCTGGTAAATTATACTTAGCGAGTATTTTACGAGTACCAGGATGCGGAGGATTTCCCTCTTCTTCATCACTAGTTCCAGCAGAATCAATTTTTATGAGATCAGCTAAGCCTTCATCAGCTACCATTTTAGTAAACATTGCTTCAGCCATAGGGGAGCGACAAATATTTCCTAAACAAACAAACAGGACATTCATAATGTAAACACCTTTCTAATCTTTTATTTTTTGTTAACACCGTTGTTAAAACTTTCATCACTGCGGATAATGCGTTAGTATAAAGAGTAACTAATAATATAAGCCAAGAAATGAGGAATTGAAATGCTGACAACTATTATTGTGATTGTAATTATCGTCTTACTAATTGCCATTTATGCCGGAATTTATAATGGACTAGTCCGTGCAAGAACACATACACAAGAATCATGGAGCCAGATTGATGTTCAATTGAAACGAAGGAATGATTTAATTCCCAATCTATTGGAGACCGTCAAAGGTTATGCCAAGTATGAGTCAAGTACACTGGAAAAGGTAGTTCAATTAAGAAACCAATTGACCAAGATTCCAGCGGGAGACCATCAGCAAACAATGGAAGTTTCCAATCAGTTATCAGACTCGCTTAAAAGTATCTTTGCCTTGTCAGAAAACTATCCAGACTTAAAAGCAAGTCAGGAATACAATAAACTGATGGAAGAATTAACCAACACGGAAAATAAGATTGCATACTCACGGCAACTGTTCAATTCAACTGCAGCTAATTTAAATATGAAGATCCAATCATTTCCAACTAACATTGTAGCGAAATTACAGCACTTTGTACAAATAGATTACTTACAAGTACCAGAAGAAGAAAAGTCTGTTCCTAAGGTATCATTTGATAATTAATTTGATGGGGTGAAAATAGATGCTTTATCAGCAAATTGCACAAAACAAACGCCGGACAGTGTATGTAATGATCGGATTTTTATTGTTGGTATTAGCAATTGGGGCAGCCGTTGGTTATATTTTTTTTGATAGTTATGTTGCTGGAGTGGTCATGGCTTTGGTGATTGGTGTTATTTACATGGTTATGATGATTGCACAATCAACGTCTGTCATCATGAATATGAATCATGGTCGTGAAATAAAAAACGAAAATGAAGCGCCAGAGCTATGGCACGTGGTTGAAGACATGGCTATGGTGGCCCAGGTTCCCATGCCACGGGTATTCATTATTGATGATCCGAGTCCTAATGCGTTTGCAACGGGGAATAATCCTGAGCATGCCGCAGTGGCAGCAACTAGTGGTATTATGGCGCAGTTGAATCGTGAGGAACTGGAAGCTGTCATTGGCCATGAAATGTCACATGTCCGCAACTATGATATTCGGCTATCTACCATTGCATTGGCCCTATCAGCCGTAATAGCCATGCTGGTTAACATTGGAATGCACTCGTTTTGGTGGGGTGGTGGTCGTCGACGCAGTAACGATAGTGAAGGCGGCGGTTATCTTCAGATTATTTTGATGATATTTTCTATTTTGATTGTAATTTTAGGGCCATTAGCGGCATCAATTGCGCAAATGGCTTTGTCACGAAACAGAGAATATTTAGCTGATGCTGGTAGTGTGGAATTAACACGAAATCCGCAAGGTTTGATTACCGCATTACAAAAAATTTCAAACGCAAAACCAATGAAACAAGCTGATCCGAGTAGTTCAGCGCTGTATATTAGCGATCCAATGAAAAAGAAAAGGTCGGTAACACACTTATTTGACACGCATCCCCCAATTGAGGAACGGATTGCACGGTTAGAAAAAATGTAATTTTAGATAAAGGGAATTGACCATAAAACACTTGGTTAATCCCTTTTTTGCTGGCTTAAACTGCTACCAATATTGCAATATTTAGAGGAGAAATCATGTTATATTCTTATTACTTGGCTGCCAATCCATGCTATAATGATTTAGTTGCACAATCGGACAGTTATTGTTCTGAGAAAAAGAGGAGTCACTTTTTATGAAAATGAAATTAGCAGAAGTTGCCAAGGCAATTTCTGTCGAAAATGACATTAGTAGATGGCAAGATGTTGAAATATCCAGTGTTGCATTTGATAGTCGCCAGATTGCTAATGGGGCTTTGTTTGTGCCATTAAATGGGAAACAAGATGGGCACAAATTCGTGTCCAGTGCGTTTAATCATGGAGCAAGTGCAACGTTATGGGCTAGCGATCATCCCTTTGAAGAAGGCGAGCAACCTTTTCTAGTGGTCAAAGATCCATTACGTGCGCTTCAGGAATTGGGCAAGTACTATTTAAGTAAAATTAATCCTATCGTTGTGGCTGTCACGGGTAGTAATGGTAAAACAACCACCAAGGACATGATTGCATCAATTTTGAGTACGCAAATGAATGTGACTAAAACCTATGAGAATTTTAATAATCAAATCGGTGTGCCAGTTACATTGCTTAATATGGAATCTAATACAGAAGCTGTGGTTGTTGAAATGGGGATGGATCATCCGGGCGAACTTGATTTTCTTACCAAAATGGTAAATCCAGACATTGCTGTTATTACAATGATCGGTGAAGCACATATCGAATTTTTTGGGACACGTGATAAAATTGCAGATGCCAAAATGGAAATCACACACGGCTTAAAAGAAGATGGAACATTTGTTTTCAATGGTGATGAGCCCTTATTAACGCAACGTGCTAGTCAAGTTGATCGTGTGCAACGAACATTTGGCCGACAATTAGAAAATGATCTCTATGCTACTAGTGTTAATTTAACTAGCCATGAGATTAAATTTACTACAAATATGTGGCCAGAAACCGAGTTCACTGTCCCAATGATGGGCGAATATAATGTAAATAATGCATTGGCTGCCTTGAGCGTAGCAGACTTGTTGCGAATTGACCCGATGAATATGCAAACGGGTTTAGCTCACGTTGAATTAACCCAGAACCGAGCACAATGGGTTGTTGGACAAAAGGGAGAACAGATACTAAGTGATGTCTATAATTCTAATCCAACTGCTGCTAAACAAGTTCTCCATGCATTTTCATTAACCCATGCCCAAGGAAAAAGAGTGGTGGTGCTTGGTGATATGCTGGAATTAGGCGATGCGGCAGCTAACTTGCACGCTTCGTTGGCACAAGAATTGGATCCAAGCAAAGTTCAGTCTGTGTACTTAATTGGTTCGCACATGAAAGTATTGCGGGATAAATTACAAGATAAGTATCCTGATAATCAATTGCATTATTATGTGGTCGAACAAAAAGAAGGGATGACTAAACAGCTGGAAAATGATTTAACTGCCGATGACATTGTATTGTTGAAGGCCAGCCATGGGCTTCATTTGGAGACGGTTTTGGCAAGCTTACAACGTAAATAGGCGTCATAGTTGCGATTTGCTGATAAAACTTGTATACTAGCAAGGTTGTATATTTTTAACTTTAGTTGTTAATCGGTTTGGGCAACGGATTTTGTCTTGATTAATAACTCGTAATTAACAGGAGGAAACATATTTGAATTTTAGCGAGTTAGGCTTATCAGAAAGCCTATTAAAAGCAGTAAAGCGTAGTGGCTATGAAGAAGCTACGCCGATTCAAGAACAAACAATTCCGATGGTGTTAAAAGGCCAAGACGTTATTGGTCAAGCACAAACAGGAACTGGAAAAACCGCGGCATTTGGGTTACCGATTATTGAACATGTCGATACAAATAATCCAGAAATTCAAGCACTAATTATTTCGCCAACTCGTGAGTTGGCAATTCAAACCCAAGAAGAAATGTATCGCTTGGGTAAGGATAAAAAAGTTAAGGTCCAAGTAGTTTATGGTGGGGCAGATATTCGCCGCCAAATCAATAACTTAAAGAATCATCCTCAAGTTTTGGTTGGGACGCCGGGTCGTCTATTAGACCACATTAACCGTCGCACAGTTAAGCTAGCACACATTCAGACTTTGGTACTTGATGAAGCTGATGAAATGTTAAACATGGGCTTTTTAGATGATATTGAATCGATCATCAAACAAACGCCAACAACACGACAAACATTACTATTTTCAGCTACAATGCCACCAGCAATTAAAAAAATTGGTGTGCAGTTCATGAGCGATCCACAACAAGTTAAGATCAAGGCCAAGGAATTAACGACTGAATTGATCGATCAATACTATGTTCGATCACGTGATTTCGAAAAATTTGATACAATGACCCGTTTAATTGACGTGCAGGATCCCGATTTAACAATCGTGTTTGGACGAACTAAGCGTCGTGTAGATGAGTTATCAAAGGGATTAATTGCTCGTGGTTATAACGCAGCAGGAATCCATGGTGATTTAACACAACAACGTCGTAGTCAAATTATGAGCCGATTCAAGGCAGGTAAGTTAGATATCTTAGTTGCTACTGATGTAGCAGCTCGTGGGCTTGATATTTCTGGTGTTACTCACGTGTATAACTATGATATTCCACAGGATCCAGATAGTTATGTTCATCGTATTGGCCGTACCGGTCGTGCTGGACATCATGGTGTTTCGCTAACATTTGTAACACCAAACGAAATGGATTATCTTCGTGAAATTGAAAAATTAACGAAGGTTCGCATGTTGCCACTTAAGCCGCCCACACAAGAGGAAGCCTTTAAAGGGCAGCTTGCTAATGCGTTAAGTGAAGTGGAAAGTCTAATTTCTGCTACGGATACTAACAAGTTTTCTGCTCAAGCAGAAGAGTTATTGAGTCAACACGAACCAGTTGAATTAGTAGCAGCATTACTTAATGATATTACTAAAAATGATGCCAGTGCTACGCCGGTTAAAATCACACCGGAACGGCCATTACCAAGCCATAAACATGGTGGTAATGGCGGTGGGCATCGTGGTGGTGGACGCAATGGCGGCCAAAACCGAGGCCAAAACCGAGGCGGTGGTTATCGTGGTAATTCCAATCGACGTCATGGGAGTGGTGGTTACCACAGTGACAGTCGTGGCGGTAATGGACATTCTAGTGGTCGCTCTAGTAATGGGAGTGGACACTCTAGCCGACACTCATATAGCATCCATAAAAAAGGCTAATATTGATAGGTTGAGCAGCTATGAATAAGAGTCGTAGTTGCGTGACAAAATAAACAATATGATTCGAACTTTGAATTGTATTGTTTTTTTGTTTAATTATTTTTGGGCGAAACATTGGATAGATTAGTATTACTTGAATTGTCTAATTACTCAATTTTTGATATAATTAGGGCTTCAAATAGACGGTTTAAAAAGAAGGATTGACAATGATTTTTGGAACAGGAATTGATTTAACTGAAATAAGTCGCATTGATCAAATGCAAACTAATCACCCTCATTTTGCGGCTAAAGTGTTAACCCAAAAAGAACTATTACAGTATGATTTGCTTAGCGGTCAAAACAAACGAGAATTTATTGCTGGACGTTTTTCGCTCAAAGAATCATTTTCTAAAGCTTATGGTACAGGAATTGGTGAAGAGTTATCTTTTCAAGATATTGAGATTTTAAATAATGAAGTTGGGCGACCGATTTTGACGCAATCTGTTTTTGATGGTCAAGCACATGTCTCAGTATCTCATATTCATGATCTAGTGGTGACGCAAGTTATTTTAGAAAAGGAAGCAAAGTGATTATGGTAGTTGGTGAACACCGGGCAACCAAATTGGTAATTAACTTGGCTGCTCTTCAGAGTAATATTAAAAATGAGAAAAAATTGTTGCCGGCTTCAACTAGATTATTTGCTGTAGTCAAAGCGAATGCCTATGGTCATGGCCTTGTTCAAGTTGCCAATGCCGCTGTTGCAGGCGGTGCAGATGGTTTGTGTGTTGCCATTTTAGATGAAGCGTTAGAGCTAAGGCATGCCGGAATTAAGGTGCCGGTCTTAGTGCTGGGAATTACTGAACCTGAGAATGCTATGCTTGCTCAAAAAGATGACATTTCGTTAACCGTAGGATCAACTGAATGGTTGTTGCAATATTGTCAATTGCTTCAAAATCAATTGGTTACTGGTAAACTAAAGGTTCATTTAGCTCTTGACACAGGAATGGGAAGAATCGGTTTTCGGGTGCGTGATGAATTTGATCATGCATTACGACTGGTTCAGAAAAGGCCCTTTAGCTTTGAAGGGATATTTACTCACTTTGCCACGGCGGATGAGGTTAGTTTCGATTATTTCACACAGCAAATGGATACATGGCATCAATTGACTGATCACATGGAGTCTCTGCCAGAGTTTATTCATGTGTCTAATTCTGCAACCAGCCTTTGGCATTTACCGGTCACCGGGAACATGATTCGCTTTGGAATAGCAATGTATGGCTTAAATCCTTCTGGTAGGATAATTGATCCACCATTTGAGCTTCAACCAGTACTTTCATTAGTTACTAAGATTGATTTTGTGAAACAAGTGCAAAAAGGTTCGTCTATCAGTTATGGTGCGACTTATCAGGCAAAAGATGACGAATGGATTGGAACAATTCCGTTAGGGTATGCTGATGGATATCCACGAAGAATGCAGGGGTTCCATGTGTTAGTTGACGGTGAGTTTTGTGAAATTGTTGGTCGCGTATGCATGGACCAAATGATGATTAAGTTACCACATAAGATGGCTGCAGGTACTGAGGTTACGTTAATTGGACAGCAGAAAGGTCAGCAAATTTCTTGTGAGGATGTCGCTGAATATGCTCACACAATTAACTATGAGATTATGACTAGTTTAGCCACTCGATTGAAGCGGGAGTATGTCTACTAAGAATTCTAAGAAATTAATTGGAAAATTGTAATTTAAGGTCGTAAACTGTCATGATATGTTATAATTAGCCAGATATTAGGGCCTTTATAAATTTTAATGAAAGTTTGTGAGTACAGCATGAGGAGGTGGTGGAATGGCCAAGGTTGAAATTAAGCGGGGGGATATCTTTTACGCCGATTTGTCGCCAGTAATTGGCTCTGAACAAGGTGGTATGCGACCAGTAGTGATTATCCAAAATGATGTTGGAAATCACTATAGTCCAACTGTAATCGTTGCTGCAATCACTGCTCGGATTCAAAAACCGAAAATGCCAACGCATGTTCCGATTAATTCTGAATATGTTGGTATTGAGAAGGATTCGGTAATTTTGTTGGAACAGGTCCGGACGATTGATAAGCAACGATTACGTGATCGAGTAACGCATTTAGAAGATAGTACGATGAAACGTGTTGATCACGCGTTACAAGTCAGTATTGGATTACTTAGTCAAACCACTAAAACCCCGACTCATGCGAGTAGTACATACTAAAAAAAGTAAATCCTTATCAAAACAACATCGCATAGTTTAAATGTGTGATGGAAACCTAGTGACTCAGTGTAATAATAAAATGACCGCCTAATCCAACTGGAATTAGGCGGTCATTTTATTATTTCATTATAATTGGGCATGTAAATTCTCAATTTCGGGAACTTCAAATCCCTTACGTTCCAAATTATGAACGATTTTTTTTAGTAAGACACTATTTACATCAGGAGGCAAAGTGAATAAAATGCGACGGACTACGTTAGGCTCTTGTAAATCTAATGATATACAATTAGCAATAGTCGTATATTTAGTGATGGCCTTGGCCATGTTGACTAATGACCCGCGTTCATCGCGTGTTGTAACCGTCAAAACATAGCTACCTGCGTGAATATTCCATCCTTCTGCAAGCATGCTTAGCAGCTTGGTATGCGTTAAAATGCCGTAGAAACGACTTTGCTCATCAAGAACAGCAATGTAGGGTAGATCTTTAATTGAAAAGAAAATGTTAAAAAAGGCGGCATTAACAGAAATGAATTTTGTTGAGTTTTTCAGCAAATTTGTTACAGGTAAATCCATGTCACCACCACGGGATTTGTGCCGATAAATGTGCATTTTGTAAATGTTACCGCGAAAAATTTGACCAGTTTTATCAAGAACTGGAACACAGCGAAAATCAGATTCTTCTAGAACTTCTAACGCCTGTGCAAGAGTAGTATCTTCTTGCAAGGTTGTTAAATTATTTTTTGTTTTTACAAGTGACTTAATTAACATTGGATTAAAACCTCATTTAAGTTTATCTATAATGCATCCTTTTAATAATAGCATAGTTCTAGGCATTATGAGAAAAACATTAAAAATTATTTAGAACTTGCTTGAATTGAAAAGTAAAAACCGCGAGTAACAAATATAGAAAATAAAAAAACATCAATTAATAATTCGCAATTTGAATTACTAATTGATGTTTTGATAAATCGAAGTATTATTGGAATATTACTTTAGGGCATCTAAACCATCAGCGGTAACTTTACGAAGAGTTGCAGCTGATTTAGCCATCAGATCTTTTTCACGATCATCCAATGGCACCTCAATAACCTTGGCTAGGCCTTGGCCATTAATAACTGCTGGAGTACCAATGAAAATATCATTTAAACCATATTCACCCTCAAGTGAAGCACCAACAGGCAAAATGGCATTTTCGTCACGTAAAATTGCTTTTGAAATTCGCATTAATGACGTTGCGACACCGTAGAAAGTAGCACCTTTACGGTTGATGATTTCGTAAGCTTTATTACGGGTTTCATCCTCAATCTTCAAAAGATCATCAAATGATAATCCGGCTTCTTTGGCTAGCTCAACTAGTGATTTGCCACCAGCAGTTGCGGCTGAATATGCAGCAAATTCTGAATCGCCATGTTCACCCATGATGTACGCATTTACATCGCGAGGGTCAAGCTCAAGTTTTTTGGCCAATGCAACACGCAGACGAGAAGTGTCCAGTGAAGTACCTGATCCGATGATCTTGTTCTTAGGAAAACCAGAGAACTTCCAAGTTGCGTATGTCAAAATATCAACTGGGTTAGCAGCAACAACAAAAATCCCGTTAAAGCCAGAATCAACGACTGGCTTAACAATTGAAGATAAAATCTTCAAGTTTTTGTTAACCAGGTCAAGACGAGTCTCACCAGGCTTTTGAGGTGCACCAGCTGTAATAACAACTAGGTCTGCATCTGCACAATCAGAATATTCACCTGAATAAATATTTTTAGGTGCAGTAAAGGCAGTTGCGTCTTCAAGGTCTAAGGCATCACCTTGAGTACGTTCCTTGATAACGTCCACGATAACGAATTCTTCGGCAAGTCCTTGTTGCGCCATTGCAAAAGCGTAGCTAGAACCAACGGCACCGTCACCGACGAGGACGACTTTTTGATGATTATTTTTGTTGGTCAATTTGAATCTTCCTTTCAAAATACATTTTGATAACAAGGCTATTATATCATGTCTCGGAAATAATTTTGCAAAAAAGTAAAATATTGTTAGAACTATCAGACGTCAGTAGACTAATTTGTTCACGAATTATTTGTTGTTTGATTGCCAACTGGTTTATAATGGTCAGTGGATTTGCTGGACGGGATTTACTTCGTTCGGCCTTTTTGTCTCAATTCGGGAAGGAATTTTATAATAATGAAAATGATAGTTGGATTAGGAAATATTGGTCCACAATATGACCAAACTAGGCATAATACTGGTTTTATGGTAGTTGATCGGTTTTGTCGGGAACATGAATTAACTTTTAAACGTTCTAAGATGGAAGCCATGGTGGCCACCGGTTTAGTTGCTGACCAAAAAGTACTGGTAGTTAAACCGACTACGTTTATGAATGATTCGGGTAGAGCTGTTAAACCACTGATGGATTATTACGACATTTCGATTGAAGATGTGATTGTTGCTCATGATGACATGGATTTACCAGTTGGCAAGATCAGACTGAAACAGCACGGTTCCGCTGGAGGACATAATGGCATTAAAAGTTTGATTAGTCATTTAGGAACTCAGCAATTTAATCGACTAAAAGTGGGTATTGATCACCCACAAAAGATGCGGGTCGTTGACTATGTCCTTGGTAAATTTAAGCCGGATCAGCTTACGTTGTTTGACGATAGCCTATCCGAGGCTGTTAGTGCAATTGATGCATGGTTAACTGGTGTTACATTTGACAAATTAATGAATCGGTTTAATTAAACAAGGTAACTAGATTAGTAACGTAGATTTATGAATTTTAGTAGACGTGTTTGCTACACCAAATCTCTAAAGCTAAGCCAGTAATAGTGGTGAATAAATCAAAGAGCGATTTATCAATCACTGTTACTGGTTTAACCTACGATATCTGGACGTCGCAGCTCACACTCTTTTTAGAGGAGATAAAAGTGGAATTAGAAAATTTACTGGAACAAATGCCGGAATTTACCCAAATTTCAAATGCAATTAAACCTGGTGAGCGTCAATTAATTACTGGTATTTCTGGTTCTGCGCGGACATTATTATTGAGCGCACTGCAACAAAAGTCGTCACATCCTCAAGTTATTGTGACTGATACATTATTTCATATGGATCAAGTTGCCGCGGATTTGATGAACAGATTGCCAGAAGAAAAAGTGTTTGAGTTTCCGGCTGAAGAAATGATTGCCGCTGAAGTGGCAACGAGTTCACCCGATTACAGGCTGCAGCGGGTACAAGCACTGCATGCTTTAATGCAAAATGAAAACTGTGTGATTGTTACATCAACATCTGGGATGAACCGGTTGTTGCCTGAACCGCAGGTCTTTAAACAAGCGGCACTGAATATCAAAGTGGGCAGTGAAATTAAATTAGAAAAGACCAGAATTCTATTGAGTTCGATGGGCTATAAATATGAAAAAATGGTTTTGAGACCGGGTGATTTTGCTATTCGGGGATC
Organism: Paucilactobacillus kaifaensis; assembly: GCF_005405145.1. Lineage (GTDB taxonomy): Bacteria > Bacillota > Bacilli > Lactobacillales > Lactobacillaceae > Paucilactobacillus > Paucilactobacillus kaifaensis. The sequence goes on along the minus strand of NZ_BJDM01000018.1, from coordinate 14,114 downwards.
TATTATTGATATTTATCCGTTAAATACACAGTATCCGGTTAGAATTGATCTGTTTGATACGGAAGTTGATTCATTACGTTTTTTTGATGCAAGTGATCAACGCAGTGTTGAAAATATTGAAACAGTGACAGTTTTGCCAGCCACTGATTTTGTTGTGGCACCAACTGATTTTTCGGAAATTGGGGCTCGAATTCAAACGGCTTTTAACAAAACTCACGATGACCTAACTGATGAAGATGCACGTAAAAGACTAGAACAGGCAATTTCACCGCTGTTAAAAGCAATTTCACATGAACAATTAGTACCCGAAATGCTGGAATTTGCTAATCTGGTTTATCCAAAAAAATATTCTTTGCTGGATTATTTACCAGCAGATAGCGCCTTATTTATTGACGATTACCCACGAATTGTGGATGCTCAAAAGCAGTTTCAAAACGACGAAAGTAATTGGTTAGTTGATAAAGTGGACCAGCAGCAGTTATTATCGACTGATACTTTACAAAATGATTTTGTTCAGTTAATACGTTCTGATAAACATGCTCAGATTATTTTTGCTCTCTTTCAAAAAGGAATGGTTCAATTAAAATTTACGCAAATTACTAATTTAATTACGCGTAATATGCAGCAATTTTTTGGTCAATTACCAATTTTAAAAACCGAAATTGGCCGCTGGATGAAGCAAAATCAAACTGTGGTAATTATGGTCAATGGTGAAGAGCGAATGCAGAAAATCGACAGTACACTGCACGACTTTGACATCAATGTCACTGAGACTAAAGCAAATGAAATTAAACCGCAGCTTGTTCAACTAGTTTCGGCCGGCTTACAAAATGGATTTGAGTTGCCAAACGCCAATCTGGTTGTGATTACTGAAACAGAAATGTTTAAGCAGGTTCAAAAAAAACGGGTCCGACAGCAAACTTTAGCTAATGCGGAGAGAATCAAAAGCTATACGGATCTTAAACCAGGTGACTACGTTGTTCATGTGAATCATGGAATTGGGCAGTTTACAGGAATTCAAACCTTAAAAGTTGATGGTGTAAATCAGGATTATATTACTATCGACTACCAAAAAAATGCACAAATTTTTGTACCAATTACGCAACTTAATTTAGTCCAGAAATATGTTTCATCAGAGTCGAAAACGCCACATGTTAACAAATTGGGTGGGAGTGAATGGGCGAAAACAAAACGAAAAGTCGCTGCTAAAATTGAAGATATTGCAGATGAATTAGTTGAGTTGTATGCTGCACGAGAAGCCGAAAAAGGCTATGCTTACCCCAAAGATGACAGTTATCAAGAACAATTCGAAAATGATTTTCCGTACACTGAAACTAGGGATCAGTTACGCAGTAGTGAGGAAATTAAACGAGATATGGAACGCATCAAGCCAATGGACCGACTGTTAGTTGGGGATGTGGGTTATGGTAAAACGGAAGTTGCCTTACGGGCTGCTTTTAAAGCTGTTGAAGCTGGCAAACAGGTAGCTTTTCTTGTCCCAACGACCATTTTGGCCCAGCAACATTTTGATACCATGCAAAATCGATTTGAGGGTTACCCGGTTAATATTGGGTTAATGTCACGGTTCAAAACTACTAAAGAAGTGCGAGAAACTGAAGCACAGCTTAAAAGTGGCGAGTGCGACATTGTTGTTGGAACCCATCGATTGTTATCTAAAGATATTTCGTTTAAAGATTTAGGGCTGTTAATTATCGATGAAGAGCAACGTTTTGGGGTTAAGCATAAGGAACGCTTGAAACAGCTAAAATCTAACGTGGATGTATTAACATTAACAGCCACACCGATTCCAAGAACTTTGCATATGTCAATGCTGGGAGTTCGCGATTTATCTGTGATTGAGACACCACCAGCTGGTCGTTTTCCAATTCAAACGTATGTAATGGAGCAAAATGCAGGCGCAATTCGAGATGGTATTATGCGCGAAATACAGCGTGGTGGACAAGTCTACTATTTGCACAATCGGGTGGCGGACATTGAAAAGACAGTGGCCGAAATTCAAATGCTAGTTCCAGAAGCACGCGTCGGCTATATTCATGGTCAAATGACAGAATCACAACTGGAGGGTGTTTTATATGACTTCGTTCGTGGTGAGTATGATGTGTTAGTGACAACATCAATTATTGAAACAGGAGTTGATATTCCGAATGTAAACACGTTATTTGTGGAGAATGCTGATAGAATGGGATTAGCACAACTATATCAAATTCGTGGTCGCATTGGACGTAGTAACCGGGTTGCATATGGTTACTTTATGTATCAGCCTAATAAGGTACTGACTGAGGTAAGCGAAAAACGATTAGCTGCAATTCGTGATTTTACCGAATTAGGTTCCGGGTTTAAAATCGCGATGCGAGATCTATCAATTCGGGGGGCCGGTAACTTATTGGGCAAGCAACAGCATGGTTTCATTGATTCAGTGGGGTATGATCTATACTCACAAATGCTAGCCGATGCAGTCGCTATTAAACAAGGAAAGAAAGTTACGCAAAAAACAGATAGTGAAATTGAATTGGGAATTGAAGCATATTTGCCATCTGAGTATATTGAAGATCAACGACAAAAAATTGAGATTTACAAAGAAATCAGAAAGGCCGAAAATGAAGACCAATTAACAGAAACTCAAGGTGATTTGATCGATCGCTTTGGAGATTATCCTGTTCAAGTTGAAAATCTACTGGTGATTGGCAAAATTAAACTTTTCAGTGATTTAGCACTATTAGAAAAAATCAGGCGCCAGGATGGGTATATATTTATCTTGTTATCTAAAAAAGCGAGTCAAATTATTTCGCCTAAAACGATTTTAAAACAACTAGCGCAAACTGATTTTAAGGCAACTATTGGTGAAGATAATCAAAAATTACAAATTAAATTGGTGATTCAACCAAAAATGAATCAAACCACATGGCTAGCCCAATTAACTGATTTTATTGGCGCATTAGCACAGCAAACTCATGACAGCGAGGACCAACGTGAAACGTCAAAGACATCTTCATAAAATATTGACAGGAACGCTAATTTTAACATTATCGACTTTGATCGCTAAAGTACTGAGTGCATCCTATCGAATTCCGTTTCAGAATTTGGTTGGCGATACAGGGTTTTATGTGTACCAGCAAGTATACCCGTTGTATGGGATTGGAGTGACATTAGCGTTAAGTGGCTTACCTGTTTTTATTTCTAAATTAGTTGCGGAGCGCCGAACGCAGATTGAAAAGGAAACTCTAGTACAACAATTAGTAGTGATACTAAGTGTACTTGCCATCTTATTGGTACTGTTTAGCTGGTTACTTGCGCCATGGCTGGCCCAATTGATGGGCGACAAAAATCTGGCACCTGTTATTCAAAGTGTTGCACTGATGTTCATATTTATGCCAATTCTGGCTGTTAGTCGTGGATATTGGCAGGGAAAATATAATATGATCCCAACGGCTATTTCTCAATTGATAGAACAAGTTGTTCGCGTTTCAATTGTGATAAGTGTGGCGCTAGTAGCCAGTCGGCAACATTGGAATGTTTACAAAATGGGTACATTTGCAATGGGAAGTGCCTTTGTAGCAGGTCTTATTGCAAGTTTATTTTTACTGCCAACTATCTGGCGTATTCTACGACACGCTAAAATAAACCAATTAACAACCACAGTACCATGGTTGTTAATTAAGCGACTATTGGTAGAAGGTGGTGTGGTTTGCTTATTTGCAGGAATGGTTGTGTTGTTTCAATTAGTTGATTCATTCACTGTTAAACGTGGATTGGTTAGTGGTGGCCTGGCCCCAACATATGCCAAGGCATTAAAAGGAGTATTCGATCGTGGACAGCCATTAATTCAATTAGGATTAGTAGTTGCAACAGCTTTTACTGCCACATTGTTACCATCATTAACTGCTAGTCGTTTAAGACACAATATAGTTGAGTTTCGCCGAGTGTATCGTTCTGCACTACACTTATGTATTGCGATGTCTTTGTTTGCAACTGCGGGGTTAATTACGTTGATGCCGCAAATTAACCAATTATTGTTTGTTAATTCGGTTGGCAGCTTGGCATTGGCAATTAGCATGACTAGTATTGTGCTGGTGGCGTTAATTACCACGTACAGTAGTGTTTTGCAGAGCCTAAATCAATTTTATGTCACAATGTTTGGCCTTTTTGGCGGGTTGATCATTAAGCTATTGGTTAACTTTTATTTAGTGCGACACCTTGGAATTGTTGGAGCTGCGCTGGGAACGATTATCGGTTTAACAGTTACGTTAATAATTATTAGATCTTCACTGCCATCACAATTAAAACAGTTGACGATGGATCGCCGTTTTCAAATTAAGTTATTGGGAATTTGTATTTTGATGGGTGTCTGTGCAAAGTTGACTTGTGTGTTAGGGTTATATATATTTGGCACAAGTAGATTAGCCATGATTCCAATTGTGGCGATTTCAGTTATTATTGGATGCTCAGTGGTGCTAGTTTTAGTAGCAAAGTGGCAGTTATTTTCAATCAAGGAAATTGTCACGTTCCCTGGTGGTAAACGGCTATTAAAGTTGATTAATAAATCAAAAAGTTAAAAGTGGAGGATAAAAAAATGCGTTTAGATAAATTTCTTAAGGTTTCACGAATCATTAAACGACGTTCTGTGGCAAAAGACATTGCAGATCAAGGACGAATTACAATCAATGGTAATAGTGCTAAGTCATCAAGCAATGTGGCTGTTAATGATCAACTGATTATCAAGTTTGGTAATAAGACCGAAACAATCAAAGTTTTGCAAATTATCGAAACTACCAAAAAAGATGAAGCAGAGCAAATGTATGAGATTGTCGATGAAAGTTATAAAGAGGACTTTCGTAAGGGTGTTAACTAACACTGTGTTGGTTATTTTGATCGCGGGATGGCCCAATTTGTTATAGACAAATAATCGGGTGATTGCTATACTTTAGCTATAAATAGTAAAGGGGCAATCGCAAATGGCACAAAATCGTGAGAATAAAGTTTCTCATATTCATTCAGATTATTCAAAACAGATTCTTGCGCAAGAAGCGCAAAATGCTAGTGAACGACAGCAACTGATTCAAATCCGCAAGAAGCGTTTTTATGCGATTATCAGTGTCTTTGCAGTGTTTGTCCTTTTCTTCGGTGTTAAAATTATCCAAAGTCGTGCTAGTTTACGTAGTACTGACGCTCAAGTGACGAAGCAAGAAGCTAAATTAAAAACGGTTAAAAGTACAAATAAAGATTTGAAACATGAAGTAAAACTATTGAATAATGATGACTATCTTCAAAAGGTAATTCGGCAAAAATATTATTATTCTAAACAGGGTGAAACAATTTATAATTTACCGACAAAATCAGTTTCTGTAGATACAACAGATAAATAAATATTTGAAAGTTAGTGATGGCCACAGATAGTTGTTGACCACCACTATTTTTAGTTTTTATTGGTCATTTCAATGATTCTATTTTCGGTAGCAACACAGTTTTAATCTGTGCTATACTCAAAATACAATACGCAAGGAGGATCTACTTTTTCATGGCAATTGAAGTAGGAACAAAAGTTTCAGGTAAAGTTTCAGGTATTACTAATTTTGGTGCATTTGTGGATTTAGAAGATCACAAAACGGGTCTGGTACATATCAGTCAAGTGTCGAATAGCTTTGTGAAAGATATTCACGATGTTTTGTCTGTTGGGGATGAAGTTACTGTTAAAGTAATTTCAATTGCAGACGATGGTAAGATTGCTTTATCAATCAAGGCAGCCAGCGAGCCAGAGCATAGTTCTAAGACTGGTAGTCAGAGTGGAGCAAAGCATTACGAACATAACAATAACCATCGATCAAGTAGTGATAATCAACATTCCAGCCAGAGAGGTTATTCGCATAGCGGCAGTCAATCGAATAGTTTTAAGGGAAATCGTGATCATCAAAGTGGTAGTAATGGTGGCAAAGAAGATTTTGATTCATTATTATCAGGCTTTTTGAAGGAAAGTGAGTCGCGACTTTCTACCTTGCGTCATAATACTGAGGGGAAACGTGGTGGCCGTGGTGGCCGGCGCAGTTAATAATAGTTAAGCAACAATGGAGCATGATGAAAAAATCAACGTTACAAGTTAAATTTGAGCGGAACTTAGCACAGTACCGCTTTTTTAATACCAATGAAACGGTCGTGCTGGCCGTATCTACAGGAATTGACTCTATGGTTTTGTTGGAACTGTTTTTAAAGTTGTCCGCTGAGCAACGACCGCGGATAATTATTGCCCATGTAAATCATGAATTACGGAGTGAAAGCTTCAAAGAGGAACAGTTTATTCGTTCGTTTTGTGAGCACCATCACCTAGAACTACGAACTAAACACTGGCCCCAGGCAGATCATCCGGATCATGGTATTGAGGCAGCAGCACGAAATTTTAGGTATCAGTTTTTTGCCAGAGTGTTACAAGAAGAGCACGCCCAATTTTTGGCTACGGCTCATCAAGCGAATGATCAAGCAGAAACAATGTTGATGAAACTAGTTCGGGGCGGGCAATTAACCCAATTGGCTGGAATTGCGCAACAACGTGATTTTTCAGTTGGACAGCTGATTCGTCCGCTCCTTAATGTTTCTAGAGCCGAAATAACTGCATTTGCTCTTCATGAGCAGATCACCTGGTTTGATGACAGTACTAATACAGATCTGTCGATTCAACGTAATCGATTTCGGCATCGGATTATTCCACAATTACAGCATGAAAATCCATCGGTCGTGGCCCACTTAAATGATTATCAACGGCAGTTAGCTCAATTGTTGGAATTTTCTGGTCAACAAGTTCAACAGCTTATCCAGGAGATTAGTACTGATAAAAATCAATTAGATTTGTCGTTATACCATAAATTGAGTTCGGCTGCGCAACAACTTGTATTACAACAGTGGCTGGAACAAAACCAAGCAGTGCGTGATGTATCCCAAGCGCAACTAGTCGAAATTATTCAAGTATTAGGCAATGAAGCTAAACCTCAAGCTAAATTTAGGTTAAATGAGCAGACAATCTTAGTTAAAGAATATCACTTTGTCTGGGTTAGTAAGACTAATGAAGCTGATAATTCAGTTACAATCGGTGGCACGACTGTGCTAAAATTAAACCAATGGCAGACAGTTATACCACGAGAAAAAATTGGAATTTTTACTCCCATGAGTTTAAAGTCAGCTGAAAATGACAAAATTATATCAATGTGGTTACCGAAAACAGCATTCCCACTTAAAATACGCCGTTGGGAAGCTGATGACACATTGATACTCAAAAATGGTCATCATCAAAAAGTGAGACGGATTTTGATTGACAACAAAGTTCCCACTGAAAAACGACAATCACAGTTAGTGGTTGTTGACCAATTCGATAATGTTATTTGGGTTGTTGACCAAAAAATGAGTTGGTTAACACGACCATTGGACTATCAAAATAAATGGCAACATGTTGTATTTGTTAGACACTTTGACAGAGGAGAATAGCATGGATAACGACATTGAAAGAGTTTTATATAGCAGAGAAGAAATTTTGCAAGCTGCTGCGCGACTGGGGAAGCAGTTAACGACAGACTTTAAGGACAAAAAGCCTATTGTAATCTCAGTCCTTAAAGGAGCCATTTTATTCACGGTGGATGTTATTAAAGAAATGGATGTTTATGCTGAGCTAGATTTTATTGATATATCAAGTTACCATGGTGGAACTGAATCGAGTGGCCAAATCGACTTGTTACACGACTTGGGAACAGATATTGATGGTCGTAATATTCTAATTATTGAAGATATTATTGATACCGGTCGTACATTAAAGTATTTGATTGATTTGTTGAAACAACGTAATGCGGCAGAAATTAAAGTTTGCACATTATTGGATAAAGAAGAGGGCCGAGCAGTAGATGTTAAGGCTGATTATATTGGTTTTTCTGTGCCTAATGAGTTCGTGGTTGGCTATGGATTAGATTACAAAGAATTGTATCGAAATCTACCATATGTTGGAGTGCTGAAACCCGAAGTTTACACGAGTTAGGTTGCCCGATAAATTAATAGTCAATGTTGGTCAACTGTGCTATCATAATTTTCATCAATACAAGGCAGCTAAAGCTGTAAGATAGGAGGTAGTTATGAATAACAACAATAATAACAATAAGCGAAATGGCTTTAGTCGCAATGTGCTATTTTATGCGGTGATTTTCCTTGCCATCATGGGTATTGCATACTTTTTCTTTGGTGGAAATAATTCATCATCGCAATCAGCAAATATTCAACAAAGTCAATTTGTCTCACAATTAAAAGACAAAAAAATCAAAAGTTTTCAAATGCAACCTAGTGGTGGAGTTTACAAAATTACTGGGCAATATAAGAAAGCACAAGAAAATAAAAACAGTAATTCTGGGTTTACTTTCGGAACCACAGGCGATACTAAGGTAAAGAGCTTTCAGGCTACCGTATTACAAAGTGATGTAACAATTGCACAGTTACAAAAATATGCACAACAAAATAATGTCAAGATGGGAACTAAAGCTGAAGAGTCAAGTGGCTTTTGGGTCAATCTACTGATTTATATTGTGCCAGTAGTGATTATGATTTTCTTCTTCTACATGATGATGGGTCAAGCTGGCCAAGGCGGTGGCGGCGGTGGCCGCGGAGTGATGAACTTTGGTAAGTCAAAAGCCAAGCCATCTGATTCTAAGCAAAATAAGATTCGTTTTTCCGATGTTGCTGGTGAAGAAGAGGAAAAACAAGAACTAGTTGAAGTAGTTGAGTTTTTAAAAGATCCAAAGAAGTTCTTGTCGTTAGGAGCTCGAATACCTTCAGGTGTACTGTTGGAGGGACCTCCTGGTACCGGTAAAACATTACTTGCCAAAGCCGTCGCAGGCGAGGCTGGGGTGCCTTTCTACTCAATTTCAGGTTCTGATTTCGTTGAAATGTTTGTTGGGGTCGGGGCTAGTCGAGTTCGGGATTTGTTTGAAAATGCCAAGAAGACAGCTCCATCAATTATCTTTATTGATGAAATTGATGCAGTTGGTCGACAACGTGGTGCCGGTATGGGCGGTGGCCATGATGAACGTGAACAAACTTTGAATCAATTGTTAGTTGAAATGGATGGTTTTAACGGTGATGAGGGTGTAATTGTCATGGCCGCAACTAACCGTTCTGATGTTTTAGACCCAGCACTTTTACGTCCGGGTCGATTTGATCGAAAGATTTTGGTTGGCCGTCCTGATGTTAAGGGTCGTGAAGCGATTCTGAAAGTTCATGCTAAAAATAAACCATTGGCTGCAGATGTTGATCTAAAAGAGATTGCTAAGCAAACTCCTGGATTTGTTGGTGCAGACTTGGAAAACTTGCTGAATGAGGCCGCATTATTGGCTGCTCGTCGCAATAAACGTCAGGTTGATGCAGCAGATTTGGACGAGGCTGAAGACCGAGTGATTGCTGGTCCGGCTAAACGTGATCGGGTTATCTCAAAACAAGAACGTGAAACGGTTGCCTATCATGAGGCGGGGCATACGATTGTTGGTTTGGTTCTTAATGATGCTCGGGTCGTTCATAAAGTAACCATTGTACCTCGTGGTCGTGCTGGGGGATATGCAATCATGTTGCCACGTGAGGACCAAATGTTAATGTCCAAAAAGGATGCTAATGAGCAGATTGCCGGTTTAATGGGTGGTCGTGCCGCTGAAGAGATTATCTTTGATTCACAATCCTCTGGTGCTTCCAATGACTTTGAACAGGCGACACAAATTGCTCGTGCAATGGTTACCCAATATGGAATGAGTGATAAACTTGGCGAAGTCCAGCTTGAAGGCGGTGGCCAGGCATTTATGGGTCAACAATATGGTCAATCACCTGCCTACTCAGAAAAGACTGCTGCTTTAATTGATGAAGAAGTTCGTCGATTAACGACGGAGGGTCATCAAGAAGCTCGTAATATTATTGAGAGCCATCGGGCAGAACACAAGGTTATCGCTGAGGCGCTCTTAAAATATGAAACTCTGGATGAAAAACAAATTTTGAGTTTGTTTAAGACTGGTGAAATGCCACAAGATGACAAGTCAACAGAATCAGACACTGATCGCGCTGCTACTTTTGAAGAATCCAAGCGTGAATTGGAACGCAAAGAAGCACAACGTCACAGTGAAACTGAAGATAGTTTACATGAAGATGAAAGTTCGAATACGGATGACAATCAGTCAAGTGACGATTCTCAACCAAAAGGCGAATAATCAAAAATATATGTGATCTAACGGGATTGGTGCAAACTTAGTTTGTGTCAGTCCTTTGTTAGTTATAAAGGAGACAGTAATGACACAAAAAGATGTTTTAGTTAAAAGCGTGGTTGGTGATGGTATGTTTCGCGCGTACGCAATTGATGCTACTGGGGTAGTGCAAGAAGCACAGCAAAGACACGATACTTGGAGCGCTGCATCGGCTGCGCTGGGTCGTAGCTTAGTTGGAACAGTACTGTTGGCTTCTTCAGTGCTTAAAGGCGAAGAAAAGATGACGGTTAAAATTCAAGGAGATGGTCCGGTGGGGGCTATTGTTGTGGACGGTAATGCAAACGGAACTGTTAAAGGATATTTGCAACACCCACATGTTAACTTACCATTGAACAAAAAAGGAAAGATTGATGTACGTACTGCAGTAGGGTCAACGGGGACATTTTCTGTTACTAAAGATATGCCACAAGGCGATCCATTTACAGGTCAAGTGCCAATCGTTTCAGGTGAGTTGGGTGAAGATTTTACCTACTATCTAGCACAATCGGAACAGATTCCTTCTTCAGTTGGATTGTCCGTATTTGTTAATGCAGATAATAGTGTGGCAGTTGCAGGTGGTTTTTTAATTCAGGTTATGCCGGGAGCTAATGATGAAGCTATCAGTCAATTGGAACAGCAAATTAATCAATTGCCGTTGGTTTCGGAATTACTCCGGCAAAACAAAAGTCCCGAAGATATTTTACATTTATTGTTCCCACAACAAGAAGTCAAAGTGCTGGATAAAATGCCTGTATTGTTCAAGTGTGACTGTTCAAAAGAGAGATTTGCTAAGGCTCTTGCCAGTATTCCACGAGCAGACATGGAGCAGATGATTGAAGAAGACCATCATGCCCAGGCAGTTTGTCATTTTTGTGGAAACAAGTATGACTATAGTGAAATCGATTTAAAAAAGATTTTATTACAAATGACAGCGGAGTAACGTGGTATCATTAAATTGATTGTGCTATGATAGTTTCCGCATATGAAACGAATAATATTAATGAGGTGAAACAATAAATGGAATGGAAAATTGGTGATGTGACAATTCCTAATCAGGTTGTAGTGGCACCGATGGCTGGAGTGACTAATTCTGCCTTTCGTGTTATTTGTAAAAAATTTGGTGCTGGCTATGTTGTCTGCGAAATGATTTCAGATCGTGGCATTATGCATCACAATCAAAAAACACTGTCGATGATGAAAGTTGAAGAAACTGAACATCCAATGGGCATCCAAATTTTTGGCGGTACGAAAGAAACTTTAGTTGAAGCGGCAAAATTTGTTGATCAGCAAACTGAAGCAGATGTAATTGATATCAATATGGGCTGTCCAGTTAATAAAGTGGTAAAAACTGAAGCTGGTGCAAAGTGGTTGCTTGATCCAAATAAGGTCTATGAAATGGTGTCATATGTAACAGACGCTGTAAAAAAACCTGTGACTGTTAAAATGAGAATTGGTTGGGATTTGGATCATGTTTATGCTGTTGATAATGCTCTAGCGGCACAACGAGCTGGTGCCAGTGCATTAGCAATGCACGGCCGGACTCGTAAACAGATGTATACTGGCCAGGCAGACTGGAATGTTTTGAAAAATGTTGCTCATGAGTTGACGATTCCATTTATGGCTAATGGGGATGTACGTTCACCTGAAGATGCTAAAAGTATCTTAGATCAGACTGGCGCAGATGCTGTTATGATTGGCCGGGCAGCCATGGGGAATCCCTGGATGTTAGAACAGACAGAACATTATTTAGCAACTGGTGAACTGCTACCAGAAGCCACACCAGAAAAGAAAGTTCAAATGGCTAAAGAGCATTTGGAACGATTAGCTAATTTGAAGGGCGAAAAAATTGGTGTGCATGAATTTCGGGGCCAAGCGACCTATTATTTAAAAGGGACGCCTCGCTCTGCTCGTACTAAAGCAGCATTAATGGAAGCTGAAAGTGTGCAAGAAATGAATGATATCTTTGATCGTTTTTTGGAACAAACAAAGGAACGACAAATAAAAAGACAATTAAAACAGGCACAGTAGAAGTTGATAATTAGCTGAATGGAGGAAACATTGTGGCAAAAGAACAGGAAATGAATGATCAATTACGTGTCCGACGTGAGAAGATGAGTGAACTTCGCGAGGAGGGAATTGACCCATTTGGACATCGGTTTCAACGAGACTATTTAGCGCAACAATTACATGATGAATTTGAAGAGCAAGATAAAGATGAACTTAACGATTTAAATAAACAAGTAACGATTGCTGGTCGAATGGTATCAAAACGAGGCAAAGGTAAGGTTGGTTTTGCTGACATTTTGGATCGGACGGGACGCATTCAGGTTTATTTACGTAAAGATGTTCTTGGTGAGGATGTTTACCATATCTTTAAGCGATCTGATATTGGTGATTTTCTTGGAATTACAGGCGATGTGATCAAGACTGACACTGGTGAATTGACGATTCGTGCAACTGGTTTAACTTTCTTATCAAAGGCTTTACGACCATTACCTGATAAGTTTCATGGCCTCCAAAATCAGGAACAAATCTACAGACAGCGGTATTTAGATCTGATTTCTAATCCTGATAGCTTTAAACGATTTCAGCAGCGTAGTAAAATTATCACAGCCATCCGTAGTTATCTAGACCAAGATGGATTTACTGAAGTGGAAACACCAGTTTTACATAATCAGGCTGGTGGAGCCAATGCCCGTCCGTTTGTTACTCATCATAATGCATTGGATATTAACTTATACCTACGCATTGCATTGGAGTTGCACTTAAAGCGACTAATTGTTGGTGGTCTAGAACGGGTTTATGAAATTGGCCGTGTTTTTAGAAATGAAGGAATGGATACGAAACATAATCCTGAATTTACAATGTTGGAAACGTATGTTGCTTTTTTTGATTTCCACGATGTGATGGATGAAACTGAAGGAATCTTTAAGGCAGCTGTAAAGGTAATTTCAGATGATGGTAAAATAACTTATCAAGGCACGGAGTTGGACTTGCATAAGGAGTTTAATAGAGTACACATGGTAGATGCAATTAAAGAGTATACAGGTGTGGATTTTTGGCAGAAGATGACGCTGGAACAGGCACGTAAGTTAGCAGATGAGCATCATGTTCATTACGAAGAATACTGGCAAGTTGGTCATATTATTAATGAGTTTTTCGAACAATTTGTTCAGGATAAGTTGATTCAACCAACGTTTGTTTATGGACATCCAGTTGAAATTTCACCATTGGCTAAGAAAAACGAGAAAGATCCTCGTTTTACTGACCGATTTGAACTTTATATTGTTGGTAACGAGTTTGCTAATGCTTTTACTGAGTTGAATGATCCAATTGATCAACGGGAAAGATTTGAAGCACAAGTTAAGGAACGCGAAGCTGGTAATGATGAAGCTGAGGGAATTGATGAAGACTTTATCGAGGCGCTAGAATATGGGATGCCGCCTACAGGTGGTCTCGGTATCGGAATTGATCGATTAACTATGTTGTTGACTGATAGTGCGTCAATTAGGGACGTCATTTTATTTCCAACAATGCGACCGGAAGAAAACTAATAAGACAAGATTAAAGACTGATGTTAAATCAGTCTTTTTTATTAGACTTTTTTCATATAGATGAATTGTAATTGACGTGATGTAACAACATTGGTATAGTTACAAAGTTGTCAATTTAAGACATGTTTTGTTTCTCCAAACGAGATTCAAAAATAGTTGAAAAAGTTGTTGACACTGGGTTATCTAAATGGTAATCTAGTATACGTTGCTTGAGAGATATGGGCAACAAAGTAGACCTTTGAAAACTGAACAAAGTTTCGACAAATCAAATGTGTAGGGTCCTTAAACCTTCGGGTTT
>NZ_BJDM01000017.1 GCF_005405145.1 Paucilactobacillus kaifaensis | reverse complement strand
AAAACACCTCCGAATAAATTTTACTTTTTTCGAACGTGCTTTTATATGTTTGTATCAAATTATAACTTCAGTTCCGTAAGAGCGGCTTTTTTTGTGTTGAGTTGTTTTATGGTTTGAGTTAATGTTTGATTTACAGTAACATAGGTTTGTGAGAGATCTAAATTTGAATATGTAGGGGTATATAAATGGATAAAAATTATAGTTATCCTATTAATGATGCTTGGAGTCAAACAGAGTTGATTACGGTAATAAAAATGTTCCAATTAGTCGAAGATGCTTATGAAACAGGAGCTAAACGAGCAGCTATTTTAGATCAATATCATGAATTTAAAAAAATTGTAAATTCAAAGGCAGAAGAAAAACAGTTAGGCCGAGAATTTAAATCTAATTCAGGCTATGAGTTATATGAAGTCATTAAGGCAGCTCAAACTAGCGATCGGCAGACAATAAAATTGGCAGAGGAGTAACTAAGTAATGGACGATTTGAATCATATTGATCAAGAAATTCAAAAGTTAATGTGGCAAATGCGAACAGAAACACTATCAAAAATGAAACAACCGTTTAATGTCGATGAAAAGTCAGGTCGTAAGGATTTAGTTACCACAGTCGACAAAAGCAATGAAAAAACTATTGTGACAAAATTACGTGAACTTGATCCAGATGCTCAAATTCTGGGTGAAGAAGGCTTCGGCGATCAGATTGATAAAGCGACAGGACGCATATGGCTGATTGATCCGATTGATGGTACTATGAATTTTGTGATGCAACAAAACAATTTTGCTATTATGATTTCATTGTATGAAAATGGAGTGGGGGTTCTTGGGTATATCATGGATGTGATGAATCAAAAATTATATCATGGTGGACCAAATGGAGTATTTGTTAATGATGAACCACTCATTGCACCTGCTAATTTACACTTACGAGATGCTTTAGTTGGTATTAGTGGACCGTTATTAATTAATGATGATCACAATATGCAAACAATTGCGCGACAAAGTAGGGGCCCGCGAATGTATGGTAGCGCTGGAATTGAGTTTGCTAAGGTATTAACGGGAGAATTGATTGGTTACATTTCATATTTACGACCATGGGACTTTGCAGCAGGAAAGATTTTAGCAGAAGCTTTGAATCTACGTGTTAAAACTATTGACGGTGGGTCACTTAGTATGCTATCATCTAACGTTGTATTAGTAGCGACAGAACGTGCAAGTGAAGAAATAATTGGACTTGCAAATTAATTTGGTTGACTGTGACCGCTTGTCACAGTTTTTTTATGCCAATAACCTGCCAATTGTGATACTGAGAAACAAAGTTTTTATTTTGAAGGGAAGAAACTATTTTGAAATTACGAGATGATATTCGCAACATTGCCATTATTGCCCATGTTGACCACGGTAAGACAACGTTGGTTAATGAAATGCTAAAGCAATCCGATACTTTGGATGAACACACCCAAATTGAAGATCGGGCCTTAGATTCTAATGCAATCGAACGTGAACGAGGCATTACTATCTTGTCAAAGAATACTGCTGTTCGTTATGGTGATAAGCAAATTAATATTTTGGATACGCCAGGACATGCGGACTTTGGTGGTGAAGTGGAACGAATCATGCGTCTAGTTGACGGTGTATTATTAGTTGTGGATGCATTTGAAGGTACAATGCCACAAACTCGTTTTGTGCTTAAAAAAGCTTTAGATCAACATCTAACACCAATTGTTGTGATTAACAAAGTGGACCGTCCAGGTGCTCGTCCAGAAGAAGTTGTTGATGAAGTGTTGGATCTATTTATTGAGCTAGGTGCTGATGAAGATCAATTGGATTTCCCAGTTGTGTATGCATCTGCGATGAATGGAACTTCAAGTTATGATTCTGATTTAGATTCTCAGGAACATACGATGAAACCTATTTTTGATACGATTGTTGAAAAAATTCCAGCACCAATTGATAACTCAGACGAACCATTGCAATTTCAAGTAGCAATGTTAGATTATAATGACTTTGTTGGCCGTGTTGGAATTGGCCGTGTCTTTCGTGGAAAGATCAAAGTGGGTGACAATGTTACGGTAATGAAACTTGATGGCTCTAAGCAAAATTTCCGAGTGACAAAATTATTTGGTTTCTTCGGTTTAAAGAGATTGGAAATTGATGAAGCCCAAGCTGGAGATTTGTGTGCCATTTCTGGAATGGAAGATATTAATGTTGGTGAGACAGTAGCTGCTTCAAGTACTCCTGAAGCATTGCCAATCTTACGAATTGACGAACCTACTTTGCAAATGACTTTCAGAACAAATGACTCACCATTTGCGGGTCAGGATGGCAAGTTTGTTACTTCTCGTCAATTAGAAGATCGACTCAAATCAGAGCTGCATACAGATGTTTCATTACGGGTTGATGACACTGACATGCCTGGGGCATGGGTTGTTTCGGGCCGTGGCGAGTTGCATCTATCTATTTTGGTAGAAACACTGCGTCGTGAGGGATATGAACTTCAAGTTTCAAGACCAGAAGTTATCTATCGTGATGTTGATGGGGTTAGAAGCGAACCATTTGAAGAAGTTCAAATTGATACACCAGAAGAATATACTGGTAGTGTGATTGACAGTTTATCGCAACGAAAAGGCGAAATGCAGAATATGGAATCAACTGACAACGGTCAGACACGATTGACATTTTTGGCACCTTCTCGTGGTTTAATTGGCTATTCAACAGAATTTATGTCAATGACTCGTGGATACGGAATTATGAATCATACGTTTGCCAAGTATGCTCCAGTGATTAAAAACTGGCATCCTGGTCGTCAAAAGGGAACACTGGTATCAATTAACTCAGGTAAGGCAACTACTTACGCAATGATGAGTGCTGAAAGTCGTGGAACAATGTTAATTGACCCCGGTACTGATGTCTATGAAGGTATGATCATTGGCGAAAACAGTCGTGAAAATGATATTGCGGTTAATATCACTAAGGGTAAGAACTTAACTAACGTTCGTTCGTCTGGTTCTGATGATATGGCCCGTATTAAAACTCCAACTCATTTCTCACTTGAAGAGTCATTAGAATTCTTAAATGATGATGAGTATTGTGAAGTGACACCAAACAATGTTCGTTTACGTAAGCAAATCTTGGACACAGGTACTCGTGAAAAAGAAGCTAAAAAACGTAAAATCAACGCTAAAAAGTAATTCATAAAAATTAGAGCTATTTAATAATTCTAGCAAAGAATTGTTAAATAGTTTTTTTGTGTATATATTTACAAATCAATCGTCGAACTACAAATGTAATGTGATATAATTGTTTCAATTAATTTTTATCTCTAATGATATTTTAATCAGAAATGAGTGAGTGTTAAGTGAGTGGAGCACGATGTTAAGTAAAAAGTTTCGATTTTTAGATTATTATTTAGTGATTCCATATTTGTTACTTTGTTTAATTGGGATTGTAATGGTTTATTCTTCAAGCGCAGATATTGCTAGTCAAAATGGTGGTTCACCAACTGCCTATTTAATTAAGCAGTCCCTGTATGTGGTAATGGGATTAGTCGTCGTTTGGTTTATAACCGCCATGAATATCAAGATACTGCAGAGTCCACGTTTTTTAATTTTATTTGCAGCAGTTTTATTAGGAGCATTGCTGTTTGTTAAATTATTTGGACAGGCTGTCAATGGTGCTCAAGGATGGATTAATCTTGGTGTAATTAATATTCAACCGGCAGAGGTGTGCAAGATTTTTTTAATCTTGTACCTCGGGCGAATGTTGTCACAACATGAAAATAAAATTTCAACAGATTTTTTTAGTTCTGTTGGGGGACCTCTTTTACTATCAATTATATTTGTTGTCCTGATTTTAATTCAGCCTGATCTTGGTGGTGCAGTGATTAATGGAGCCATCATCATGATCATGATGTTAGCTAGTGGTATTTCATGGAAAAAGGGAGTTATCGCTATCTTTACAATCATTTTCGGGTTTGTCTTAGTGGTTTTACCGTTGTTAAGTCGCGTGGCACAAAGCGGCGCAATTCATAGTTACCAGCTACAACGAATTGTAGCATTCGTTAATCCATTTGGTACCGCTCAAGGTGCGGGGAGTCAACTAGTTAATTCATATTATGCACTTAGTAACGGCGGGGTGTTTGGTGTTGGCCTAGGAAATAGTATTCAAAAAATGGGTTATCTGCCAGAGCCAAATACGGACTTTATCATGGCGGTTATTGGTGAAGAATTAGGGCTGATTACAGTGGTTTTGATTATGTGCTTGTTAACAATTATTGTGGCGCGAATAATCTGGTTAGGGGTTCGGTCAGCTGATGCATACTCATCGTTGGTTTGTTATGGGGTTGCTACTTTTATTACAATTCAAACATTGTTCAATGTTGGGGGCGTGACAGGACTATTACCAATTACTGGCGTTACATTTCCCTTTGTTAGCTATGGTGGCTCTAGTATGTTGGTGTTGTGTACTGCGTTAGGATGTGTGCTCAATATTAGCGCGCGTCAAGCCAGGTCACGTTTAATTGCGGCAGTTTAAAATTTGGACGGAGGATTTTTATAATGCAAAGGGTTATGGTAGCTAATCGGGGCGAAATTGCAACACGAATATTTCGAGCAATCCACGAATTAAAAATGACGGCAATTGCGATTTATGCTAAAGAAGATGAATATTCGGAACATCGTTTTAAGGCAGATGAAGCATATTTAGTTGGTGCTGGAAAGCAACCAATTGCCGCTTACTTAGATATTGAAGATATTATTCGAGTAGCTAAAGAACATAATGTTGACGCAATCCATCCTGGTTATGGATTCTTATCTGAAAATGCCCAATTTGCTAAGCGTTGTGGTGAAGAGGGAATCACGTTCATTGGTCCTAAAGTAGAACATTTAGAAATGTTTGGTGACAAGATTGCTGCTAAGCGTGCGGCTAAAGAAGCTAATGTACCAACAATACCAGGAACACAGCAACCAGTTGAAACAATTGAAGCTGCGAAACAAAATGCGCAAGAGATCGGGTATCCAATTTTTGTTAAGGCGGCAATGGGCGGCGGCGGTCGTGGAATGCGGATTGTTAAACATGAAGCTGATTTAGTTGAGGCATACACACGGGCACAAAGTGAGGCTAGTCAATCATTTGGTGATAGTGAAATTTATTTAGAGAAGTATTTGGCAAGCCCAAAACATATTGAAGTTCAAATTTTAGCTGATCAAAATGGTAATGTAATGCATTTATTTGAACGGGACTGTTCTGTTCAGCGTCGTAATCAAAAAGTAATTGAAATTGCTCCGGCAGTTGCTTTGCCGGTGGAACTTCGCCAGCAGATTTGTGCTGCAGCAGTGCGTTTTATGGAACATGTGCACTATGTAAATGCGGCCACGGTTGAGTTCTTAGTCGAAGGTAATCAATTTTATTTTATTGAAGTTAATCCTCGTGTTCAGGTTGAACATACAATTACAGAGATGATTACTGGTTTTGATATTGTCCAAGCGCAAATTTTAATTGCTCAAGGGTATGATTTACATCAAGAAATCGATTTACCTACTCAAGAAGAATTAAGTTATCACGGTGCCGCCATCCAAGCCCGGGTGACTACTGAGGACCCAGCTAATAATTTTATGCCGGACACAGGGGAAATTTCCACATACATTTCACCAGGTGGTAATGGAGTCCGCTTAGATGGTGGTAATGCATTCACGGGATCTGTTATAACGCCTTATTTTGATTCACTACTTGTAAAGGCCATTGTCGTTGCAGATACTTTTTCAGAAGCTTGCGACAAAATGGAACGTGTTTTGAATGAGTTTACTATTCGTGGCGTTAAAACAAATTTAGAGTTTATGAAAAATGTAATCAAACATCCGGTTTTTGCAGCGGGAGAAGCAACTACAACATTTATCGATCAAACGCCAGAACTATTTAAGTTCAGGCACAATGCAGATCGACGCAGCCGACTGCTGAATTATATTGCCAATACTACTATTAATGGCTTTCCAGGGGTTAGTCGTGAAAAGAAGTTTTATCCTGAATTTAAATATGCTGAAGAGTTTGATCCACTAAGTAATTCACTTGTCACGGCTAAGGATGTTTTAGAACAACAAGGACCTGATGGAGTTGTAAATTGGTTGAAGCAGCAACAACCAGTGCTATTGACTGACACTACTATGCGTGATGCACATCAAAGTTTGTTTGCAACTCGTATGCGCACAAAGGATATGACGTTGATTGCACCTAAGTTGCAGCGCGCATTACCAGAATTATTTTCATATGAAATGTGGGGTGGCGCGACTTTTGATGTTGCTTATCGCTTCTTGGCAGAAGATCCGTGGGTTAGGTTACGTGAGTTACGAAAATTAATGCCACGGACACTAACACAAATGTTATTTCGTGGTTCTAATGCTGTTGGATATCAAAACTATCCAGATAATGTGTTAAAAGAATTTATTGATCACTCAGCCATCACTGGAATGGATGTCTTTCGTATATTTGATAGTCTTAACTGGGTGGAACAAATGGAAAAAAGTATTCAGTATGTTCGGGATAATAATAAAATTGCCGAAGCAACAATGTGTTATACCGGGGACATTTTGGATCCGGACAAGACCAAATATAATTTAAAGTACTATACAGATTTAGCCAAAGAATTAAAGGCTGCTGGTGCGCATATTATTGCAATTAAGGATATGGCTGGATTATTAAAACCCGAAGCAGCATACCGTTTGATTGCAACGTTAAAAGATACAGTTGATTTACCAATTCATTTGCATACACATGATACAACTGGAAATGGAGTGTATACTTACGCTCAGGCTGCTAAGGCCGGTGTTGACATTGTTGATGTTGCCTCTAGTTCAATGTCGGGAACTACATCTCAGCCAAGTATGGGAAGCTTGTATTATGCACTTCAAAATACTGATCGTCAGCCAAGTGTTAACATTAAAAACGTTGAGGCGGTAGATCGATACTGGAAGTCGGTGCGCCCATATTATCAACAATTTTCGAATAAAATGGCAGGCCCACAGACTGATATTTATCAAACTGAGATGCCAGGTGGTCAGTATTCTAATTTACAACAACAGGCTAACGCGCTTCGATTAGGGGATCAATTTGAAGCGGTTAAGAAAATGTATCGTCAGGTTAACTTGATGTTCGGTGATATTATCAAAGTTACACCGTCATCTAAAGTAGTTGGTGATATGGCGTTATTCATGGTACAACACGAATTAACACCGCAAGATATCGAGGAACACGGTGATCAACTAGATTTTCCTGATTCGGTGATTGATTTCTTCATGGGAGATTTAGGCCAACCAACTGGTGGCTTTCCAAAGAAATTGCAACAAA
This sequence comes from Paucilactobacillus kaifaensis, assembly GCF_005405145.1. Lineage (GTDB taxonomy): Bacteria > Bacillota > Bacilli > Lactobacillales > Lactobacillaceae > Paucilactobacillus > Paucilactobacillus kaifaensis. Next base: position 30,013 of record NZ_BJDM01000017.1, on the reverse strand, counting down.
TTATTCTCAAAGGGAAACAACCACTAACTGTAAGGCCTGGTAGTTTGGCCAAATCAGTTGACTTTACTGCAGTTGAACAGGAGTTAACAGAAAAGTTAGGACATCAGGCAACTCAAGATGAAGTAATTAGTTATGTACTGTATCCAAAGGTATTTATGGACTATACGGCTATGCAAGTTCAGTATGGACCAGTGACATTACTTGATACTCCAACCTTTTTCCAAGGGATGCGTTTAGGAGAGCGAGTTGATATTGAATTGTCTAGTGGTAACTCGATGATTGTTTCGTTAAACGAAATTGGTGAACCTGATGAAGACGGTCAACGTACTTTATACTTTGATATCAATGGACATGCGCGAGAAATACGAATTTCAGATTTAAGTGTGCATAAAACGGTGTCGAAAAAACGTAAAGCTGAGCCAAGTAAGACTGGCGAAATTGGTGCAACAATGAGTGGATCTGTTTTGAAGGTTATTGTTAATAAAGGCGATCAGGTTACCAAAGGCGATCCAATTGTAGTTACTGAAGCAATGAAAATGGAAACAACAATTCAAGCTCCAATCGATGGGACCGTTGCAAAGATCTATGTTGAAGCTGGTGATGTAATTGATAATAACGATTTATTAATTGAAATTAATTAGGTTGCATCTTATAAATTGAAAATGGTCGTGGGGTTTGTGTCCGCGATCATTTTTTATGAGCAGTAATAATAAAAGTTTGGTACAATGAGTTGAAACTAAATGACAAAAGAGATGATAAATTGGCATTTGAGATAAAACCACGGCAAGCATTGATTGTGTACGTGAATAATTTACGATCAATTCGGCAGTTACGGCGGTTTGGAATTGTTGAGTATGTATCTAAGAAAATGCGATATGTCGTGTTATATACTGACCAAGAAGATATCAAGAAAACTCACCAAAACGTGGGCCAATTAAAGTTTGTTAAAAAAGTATTATATTCTAATTGGCCATTAGTGGATCCAAATATGTCAGATCTAAAAGCAGCTGGAATATATAATCAAGAAATTGATAAGGATGATCGATAGATGCGTGTCGTAGCAGGAGAATTTCGCGGTCGTAAGTTAAAAGCAGTACCAGGAAGTGGCACTCGGCCGACAACGGACAAAGTTAAGGAAGCCTTATTTAATATTATTGGACCTTATTTTGATGGAGGCATGAGTTTAGATTTATATGCTGGTAGTGGTGGCTTAAGTATTGAGGCAGTCTCACGTGGCATTAAAAGGGCTGTTTTGATTGACCATCATTATCAAGCGATTAAAACCATTCGTGATAATGTGACAGTAACTAAAAGTGAGAATCAGTTTGAGATTTATAAACAAGAAGCGCAGAAAGCATTAAATCTGTTGGCAAAGCGTCAAGTTCAATTTACTTTAGTATTTCTTGATCCGCCTTACGCACAACAAAAAATTGTAACTGATTTAGAAACGTTGCGAACTTTAAATTTATTAGCTGATCAAGCACTGATTGTAGCAGAGACAGACAAAAATGCTAAATTACCGCAACAAATACCTGGTTTTGAATTTGTGAGACAGCAAGATTATGGCATTACAGTGTTAACAATTTATCGTTTTTTGAAGGGAAATGAATGAAATGAAAGTGGCAGTTTTTCCAGGCAGTTTTGACCCGTTAACGCGAGGTCATTTAGATTTAATTAAACGGGGCAGTCAGTTATTTGATCAGTTGGCAGTAGCTGTAATGATCAATGTCGGCAAGCAACCGGTATTTACAGTGGATGAGCGTGTTGCACAAATTAAAACAGCAGTATCCCCGTATGATAATGTTTCGGTGATCACGGCTAACGAATTAACTGTTAATTTAATGAATCGTGTGGGCGCAGATTATCTGTTACGCGGATTACGCAATACTAATGATTTTCAATATGAACGTGATATTGCAGCAATGAATCAACATTTAGACAACCAAATTGAAACTTTATTTATGTTAGCTGATCCTAAGTATCAGCACCTATCAAGTAGTTTAATTAAAGAGGTTGCTAAGTTTGGCGGGGATGTATCTGAGTACTTACCAGGGGAAATTGCTGAACAGTTAACAGAAAAATTACGGAGAAATTAGTTTGAAAGTACATTTAAATAAACATTTTAAAAAAATTGCGGTAATTATTGTTGGTGTGTTAGTAGTTTTGATTATGTTATTTTGGCCATTAAATAGTTATATTGAAAGTCCTGGAGAAGCTGATAATCTAAAAACGTATGTGCACATTAAGAATCATCGTGACAAAAATAAAGGCAGCTATATGATTACATCAGTTTATTTGCAACGAGCACGGCCAGTGACTTACTTATGGGCCTTAGCAAATCCACATGCAACAATTGAAAGCCCAAGCTCTGTTACTGGTGGTCAAAGCGATCAAACGTATGATAAAGTTCAGGACTTTTACATGCAAAGTGCTATTAATGAATCAATTGCAACTGCTTATAAAGCTGCTGGTGAACAAGTAACTAAGAAATATCTAGGAATCTATGTGTTGCAGGTGCAATCAAATTCCAAGTTCAAGGATGATATTAAAGTCGGAGATACAATTACTAAAGTTAATGGTCGCCATTTTAATACGGCACAAGGATATCAGAAGTATTTAGGTAAACAAAAGGTGGGCACAAAGGTTACTGTTACCTATTTACACAATGGAAAACAGTATCATAGTACCCATTCGTTGGTGAAACTTAGTACTAAAAAAACTGGGATCGGTATTATTTTGACTGATAATGTTAAGGTACATACGAAAATACCAGTAAAGGTTACCCCAGGTCAATTAGGGGGGCCTTCAGGTGGTTTGATGTTTAGTTTGCAAATTTATGATCAACTAACGCAAGCAAACTTACGACAAGGTAGAAAAATTGCTGGAACTGGCACGATTAATCCTGATGGAAGTGTTGGTGAAATTGGTGGGATTGATAAGAAAGTGATTGCAGCTAAAAAGGCGGGTGCAACAGTCTTTTTGGCACCATATGTTAAGCCTACTAAGACACTTTTAAAATATGAAGAGCAACACAAAACTAATTATCAGTTAGCTAAAGCAACGGCTAAAAAATATGCTCCTAAAATGAAGGTTGTTCCAGTTAAAACATTCAACGATGCTGTAAAGTATCTAAAACAATAAGAAAATTAAAACAGGGACTGTAGCATTTCAATGCTACAGTCCCTATTTTAAATATTAATCAATTATTAGTAACTATTAGTTAGCAGGAAGTTTTGTAAACTAACCTTAGGCTGTTATTTATTATGATTAATGTAAATTGCTTGTTTTCCCATCTGATTATATGCTGCAACAAATTTATTCCAAGCGACAGCTTGGTTTTTTGTACCATAAGGATTATTGATATAGACAATTTTTCGTGTTTTATCGTAACCGGTGATGACAACACTATGTTGCGAAAAAGTAACTTTAACTTTACCTTGTGGAGTTTGCCATGTTTTCATGTTATTTACTTTGCTAAACGATGCAGTAGTGATAATCCAGACTGGATGTCCCGACGATACTTTTTCTATAACTTTTTGAAAATTACTTCCACTAATATCCTCTACACTGCTTGTATATTTTTTTGTTAGTTTGGCCATGGGTTTGTGATAGACTCCCAATCCCTTTGAAGAACCATCAACAGAACCAACAAACCCGACATTAGGGTTTCCGTGTTTCCCGTTGCTGTAGTTTAATGGGACAGTTTTAATAGCTTTGGCCAGGTCATTTTTACTGACATCATGACCATAGTATTGTAACAGCATTGCCATTGAAGTTACTTCACATCCATTATAGAGCTGAGGAGAATCCATCTGATCAAGGAGCGGGACATCAAGTTGAACTTTTTTCTTAACTGGTTCTTTTTTTGAGCGTTTGATTATTTGTAATTCTTTATTTATTGTATTTTGTCCTAATAAGCTGTTAACAGCAATTAAGCCAATTAGCGCAATCAATATCCAAATTAACAATATACGGGCTTTATGCATAATCTAATTCCTTTATAACTAGTTTTTAATATTATACCAAAAAAAAGATTCTATGATTTCTGTATTAGTGAGACAATTTAATAAAGGTAATTAACTGTACTTTGTTTTGCGTTTTTTAGCCGTACTTACCTTGGTTGTTGGAACTTGGAAGCTATTATTAATTACCAATGGTTTCTCAAATCTTTTTTAAGATATTTTATTTTTACTTTTTAGTGATTCAATCCATTTTAATCCGTATGTTTTAATTAGGAGGTAATAAAATGGAATGGCTTAAGTTAATATGGGAGGACTATCGTAAATATTGTTTGATTGCGATTTGTGGATTGGTATGTATTATTGGGTTTGCTGTTAAAAATGGGGGAGCATCAGCTCCTGGTCGAACACAGATGCAAGATAATAATTTTGGGACTCGGCAATCTCCAAAAAATAAGATGACTGCAGCTAGTACATCAAAAATGATTTATGTTGATGTCAAGGGAGCGGTTAATCGACCAGGGGTTTATGCACTTAAATCAGGGCTTCGGATTCAAGATGCCTTAACTAAGGCAGGAGGAACAACAAGTGAAGCAGATATTAACCATGTCAATATGGCACAACAAGTTAACGATCAACAAGTAGTTTATGTTCCGGTCAAAGGTGAGGTAACAACACCAATCGGTAGTGACACTGCTGAATCAGGAGATTCCGATAATGCTACAGGCCCAATTGTAAATTTGAATACAGCTACTAAGGAACAATTGCTGCAAATAACAGGTGTCGGGGACAAAAAGGCCGATTTAATTTTACAGTATCGACAAGAACACGGTCAATTTAAATCGGTAGAAGATCTAAAAGAAGTCAATGGGTTTGGGGATCGGTCAGTTGCAAATATTAAGGATCAATTATCAGTTTAGATTTGCTGGATGTTTGCTATACTAGGAGTGGAAAAGAGGGTGACGACTAATGGATAAAAGAATTGATTGGGATCAGTATTTTATGATTCAGGCTGTTTTATTGGCTTCACGTAGCACTTGCAAACGATTGTCAGTTGGAGCCACCATTGTCAGAGATAAGCGTATTATTGCTGGTGGTTATAATGGTTCTGTCTCAGGAGATGAACATTGTATTGATTCCGATTGTTATTTAGTGGAAGGGCATTGTGTCCGGACAATTCATGCGGAAATGAACGCCATTTTACAGTGTGCTAAGTTTGGCGTTTCAACCGATGGAGCCAGCGTTTATGTGACAGATTTTCCATGCTTGCAGTGTACAAAAATGTTGTTACAGGCAGGAATTACACAAATCAATTACTTACGTAATTATCATAACGATGAGTATGCAATGAAATTACTTAAATTAAAGCAAATTGAACCCAAACACATCAAATTAGATCAAAATATTTTACAAGAAACAAGGCTAGATCAATATCTAGCCTAGGATTAGCCTGTTAAACGGTTTTATATTTTTCCTGCCTTAGCTGCAGCAATTGTTTCTGGTATTATTTTAGGGCATCAGTCATTATTATTTATTGCTTTATTATGGTTATTTGGAAGACTTATTACGCTTAAACGTCCAATAGTTTTATGGTGCACAGTAGTAGTGTTGGTAGGATTTAGTTTTATCTGCTGGCATTTTCAAGCAAACATAAAACAAGTAAGTGCGAATAGACAGCAGTCAATAAACACAACCCTGCAGGTGTATCCCGATCAACTTAAAATAAATGGTGATCAATACCAGCTTATTGGTAAGGATCTAGCAACAGGTCAGCAGGTACAAGTCTATGGTTATATAAAAACCAGGCAAGAACAGAGACACTTATCACAATTACAACTTTGTAGTACTTGGAAAATTAAAGGCAAAATTGAACCAATTTCGATTGCAACTAATGTTAACCAGTTTAATGCCCGCCAGTTTGCATGGTCACGGCACATATATAATCAAATCACAATAGACCGCATTCAAAACATATCTGTGCTGAATGAATCGAGTAGCCAAGTTCTCATCAATTGGTGCCATGAAATCCGTAGTTCATTAATTCATTATTTTGGAACCATGCCACCAATGTTGAGGCTGTACTGTAATAGTTTGATCATCGGTAACTCTGATGCTGAATTTTCAACTGTCATGGTTGGTGTGAAACAATTGGGTTTGATTCATTTATTTTGCATCTCGGGAATGCATGTTGTTTTATTTGTTGAAGTGTTAAAAAAGCTTTTAATTTATTGTCGACTAAATAAAGAAACCATTAATTGGATTCTGATAATTACTTTGCCGGCTTATCTGATTATTGGTGGTGGATCAGCTAGTTTAATTAGGGCAACCTTGATGACAGAGTTGGCGCTTATTGGTCAAATTAATTTTTTAAAATTACAACGTTTGGATATCTGGAGTTTAAGTTTGTTAGGTGGATTGATGTATCAACCATTGGTATTGCTAACACTAGGTGGCCAACTTAGTTATTTGTTAGCATTGATGCTCCAGTTTTTACCACACAACGGTAATCAGTTGGTTAATGCAGTATTACTGAATTTAATTGGTTTACCATCAATTCTAAACTATATTTTTGAGTGGCATTGTCTAAGTTTGTTCACAAGTTACTTAATGATTCCATTTTTTTCAACTATTATTTTTCCTACCATTCTGATTAGTAGTTTGGTATATCGCTGGCTGCCAATTAGCGGTCAACTTGTTAACCAAGGATTGGAGATGTTTCAAGCCTTGATTGATTTTGTTAGTCGGTTACCAGGGATGATCCATTTTGGACGACCAGATGTGCTTGGTGCTTGGCTACTATTTTGTTTGACCCTATTTGTGTTTTTACAACCACAAAGTAACAAGCGATGGTTGGTTTTAATTGGTAGCTATTGTATGATATTTGTATTAATTCATTTTCCATTGGACGGAGAAGTAACTTTTTTTGATATTGGTCAAGGGGATAGTTTTTTAATTCGAGAGCCATTTAATCGACGGGTGACGTTGATTGATACAGGTGGACAGTTACAGTTCCCCAAACCTAAATGGGCACAACAAACAGTGACAAGTGATCGAGCAATGAAAACTAGTGTCAACTATTTAAAAAGTCGGGGTATTAGCCAGGTTAATACACTCAATCTTAGTCACCAAGACGCAGATCACATTGGGTTTAGCTCAGCAATACTCATGAATATGAGGGTAAAACAAATTACGTTTCCAAAGGGAATGGAACAGCAAACAAACTTCAAGAGAAAAGTTTTACCATTGGCGCTGAAACAACATACACGCCTGGTTCCAGTTACTAATGAGACCAGTGTGCCAGACTTGCCTTTACAAATTATGCATCCATTTAAGGCTGGACATGGGGCTAACGAAGACTCAGTTGTTTTGGCTGGTAAATTTGCAGGAATAACTTTTTTGTTTATGGGCGACCTGGATCGAGCAGGCGAACGAGCAATTATTAGTAAATATCCTGACTTAAGTGTGGATGTTTTAAAACTTGGTCATCACGGAAGTAAGACTGCTTCTGATCCGGCGTTTATTCGTCAGGTAAAACCACAATTGGCAATTATATCTGCAGGCCGCATGAATAGATATGGTCATCCAAATCAAGAAACATTAACAACCTTAAAAAAAGAACAAATACGGTCAATGTCAACCCAACAGTTTGGCATGATTAGTTATCAATATGATTTATTCAAGCACTATCATTTCGTAACAAAATTGAAAGGGAGTGAACTCACATGGATGTTGCAGCACTAAAGCAGCAATTAAAACAGAATAAATTGGCTAACGTTTATTTGATTTTAGGAACGCAGGGGATTTTACGACAACAGGCTAAGAATTTATTTAGTCAGCTAATCCCAGAAGACCAGCAAGTAATGAATGTTGGTAGTTATGACATGGAAGTGACCCCACTAGCGGTGGCGTTGGATGATACTGTGTCCGCTCCTTTTTTTGGTGAACGAAGACTAGTGATGATTACCAAACCATATTTCTTAACTGGTGAACAAGATAAGCATAAGATTGATCACGATGTTGACGGATTGTTAGATTATTTAAGTCATCCACAGCCAGACACTATTTTGGTTTTGTTTGCACCTTATGAAAAACTTGATGGGCGGAAAAGGGTTGTTAAGCAGTTGAAAAAAGTGGCTACTGAAATTAGTGCTGCACCCTTGAGTGAGCAACAAGCCCGTCAAAGTATTCTTAAACAGGTTAAAAATGATGGGTATCAGTTTGAAAATGGTGCGTTAGACGAATTGGTGCAAAGAACTAACGCGGATTATGAATTGATGGAAGGTTCAGTTCATAAGCTAGAATTATTTGGCTTTCAAGACAAAATGATTACACAAGCCGGAGTAGTGGGTTTAGTACCACAATCATTAGATCAAAATGTATTTGATTTAGTTAATGCAGTATTATCACACGACCAAAAATTAGCAGTGCAACACTATCAGGATTTAATTGGTAGTGCAGAACAACCACTCAAGATTAATGCAGTCTTAGTTGGTCAGTTTAGACTATTAATTCAGGTTAAGGTCCTTAGTGAACGTGGATTAAGTCAAGGAAGTTTGGCAGGAACATTGAAGGTCCATCCGTATCGAGTAAAATTAGCAATGCAGACCGTCCGCTCATTTCCATTATCAGTGCTAGAGCAAGCATATTTAGGCTTAGTGAAAGTGGAACAGCAACTAAAGACGACTCAACGAGAGCCCCAATTATTGTTTGAATTATTTATGTTGCGCTACGGAAAAATTGCAGGTTAGTTAACTTTTCAATGGTGGTTTAAAACAAAAAGCCGTGAAGCAATTTTGCTTCACGGCTTTTTAAGATATAATTTAGTAATTACTTAGCATATCGTGCTGATAAACGTGACTTGTCACGTGCAGCCTTATTAGCTTTGATCAAACCTTTTGAGTGGGCACGATCAATGGCAGAAATAGCATCCTTGAACAATGCGTCTAAGTTATCTGCACCGGCAGTTTTAGCTGCTTCAAATTTTTTGATAGTTGTACGCATTGTGCTCATTTGAGCTGCATTTCGTACTTGTGCCTTTTCGTTAACTCGAACACGTTCGATCGCTGATTTAATAATTGGCATAGTTTCACCTCCGCTTATGATGATCATATCTGACCTGAAATTTTCAACATCTGCCATTATACAAAAATAGTGGGCTAAATGCAACCAGTTAAAAGTGTTAGGTTAGGCTGTAGTACTTTAAAAAAATAATTAATACAGATGAGCAATGGTCCTTCTTGCAATTTAATAGTGATTCGTGTATCGTATACAAAGGCTGATGATAGTGTTTGTTGGCTAGCAACCTCTTCTCAGTTTAACGATCCTCACCGACGTTTTACTTAGAACTAGGTTATTAAAAATTTTGAAAGGTGGGAATACCAATGGCTATTTCACAAGAACGTAAAAATGAAATTATCAAAGAGTACGCACGTCACGATGGTGACACTGGTTCGACTGAAGTTCAAGTTGCTGTCTTGACAGCTGATATTAACGAATTAAACGAACATTTGCGTGTTCACAAAAAAGATTTTCATTCACAACGTGGTTTAATGAAAAAAATTGGTCATCGTCGTAATTTATTAGCATATTTGCGTAAAACAAATCTGCAAAGTTACCGTGAACTAATCCAAAAGTTAGGCTTACGTCGTTAATCTTTATGAGTTGTGGCAAATTACATTTGTCGCAACTTTTTTTTACATAAATATAACAAACTAATTTAATGAAAATAGGACGCACATAATTCGCACAGTGGCTGTTTTGTGGTAAGATAAGTGCAATGTCTAATCGGAATAATGCTAATTAAATAAAGGAGTAATAATTACTATGACATTTGATAATGCAGATTTGATGACTGCTATCGTAACACCATTTGATGATCAGGCTGATCACATTGATTTTGACCGGCTGGAGAACTTAATCGATTATTTAATTGAAACTGGTTCGAAAGGATTTGTTGTTGGTGGTACAACTGGTGAAACGCCAACTTTAACACATGATGAAAAAATCGAGTTATATACTAAAAGTGCTCAGATTATCAATGGCCGTGTGCCTTTAATTGTAGGTACTGGATCGAATAATACCAAAGAAACCGCTGAATTAACTAAAGAAGTTGGGGGCATTGATGGAATTGATGCTGCTTTAGTAGTTGTTCCTTATTATAATAAGCCTAATCAAAAAGGGATGATTGCACACTTTGAAGCGGTTGCTAACCAAAGCACATTGCCAATTATTATGTATAATATTCCTGGCCGGACAGGGGTAACAATGGCTGTTGATACGGTGGTTACGTTGAGTCACGTTGACAAAATTATTGGAGTTAAGCAGTGCACAGACATCGATGATTTAGGTCAGTTGGTTAAATTGACGGCGGACGGATTTTTAGTTTATTCCGGTGAAGATAATTTAGCATTAGCAACTAAAGAAATCGGCGGTGCTGGTGTTATCTCAGTTGCCAGTCATGTTTATGGCAATGAAATGAGTGAGATGTATGCCGCAGTCGATCGTGGCGACGTGCAAGCAGCTGCAACATTGCAACGTGACCTGACGCCTAAAATGAAAGCATTATTCATGTACCCCTCACCAGCACCAGTAAAGGCTGCGCTTAATCATCAAGGCCATTTAGTGGGTGGTAGCAGGTTACCGATTGTTGCGCTAGATAATGCAGAACAAACAAAGTTGTTTAAAATTTTAGAAATATAGAAAGATTCAAGGTGACATAATGAGTAGTAATATAAATATCATTCCATTTGGCGGAGTTCGTGAAAATGGAAAAAATATGTATGCAGTCGAAGTTGATGAACAAATATTTATTTTAGACTGTGGATTAAAATATCCAGAAAATGAATTGCTTGGAATTGATGTTGTTATTCCAGACTGGAGCTATTTGCGCGAACATGCTGATCGGGTTGTTGGGGTCTTTTTAACTCATGGCCATGCTGACGCAATTGGTGCTTTACCTTATTTTTTAGATGAGTTTAAAGTGCCAGTTTTTGGTTCTGAAATGACAATTTCACTAGCAAAGTTAAACGTTGAAGCTAACGATAAGGTTAGCAAGTTTGATGACTTTCATGTTGTGGATTCAGAAACTGAAATTGATTTTGGTAATGTTACGGTTTCGTTTTTTAAGACAACTCACTCTATCCCGGAGACACTTGGAATTGTTTTAAAAACACAAGAAGGAAATATTGTTTATACTGGTGATTTCAAATTTGACCAAACAGCAACAGACGGTTACAAAACCGATTTAGCACGATTAGCAGAGGTTGGAAGTCAAGGTGTCCTGGCATTATTAAGTGATTCAGCGGGTGCCGAAAATACTGGTCAAAGTGAGCGTGAAAAAGATATTGGTGCTTATATCTTAGAGACATTTAAGTATACTAATGGACGGATTGTAGTGGCTAGTGTTGCTTCAAATATTTTGCGAATTCAACAAATTTTTGATGCGGCAGCGACAGTAGAACGAAAAGTGGTCTTGTCTGGCCATGACTTAGAAAAGATTGTCAAAACTGCACTTTCACTTGGAAAACTACACTTACCGGATGAGGATTTATTGATTGACTTCAAAGCTGCTAAGGAATTAAATCCAGAGCAAGTTGTAATTTTGGAAACTGGCAAAATGGGTGAACCGATTAAATCGTTGCAACGGATGGCTACTGGTGAAGATAAAGATGTTCAATTAAACGAGTCTGACTTGGCTTTCATTACTACGACACCATCTCATGCTATGGAAACCGCTGTGCAAAAAACGCGTGACATGATTTATCGATCTGGTGCACAGGTTAAGGCTATTTCTGATGATCTTCAACCATCTGGTCATGCCAGTCAAAATGACCTGCAGTTGATGCTTAACTTTATGAGACCACAGTATTTTATTCCGGTTCAAGGAGAGTATCGACTACTAAATACACATGCAAAACTAGCCAAAGAAGTCGGAATTGCGGCTGACCATATTTTCATTACTTCCAAGGGAGATGTAGTGAATTACGATGGTGAAATAATGCATTTAGGTCAAAAAGTTGAAGTCGGAGATACCATGATTGATGGAACTGGAATTGGTGACATTGGTAATATTGTCTTGCGTGATCGCCGTGTGTTGGCGGAAGATGGTATTTTTGTAGTAGTTGTCACTATTGATCGTCGCAAGAAAAAGATTGTGGCCCAACCTAAGATAACTTCGCGCGGTTTCGTATTTGTTAAAACGAACCGAGAATTGATGAGTCAAAGTGCTAAATTGGTGGAAGAGACAGTCCAAGATAATTTAGATAATAAAGAATTTGATTGGGGCCACCTAAAACAAGATGTGCGAGATAAACTAAATCGATTCTTGTTTGAACAAACTAAGCGCCATCCGGTTATTTTACCTGTAATTATGGAAGTTAATCAGCATGCACGTAAAATGAATAAGAAAAAGAAACAAGAGCAAGATCAGGAAAACTAAATTAATTGTGATTTAAGAGTATAGCAAATGACATGCGAATTATGACCATGTTAGGGGTTATGCTCTTATTTAGTAATTAGTAGGGAGGTATAATGATGAACAGCGATTTAACAACTGACCAAATAAAACAATTGGCTAAGGCTAAAAAATTATTACAAAATGAAAGTTGGAGCTCGGCTAGCATGATTCTTGAACGGCTTTATCAAGAGAGTGAAAATATTGAAATTGGCCAATTATTGGTTGAGGCTTTATATATGGATAAACAGTATAAGCTGGCACAACAGTATGCTAGTGAACATCAAACTAGCTATTTGGCCACAGAATCGTTATATAGATTGATGATTTCACTGTTGCTGCATAATCATCAATTCATTATTGCCCGCCAATTTGCATTGTTGAGTCAAAAATCACAGTGGCAGATGGTAGCACAGGCTGAAATTGAGGACCAAGAAAAAAACGATTTAGAAAAAATGGGTGCAACGATTAAAACGATTACTCGCCAATTTTATCATCTTGGTGATGAGAATTTTATAGAACAAAAGCGGCGCTTCGAACTGGCCTACCAGTTACCATTAAATCAATATGTGATGGGCGCAAAATTCTTATTACGAGATCCATTTACTAATCCGCTGATTCGATCAAGTATCTTACAAGTTTTGCAGCGACTAGGGTTTAATGAAACTGTCAAATTGTATTGGCTGGATCAGCAGGAGCATGAAATTGACTGTTCAAAATTGATGCCAGTAAGTGAAATTAAACAAGTAGTAAGTGTTTCGGCTCAATTTGAACATCAGTTAGGTCAAAGTGATCCCATTACGCTTCAAATGTTAGAACAAGAATTTCAATTACAAATGGCATTTTGCTATCCATTAATTGATCATGTAGTTACTGACGCAAAATTATGGGCGCAAGTTGCAATTGATAAAACGGCAGGTAAAACGATTGTTGAGAACAAAACAACCAACGAAATATTAAAGTGGCAGGCGCATTTAGCTGCCCTAAATGAAGAATTACTGCAAAATATTGAAAATTAACCTAATAAAAATTTATTTTTTTGCGCCTGATGAGTAATAAATGTTTACAAATCAAGGCACACTATATATAATAGTTTAGGATTCTTCTTGAAACAGCCTTTGCTGGGCTTTGAATTATCAAGGGGAAGTAGTATAATCTATTTTAAAGGTGTGTCAGCCTGCTGCCTAGTGGCTGACATTATTCTTGTAAAAATAACAGGAGGGTTTCATTAATGGCAGAAAAAGAACATTATGAACGTACAAAACCCCATGTAAACATTGGTACAATTGGCCACGTTGACCATGGGAAAACAACTTTAACAGCTGCAATTACAAAGGTATTAGCAGCTAAAGGTTTGGCAAAGGCTGAAGATTATGCAGATATCGATGCTGCGCCAGAAGAAAAAGAACGTGGTATTACTATCAACACAGCCCACGTTGAATACGAAACAGAAAAGCGTCACTATGCTCATATTGATGCCCCAGGACATGCTGATTACGTTAAGAACATGATCACTGGTGCCGCTCAAATGGATGGTGCAATCTTAGTGGTTGCTGCAACTGATGGCCCAATGCCACAAACTCGTGAACATATCTTACTTGCTCGCCAAGTTGGTGTTGATTACATCGTAGTCTTCTTAAACAAGACTGACTTAGTTGACGATGATGAATTAGTTGACTTAGTTGAAATGGAAGTTCGTGAATTACTTTCAGAATACGATTTTCCTGGTGATGATATTCCTGTTATTCGTGGCTCAGCACTTAAAGCGCTGGAAGGCGACGAAGAACAAGAAAAAGTTATCCTTCACTTGATGGATGTTGTTGATGATTACATTCCAACTCCAAAGCGGGATACAGACAAGCCATTCTTGATGCCTGTTGAAGATGTATTTACGATCACTGGTCGTGGTACTGTTGCTTCAGGACGTATCGATCGTGGACAAGTTAAAGTTGGTGACGAAGTTGAAATCGTTGGTTTGAAAGACGAACCTTCAAAGACAACTGTTACTGGACTTGAAATGTTCCGTAAGACATTGGATCTTGGTGAAGCTGGGGATAACGTTGGTGCTTTGCTTCGTGGTATTAACCGTGAACAAATCGAACGTGGCCAAGTTTTGGCTCAACCAGGTTCAATCCAAACTCACAAGAAGTTTAAGGGTGAAGTTTATATCTTAACAAAAGAAGAAGGTGGACGTCATACTCCATTCTTCTCAAACTATCGTCCCCAATTCTACTTCCATACTACTGACGTTACTGGTGTGATTGAATTGCCAGAAGGCGTTGAAATGGTTATGCCTGGTGACAACGTTACATTTACAGTTGAATTAATCAACCCTGTTGCTATTGAAAAGGGTCTTAAGTTCACTGTTCGTGAAGGTGGTCATACAGTTGGTGCCGGTGTGGTATCAGAAATTGATGACTAATTTATAAAACTTTAGTCCGATAAAAAGGCTTGGTAAGTTATTCTTGCCAGCCTTTTTTTCATACATACAAAAAGTTTAACGTGAGCAGATGTTTACAATTTGAGTCGCTTACGTTAAACTAGTTAGGTATGCAAAAGCAAGCATTTAATAATTTAGTACTGTTATGGAGGAAATAAAATGTCAGCAAAATGGGAACGCGATGGCGATACCAACAAAGGGACATTAACATTCGATATTGATGTCGACACAATTAAGAAAGGAATTGACCAAGCCTTCGCTAAGACAAAGAAGACTTTGACTGTTCCAGGCTTTCGTAAGGGCAGAATTCCACGCCAAATTTTTAATCAAATGTATGGTGAAGAAGCACTTTATCAGGATGCACTAAATATTGTCCTGCCAGAGGCTTATGAAGCTGCAATTAAAGAAGCTGGTATCGATCCAGTTGATCAACCTCAATTAGATGTTGACAGTATGGAAAAAGATCAGCCTTGGGTATTGAAGGCTGTTGTTACGGTAAAACCTGATGTTAAGTTAGGTGAATATAAAGGTTTAACTGTACCAAAGCAAAGTACTCGGGTATTAGTTAAAGATGTTGATGCAGAACTTGAAAAGAAACGTCAGCAACAAGCTGAATTAGTTCTCAAAGAAGATAAGGCTGCTGCTAAAGGTGATACTGTCGTGATTGACTACGAAGGTTCAGTTGATGGCGAGAAGTTTGATGGTGGTAGTGCCGATAATTATTCTCTTGAATTAGGTTCAAATTCATTTATTCCAGGTTTTGAGGATCAATTGATTGGTCATAAAGCAGACGAAAATGTCGATGTTAAGGTTACTTTCCCGGAAGATTACCAAGCAAAAGATTTGCAAGGCAAAGAAGCAATCTTTAAGGTTACAATTCATGAAGTTAAAGAGCAACAACTTCCTAAGTTAGATGATGAATTCGCTAAGGATGTTGATGAAGATGTTGATTCTTTAGAAGAGTTAAAGACTAAGACTAAGGAACAACTTAAGGAACAAAAGGAAACAGCTGCTCACGATGCAATCGAAGAGGCTGCAATTGCACAGGCTGTTGATAATTCAGAGATCAAAGAAATCCCACAAGCAATGTTGGATGACGATACTAATCGTCAAATGCAACAATATTTGGCTAATATGCAACAACAAGGGATTAATCCAGAGATGTATTTCCAGATTACTGGGACAAAACAAGAAGACTTGCAAAAACAATTTGCTGAAGATGCAGAGCGTCGTGTTAAGACTAACTTAGTTTTGGAAGCAATTGTGGAAGCTGAAAATATTAAACCATCCCAAGAAGAAATTGATGCAGAAATTAAAGACTTAGCACAACAGTATGGAATGGAAGAAGACGCTGTTTCAAAGGCTTTAACTCCTGATATGCTCGCGCATGATATTGCTGTTAAAAAGGCTGTTGACTTGGTAACAGATTCTGCTAAACAAGAAAAAGCTGCTGCTAAAAAGAGTGCCAAAGAAACAGACAAGGATTAGTATTTAAGTAAGTGCAGTCAAAAAATGTCCAATCTATTCGATTGAACATTTTTTTATTAAGGATGAGTCAATTATTCGTATTTAATTGGTCTTTCTGCTATGATACTCACAGTACTTATTAGGAGGTCGCAATAAATGTTTGAAGATACCAATGATATGGAATCTGTTAACTGTTCTTTTTGTGGGAAGTCACAAGATCAGGTAAAAAAAATTGTTGCCGGACCAGGTGTTTATATTTGTAACGAGTGTATCGATTTGTGCAAGGAAATTATTGATGAAGAGATCGCTGAAGATTCAGCCCAAGCATTATTGGATGTGCCTACTCCAGCTGATATCGTTACCAAATTAAACGACTACGTTATCGGTCAAGAGGATGCTAAGAAAACTCTATCAGTCGCAGTTTACAATCACTATAAACGAGTAAACGAAGCTGCAGATCAAAAAGATAATGATGAAACTGAATTACAAAAAAGTAATATTAGTTTAATTGGACCAACTGGGTCTGGAAAGACGTATTTAGCTCAATCACTTGCTCGCATTTTGAACGTTCCGTTTGCCATTGCGGATGCAACAACTTTAACCGAGGCTGGTTATGTGGGTGAAGATGTTGAAAATATTATTTTGAAATTGTTACAAGCAGCTGATTATGATGTTGATCGCGCCGAAAAGGGTATTATTTATATCGATGAAATCGATAAAATTGCCAAGAAGAGTGAAAATGTTTCGATTACGCGCGATGTATCCGGTGAAGGGGTTCAGCAAGCACTGTTGAAGATCCTAGAAGGAACAATTGCAAATGTTCCACCACAGGGTGGTCGTAAACATCCTCAACAAGAGTTTATTCAGGTTAATACTAAGAATATCTTATTCATCGTTGGTGGGGCTTTTGATGGCATTGAAACGATTGTTAAGGAACGTCTTGGAGACAAAACAATTGGGTTTGGTTCTAACTCACGTGAAATTGATGAAGTTAACGAGAAGAATATCTTGCAACATGTTGTTCCAGAGGATTTGTTACAGTTTGGGTTGATTCCTGAATTTATTGGTCGATTACCAATTTTGACTGCGCTACAAAAACTTGATGAAAATGACTTGGTTCGTATTTTAACTGAACCAAGGAATGCGCTTGTTAAACAGTACCAGAAATTAATTCGAATTGATGATTCTGAACTTGAGTTTACTGATGGCGCTTTGAAGGCAATGGCTCATCTAGCTATTAATCGGGATACTGGTGCCCGTGGTCTGCGTTCTATTATTGAAGACGTCATGCGTGATGTAATGTTCGATTTACCGAGCCGCAAGGACGTTCAAAAAGTAATTATCAATAAACGCAGTGTCAACAAACATGCAGAACCTGAATATGTTTTGAAAGAGAAGGCATCTTAGTTTTGTAACCTAAAAAGCTCTGTTAACAATGATTCTAACTGGAATCGAGGTTAACGGAGCTTTTTTTAATATAAATGTTATCCACTGAGTGAATATGTTTGTTAAAATAAACAAAGTGAATTAATTTGGAGGTCATTATGGAAGTTCAAGAAGTGCAATTGGTGATGAGTGCTGTTTCACCAACTCAATATCCGACAACTGGATTGCCAGAAATCGGGTTGGTGGGGCGTTCAAACGTGGGTAAATCTTCGTTGACGAATACATTAATCAACCGAAGAAGCTATGCCCGCACCTCCAGTCAACCGGGAAAGACACGAACGCTTAATTTTTATGAAGTAGAACATCAGCTTTATTTTGTCGACGTACCAGGCTATGGTTACGCCAAAGTGTCCAAACAAGAGCGTGCTAAATTTGGGACGATGATTGAAACTTATTTATCTGAACGTCAAACATTAAAGGGAGTTATACAGTTAGTTGATGGTCGTCATGCACCTTCTGATGATGATGTGTCAATGTACCAGTGGTTACAATATTATGATATTCCAACTTTAATTGTTGCTACCAAGATCGATAAGATTAAGCCAGGTGTGCGCAACCGGCAGACAAGTTTAATTACTAAAACATTGGGATTAAAACAAACCCAAACGCCCTTAATCACTTTCTCAGCCCAAACAAAGCTAGGAAAAGAAGATGTCTGGCAGTGGATTGAAACTCAAATCGGAGGAAATGAATAATGGAGTTTAATGACTATCAAAAAGCAGCGAATCGGACCCTTTATGGTAATGAACAGGTATTAACCAACTGTGCACTTGGGCTAGCCGGTGAGACTGGACAAGTAGTTGATCTAGTTAAAAATTATACTTTCCGTGGTCAAAAATTAGATCGAGATGAATTAGTGCATGAAATGGGAGATGTACTGTGGTACTTATCTCAGGTTGCTCAATGGGCTAATATTCCATTTGATGAAATTGCTAAAACAAATATCGATATTTTAAATGACCGCTATCCAGATGGATATCAAAATTAAAACAAAAAAGGAGCTATGACAAAATTATTGTCAGAGCTCCTTTATTTTTTTGCTTCATCATGTTTGTTTTGGTCAGTTGGTTGTTTCTGATCATCCTTATCTTTTCGTTCAGGCTGTTTTGGGGCCTTTTTCTTTGGGTCAACAGCGAAATCATCGAATAGTTTTTCTAAATTAAGTTCACGACGGACAATGAGTCCCATATAATCATTCCTTTCATCGAATCTTGCTAGTTTAAGTTGTCCCTATGCTAGCATGTTTGTCAATTTTTGTAAATATATACAGTTTGATCCGTATATTGATGGGTAAAATGCATAAATAGGATAAAAAATGAAAAACCATTGCATAAACAAACAATTACTAGTATAATAAGCATCATTGAAATAACCACGCGTCCAATATGGCGGCTGGCAAGGGGGAAATATCATGGAAAACGAAACAATGATTGAAGTAAATAAATTACAAAAAGTATTTGGTGAAAATGCTGTTTTAAAAGATATTACTGAGGATGTAAAAAAAGGTCAGGTAATCTGCGTTATTGGACCTTCAGGTGCGGGTAAATCTACTTTTTTACGTTGCCTAAATCTATTAGAACAACCAACGGGCGGACAAGTATTATTTAAGGGTACAGATTTAACTACGTTAGATGAAAAACATGTTAATGAGTTACGAGAAAAAATGGGGATGGTTTTCCAAAGCTTCAACCTTTTCCCTAATATGACTGTTCTTGAAAACCTGAAATTGGCTCCAATCAAGGTTAAACATTTGGATGATGACCAAGCAACCAAAATTGCTAAAGATTTATTGGCTAAGGTTGGCTTAGCAGAAAAAGCTGATGCATATCCGACTAGTCTGTCTGGTGGGCAACAGCAGCGGGTTGCCATTGCTCGAGCTCTCGCAATGAATCCTGAAGTAATGTTGTTTGATGAGCCAACCAGTGCATTAGATCCAGAAATGGTTGGGGAAGTTCTGAAGGTAATGCAAGACTTAGCTAATGATGGGATGACGATGGTAGTTGTTACTCACGAAATGGGTTTTGCCAAGAGTGTGGCTGACAAAATTTGGTTTATGGCTGACGGATATATTCAAGAATCAGCCGACCCAGATACATTTTTCAATCATCCACAAACTGATCGGGCTAAAGACTTTCTTGAAAAGGTATTACAAGCATAATTGCTCGTTTCAATATGAAACACTTTGATTCTAACTGAATTGAAGTGTTTTTTTTGCGAAAAGATGTTCGATGTCATATAATGATATGCAGCAAATTAAACGGAGGGGTCGCAATTGGCAAGTGAATATCTGGAACATAAGTTAGCGTTATTGCCGGCACTACCTGGTTGTTACCTAATGAAAAATATTAATAGTCAAATTATTTATGTAGGGAAAGCTAAAAATCTACGTAATCGAGTTCGTTCGTATTTTAAAAGTAGTCATGATGGAAAAACTGCCCGGCTGGTATCTGAGATTGCGGATTTTGAAACAATTGTTACATCAACCAATAAAGAGTCGTTTTTATTAGAAATTACACTAATTCAAAAACATCAGCCTTACTACAATATTAAATTAAAACGGGGTACCGGTTATCCCTACATTAAAATCACAAATGAGCGAGATCCACAGATTTTGATCACTGGTGATGTTAAAAAAGACGGCGCGTATTATTTTGGACCCTATCCGAATGTATATGCGGCTGAAGAAACGCTTCATTTTATTCAAAAAGTATATCCGCTACGTCGCTGTAATGGATTTCAAGGACGTCCGTGCCTGTATTATCATATGGGGCAATGCCTGGGAGCTTGCTTTAAGGAAGTTCCTGAAAAAACGTATCAAGAACAGATTGAACGGATTAAGTCATTCTTGAGTGGTAATACAAAAACAATTAAAAAAAGATTAACTAAAGAAATGGAAACAGCAGCCGTTGAAATGCAATATGAACGAGCCGCTGAATTAAGAGATCAATTGCACTATATTGAAGTAACTGTTGAGAAGCAAAGAATCATTTCTAATGATAAAACACCACGTGATTTGTTTAATTTTTACATGGATAAGGGCTGGCTATCAATTCAAGTATTTTTTATCAGACAGGCGCGGTTAATGAAACGTGAAAAACGCTTATTTCCAATCATTGAATCTGCTGAAGAGGAAATGGCTACTTTTATTATGCAGTTTTATAATCGAAAAAATAATGTGTTACCACGTGAAATTTTAATTCCGGCTGGTTTACCAGCACAAGAGATTAGTGAAATTTTAGGTATTCCAGTGCGAACACCGCAACGTGGCGAGAAACGTGATTTACTTGCGATGGCTGAAAAAAATGCTCGGTTAGTGCTGGAAGAGAAATTTCGGTTATTAGAATTAGATGAACATAAAACAACTGGTGCAATGAAAGAGATTACGGATGCGTTAGGATTACCAGAAGGCCACAAAATTGAAGCATTTGATCATTCTCATATTCAGGGAGCGGATTTGGTGTCTGCAATGGTTGTGTTTAGTGATGGACAACCAAATCGAAAGTTGTATCGTAAGTATAAACTAAAGACCGTCGATCACGCTGACGAAGCAGCTAGTACGGCAGAGGTCATTCGTCGCCGTTACTCACGGTTGCTGAAGGAACATCAACCAATGCCTGATATGATCTTTATGGATGGTGGGGATATCCAAATGAATGCTGCTAAGGATGTTCTTGAAAATGAACTAAATCTGGCAATTCCAGTTGTGGGTATGGTAAAAAATGATCACCATAAAACGGCTGATTTATTATTTGGCGATACAGATCAGCATATTAACTTAGATCCAAAAAGTCAGGGATTCTATCTAGTCCAACGAATTCAAGATGAAGTTCACCGTTTTGCGATTACTTTCCATCGACAGGTGCACACGAAACATTCGCTTAGTTCACGACTAGACGAGATTGCTGGAGTGGGGCCGAAGACGCGTAATAAACTGTTAAAGAAATTTGGTTCAATTGCACATATTGCAGAAGCTTCTATTGACGATCTGCATGAACTTGGGATTCCACAGCCGACTGCGCAGTTAATTAAAGTTTCATTGCAAAAAAATGCACAGGTTGCTCATGGCAGTAGTCATGACTAACTTTGACGTTTCAAGTAATTTCGCCTATACTATACCTTTATGACATTTAAAGACGGAGAAAATAAATTATGTTTGTAGATCAAATTAAAATACAAGTTCGAGCCGGTAAGGGCGGCGATGGGATGGTAGCTTTTCGTCGAGAAAAATATGTTCCTAATGGTGGCCCTGCTGGTGGTGACGGTGGTCGCGGTGGCAGTATCATTTTACGGGTTGATGAAGGCTTGCGCACACTGATGGACTTTCGCTATCATCGGATTTTCAAGGCTGATAATGGTGGGAAGGGCATGATCAAGCAAATGACTGGTCGCGGTGCCGAAGACACGATTATTGCTGTTCCTCAGGGTACAACCGTCAAAAATGTAGCTACTGGCGATGTTTTAGGCGATTTAGTTGAACAAGGCGATGAGTTAGTGGTTGCTAAAGGCGGCCGTGGCGGTCGCGGTAATATTAGGTTTGCAACACCAAGGAATCCAGCACCTGAAATGGCTGAAAACGGTGAACCCGGTCAGACATTAGATCTCGAACTAGAATTGAAAATGTTAGCTGATGTTGGCTTAGTCGGTTTCCCGTCTGTCGGAAAATCAACATTATTGTCTGTCGTCACGGGTGCTAAGCCTAAAATTGCCGAGTATGAGTTTACAACTCTAGTTCCTAATTTGGGGATGGTTAAACTGGATGATGGTCGTGATTTTGCGATGGCTGATTTACCCGGTTTAATTGCTGGTGCATCTAAAGGGGTTGGCTTGGGGTTACAGTTTTTACGCCATATTGAGCGTACTCGTGTTTTGTTACATTTAGTTGACATGAGTAGTTCTGATGAGAAACAGGCCATCACACGGTTTGATGCAATTAATCACGAATTAGCAAGTTACGATCCAGAATTATTGCAACGACCACAAGTAGTGGTTGCTACTAAGATGGATTTACCCAATGCCGCTGATAACTTGGCTAAGTTTAAAGATCAATTAAAACAAGATACTACGCTAGATCAAACGCCAGTAATCTATCCGATTTCTGCTATTACTCATCAAGGATTAACTACTTTGTTGCAATATACTGCAGATTTACTTGATCAAACGCCAGCCTTCTTGATGCATGATGAAACACCACTTGAAGAAACAAGTGTATATAAATTTAACGAGTCCACACCCGATTTTGAAATTAATCGTGATGCCGATGGGGTGTGGGTCTTAACTGGTGAAAAACTGTTGAAGCTATTTGAAATGACTGATCTAATGCACGATGAGAGTTTGATGCGTTTTGCGCGACAACTTCGCGGCATGGGAGTGGATGAGGCATTACGACAGCAGGGCGCTAAAAATGGAGATACAGTTCAGATTGAGAAATTTACATTTGAATTTGCGGAGTAATGAGTTAGTCAACAATTTAACCCAGTAAGATGTATTTTCCGTCAAGTCGATACCCAAATAATGGGTGTTTAGAATCTTGATAATACAGTGACACATGGGAATCAAGTTTGCGACACCGAGTGTTAAACTGTGCGAGAGTTAGTGCGGGTAAATGAGTGTTTGATTTTAAAATTAGTTGCTGGGAGTCAGTGATAACTAATTCAGAAATAAAATGCCGTTTGGCATTAAATTCAACTTGCATAACTAAGTCACTCCGTAACTCGTTGGTCGAAATATTAAAGTCGATTAACTGCATGAGTAAGCTCCTTTGTAAATGATAACCACGGTTATAAGTATGATAAACTAATTATAGTGATGAAGTTGAAATGACACAATTAAATTGTGAGTAAGGGATCATGAAATAATGCAAATTGAATTTTTGGGGACCGGCGCTGGTTCACCAAGTAAACAAAGAAATGTTACCAGCATCGCCTTGCGCCTGCTAGAAGAACGTAATGCTATTTGGTTATTTGATGTTGGCGAAGCGACACAACATCAAATTTTACGGACGACTATTCGACCGCGTAAGATTGAGAAAATTTTTATTACTCATCTTCATGGTGACCATATTTTTGGCTTACCAGGATTGTTAAGCTCACGTTCGTTTCAAAGCGGTGAAGGTGCGCTAACAATTTATGGACCTCGCGGAGTTGAGGATTTTGTTAAAACTAGTTTGCAGGTTAGTGAAACTAAACTGGGCTACCCAATTAAATTTGTGGAGTTAACTGATACCGGTGTGATTTTTGAAGATAAAACCTTTTCAGTAATTTGTGAAAGGCTGGATCACAAAATCGAATGCTTTGGTTATCGAGTGGTTGAACATGATCACCCAGGAGAACTGCAAGTCGAAAAGCTACGAGCATTAAATGTGCCTTCGGGACCAGTTTATGGACAATTAAAGGCTGGTAAGCAAGTTGAGCTAGCAGATGGTCGAGTGCTTGATGGTCGGGACTTTATTGGTGCGGCGCAAGCAGGTAGAATTGTCACTATTTTAGGTGATACACGCAAAACAGAAGCTAGTGTGAATCTTGCAAAAAATGCTGATGTGCTAGTCCATGAAAGTACATTTGCCAAAGGCGAAAACAAGATGGCGCATAACTACTATCACTCGACGAGCCTCCAGGCTGCTCAGATAGCTAAAAAGGCGCATGCTAAAAAGTTATTGTTAACCCATATTTCAGCTCGCTACACGGGTAAAATGGCGTACGAACTAGCTTATCAAGCCAGGGACATTTTTGCTGACACGCGTGTGGTCAATGATTTTGATGTGATTGAAATACCATTTGATAATTCCAAAACAAATTGAGGAGTGGTAACTAGTGCAAAAACGGTTACGGGAACTACGAGTACTAAAAAATAAAATTGTATTAATCACTGGTGGTTCCAGTGGAATTGGTGAGGCGACCGCTTATGAGGCTGCCAAACGTGGAGCAATTGTGGTTGTTTGTGCTCGTCACCTTGATCAGTTGGAAATAGTAGCTAAACGGTGTCTAATTTTATCAGGACGTCCTGCTTTTGCATATCAACTTGATGTTGCAGATCCAGATAAAATTGATGAAGTTTTACAGACGATTAACCATGAAGTCGGTAGTGTAGATATTTTAGTTAACGCAGCTGGATTTGGTGATATGCAGGCGGCAGTTAAAGAAACATTGCCAACGATGGATAAGATGATCCGTGTTAATTTATTGGCATTGATGTATCTAAGTCGCTGTGTTGCAAAACAAATGATGAATAAGGGCCGTGGAGCAATTATTAATATTGGTTCGATTGCAGGTAAGATTCCGACCCCTAATAGTGGTGTTTATTCTGCTACTAAGGCCGGTGTGATTAACTATGACAACGTGTTGCGAATGGAACTCGATGACTATGGTATACAAGTTTTAACTGTTAATCCAGGTCCTGTTGCAACGCACTTTTTTGATCAAGCCGACCCAAAGGGAACCTATATGGCTCACCTTCCCAGTGCATTAATTTTACATCCTGCTGTGATTGCTCGCAGAATTTGGAATAGTGTTGGTTATCCAATAAGGGAAATTAATATTCCCCGCTACTTTTCATTGGTTGCAATTGGCTATCAACTATTTCCAGGGATTGGTGATTGGGTTATAAAAAAGTTTTTTGCATTGAAATAGTATTATTTTTAGCCACATTTTGTGGTGTACATATAACGGAAATGGTGGGAGTTTAGTTGATACAGGCACATTATCAATGGCAATTAGCTGAAACAAATACTTCTACGCTAGTTACACAGATGGCAAAGGAGTTTAGTTTAGCACCGGTTGTTGCCCAAATCTTAATTAGTCGCGGATACGATTCAACTGAAAAAGTGGATCGTTTTTTGCATCCTAAATTGGCAGATAGTTATGATCCATTTTTACTTCACGATATGCAAAAAGCTGTTGATCGAATTCAAACTGCAATCTCAAACGGTGATCTAATTACAGTTTATGGCGATTATGATGCAGATGGAATTACTAGTACTGCTGTAATGTATGAAACATTACTAACAATCGGCGCTAATGTTAATTATTATGTTCCCAATCGTTTTACTGACGGTTATGGTCCTAACATAGATGCTTTTAATCGATTAATTGATGCAGGGACAAAATTAATTGTGACAGTGGATAATGGTGTGGCAGGTAACGACGCAATTGCAGCGGCTAACGAACGAAATATTGACGTTGTTGTTACCGATCACCATGAATTGCCGCAAGAGTTACCAACAGCTTATGCGATTGTGCACCCCCGTTTTCCTGGGAGCAATTATCCATTTGGCGATTTATCTGGTGTGGGCGTCGCTTTCAAAGTTGCATGGGCTTTACTTGAGGATCTACCGGTTGAATTATTGGACTTAGTGGCCATTGGTGAAGTAGCTGATTTAGTATCAGTAACTGATGAGAATCGAGTTTTGATTAGTGCCGGTCTGCAACAGTTGCGTACCGGCAGTCGTAGTGGAATTCATGAGTTAGTTAAAACTGCTGGATTAGATGAAACACAGTTAAATGAGACCAACATTGGATTTGGCATTGCACCACGTTTAAATGCTTTGGGGCGAATGGGAGATGCTAATCCAGGAGTTGAATTATTAACCACATTGGATGAAGAAGTAGCTACTAAGTTAGCCCAACAAGTAGAACAAAAAAATAGTGAACGGCAAAAATTAGTGGCTGACATTACAACTAATGCATTGGAACAAGCACAGGACCAGGATAATCTGCAACGCCAAACATTGATTGTTGCTGGTCAGAACTGGCACGAGGGTGTGTTGGGAATTGTGGCTAGTCGGGTAGTTGAGCAAACGGGTAAGCCGACGTTGGCCCTTAATATTAATGCGGAAACGGGCCTTGCAAAGGGATCTGGCAGAAGTATAGATTCATTTGATTTATTTGCTGCAATTGATCAAAAAAGAGAATTAACAACTGCATTTGGGGGCCACCAAATGGCGGTCGGATTAACGTTACCTGTCGATAATATCGAGTTACTTAAAGATCAAATGGAAGTTGCTGCTAGCCAACAGCAATTAGGCAATCACGCAAAACAAACATTATCAGTCACGGCTCAGATAACAGTAGATGATGTTAATTTAGAATTATTTCAACAAGTGGAACAATTAGCACCTTTTGGTACTGAAAATGTGCGACCATTATTTGAAGTTAAAGCTGATCAAATACAAAATGTAAAAACCATGGGTAAAACGAATGCCCACCTTAAATTTCAGCTAACTGGGCAAAAACAGTCACTAACTGCAATTGCTTTTAATCAAGGTCATCAAAGTGAGCAGCTAAATGCCAGTGGTGTAGTTCCCACAGTAGTGGGAACATTGGATGAAAACGAATGGCATGGTAATCGTAATATTCAACTCATGGTAAAAGATTTTAAATTAGCGGGAATGCAAATTGTGGATGGCAGAACCAACCATTTAGCGAGCCAATTGTTTGAAGCTGATGATGTTTATTTATTCTTTGATCAGCGGTTAGCTAAAAAACTAGCTAATTATACGGCTAATAAAAATGTTCTCTTAGCAGATGAGGTTCAATCAGAACAGTTGTCAAATCAAAATGTTACGGTTGTAGATTGTCCACCAACATTAGAAAAATTTATGGATGTCTTTAAAATTGGTGGACAACCATCAGTAACTAAAATGTTATTGTATCAAGCTCACAGTGCCTATTTAAGTGGTATGCCGGATAGAAGAAGTTTTGCCATTTTGTATAAGTTTGTGCAGACACATCAAAATATAAACGTCCACGATCAACTTGATTTATTGGCTAAATATTTAAAAATTGAACGTGATCAGTTGATTTTTATGATACAGGTGTTTTTTGAAGTGGGATTTGTTAAAATAGACCATGGTATTTTAAATAGAGTTGCTAATCCACCAGCTGCGGATATCCAAGCAACTAAAGTTTATCAGCAGCGCCAAAAATTGATGGAAACGGAAAAAACGTTAATCTATAGTGACTCAACATCTATGAGACGCTGGCTGATTGATAGTTTAAGTACCGATTAAAGGAGATTCAATCGATGACATTAGATTTAAAAGACTATATTGCTAGTATTCCAGATTATCCAGAAAAAGGGGTTATCTTTAGAGATATTTCACCTTTAATGGCAGACGGATCCGCTTATCGGCAAGCAACTAACGAAATTGTACAGTATGCTCGAGAAAAAAATGTAGAAATGATTGTTGGACCAGAAGCTCGTGGATTTATTGTGGGCTGTCCAGTGGCGTACGAACTTGGTGTTGGCTTTGCACCAGCACGGAAAAAGGGTAAATTACCACGTGAGACAATCAGTGCTACTTATGATTTGGAGTATGGTACTGCTGAACTTCAGTTGCAGAAATTAGCAATTAAGCCTGGACAACGTGTATTAGTAACTGATGACTTACTAGCCACTGGTGGCACGATTTCGGCTACCATTGAAATGGTTGAACGGTTAGGTGGCATTGTGGTTGGAACTGCATTTATTATTGAATTAAGTGCGTTAAATGGCCGTGATAAAATCAAAGACTATGATATGCTGTCGTTAATAAAATATTGAGTATAAAAAAAGATCGAGGATCACTCGATCTTTAATATTATTTGGTTAAAATGCTTTGCCGGTGTATTCTTTGGCTGGCAGCGCATTGAAATCGTAACTAGCTAAATCATCAATTGATTTAGTATAGTAATGACCAGCCTGACTAACCATCAGATTCAATGGTTCGTCTTTTTCTTGTAACAAGATAATTGGCTTTTTTAATTTGTACGCGTAGCCAATTTCAAATGCGGTACCACTGTCAACATTCTCGTATGCAAAATCGGTAATTGCGACAATAATGTCAGCATTGTCAATTTCAGCCACATCTTTATTAAAAATGGATTTGGCCCATGCAGGAGAGCCAGCGTTGATACTATCGTCATTTTCATCAGATAGACGGGGACTGAAAATTTCTCCAGTAGTTGGGTTTGCTGCCAGTGCTTTTTCAACTTTGGTGATTCGCTTGATTTGAGATTCACTAAAGAATGGACCAGCTAGATAAATTTTTTTCATCGTGACACTCCTTAATATAGTTGTTACATTTATTGTAACTAATATCCGAGATGGGTACAATCAAAAACATTAAGATAAAAACAAAGAGGTAAGTTTATGATTTATTTAGTAGTGATTGCAGGATTAGTTTTAATATTAAGTGGTTTTTATTTAGTTAATTCATGGCAACAATATGGAACCTGGATCTGGCCGACTTTCATGGTCATTGTGAGTTTGGGGCTGACCGTTTATGGTGTTTGGAATTTACCATATTGGTCAGGTAACGATGCAGCACAACAAGCAACTTCGAGTCAAACAAGTACGAGTAGTCAGTCTGCGAGTTCATCGTCATTTTCACAACCCAATAACAATGGGTTGACTGGTCAGACAGCACAACAATCAGCTGTTACTGCTCAGCAAAATGTTCTGACACAACTCAAGAAAAATTATAAAACAATCGGCGCCGTTACCTTTGATGCAAAAACGAAAACTTATAAAATTGAGCCAAGTGACAGCGATACCGTAAAGGCATTAAAATACGTTATTAGTACTCCTGCAAAGGCCGATGATGCTGGCTGGGGAAAGTTAACTAAAAGCATTAAGACTACCTCAAAACAGCTTAAAAAGGCTCTCGGCAGTGGTTATTCAATTAGCATGATGCAGCCAGATGACAGCTCAAAGGCAATGTACACGGTTAAAGATGGTAAAGCAACCTACGATATTGCAAATTAATCCCGAGACTGTACATTTTTGGTTAATTAATATATAAGGGCGGTGCTAAAGTGAGAAAATTTGATACAATAGCTGAGTATTTGGCGACACTAGACCCAATGCAACTTGAGATTACCCAAATCGTGCGAGAGTTATTGCAGGAGGCTGCACCGGAATCACATGAAATAATTTCTTATAATATGCCAGCAATTGAGCAAAACGGTCATGTGCTAGTTTATTTTGCACCTACAAAGAAGCATTTAGGTTTTTATCCCACTGCTGATCCTATCTTGGAGTTTAAAGAGCGATTAATGGACTATCAGACTTCTAAAGGGACGATTCAAATTCCCTATGATCAGCCTTTACCTGTTAAGCTAATTCGTGATATTGTTGCCTACCGTGTTCAACAAGTTGCTGATAAATGATAATAAATAGGACGCGTGATTAGAAAAATACGGGTCTTCGTCAAATAGTATTGGTGAATATCTCGATATCGGAACACCCTTTTGGGTGTTCTTTTATTTTACAATT
>NZ_BJDM01000016.1 GCF_005405145.1 Paucilactobacillus kaifaensis | reverse complement strand
ATACTGGAATGAAGCCGCTTAGAAACAGATTCAATTTTTTATTATTTCATCTGTCAACTTGACAGGGCCTAGTGCATAGCAGAGATTTTATTAGTCGCCTTTGTTTATCCCTGGGTTCCGTTGTGCGTGTGACTTGGTGCCGTATCTGGCATTGAATTTAAAATATTCATATCCTCAGCGCTGATCGAAAAGTCCAATTGCGCATTGGCTTCAATATGTTCTTCACTAGTAGCTTTTGGCAGTGGCAGTACGCCATTTTCAATAACGAATCGTAATGCTAATTGTGCAACACTGACATCATACTTAGCTGCCATTTCCTGAATCTTAGGATTATTAATTAAGTCGCCGGTTGCAAGTGGTGAATATGCTTCAACTAACATGCCTTGTTCTTGAGCAAACTTAGTAATCTTAGGTTCTGTATAACCCACATAATATTGAATTTGATCAACAAACGGTGTTACCGTTGCACTTTCCAAAATATTTTTTAAATCATGCACGTTAAAGTTGGACACCCCAATTGATTTTACACGACCACTCTGATAGATTTTTTCCATGGCCTTCCACGTTTCAACATTATCACGATCATGGTCAGTCCCAATTTGAGACCATGGCCATGGCGCATGAATTAAATATAAATCAAGATATTTTAAACCTAAATTATCCATCGTTTTATCAAAGGCTGCCAAAGCCCCATCGTATGTCTTAATTTCAGCAGGTAATTTTGAAGTGACAAAAATATCCTCACGTTTAATGCCAGAATCCTTAATGGCCTTTCCGACGCTACTTTCATTAGCATACGCCTGGGCAGTATCAATATGACGATAACCAACTTTCAAAGCATTAGCAACGGCATCATAAGCTGTCTTGCCACCCGGAATTTGCCAAGTACCAAACCCGACTTTAGGAATTTCAACCTTATTTGCTAGTGTAAAAGTTTCTGTTAAAATACTCATCCTAACATCTCCTAACTGGATCCAATTTTAGCACTATTTAATCCACTACAAAATCAAAAACACTCTGTAATACAAAACAGTTGTTATTTGATTATAAGCAGTTATACTAGCATTAAATATTACTTTAGGAGGCGTATTATAATGAAATTAACCATTTCAGAATCAGCACTATCTATCTTAGAGCCTAAACTAAGTGACCACACAAACATTTTACTCAGTTATGATGATGGCGTTGGGCCTTATTCACACCATGGCTTAGTAGCCCTTCAAATTGCCTTCAAACTAATCTTGATTACCGATCAAATGCCGATGCAAGATTATGATCTCAAAATTGATTCCAATCTTGGCCCAATTTATGCCAAAGGATATTCGAGTGAATTTTTTGGCTCTAACCTAAAAATTGACTTTAACCCACATTATCATCTGTTCAGTTTAGTTGATGACGGTGAAGTAATTGAAGATAATCTAGAAATTCAGGACCTACGAAAATAGGTTAGCTCAAAGAAGTGTAAAAATATTTCAATTCATGAAAAAGGTCGAGAAATTTAGTTATTTTCTCGACCTTTTTTATCAGCAACCCAAATTGCCATTCTTCGCTCAAAATTAAATCTACACTGCCGTTTAACTTCACGAATAGTATTAAATACTTTTGCTTTTGATGGCGAATACGTATTTTGATTAAATAACACTCGTAATGATGGATCCTTAATTGATTGGGCTGAATTATAGTGAACATCCAAAAAACGATGAAGCTGATCATTTTGATTAGCATAATTAAACGAACTACAATTAATAATTTGCCCCGGGTAAATTCGGTTAGCATTTTTCAAATCAAAATACATAAAATTTCCCTGCCAATCCAAAATAAATTCGACATGGAAACCATAAACACGTTTAATGTTCCAGCCCAACGTTAGTGGTACATTTAGTATTCTATCAAGTTTATTATGCAATCTCGCCGGCTCCGGTTGACTCATTGGTTGATTATTTTTATAGCAATCTACATCATAACAAATCAGTCGTTGCCAATCATTTTTTTCGTTCGGGTAGGTATGACGAAGATAATAAACGTTAATCAAATCCAAGTAATATCGTAGTTGATGAATCTGCTTTCTTAGTTGCTCTGTGTCAGTAGATCCAGTAGCAAGTCCCTGAGGAAAAGATAATTGAACTAATCGCGATAATACAATAAAAAATTCTGAGTTAGGCTGAAGTGATGGCGCGAACTTGTTTTCCAGCTTCAAATCACCGTGATCATCAAAATAAGCCCCTAATCGAACCAACATCTGTTCCAACAAAGACTGATAATTACCAACGGATTTCGCGATTTTAATTTTTTGCTTTAGCAAAACAGTATACGCTTGTGAACCAACTAATGAATCTCTATTATCCATTATTACATTTAACCTTTATTTTTTCCGCAGGTGTAATTCGCCTAATTGATCATATCTGGTTACATCCACTAATTCCAACCGAGTCGAATAGTCGCCACTAGGAAAAAGTCGAATTCCTGCTCCCAGTAATACAGGTGCAATCTGAATCCACCATTCATCGATTAAGTTCTCTGCCAGTAAATCAGCAACAATTTGACCACCACCAACAATCCAAATATTACCACCTGGTTGTTGCAATAAATCATGGACTAATTTAACCGGAGATTTCTGATAATAAATAGCATCTTTTTTCGTTCCCTGACGAGTTCTCGATAACACATAATTGGTTTTATCAGGAAAGAACAGTTCTCCGTTCATCATTTCTTTAGTAATATCATACGTTTTTCGCCCCATGATAGTTGAGTCAATCTGGTTAAAAAAACGGTCTGAATTAGCACTTTCCCCACCCTCTGTATCTAATAGCCATTGAAGGTCATGATTTGTCGTCGCTAAATATCCATCTAATGAAGTGGCCCCATAAAATTGAACTTTTCTCATAACTGCACCTCGCTTTATATTTACAGTTTAGCAATAAAATAATTATAACTAAAATTATCTGTTCTAATTAAATTCAAAAAAATATTCAACTGAAGTTCCCAACTAAAAAACAGTATTCAATCTTTATTTTCCCAGGTAAAACTCGTATACTTTTCACTATTATGTAAAGGAATCGGTCTATTAATATGAGGAAGTATCTCGCTGTCCTAATCTTTGGGGCACTGGGCGGTATCTGCCGTTCATTAATAAGTCAAATACTAGTCCTACCAAATCAATTTCCTTTAGGCACACTGCTTGTTAATCTCAGTGGGTGTTTTTTATTTTCACTGGTTGTTCACTACCTAGCTCTTGCGTTTCCGCTAAGTCCCACAATTATCTCCGGCTTAAGCGTCGGTTTTGTTGGCGCATTTACTACATTTTCAGGGTTAAGTGTTGACGCACTAAAATTGATAGCTCATCAACAATATTCTTTATTTATTCTGTACGATTTAACCAGTATAATTGGCGGAATAATTTTGGCACTGCTAGGAATTATGATCAGCAAACAATTATTTAAACGATGGGAGCAATGGTAATGGGAGTTGGATTGACTACAATGATCGGATTAGCTGCTGGCCTTGGTGCCTGCGCCAGACTAGCCATCATGAAATTATTCAATCACAGTAATCATTTTAAAAAGTTTACTTTCCCTGTGTCTACTTTTTTAATTAATATTAGCGGTTCAATCATTTTAGCAGCGCTATTTTGGCACTTTAGTCAAACGTGGGTAATCAAAATATTATCAACTGGGTTCTTAGGTGGTTTTACGACCTTTTCTACTTTTAATAACGAGCTAATTATGTTGTGGCAAAACAAACATTATTCTACTTGTTTAATTTATGGCATTGCCACCTATATGGGTGGATTAGGGGCTGCAATTATTGGTATATGGCTTTAAAGCTCACTTAAAAAACCCACAAACTATTTCACTAGTTTGTGGGTTTTTTAAATTAAATAATAAATAATTGCATTTACGCTTGTTAACGTAGTAGGAAGTTTAATTTCTTTTGACATCGATCGAGGGCACTCGTAATTTTGCGACAATTACAGTTTAATTTTTGAGCAACCGCATCTTGTGACCATCCAGAATGCACTAGTCGAAAAACTTCAATTTCAAACGGTGAACAGCGAGCCAAAAACTCTTTCATTTTTTCATGACACATTATGCAATCATCCGGCGGGCATTGATGGTAATCAATCAAGCTTTCATGAAAGCCTTCTGCTTCTAAGTTAACTCGGTTTTCTTC
The DNA here is from genome assembly GCF_005405145.1 of Paucilactobacillus kaifaensis. Taxonomy (GTDB): domain Bacteria; phylum Bacillota; class Bacilli; order Lactobacillales; family Lactobacillaceae; genus Paucilactobacillus; species Paucilactobacillus kaifaensis. Next base: position 44,256 of record NZ_BJDM01000016.1, on the reverse strand, counting down.
CCGCACTCGCTTGGCAGCATTTTCTTGTCGAATAATATCATAGGCCCGGTGTTTCAGATTAACCTTATAATAATAACCAAAATCAACTTGCAAACTAGCCTTATAACACCGAATTGTTTTTAACATCACAATCCGTGCCTCTTGCTCCCAATCTTCCCGATCCACATCTTGAAAATAATAGTGGCGCCCCATTTTGTGTACCAACGGTAAATACCGTTCAAACAATGCTGTAAAGCTGACTGAATCTCCGGCGATAAATCGCGTGAGTAATTCCATGTCAGAATCAGAGTGCTCTGCAGTAATAAACATAAATTCTCCCCGAAATCTAAAAAATTTGATATTAATTATTATCACTATTAAATATACCCAAGTAGATTTCCTATACAAGGGAACATATGTTTATTATGCAAAATCAGTTGAATATACGTCTAATTATGAATATATGGTGAGCATTATAAAAATTTAATGGGCAAATTATTTTGTTTGCTCATTATTATCCCATCTAGTATTTTATGGTTATTAAAGATGTATGTCATATTCTATTTAAACAGAAGTAATTAAATATCATTTTAGACTAAAAAAGCTCAGAACAAGTTGCGTTCTGAGCTTCTATTTCTAGTCTTCAACATTTATTTTTTTATTTTACATCATCAGCCTTAACTAAATGAATTGGTGATGCAATTGTCTTATCAACTTTTTTACCTTGATAATACTTGTAGGCAGCTTGAACAGCTAATTTTCCTTCTGTCTTAGGTTGCTGTGCTACAATCGCATCAATTTGTCCATTTTTCACGGCTGTCATACCATCAGGAGTTCCATCAATTGAAACAATCTTTATGTCTTGATCTTTGATTGCCTTGACCGCACCTAATGCCATTTCATCATTTTGTGCAAAGACACCTTTAATATCAGAGTGTGCTTGTAAGATATTTTGCATTGTGTTCAGCCCTTTAGCACGATCAAAGTTAGCACTTTGCTTTGTTACTAAGTCAAGGTTACCCTTAATGGCATTGTCAAACCCTTTTCCACGCTGAACTGCAGCATCAGCACCTGGTGTTCCTTCTAGTTCAGCTACTTTAGCATTGTCACCAAGCTGATCTTGTAAGAATTCAGCAGCCATCTTACCAGCCTTAACGTTATCAGAAGCAACAGTTGTCATTAACTTACCACCGTTTGAACCACGGTCACAGGCAATAACAGGAATTCCAGCTTGATTGGCCTTTTTGACAGCTGGCACAATTGCATCAGAATCAACCGGATTGACAATAATAACATCAACTTTTTTAGTAATTAAATCTTGAATTTGGTTGTTTTGTTTTGAACTATCATTTTGAGCATCAAATGTTTCAACCTTAGAATTGTTCTTTTTAGCTTCAGTATCAATTCCCTTTTTAACGTTCACAAAGAATGGGTTGCTAAGTGTTGACAATGACACCCCAATTTTAACGTTCTTAGCCGCTTTTTTTGTAACTTTTTTATCATTATTGTTATTGCCAACTGAAGCTGCACCGCAGCCAGATAACACCATTAAAAATGCTGCAAAAACTGTGAATAAACTTAATAAGCGTTTTGTACTTTTTTTCATTTTGAAAAGCCCCCGTTAATTTTGTGATTGCTTACGATCTAGTAAGACAGCGATAAGAATTACAATTCCTTTAACAATTTGTTGATAAAAACTAGAAATCCCAAGTAAGTTCATTCCGTTGTTCAATACTCCGATAATCAGAGCACCAACCAGAGTACCAAACATCTTTCCTTTTCCTCCGGCAAGAGAAGTTCCCCCTAAAACAACGGCAGCAATTGCATCCATTTCATAACCAGTACCTGCATCAGGTTGTGCGGATGCTAATTGAGAAGTTAAAATCATCCCAGCAACAGCGGATAAGAATCCAGCAATAGTGTAGATCAAGATTAACAACTTCTTAGTGTTAACGCCGGCCACAAATGCCGCTTTTTCATTACCACCTAAGGCATAAGTTTTACGCCCAAAGGTTGTTTTGTGTAGCAACAGATATGCAATCGCATACAAAACAATCATGATGTAGACCTGGAATGGAACTCCAAATAAGTATCCTTGACCTAAAAACTGGAATGAAAAACTACTATTCATTTTTGGTCCAGTAATTGGGTTACCATTAGTCAGAACGTAAGTTGCACCTCTAAAAATTGCCATTGTAGCCAACGTTACAATAAATGGTGCAGCTTTACCGTAAGCAATCAGCAGCCCATTAAATGCACCAAAAATTGCTCCAGCGATCATTCCGACTAGAAACGCTAGTAATGGTGGCATCCCCATTAAAATCATCTGAGCAGCAAACGCACCACTTAACGCCAAAATGGACCCAACGGACAAATCAATTCCTGCAGTCAAAATAACAAACTGCATTCCAAACGCAATTAATGCATTAACAGAAATTTGCTGCAACAAGTTCATTATGTTATTAACATTCAAAAACGAACTATTTAGCACACTAACCAAAATAACTAGTATGAGTAATGCAGCTAGTGGTCCTAGTTTGGCGTAAAACTCACCCACATTAAACTTTCTTTTTGTTTCGGTATTATTCATCGAGTTCTCCTCCTGTCGCCAGTGTCATTATTTTATCTTGTGTCGCATCTTTTGTTGCAATTTCACCTTGAATTTTACCTTCGTAAACAACAGCAATATTGTCACTGAATCCTAAAACTTCATCCAGGTCACTAGAAACCATAATAACGGCTGTGCCCCGATCAGTTAACTCATTAATCAGATCGTAGATTTCCCGCTTAGCACCAACGTCAACCCCACGAGTCGGTTCATCTAAAATTAGAATTTGAGAACCCGAACCAACCCACTTAGCTAACACCACTTTTTGCTGATTTCCACCGGACAAACTGCTGGCAGCATCTTTCGAACTTTGTGCTTTAACACCCAACCGTTTCATAAGCATATTGACAAAATCCTGATCAGCTTTTTTATCGATAAATCCTTTTTTGACAAACCCATCAATGCTTGGTAAATCGATGTTATCTGATAACGAAGCATCTAAAATCAAACCTTCATCTTTACGGTTTTCGGTTACAAATCCGATGTTATTTTGAATAGCGTGTTCTGGGCTGGTAATGTGAACTTCTTTACCTTTTACCCAAATTTTGCCGCTATCGAGTTTATCAATTCCAAAAATAGCACGCATAATTTCAGTTCGGCCAGCTCCCATTAATCCAGAAAACGCAAGTACTTCACCAGAATGAACTTCAAAATTAACATTGTTAAATACTCCGGCACTAGTTAATCCTTCTGCTTTAAGATAGACCTCGCCAAATTTAGGATTACGACCTGGGTAAAAGTCCCCCATTTCACGGCCAACCATGTCATGCACAATTTGTTTAACATCGGTATCTTTTGTCATATAAGTGTTAACCGATAGCCCATCTCGCATAACAGTTAAACGATCACTAATTTGAAAAATTTCTTCCATTCGATGTGAAATATAAATTATGGCAACGCCTTGTTTCTTTAAAGATCGAATAATTTCAAATAATTTAGCGATTTCATTTTCTGTTAACGCGGCCGTTGGCTCATCCATGATCAATACTTGTGTTTTATTCATCAAAGATTTCGCAATTTCAATCATTTGCTGCCGACCAACACTTAATGTGCCCACTGGAATATCAACGGGAATATCTGCTCCCAGCTTAGCTAGAGCTGCTTTGGCTTGTTTTTTCATTTCTTTCATGTCAAGCATGCCAAAACCTTTTTTAATTTCGCGATTTAAAAACATATTTTCAACTACTGACATTTCAGCAAAATTATTCATTTCTTGATGAATAAAAGCAATGCCGTGATGCTCAGCATCTAACGCGTTTTTAAAGCGCGTTTCTTGTCCATCAACTAAAATATGACCACCATCGAAATCTAGCAAACCAGTGAGAATATTCATCAGCGTTGATTTTCCAGCTCCATTTTCACCCATTAAGGCGTGAACTTCACCAGCGTGAATTGAAAAGTTAACATCTCGCAAAACTTTATTTGGACCAAATGATTTAGAAATGTTTTTCATTTCAATTTGCATTATCTTTACACCTCCCCGATACGTTTAAAAAGTAACACCACTTACCAAAATGATGTTCGAGTACGACGACATTTCACCGGTTCTAACAAATGCTTTGGCATCACCTAAATCACGCTTCATCTGCTCATGTGGAATAAATGAAAGTTTAATCTCAGGCATTAATTTTTTAATCGCCGTTAACTGGGTTGGATTAACTGTCTTGATTTCCTCCGCCAAAATAATTTCTTGTACTTCGAGCTCATTTAATACATTGGTTAGTACGTCCATAAAACTGGGCAAGTTTTTACTGACCGCTAAATCTATTTTTTCAGTTCCATCAGGAACCGGCATGCCAGCATCGCCAATTGCTAAAGTATCGAAATGTCCCATTTGGCTAATTACTCTTGATAGATCAGAATTAATTACCGCTGTTTTTTTCATTTACAATTTAATCCTCCTTATTTAAAAGATAGTAAAGCGTTTTACTACACGTATAACACCCTCCGTAAATATAAATTTACCACAAATTGAAAGGGCTTACAATAATTTCGATAAAAAACTGGTCACTTAGACCATTTTTATTGGAACAATTACTTTAACGGATTACGTGAATTGAATCCTTGATAAATTAACAGGCTAGCCGCCACACTGGCATTCAGACTTTGTACGTGCCCCACCATTGGAATTGTTAACATTTCATCAACAGTTTTTTTTAATAGTGCAGAAATTCCCTTACCTTCATTACCAATCACCAAAGCAACCGCACCTTTTGCATCCCAGCGACGATAATCTGTCCCATTCATGTCCGTTCCAAACAACCAAACGCCCCTTTGCTGGAGTTGTTTAGCAGTTTGCACTAGATTAGTTACTCTTGCAACAGGCACATGTTCAATTGCCCCAGTAGACGTCTTAGCAACCACAGAAGTCAATCCAACTGCTCTTCTCTTAGGGATAATAATTCCGTGCACCCCGGCTGCATCTGCCGTTCGTAAAATTGAACCCAAGTTGTGGGGATCTTCAAGTTCATCCAAAATTAAAAAGAACGGCTCTTCACCCCGCTTACTGGCATTATCAAATAAATCATCAATTTCAGCATATTGAAAGGCTGCGACAGCTAAGACAATTCCCTGGTGATTTTGCCGATTTGTCATTTGATCTAACTTATTTTTAGGTACCGAAGAAATCACTAGGCGACGTTTTTTAGCTAATTGGACTATTTCCTTAATTGCATCTGATGTTAAACTTTCTTGCAAGAATACTTTATTAATTTCTTGCTCTGATTTAAGAGCCTCAACTGCTGGATGACGTCCAATGATAAAATCAAGTTCATTATTTGCTGGTTGCATACTCTGTTCTCCCTGCTTCCACTTGTTCAATACACCAATTTGCTAATTGTTCAAGGCGCTGATTCTGCTGGCTTAGTTTCAAGTACCCCATTAACGCTTCAAACCCAGTTGAAATTCGATAGGTTAATACTGAAGTATTCTTAGCATGGGTATGACTATTAGCATTACGTCCACGTTTAAAATATTCCCATTCTTCATCTGTTAAGATGTCATCTTCTTGCATTAATGTAATTAGTGCAGACTGTGCTTTGGCAGATACAAAATGAGTTGCCAAATGATGCAATTTGGTTGGTTTAGTCAGCCCCTTATCAATCAAATGTTCACGAATGTAAACCTCGTAGGCTGCATCCCCCAAATAGGCTAGTGCAATTCCATTAACTTGTTGGTAATCAATTTGTGCCATGCTAATCCTTTCTATAACGCGTTCCTTGTGGGGTATCCTCTAAAATAATCCCCTGTGCCTTTAATTCATCGCGGATTTGATCACTTAATTGAAAATCTTTATTTCGACGAGCATTATTACGCTGATCAATTAATTCTTTAATCTTTGCATCGTCTAAATTGTCGGTAGTTAGCTGAATTCCGAAAATGCTAACTAACTCTTGCAAACTCGTCGACATTGTTTGCAAAGTATCCCGTAATACACGTTTTTTTTGCGCATAGACATTAATAAGTTTAACTAATTCATATACAACCGTAATTGCATTTTGCGCATTGAAGTCATCATCCATTGCAGTCACAAATCGATTTCTTAATTGAGCTACTTCTACCAGCTCAGCCTCTTTTTCATCAGCAGAAACCGCATCTTGTAGGCGATAATTTAAATTCGTAAACGCTGTTTGGATATGCTGCAAATTATTAGTTGCATCTGTAACATTTTTTTGACTATACTGGATTGGCCGTCGATACTGGGTTGTTGCCATTAAGAAACGCAAAATTTGCGGGTCAAGTTGCTTAATAATGTCGTGGACTGTCACAAAATTACCTAAAGACTTACTCATTTTTTCGTTATCATCACCTACCGTGACAAATCCATTATGCAACCAGTAATTGGCAAACTTTTGTCCAGTCTTGGCCTCACTTTGGGCGATTTCATTTTCATGATGGGGAAATTCGAGATCCTGCCCACCACCATGAATATCAAACGTATCACCTAAATACTTGGTTGACATAACAGAACACTCAATATGCCACCCTGGTCGTCCAGCACCCCATGGTGATTCCCACTTAATTTCATTTGGTTTAGCTGCTTTCCACAATGCAAAGTCAATTGGATCCTCTTTTTTATCGAATTCCTGATCATCAACATGTTGACTAGCACCAACTTCTAATTCATCAATTGCTTGGTCTGATAGCTCGCCATAATGTTTAAATTTACGTGCACGATAATATACATCACCGTCAGATTCATAAGCGTATCCCTTATCAATCAGAACCTCAATAAATGAGATAATCTCTGAAATATTTTCGGTAGCCCGAGGATGTTTTGTCGCCGGTTCAATATTAATTGCCTGGGTATCTTCCATAAAGGCAGCAATAAATTTATCGGCTAATTGAGGCACCGTAATCCCTTGTTCATTCGCCGCTTTAATCATCTTATCGTCAACATCGGTAAAATTAGAAACGTAATTAACCTGATAGCCTCGAAATTCGAAGTATCTGCGAATCGTATCGAATGCAATGGCACTGCGGGCATTACCAATATGAATATAATTGTAAACCGTTGGCCCACAGACATACATGTTGATAACTCCAGGCTTAATCGACTTAAAAATTTCTTTTTGACGCGTCAGTGTATTATAGACTTTTAACATTTGTCCGACCTCGCTTTACGTTGGATAGAATAATATAAGTTTACCACAAAGCACCCTCTCAGGCGTTAAGATGTTATTAGCTAATTTACAAACAAAAGAGGTTGAGAAAACCTAATTTTCTCAACCTCTTTTTTCCTTCAATCAGTTAGCTCATTTTTTTAATCATGTCACTCAAGTTCTGTAACGTCTTTTCGTACCCAATTAATTCAATACTTTCAGGAAGTTCTGGGCCATGCATTTCGTGTGTCACAGCAATTCGAATTGGCATCCACAACTTACGACCCTTAATTTTGGTATCTTTTTGAATACTCTTGATTGTTTTTAAAATCTGAACTGTATTCAGATAATCAAGTTTTTCAATTCGATCATGAAATTCTTGCAATACTGTTAATGCAGTATCAGCCTGTAATTCTTCCTTAGCTTCATCATTAATTTCAGCCGGTCCATGGAAAAATGGCTTTGTTAACGGCACAATTTCATGTGCATAACTAATCTCACGTTTGAAGATACTAATTAATTTACGTGTCCACTCCAATGTTTTAGCATCTGGTTGTTTTTCCACCAGGCCAGCTTCAATTAGCTGTGGCAATGCTAAGTCAAACACAGCATCTTCATCAGCATTCTTCATATACTGATTGTTAATCCATTCCAACTTTTTACCATCAAATGAAGCTGGAGATTTACTCAACCGAGTTTCATCATACATTTTGATAAATTCTTGCCGTGTAAAAATCTCATCTTCTCCAACCGGTGACCATCCCAACAGAACGATGAAGTTTAACATTGCATCCGGTAAATAACCCAATTCACGATACTGTTCGATGAATTGCAATACAGACTCATCACGCTTGCTTAACTTTTTACCAGTTTCTGTGTTAATAATCAGACTCATATGACCAAACTTAGGTGCATCCCAGCCAAATGCCTCGTAAATCATCAATTGTTTTGGTGTGTTAGCAACATGGTCATCTCCACGAAAAACATGACTGATTTTCATCAGATGATCATCAACTACGACAGCAAAGTTATATGTTGGCATTCCATCTCGTTTTTGAATAACAAAATCGCCACCGATCGTGTCAGCCGCAAACGAAATTTCACCTTTAACAAGATCATCCCACGTATACGTGTGATCTTGTGGCACTCGAAAACGAACGACCGGTTCAATGCCCTTATCTTGAGCTTCTTTTTGTGCTTGTGCAATTTGCTCATCTGACATACCCGCATATTCATATACATAATGAGGCATCTCTTTACGAGCCTTTTGTGCTTCACGATCAGATTCTAGTTCTTCTTCAGTCCGATATGATTTATATGCCAAACCTTCATCTAATAATTGTTGAATCAATTTCACATAAATATCTTTTCGTTCAGATTGACGATAAGGACCAAAATCACCGCCGACATCAGGACCCTCATCCCAGTCTAACCCTAACCACTTTAGATTTTCTAACTGGCTTTTTTCACCGTCTTGGATATTTCGTTTAGTGTCAGTATCCTCAATCCGAATAATGAACTTACCCTTATTATGACGAGCAAATAAATAGTTAAATAACGCGGTTCGCGCATTTCCAATATGCAAATGTCCCGTTGGACTAGGTGCATAACGCACTCTAATATTACTTTTTGCCAAAACTTTACGCCTCTTTCATCAAAATTCCATCATAAATCACAATACATCTAGTGTACAAGTATCGCAAGACAATTCCAAGTTGGTTGTCTTATTTATTATCAGTACTTTCTTTTCCTGATGTATGGTGCTCATTGATTCCCTTGGTTGAATGTAGTGGCCGAGCAAAAATCATCCGCCCCGCATCTGTTTGTAAGGCACTCGTCACCTCAACGTCAATATGTTCGTTCATATAGTAACGACCGTCTTCAACGACAACCATTGTGCCATCGTCCAGATAAGCGACCCCTTGTTGTCGTTCAGTACCATTCTTAACCACCATCACGTTTAGAGTTTCACCTGGAATAACTCGTGGTTTTAGTGATTTAGCCAACCCATTGATATTCATTACTTGGACATTTTGAAACTGAATGACCTTGTTTAAGTTGTAGTCATTAGTAACAATCACTCCGTCAACCTCTTTAGCTAGCCGAATTAGCTTGCTATCGACTTCAGGAACATCATCAAAATCGCCTTCATACATTTCAATTGGAACGATTTTTTCACTTTGTAACTTATTTAAAATATCAAGTCCTCGACGACCACGGACTCGTTTAATGCTATCGCTGGAATCAGCAATGTACTGTAATTCATATAGCACAAAATTAGGAACTAATAAAGTTCCCTCAATGAATCCAGTTTTAACAATGTCGTAAATTCGTCCATCAATCAAGATATTGGTATCCAATATCTTGTAATGATGATAGTTTTCATCCTGTTTTGCTAGTAAACTACCATCGCTGTTAGTAGTAGTTGGGCTCTCTTTATTTTGACGCCGAAATTGAAATAATGTCCGCCAATCATCAAGTCTTGTTGTTCCTAAGCGAAACCCCATGTATCCAAAAATCAGCATTAAAATTACAGGAACAATATTATCAAGTACTGGTATATGTGAATTCCACAGCGGGATCGATAGCAACACCGCCAGTACTAACCCCACAATTGTTAATAAACTTCCAAATAATAAATAAATCGGGCCCTGTTTACTTAAATAAGACTCTGTACGATTCACTAGTCGTTCAACGGAAGTAGCCAATAAATAGGATAATAGCAAAAATATAAGTGCTCCAATTAATAAATCAACAGATAATAAACTAATCCCGGTTAACGTAAAGCCAATTGCTTCCCACAGCAGCGGTAGATAATAAAAGCCTAAAGCAGCGCCAAGTAGTACAAATAGTCCTCTAATAATATGTTTTCTCATTATAATATCCTCCTTTCAAAATTAATTCAAAGCCTTTTTGAGTGCTTCCCCTAAAGTTGCAACCCCAACCACTGTAATTCCAGTAGGCGGCGTCCAACCCTGTAGGTTATTTTTAGGAACAAAAATCCGCTTAAATCCAAGTTTTTGTGCTTCTCCCACTCTTTGTTCAATTCGATTAACACGACGAATTTCACCAGTTAAACCAACCTCTCCGACAAAAGCATCTGTTGGCTGGGTCCCCTTATCACGATAGCTAGAAGCAATACTAACTGAAATAGCTAAATCAATTGCTGGTTCATCTAATTTAACCCCACCGGCGGCTTTCAGATATGCATCTTGATTTTGCAACATCAAATTAGCACGCTTTTCTAGCACTGCCATCAATAAGGAAACACGGTTACGATTAAGCCCAGTAGCTGTTCGCTGTGCATTACCAAAAACAGTTGGTGTAATTAACGCCTGAATTTCGACTAAGATTGGGCGTGTTCCTTCCATTGAAACCACCACAGCAGACCCAGTTGCATCTTTCAATCGCTCTTCAAGAAAAACCTCTGATGGATTAGCAACCTCTGTCAATCCGCCCTCGCGCATCTCAAAAATACCCAACTCATCAGTTGAACCGAAGCGATTTTTTTGTGACCGTAAAATTCGATACGTATGATGTAAGTCACCTTCAAAGTAAAGTACTGTATCAACCATATGTTCTAATATTTTAGGCCCTGCAATCGCGCCACCCTTGGTAACATGACCAACAATAAAAATCGTGATATTATTAGTTTTCCCAATTTGCATTAATTCAGCAGTGACTTCTCTAATTTGTGCCACACTACCGATTGCAGAAGATATATCTGGCTCAGACATCGTTTGCACCGAATCAATTACCACATAATCTGGTTTTAAATCTTCAATGGTCTGACGAATACTACTCATATCAGTTTCAGGATAAACATAGAATTGATCGCCGGTCACATTCAATCTATCAGCACGCATTTTAATTTGAGTGGAACTTTCTTCACCAGAAACATATAAGACCTTGCCACCAGTTTGATTAAGCTGACCTGAAACTTGTAAAAGAAGGGTTGATTTACCAATTCCGGGGTCACCACCAATTAAAATTAGTGATCCTGGCACTATTCCCCCACCCAAAACGCGGTTTAACTCTTTTAGGTTTGTTTTAACACGTGGTGTCTCACCCATTTTAATTTCATTAATTTTAGTTGGTTTCACGGTCGTGCCACTCATACTAACACGAGATTTTCGGTCAGCAGTAGATTGAACTTTTTCTTCTACTAGCGTGTTCCACTCACCACAATTTGGACAGCGACCCAAAAAACGCGGTGAACTATAGCCACAATTCTGACAAACAAATTGTGTTTTTACTTTTGCCATCTATTAACCTCCAAACATAGAAATATTGTGATAATTGACAAATTATAGTGAATAATATTTAGATTCCAATTAATGCAAATTCAAACACTTTTGACTATTTCAAAGTAGTCCTTATCATTGTATCATAGTCACCGTAAATTCTAGATTTACCAATAATTGTAAACGTATCTTAAGCTTACTTTTTTGTCGAGCCAAAACCACCACTGCGTTCATTTTGTGGTAACGTCTCATTATCAGTGATTAGGAATGGTACAAAGATACCTTGACCAATTCGTTCACCTTTTTTAATATGCACATCTGTTACACCGAAATTAAGTAATTGAAAAAAAATTTCACCCTCGTTGCCACTATTGTTATAATAATCTGCATCCACAACGCCAACACCGTTAGGCAACACTAATCGTCGTTTCAACGGATTGCTGGACCGATTGGCTAGTAGCAAAAATTCATTTGGTTGCATATATGCCTTAATCCCGGTTGGTACCAATAAAGGCTTCAACACCTCATCGGCTTGCAGTAATTCTTCCTCAGAAATTGCCTTTTTTTGGTGAAGTAACTTAAATATTTTGATAAAATTAAGTTTCCAAATTGACGGTAAGACAAAATCTTCAGCACACTCAAAATCATAACCAGCCGCATTTTTTGTTTGACGCAATGGTAAATTAATTTGTTGATCTACCTTTTTTGAAACTACTTCAAACCCACGATTCATTTTGAACATCCCCTTTTCTTTCATACTCTCTAATTATAAGGGAGGACACTGCGTTTTAATACTAGTTTATCGAAGTAAGTTGACAAAGAATGCTGAAAACGGTTAAATTTAGATGATATTAAAATGCAACGGGGGAAACGACATGCAATTTCAATATGATGATGGTCGCATTTATGCCGAAGATATACACGGTGAACTACTGGGTGAAATTGTTTTTCCGGCAGTTGAACAAGGTTCTAGTGATGTAGTGGTTGAACGAACATTCGTTAGTCCTGCTGCTCGTGGGCAGGGGTTGGCAGCCCAGTTAGTCGCTGAATTTGTCAAGTATGCCACAGACAACCACTTGCACGCTAAATTATTATGTCCATATGCAAAAAAAGAATTCGGTAATCATCCAGAGTATCAGCAGTTATTAGCACCAGAAGATCGATTTTAATCTTTTTATTTTAAAAGTGCTAATGCAGCCAGATACACAGAGCTAAACGGCTTAATTAGCACTCTACAATTAATAGAAATGGAGTTATCACAAATGGATCAAAATGAATTAAAAAAACAAGTGGGACAAGAAGCTGTTAAGTATATCAAGGATGGAATGATCGTTGGTTTGGGAACTGGATCGACCGTTCGTTACATGGTCGATGCGCTGGGAGCACGAGTACAAAATGAAAAGCTAAATATTGTTGGTGTTACTACATCCCTGCGAACAACAAAACAAGCGCAGGACCTTGGTATCACAATTAAAGATATCGACGAAGTTGATCACATTGATTTAACTATTGATGGCGCTGACGAAATTGACGATAACTTTCAAGGAATCAAAGGTGGCGGTGGCGCACATCTTTGGGAAAAAATTGTTGCTACAAATTCCAATAAGATTATGTGGATTGTTGACGAGAGTAAAATGGTACACCAGTTAGGTGCATTTCCCTTACCTGTTGAAGTTATTCCGTTTGGTAGCCAACATGTTTTTGACGAACTTAAGAAACGAGGATACAAGCCTGAATTTCGACTCACGAATGGAAATAAATTTTTAACCGATCAAAAGAACTATGTGATCGATTTACATTTGGAGCGAATTGGCGATCCATTTGCACTTGCCGATGAATTGATCAAAATGGTCGGTGTGGTTGAACATGGCTTTTTCCTCGATATGGTTAACACTGTAATTGTTGGTCGGGAAAGCGGACCAGAAATTTTGCAAGCTCGCGATTAAAATTCCATAAACTAATGCCAATGGCAGTAACTAAATATAATGAGTATTTTGTTCATTATAGCTAGTTGCTGTCTTTTAATTTACTGATATTAAAATTTCGAGTACAATAGAAACTAATTATTAAAAGGGAGCGTGGAGTAAATGAGTCATGAAATCACAAGTGAACAACTAGATCAATTTAACCAAAATCTACATGAACAGCCAACTTCATCTGTGCTGGAACGTGCAGTTACCAAAAATGGAATTTTAGCTAGTAGCTATGACTGGCATGCCGTTAGTGATTCTGATCCAGTCTTTTCAATCGATCTTGACACTGGCGATGTCGCCAACCAAAAACAGTCTGGTCGCTGCTGGATGTTTGCAGCGTTAAATACGATGCGCCACGATATGGCTCAAAAATTTGGTCTTAAAAAGTTTGAATTATCGCAATCGTATACTTTCTTCTGGGATAAATTCGAAAAGGCTAATTATTTTTATGAAAATGTGCTAAAAACAGCGCAACAGCCAACTAGCAGTCGTGAGGTCGCGTGGTTAATGGAAACCCCACAACAAGATGGCGGCCAATGGGATATGCTCTGTGCCTTAATTGAAAAGTACGGTGTAGTTCCCCAATCAGCAATGCCTGAGACGTACAATAGTTCTAAATCAAATGAAATCAATACCACTCTAAATCGTAAGTTACGGCAAGACGCAGTTGTTTTACGACAGCTGGTTGCAGACAATGCTAGCGAGCAAGAAATTAATGACACCCGAACGAATATGCTTAACACGATTTACCGGATGTTAACATATAGTTTTGGTCAACCACCGGTTAAATTTGACTTTGAATATCGCGATGAACAAAAAACATATCATCGTGAGGCCAATTTGACTCCCCAATCATTTTTCAAAAAATACATTGGCTGGAATTTAGACGACTACGTTTCTATTATTAATGCTCCAACAACTGATAAACCTTATAATCAAACTTATACCATTGACATGCTTGGTAATGTTGTTGGCGGTCGGGCAGTCAAACATTTGAATGTAACAATGGCTGATTTTAAACAATTAGCTATTGAACAGTTAAAGGCTGGCGAAAGCGTTTGGTTTGGCTGTGATGTTGGTCAAAGTTCAGATCGGCAAAAAGGAATTATGGATCTGAATATCTATAATGAAGCAGCATTATTCGATACTCCATTTTCGATGAACAAGGCCCAACGACTAGATTATGGTGACAGTATGATGACTCATGCCATGGTTTTAACCGGTGTTGATTTAGTTGATGGTCAACCCACTAAATGGAAGGTAGAAAATTCATGGGGACCAAAGGTTGGGACCAAAGGCTACTTTGTTATGAGTGACGCCTGGATGAATGAATTTTGCTATCAAATCGTGGTTAAAAAACAATTTTTGTCACCAGAACTACAGGCCGCTCAATCACAAGAACCTGTCTTATTGAAGCCATGGGACCCAATGGGCGCACTGGCATAAAAATCAATGCATAATCATCTTTAAATAAAACAAAAAAACAATTCAGTTCCTTCATTCGTAATAAGATGAAGAGCTGAATTGTTTTTTTCATAATTTAAGCTACAGAGCTAACTTGCTGTTGCTTAAGTTCCTTTTGTTTTTGCAGCTCAGCCAAGTGAACCTCATGAGTCAAAAAAGCGTGTGTTTTAGCTTCATATCCATGCTTTCGTCCTAATTTAACCAGGTAGCCATTGATATAATCGACCTCGGTTGGACGATAATTATGCATATCTTGATACATTGAAGGGTAATGTAATGGATTAGCTACCTTGCTAACATAATTAACACTATCTAACTCTTCTTGACGAGTATTAATCATTTTAATACCATCCCGTTCGCAAGCATCGTAGGCTTCATCAATTAGCTGGCGACTCATTTCATCGGCACCTTCATAAGCAGCATACTCGCCCATTGTCATCTCAAACATAGTACACAAGGTGTTAACAACCGAATTGAACACAACTTTAGCTAACAAAGTACCTCGAAAATTGGTTGTTAAATTAGGATTAAACTGGGCTTTTTCTAACTGTGCCACTAATTGATGGGTGAATTCATCTGGCTTTTCAGTATAATTGGCTAAATTCATGGACCCCGCACCACGGGCACCAATAAAGTCAACGTCACCAGGCCCATTTAACACTGTGGCTACTAACGCTGTACCAGCGACTAATTTTTCTGGAGCAAAATAATTTAATAACTTTTCCACATGTCCCATACCATTCATACAAGTTAACGCATACTGATGTGGTTTAAAAAAATGTGCACAACGCTTTAAAACATTCTCCAACTGCATTTGTTTGGTAAAGAAAATATAACAATCTGGATTACCAGTGTATTCTTCTGGGTAAAAGACATTAACTGGTACTAAATGGCGATCCTTGTGATCACGAGAAACATAAACTCCGCCCTGTGCACGCATTTTTTCCACATGTGGTTCCCACGGATCGACAAAATCAACCTCATTACCTGCATCCTGCAATAAAACACCATAGCGTAAACCCATTGCACCTGAACCAACTACTGTAAATTTCATATGTATTTCTCCTTATTCTATTGTTCTATGTGTTCTCGACAAAAACTCCTTCAAACAAATGGTTTGAAGGAGTTACCTTGGTTTCACCTCTTCACCACTTACTTATCAAGATATGTTAATTGTATCTCAAAAATGTGATAAGTCAAATCTAATTATCATCGAATTTTAATCTAACTTTGTTTTACTAAGCACTTGTAATTTTTGATCAAATTGATACACAATTGGTTCTCCATTAGCTACCTCAACTTGATCAATTTGATCATCTGCGATTTGATCTAAATATTTGATTAGTGCCCGCAGTGTACTGCCATGAGCTACTATTAGTTGATTTTGACCATTCAACAGTTGTGGTGCAATATGGTCATTCCAATATGGTAACAATCTTGCTTGTGTCATTTTCAGACTTTCACTCAGTGGTATTTTTACCCCGATTTGATCATATCTACGCTCATGATCTGCATTACTTAATTGAGGTGGTAACGCATTAAAGCCACGCCGCCACTTTGCCACTTGATCCGAGCCATATTGCGCCTTTATCGTATCTTTATTGTGGCCACGCAAAGCACCATAATGTCGTTCATTTAGTCGCCAAGATTTATGAATCGGAATATATGATTGGCCAATTGTATCGCAAATAATATTGGCAGTTAAAATAGCTCGTTGCAACATCGATGTATGCACATCTGCAAAATAAATTTGCAGTTTTCTAATCTTAAGTGCCGCTGTTTGAGCCTGCAACATACCCTTATCAGTCAATGGTACATCAGTCCATCCAGTAAAAATATTATCTCGGTTAGCCTGACTCTCTCCATGTCGCGTAATTACCAATGTTACCATTTATCTTCCCCCTGCCTGTAACTATCATAGCGCATAATTTACCACTTTGACAGGTGGAACTCCTCCATCTCAATTATATGACTGAACTTTTTCACCAGCGTTTTGCCCGTACACAATCGTTTGAACTGTTTTAGCAATCTTAGCAATCTTGGGGAAACCGCTAAAGCCACTTTGATTGTGACCATGAGTCATAATAACCAAAATATATTTTTGACCATTTGGGAGCGTCACTATTCCAGCATCATTATTAGTATCATTCAAAAAACCAACCTTATCAGTAACGGTGGTTCCCGCATCAGCCTCGTTAACACCAGTAGGAATACCAGTTCGATAAACCTGTTTCCCCATCAATTTTAATATTTTTGCGCGATCACTACTATTTTTAAATGGACCTGTCCCTGCATCTAATTGCGCTAACAATAATTGAAGACTATAACTTGTTGTTTGAGCAGCGATCCCATCTTGAAATACAGGTGAGTACCACCCTTGACCACTAATGAAACTATTAATAGCAGTTTTACCGTAACTCGCTAATTGCGTTTCAGCAAAATCATTTTCACTGTTAACAATCATTCGATAAAATCCATCTGCATTACTGGACGACCAAGTGAAATTACCTTGCATTTTTTGTTTCATTAAATATGCTGTAATAAACAGTTTATAGGTACTAGCCGCTGTTTGAGCAGTATGGGCATTTGATTCGACTTGTAAACTACCTTTTTGATAAAGTGCTGCTGACTCACTATTTGCAGCAGTACTGCCTGTCTTTGCACCCAAACTATAAAAACTCACACTCACGGTTCCATCATCCGTGACACTATTTAAATAGTTGGTCAAGTTTGTTTTGATAATTTTACGTTTCTTGGCAACTGCACTGTTATTAACCTGAGCAGATTTAGCATCAGTTGCACTATTTTTGAAGTGCTGCACCCAGCACAAAAGTAATCCAATTGACAAAACGACAATCAAAACGTATCTCAAAATATTAAAATTTACCTTTTCATTTTTCATAATGAAATCTACTTTAATCAAAAAAAATGTATTTATAACTACCTTTATTTGACTAAAAACTGATTTTTAAATGAATTTATTGAATTGCTCAATTGATTTTAGGCAAAAAAAAAGCCCGCTAAGCGGACTTAATAATTAAGATTAATAGTTAATGTAGAAGCTTGGCTTCCAGTATGTTTGGCTAAATACACCAATACCCTTTTGTGAGTTTTGAGCAGCCACGTAAGTACCATTACCAAGTGAAATAGCAACGTGATAAGGCGCACTTTCAGGACCCCAGAACAACAATGCACCATAAGGGGCATTTTGAACGTTATAGTTATGAGCGCCTAATTTAGCTTGTTGAACTGTAGTACGAGCACTCAAACCATAAGCATATTGAACAAGACCAGAACAGTCAAATCCAGATAATTCGTTACCACCATATACGTATGGTGTGCTACCGTTAGCAATTGCTAAAGCAGTTGCTACACCAGCACCACGAGCAGCTGAAGTTTGAGTTGATGGTGCTTGCGCTGCGTCATTATTTTGTTGGTTTGAGCTTGCACTTGAAGTACCTGTTGTGCTTGTAACTGTACTTGTCGCATTTGTAGCAGCTGAGCTAGAACTTACAGCACTTGATGAAGCAACCGAACTAGCTGCTGCACTACTTTGAGTAGTTGCTTGAGCAGCAGCTGAAGTAGCTGTTGACGTTGTAGCTGTAGAAGCTGCAGTAGATGTTTGACTAGCATCGCTAGTAGAAACACCAGGAATATTTAGAGCATGTCCAGCAATGATTAAGTTTGCATCAGCCAACTTATTAGCCTTTACAATTGAATCAATTGAGACATGATACTTTTGAGAATAAGCCCAAACAGTATCGCCACTTTGAACTTTAACTGTATCTGCATGTGCAACTTGTGTGCCGGCAACTAAAAGACTAGCTGCACCTAATGTACCAAGTAATGTTTTCTTTGCTGCTGATTTAATCATAATCACTCCTGTAGTTTGTTTTGTATAGTTGATTTCGCCTTTAATATGTAATTTGTATGTCTTAATTACGAGTGTCATTGTATCGCTTAGATGTTGCAATCCAATAGCATTAAGATTACAAATCTTTGCAATTGTTACAAAAAGATTTCAGTAGTTCGTATAATCCTTGTCCTTAAGGTATTCTTAATAATTAAAATTTAATAAATTTTTTGGCTTTTTTTCGATACAACTATGATTTTTCATTTCTTTATCCTATTTTTTTAAAAATTCAAAAATTGAATATCCAACCAATAACACTATAAAAGCATCCACCAATAAATTAATTTTTTAATTTACTGATGAATGCTCTTATTTTCAAACGCTCTTACCAATATTTTTGGTCATCGGCCCACCAGTTTCACGTCTTTGATTACCCATAAATGTTACAATTGAGCCCGCAATAATGATGATAATTCCAATGACTGTAGTCAACGCAATTTTATCACCAATTAATAAAGCCGCCAATATTGGCGCTAAACCTGGCTTGATGAAAAACACCAATGATGCAGTTGAAACGTTAGAACGCTCCATTGCTAAAAAGTAAAATGCAAAGCCACCACCAGTAACGCAAACACCAATAAAAAACAGTGTCCAGAAAAAATGACCATTTACATTAGTCATCAGCGGAATATTACTAAATTGGCGTAACCATGAAACTTGGTCCATCCCGTTCGCTACCACTTTAATTTTAGTAATCAGGATAATAACGTACAATTCAATCGACCCAATAATAAATGTAAAACATGTCATCACGATCCCATTAAATCCACGTTTAATTGAACCATATCGTGAAATAATACTGTATAGACCAAAAGTTATTGCTGAGCTAATTGCTAGCGTTAGTCCTAAGGCGTTATTTAAGTGCGTCGGGTTAACAATTACTAATAACCCGATAACCGACAAAATTACAGCAATTAAGTTAGCACGTCCTAGTCGCTCATGTAAAATAATATATGAAAAGATGAGTGCAAAAACTGGGTTGGCACTAAACACAACGGCAACTGTGGACGCCTGGTCATACATAATCGCAAGCTGAAACAATGTCATGCTAACCAACAAACACATAAAACCAGTGACGGCGAACAATTTTAAATCAGACCATCGCAACATAATTCCTTGAATTCTTAATGACTGAATCGCAAATGGCAATAAAACGATACCACCAATCGAAAATCGAATCCAATTAATCTGAATTGGATTGAATGCAGTTCCAGTCGATTTCAAAACAATTTCCATCAAACTAAACATAACCGTCGAAAATAAAATATATAAACCTGTTTTTTTCAAACCAAACTCCTTTAAACTAATGCCTTAATAATTACCATCAAAATTGGAATCACGACTACACTCACTAATGTCGTTTCCGTCACCATAATAGCTGCGTAATCAGCATCTGCATTGTACAACTTCGAAACAACAGGCGCATTTGTCATAACCGGCATTGCCGCTTGTAAAATAAAGACTTGCTTCATCAAAACTGGCATATCACTTGGCAGTACCAAAACCGCCATCAAAAAAGGCGAGAAGAGAAACCGACCTAGTAAAATCCCCAGTGCATCAACATCTATCCGCATTCGTGACAGTCCAGCATTGGAAACCGCAATTCCGATAAAAAACATCGACAACGGTATTGTTAAGCCTCCGATATAACTTAAGTCACTCATTAAGAACTTGGGTAATGTGACATGAAACATTACTAACAAAACCCCGACAATAAATCCGAGTAATGGTGGTGAAAAGACTTTTTTCAGCGTTACCCATAAGTTAATTTTGGCACTACCCATTCCATCTCGTTGAATCAACCAGACCCCTAAAGTCCAAAAAAAAGTAGTATTTGCCATGTAATAAACCAAAACATACGGGAGCGAACGATCACCAAAAAGTGCTAAGTTAATCGGTAATCCAACAAACACAGTATTAGAATTAAAAAACATTGATGAAAATAAGCCTGCATGCGACTGCTTAATTCTTAATACTCGAATGACTGCAAACGAAAATGCAAATAAGATCAACATTGAAATCACGGGGTAGCGTAAATCCGGTAATAATGTTTTCAATTCATTTGCTGTAAAATCATGCATAATTGTAGTAATCATGTATGCAGGAAGAGCAATTTGTGTGACTAAGCGCGAAATTAGCTTTGATGAACTTTCATCAAACCACCCTCGCTCTGTCAATATGTATCCAATCGCAACCATAACCAAAATGATGAAAACACCGGAAACACTAGATAAAAAAACACCCATTAATCTGGCCTCCAAAATATGTAATGATTCGATTATAGCACACCAATACACGGCCAATAACGCAATAATTAATGATAGCGATTTCATTTTTTAAATAAAAAAACTAAAACAGATCAAGCACTTTCAAAAATTTATGTTGTCGTAACTCAATAAGTTCACTACCAGCTTCTTTTTGAAGTGGTGTTAATTGACGTAATAATGCTGACTTTATATTTTGTAACACATTTTGATCTTCCTTGATTATATCATCAACCAACCCGACTTCAGCCAGTGCTGACGCTGTCATAGGCAAGTATTGGTTGAGATCATCACCGGTGACAATGGCGCTTACTGCTTCTGGTGACGCAACTGAAAATAATGCCTGCTCCAACATCAAAATTCGATTACTATTTGCGAATGCTAATGCGCCACCACTATGACCTTCTCCGAGGAAAATAGCTATATTAGGGCTAGTCAACTCGCCCATATCTGCGATCACATCTGCAATAGCCTGACTTTGGCCGTGCTGCTCAGAATAAACACTCGCATCTGCACCTGGCATATCAATCAAACTGATAACCGGGCGATCAAATCGTTGCGCAGCCTGAATTAAACGGTGGGCTTTTTTGTACCCACTGACTGTAACCATGCCCCCATTAACTATCTCTTTACTAAGCGTAATTGTCCTTCTATTAACTGCTAAAACCGTTACAGGGAGGCCCTCCAAGAAGGCTATTCCACCGGTTAAAGTACCGTCATCACCGAGTACTCGATCACCATGTAATTCAATAAAATCAGTAAATAAATAACTAAGTACTGCTTGGCTACTAATTCGATCCTGATTTCTAATTTGTTGTAACTGCTGTTTTAACATCATTTACTCCTCTGATGTAACTTCAAAATTGTTCCTAAATAAGTTTTCATGTCTTGACGATCTAAAACACCGTCTACCAATCCATGGCTAAGTAAATCCTCTGCTTTTTGAAACTCTTTTGGTAATGGCTGTGTAGAAGTGGCTTTGATTACTCGCTGTCCAGCAAATCCTATTTGAGCATTTTTCTCGGCCACAACAATATCATTTTTAAATGCAAAACTAGCTGATACTCCCCCCATCGTTGGATCGGTTAGGACACTAATTGCAACTTGTTCAGTCTGATCAAACTTTCGTTTCGCAGCTAAAACAGTGTTCATTTGTAGCAATGAAAAGATTCCTTCTTGCATTCTGGCACCACCAGAAGCAATAAATAAAACGAGTGGTAACTGTTTACGAGCAGCTATCAGATACATCTCTCGAATAACTTTTCCAACAATCGTGTTCAAAGTTCCCATCATAAAATGGCTGTCCATCACACCAATCATTACTGGAATTTGATTAATTTCTGCCTGTCCAGCCAAGATTGCTTCGTTCAAGCCACTTTTTTGCTGACTAGCAACTAACTTTTCACTGTAACCTGGAATATTCAATCCATTTTTACTTGTCGGAATTTTGACTGTAGGTTCAAATGAATTTGCATCACACACAATCTCAATTCTTTTGACAGCACTTAACCGTAAATAATAGCCACAATGAGGGCACTGTTCATATTGGCCCCATTCTAGTTGATTTACATGTGCGCCACATTGTGGACACTTAGTCCAAGTTCCCTTTTTTGGCTGTTGACTCATTAGTAGTTATCCTCGCATCTAAAGTTGTAACAAGAAATTGATTACTTTGATACCAATCACTAGCAATAATACTTTGTAGCTGGCTTAAGTTACTTTGAACCCCATCAATACGCACTTGCGCCAAGGCAGAATTCATTTTATTAATTGCTTTACTTCTAGTAGGCGCACTAACAATCATTTTTGCTAGCAGTGAATCATAAAAAGGCGGAATAAAATCACCTGCTTGATAGCCAGTATCGACCCGCATAGTGGCTGGAAAATTAAACATCTTCAACTGATTAACTTGTGTTGGTGTTGTTAGAGTTAGGCGGCACTCAATTGCAACACCTTCATTGCTAGGAATATAATCTGGTAATCGCGCGTCATTGGCCGCTAATTGTAACTGTAACAACACAATATCAAGCCCGGTTGTTGTTTCAGTTACACCATGTTCCACTTGCAGGCGCGTGTTCATTTCCAAAAAATAAAATCGGTCTTGGTTAAACAAAAACTCAATTGTGCCTAATCCTTGATAATTACAGTTATCTAATAGTTGATGCACCATTTGGACTAACTCTCGCCGTTGTGCTTGAGTAATAAAAGTTGCTGGACTTTCTTCAATTACTTTTTGGCGCCTAGTTTGTAAGGTACAGTCTCGATCGCCTAAAACTTGAATATTGCCGGCCTGATCTCCAATTACTTGCACTTCAATATGGCGCGCACTTTGTAAAACTTTCTCTAGGTAGATTTCATTATTAGCAAACGAAGAACCCGCTTCTTGTCTCGCAATTGCAAGTTGAGCCTGTAACTGAGCTACATTATTTACCAACCGGATTCCTTTACCACCGCCGCCTTGACTAGCCTTAATTAACAGTGGATATCCAATTTTTTTGGCTGCTTGTTTTGCATGATCAAGGTCGTTTAAAACAAAAGTCCCCGGAATAATTGCAATTCCTCGACTGGCCGCAAATTTGCGTGCGGCGGCTTTATTACCCATTAGCTCAATCAAGTCAGCAGTTGGTCCCAACCATGTAATGTCACATTGTGCACACATTTTGGCAAACAAAGCATCTTCGGATAAAAACCCATATCCCGGGTGGATTGCATCTACATTAGCAATAATTCCAGCCATCAACACTGCTTCACGGTTTAGATACGATTTTTTAGCATTCGCGGGACCAATACAGTACGCTTCATCCGCCTGATGGACAAACAGAGCATCACGATCTGCAGTGGAATACACTGCCACAGTTGCAATATTAAGCTGTCTACAAGCCCGAATAATGCGACAAGCAACTTCACCACGATTAGCAATCAGTACTTTTTTAAACATTAATCAGCCACTCCTTGAGCCACTTTAAACAATGGCTGGTCAAACTGTACTGCTTCACCATCATCGCATAAAATTGCAACCACTTTCCCAGTGATCGAAGCAGTAACATCATTGAATAACTTCATGCTTTCTATTTGCCCAACAACCGTATTATCAGTCACCAATGTACCAACTTTCATTGGTTGTTCATTAGCATGAAAAACTCCGATCATGGGGCTATTAATTGTTTTTACTGCTTGTTCAACGGTTTGATTTGATCCACTAGCCAGTTGGTCACGATCTAAACTCAACTCAAAATCATCAATTTTAATCTGGGCATGGATAAAATCATATTTAGCTAATTGATCAATTAAAGCTCTAATTTGTTTATCGTTCATAGTTATCCCTACATTCTAATTAACATGCTGCCATAATCAAGTCCAGCTCCAAAGCCACTTAACAGTATTGGCTGATAATTTTCGCCAACTGAGACACTTTGATCGAGCGTTACTGGAATCCCCGCAGACGACATATTACCGTAACTTTCTACTGTGTGCGCAAATTTATCAAACGGCATTTCTAGTTTGGCAGCAATTTTTTCTATAATTCTCAAATTAGCTTGATGACATACTACCAATTGTAGCTCATTAGTAGTTATCCCAGCATCAATTAATAACCGTTTAATTTGAACTGGAACTGTATTGGTCGCAAATTCAAAAACAGCACGTCCATCTTGAAAAAAAGCATCTGTTTGTGGGTAATTACTTGCAGCTAATTTGGTGATTGGTGCTATCCGACCACTGTGAATAGTTTGAGCACCCGTACCATCAGTTTGTAACTTCTCAGCTATTAAAAATTCTTCGTCTTCAGAGCTGGTCTGAGATAGTAGTGCTCCACCTGCCCCATCACCAAAAAAAACTGTCGATGTCCGGTCGGTGAAATCCATCATTTTAGAATTAACCTCGGCACTGATAACCATGGCATGGCGATACATACCACTACGCATCATTTTATCTGCCACGCTTAAACCAAAAACAAACCCGGCACAGGCTGCACTGACATCAAACGCAACTGCATTTTTTGCGTGCAGCTTTCCTTGAACAATACTAGCAGTTGCCGGTGTTAGTGAATCTGGTGTGATAGTAGTAACAATGATTAAGTCAATTTCATCAGCGGCCAAGCCAGCACGCTGAAGCAATTTATTTCCCACCGTGGTTGCTAAATCAGAAGTATTTTCATCATCAAGGGCATAATGCCTAGTTGCGATTCCAGTATGTGCCACAATCCATTCATCAGTAGTAGGCATGATTTTTGCTAACTCATTGTTCGTCACTACTCGTTTAGGAACATAGCCAGCAGTAGCAGTTATTTTTGCAAATGTTGTCATTAGTATTGACCGCCTTCATATTTTTAACCTTTACATTTTAATTCAGACCCACATAAATTACTAGTACTTATACTTGATATTAATTAAAGTGTAATCATCAAAGAATTTTGTTTGTTGAATTAAGACAATAAAAATGATTCACAGTTTGAATCGTGTTATTGCTTTATTATTGCCGAGATACGTTTTCAACCGCAGAGTTCTACATACAACAATAAAACAAAGCGCATGATTCACAGTTCGAATCATACGCTTTGTTTTACCATTGTGTTTTGGCTTCTAAGAGCGGTTGAACACGCTCTTTTTTTTATGCGGCCGAGAGGACTTGAACCTCCACGGTCATAATTGACCACAAGATCCTTAATCTTGCGCGTCTGCCAGTTCCGCCACGGCCGCATCAACGAGTAATATCATAGCAAATTATCGGACTAATGACAATATCAAATATTCACTAGTAACCTGTCCACCGTGATATTACGTCTTTTTAGCTTGCTGAAATTAATTCAAAATGGCCACCACAGCGAGCACACACAAAACGAGTTGTATTAAAATGTCGTTTTCTGATAATGCGAGAATAACAATTTGTACATTGATAAACTATTTTTTTATTTTGTCTTGGAGCTAATGAATTAGGTACTAATGGAGCATAACGAGCACCACCAACTTGCTGCAACAACACTTTAAACTCACGACTACGATGATGATAGTCCTGTCCGCTTAAATGGAGATGGTAATGACACAGCTCATGAAGTACCACTTGACGCAAATTCTTTAAATCAAAGTCATCAATCATTTTCGGATTAATATCAATGTGATGATCTTTAAGATGATAACGACCACCGGTTGTTTTTAACCGAGCATTAAAGTAAGTTTCATGCTTAAATGGCTGGTGAAAATACTCTTCGGACCACTGTTTGGTTAGATTTTGTAACTGTTCATTTGTCACGATTAATTTTTGTTCTCCTGTGGATCAATCATTGTTAATTGAATTCGTTGCCGCTCTAAATCAACACTGTCAATCCAAACTGTCACGATATCGCCAACTGCAACGACTTTTTTTAGGGTCGCTCACAAATTTATTTCTTAACTTTGAAACATGTACAAGTCCATCATGTTTAACCCCAATATCAACAAATGCACCAAAATCAACTACATTGCGGACAGTTCCTTGTAGCTTCATCCCCGTTTTAAGATCCTCAATTGTAATAACATCTTGTCGCAATAACGGTGCTGGCATGTCATCTCGTAAATCTCGTCCAGGGGCCTGTAAACTAGCAATCACATCTTGAAGTGTTTCACTACCAACTTTTTCATCAGCCAAAATAGGTTTGGGATCAACAGTTGCAATTTTTGCTTTTGCATTCTCAGATCCTAACTGATCTTGTTTAATCCCAGCTTGCTGTAAAACTTGCTTTGCTAGGGGATAACTTTCAGGATGAATATCCGTGTTATCCAGAGGATTTTTGCCGTCAATAATCCGCAAAAAGCCCACCGCTTGTTCAAACGCTTTCGGTCCCAAACGAGGAACCTTCTTCAATTGTGTCCGACTGTCATAGCGGCCATTCTCATCACGATATTTAACGATATTTGTCGCAATAGTCTTTGATAACCCAGAAATATGAGCTAGCAGCTGATAGCTAGCCGTATTCAGGTTAACACCAACCCGGTTTACCGCTCGTTCTACGACTGCATCAAGCTCTTCACTTAGGTCTTTGTCTGGTAAGTCGTGTTGATACTGGCCAACACCAACAGATTCTGGATTAATTTTAACCAGTTCTGCCAGTGGATCTTGTAGCCGACGACCAATACTAATAGCACTGCGTTGTTCAACATGCAGGTCAGGAAATTCATCACGAGCTTCTTGACTCGCAGAATAAACTGATGCTCCCGCCTCGTTAACAATTACATAATATACTGGTCGTTTGATTTTTGTCAGTGTGTCAGCTACGAACTGTTCAGACTCACGGCTAGCGGTTCCATTGCCGATTGCAATCATTTCGACATGATATTGTTCTATTAATTTTATCAACTCTGGCTGAGCAGCGGCTCGCTTAGCTTCCGCTGCCGGCTTATGCGGATAAATCACTGCTTTTGTCAAAAATTTACCATTCTCATCAATTACAGCTAACTTACAACCAGTTCGATAGGCTGGATCAAACCCCAACACAACCTTTCCCTTCATAGGTGCTTGCATTAGTAGATTATACAAATTTTGCCCAAATACTTTGATGGCCTGTTCTTGCGCCGATTGAGTTAATTCATGTCGCATTTCACGTTCAATGGCGGGGGCAATAAACCGCTTGTATGCATCTTCGTAGGCATTTTGAATAAATTCTACCGCCATACCATCCCGATGCTGCCCTATTAACCTAAAATGCAAATAATTATTAATTGGATCATTTTCCACTAGAACTTTGACGTTAATAACCTTCTCTTTTTCACCGCGATTAATCGCCAAAATACGGTATGAATTAAGCTTAGCAATTGGTGCTTGAAAATCGTAATACTGCTGATAAACACCCATTTCATCTAGCTCTTGACCGTGTGTTTTTACTTTTGTTACCAGTTGGCCGTGTTGAGTCGTAAAATTTCTAATCCAATTTCTAATGGCTGCCACTTCGCTGAATGCTTCGGCTAAAATTTCTTGAGCACCTTCTAGAACAGTATCTGCGTCGGGTAATTCTTTGTCAGCATTAACATATTTTTGAGCCTCATTTGTTAAATCACCTGTGGGAAATGATAACAACCAATTAGCCAATGGTTCTAAGCCTCGTTGTTTTGCAATCATTGCTTTGGTCTGTCGTTTTTGTTTGTATGGCAAATACAAATCTTCAACATCTTGTATTTTTTCTGCCTGATTAATTTGTTTAGCCAGTTGATCCGATAGTTTACCTTGTTCAGCAATGCTTTTAACAACCGCTTCCTTACGATCTTGCAGTGCTGTTGCTCGCTTAAACTCATCTTGAATTGATAAAATTTGTACTTCATCAAGACTACCTGTCATTTCTTTTCGATAACGGGCAATAAACGGAATCGTGTTGCCCTGCTCTAATAAGCTTAAGACCGCATCAATTTGGTGAGCGGCAATATCTGGAATATTTTGTTTAACTAACTTTGTTGCTTGTTCACTCATAAATTGTTTTACTCCTCATAAAAATAGATCAGGACGCTAATAACTGGCCGTCCTGATCCGTTACATTAACAATCTAATTTTACCACTAAATAACTCTTAGATTGTAAGTGAAATTAACTTTTTATTTTTTTTGATACCAAAATCTGCGTTGTACGAGTTTAACTAATTCAACAATTACGATCATCATTAGACCAGCAAATCCTACCACTGCCCATTGACTCAATTCCAAATGAGTAACATGGAATAGTTGGTTAAATCCAGGTAACCAAATCGTCATTGCTAACAGTAAAAACGCAACTAAAATCGCCAAGTTAAAATATTTGTTCTTCCAAAAACCAATTGTAAATAGTGATTGGTGAATTGACTTGGAGTTGAATGCATGGAACAGCTGGATCAACCCTAGCGTCGCAAACGCCATTGTTAATGCGTCCGCATGGATTTGCTCACTACTTGTATGCAACGGCATCCACAATGCATAGGCATAAACACCAAGGGTCAAGAGTCCTTCCAATATTCCTTGGTAGATAATACTTGATAGCACTCCGCCAGATAAGAAATTAGATGTTCGGCCACGAGGTGGTCGTTTCATGATGTTTTTTTCAGTTGGCTCAACTCCCAAAGCAATCGCCGGAAAAGTATCCGTCACCAGATTAATCCATAGAATTTGTACCGGGGCTAGAATTTGCCATCCTAAAATAGTCATCATAAATAGAGTTAACACCTCACCAAGGTTGGCTGATAATAGATACTGAATGGCCTTTTGAATATTAGCAAAGACCTTTCGTCCTTCTTCGACCGCTACCACAATTGTCGCAAAATTATCATCTGCCAATACCATTTCGCTGGCACCTTTGGAAACTTCAGTCCCAGTGATTCCCATACCAACACCGATGTCAGCAGTCTTCAGTGCTGGGGCGTCATTAACACCATCCCCAGTCATTGCCACCACCTTACCATGTTTTTGCCATGCTTTCACAATTCTAACTTTATGCTCAGGAGCTACCCGTGCATAAACACGATATTTTTTAACATTTTTGGCGAAAGTAGCGTCATCTTGTCCATCCAATTGTGCACCTGTGATGACCGCATCATCTTCACCTTCTTGCACAATTCCTAATCGGATAGCAATAGCTTGAGCGGTATCCCGATGATCACCAGTAATCATAATCGTTTTAATGCCAGCTTGGTGGGCCTTGGTTACTGATTCAGCCGCTTCAGGGCGTTCAGGATCAATCATTCCAATTAAACCAACAAAAATTAGGTCATTTTCAACGCTTTCGCTGGTTGGATCTTCAGGAACAACTGATAACGGTTTATACGCAAACGCCAGTACTCTTAAAGCTTGTGTTGCTAGCTCATGATTTTGTTGTAAAATTTGTTCCCTAGCTTGCTCATCTAACGGCTGCACAGAACCGTTAATTTCAATCTGCGTTACTCGATTTAACAATGCATCAGGTGCACCTTTACTTGCAGCAAAAATACCATCACTATTTTGATGAATTGTTGTCATTAACTTCCGTTCAGAGTCAAAGGGAATTTCAGCCACTCGCGGGTTATCTGCAATCAATTGATCGACATGTCCATCATGATTAAGCGCATATTGAACCAGTGCCGTTTCCGTTGGATCACCTTGCAACCCATCTGCGGTTTGCTTTGTATCGTTAGCAAGTACCATGACCTTAACCAGTAAATCGTTACTATCATTGTCCTCAGCATCTGCATCAATAAGCTGTCCATTAGTATATAATCGTTCAACCGTCATTTTATTCTGCGTTAAAGTACCAGTTTTATCCGATGCAATGACATCTGTACTCCCTAAAGTTTCTACCGCTGGTAATTTACGAATTAGCGCGTGGCGTTTGACCATCCGTTGCGTTCCCAGTGCTAACGTAATTGTCACAATTGCAGGTAATCCTTCTGGAATGGCCGCAACCGCTAGGGAAATTGCTGTTAACAACATATTGAGTAGTGTTTCTTCACCACGAACTAGACCAATTACAAAAACAATCACAGCAATGATCAAAATTAAGATGGTTAATACTTTACCTAACTGCTGTAAATTAGCTTGCAACGGCGTTTGTGTTTCTGCGGTCTTGTTTAACATTCCTGCAATTTGTCCCATTTGGGTTTGCATTCCAGTGGCAACCACCACCCCGGTTGCACGACCATAAGTCACATTAGTGTTCATATACGCCATATTGGAGCGATCTCCCAGGCCCAATGTTTCATCTTCTAAAATATTAAATTGTTTATCTGTCGCCACCGATTCTCCAGTCAGTGCCGCTTCTTCAATCTTTAACGCAGCTCCTTCAATCAGTCGCAAATCAGCTGGTACAATGTCTCCTGCCTCAAGTAGTACAATATCTCCTGGCACTAAGTCATCACTTTTGACCGTCACTACTTGATCACCACGACGAACATGTGCATCTGGTGCTGACATTTCTTTCAATGCATTGATCGCATTTTCAGCTTTAGTTTCTTGAAACACCCCAAAAATGGCATTCAAAATAACCACTAACATAATAATTACGGCATCTACTAATTCACCAGAGAACGCTGCAATTAATGCAGCTACCATCAACACAATGATCATCAAATCTTTAAATTGATCAATAAATTTTTCAAGTAATGTAGTCTGTCTTTTTTGCTCTAACTCGTTAGTACCAAACTTTTCTCGCTTAGTTTGAACTTCTTTATCGGTTAGTCCACTGGCTCGTGTTTCGACGTCCTCAAAGACCTGTTCTATTGGTTGATTATAAAATAATCGCTTCATAATTTCCTCCTTGTCGGCATCATACGATAGAAAAAGACTTACGCATGCGTCGCAAATAATTGTGTGCATACATAAGTCTCACTAATTATGACAATCCCGGAAAGATCTTCTTGCTGACGAAATTGTCGCAGATTATTCTGCTAGTTACTCCCTTATGAATATGATTAATTATACCTTAATAATAATTAAAAATAAACCGTTAACCCTTCCACCATTGATCATATACATTAATTGGTAGATGCCGTTTATGCCGCGTTTTTAAATACCAACTCTCAATTTTTTGCGCAGCATCATCGTTAATCTTACGTCCCTCTAAATAGTCGTCAATTTGTGCATAACTGACTCCTAACGCCACTTCATCAGGCAAGGCAGGCCGATCATCCTCTAAATCTGCAGTTGGTACCTTGATGTAAAGATGTTCTGGTGCGCCTAATTTTTGAAGTAGTTGTTTACCTTGTCGTTTGTTTAAGCGCCACAACGGGGTAATATCTGCTGCACCATCACCGAATTTAGTGTAAAAACCAGTGACTGCTTCACTAGCATGGTCAGTTCCCACTACCGCACCGTGCAACTGTCCGGCAATGCCAAATTGGGCAATCATTCGTTGCCGCGCCTTAATATTTCCTTTGTTAAAGTCACTTACACTAACCTCATTGGCCTGTAATGACTTAACGGTAGCATCTGTTGCTGGCTTAATATCTACCCGCATTACTTGATCGACCTGCATAAAATCAATTGCTGCCATTGCGTCAGCTTCATCAGCTTGATTACCATATGGCAATCTAACAGCCACAAATTGATACCGTGGGTCTTCACTTTTTGTCCGTAAGGCTGTAATTGCCATCTGAGCCAACTTACCAGCTAGGGTGGAATCTTGCCCACCTGAAATGCCTAAAACAAGCGTTTGCAATCCAGTTTTCAGTAGATATGATTGCAAGAAATCAACACTGCGGTTGATTTCCTCATCGACATCAATCGTTGGTTGAACTTTTAAAGCATCAATAATTTCTCGTTGCAATGGTCTCATTTAATCACCCTTTTTAAAAATTTAATTGATCTACGTAGTCACGGACCTGTTGAATAATGGCCATTTTATTATCGAAGCATTTTTTAGATAAATCAACCGGATAGACTTGTGGATTTAAATCTCGTTTATACTCATCCCATAGCATATCTAGATGCAGCTTTGAAAAATGTCTAATTTCATCTAATTCAGGTAACTGATAAACTAACTTACCTTGTGCAAAGATCGGCTGCAAAATCGGCCGCGCATCAAAATTTTTCAACGTTTTATTAATATATGTGTAATCGGGATTAAACATATAGATAGATTCTTGTGTTCTGGGGTCTTCATCCCACAAAGCAATATAATCCCCCTCTGTTTTTCCGTCAGCACGATCTGTAATTCGCCAGATCTGCTTTTTACCGGGGGTTGACACCTTAGCCGCATTACTAGATATCTTAATTGTGTCGATCATCTGACCATGTTCATCTTCAAATGACACTAATTTATATACTGCTCCTAATGCTGGTTGATCAAAAGCTGTAATTAGTTTAGTGCCAATGCCCCAGACATCGATTTTTGCCTTTTGCATCTTTAAATTCATAATTGTCTTTTCATCGAGATCATTAGATGCGTATATCTTAGCGTCTGGAAAACCAGCTTCATCTAGCATTTGGCGCACACGTTTAGAAATATACGCCATGTCACCACTGTCAATTCGAACTCCTTGAAAATTAATTTGATCTCCCATTTCCTGAGCTACTCGAATTGCATTAGGAACCCCACTTTTAAGTGTATCAAATGTATCAACTAAAAAAACACAATCCCGGTGCGTTTGAGCATACGCTTTAAAAGCATCATAATCATTCATATAAGTTTGAACTAGGGCATGAGCATGTGTACCACTAATTGGAATACCGAACAACTTACCAGCACGAACATTACTGGTTGCATCAAAGCCACCAATATAAGCTGCACGAGTTCCCCAAATTGCAGCATCCATTTCTTGCGCCCGACGAGTTCCAAACTCTAGCAACGGATCTGTCCCAACCACTGATTTAATTCTCGCAGCCTTAGTTGCAATTAAAGTCTGATAATTAATAATGTTAAGTAAGGCCGTTTCAATTAATTGTCCACCAATCAATGGTCCATCAACTTGCAAAATGGGTTCATTATTAAAAACCAAATCACCCTCAACAGCACTATTAATTGATCCGGTAAACTTAAAATCTCGTAGATATTCTAAAAAGCCATCATCAAATTGACCAGTGGTTTTCAAGTAATCAATATCACTATCTGAAAATTTAAGCTGCTTGATGTATTGGACCACTCGCTCAAGGCCTGCGAAAATTGCATAGCCATTGCCAAATGGCATATTTCTAAAATATAATTCAAAAACTGCTCTGCGATCGGCCATTCCTTTTTGCCAATATGTCTGCATCATGCTTAATTCATAAGCATCCGTGTGCAATGTATGACTATCATCTGGAAATCGGTAACTCATGTGGTTACTCCTCCATCTCATCTATCTTTTTGAAATTTTGTTTAAATCACAAACATTCTAGCATTAATTTTACTCTATTCCTAGGCATATACAATATCAGTTGCAATCTACGGCAAATGTAATGAATCTTAACTGCTTTTGTTTAGTTTGCCGATTTTTACTATTCAAAATCTGAGATTAGCTACAACGAATGGTATGATCCATAAACCGATTATTCTCCCTTTCTCCGTTTTTTTATTCATAAAACGTGCAAACAGCCGCAAAAGCTTTCGTCTAAAAATAAACCAAACGGTATGATTCATAAATCGAATCATACCGTTTGGTTTATTTTTAACTACAGCTTTTTAACGTGGCTGTTGCACTCTTATTTTTCTAAAATAAACTCAAACCGATCCCCAACGTACTGAGTATGAACATACTCAAATGGGCGGCCGTCTTGGAGATATGAGATTTGACGCAAGCGTAACAAGGCTGCTCCGCGTTTAATTCCTAAATATTCAGCAATCCTTTCTGATGCAGACATAGCTGAAACTGTTTGAATTGCCCGACCAGGAAATAAGTTGGCCTTTTTTTCAAGAACACGGTATAGCGAAGTAGTAATTTCTTCTTTGCTAAAATCACTAATTAAATCTGCCGGTACCGTCGCAATTTCAAAACAAATCGGGATACCACTACCATATCGAATTCGTTCCATGCGTAATACCTTCATCTCGGGCTTTAATTCTAGCTGCTCCACTTCGCTTTCAGACGGAGTGGTAATGTGATACGAAATCGTCTTACTGGAAGGAACTTTTCCGGCTGCTGTCATTAAGTCAGTAAAACTAGTTACACCTGACATTTTTTCCTGCACTTTTCGGTTGGCAACAAACGTCCCCGAACCCACATGGCGCTCCAAGATTCCTTCATCAACCAACGTCTGAATGGCCTGACGCAATGTCATCCGACTTACACTAAAGTCCAATGCTAGTTCACGTTCAGCAGGTATTTTGGCCCCCACTTGCCACTTACCATTTTCAATTTCCTGTTTAATTTGATTATGAATTTGAATATAGACCGGTGAAGCCATTTCACTGCCCCTTTCATGAACTACGTGTTTAAACAAATCTAAACCAATTTAGTTTAATTGTCAAAGCGGCGACCAAAGCTATAAACTCGTTGCAAGGTAAGGTTACCATCAAAAACGTTAATATCAGCATCTTTTCCCACTTCAAGTGATCCTTTTTGTGTTAAGCCAAACTCCGTCGCCTGATTTACAGAAGACATCAACACTGCTTCTTCAATACTGCAGCCAGTGAACGAAATTGCATTTTTAAAAGCATCTTCAAACGTTAAAACCGATCCTGCTAAGTTACCAGACTCTAAGCGAGCCTGTTTGTCCTTAACAATCACCTTTTGCCCACCCAATTCACTAACACCTTCTGGCATTCCTTTAGCGCGCATTGAATCAGTGACTAATTCAATTTTATAAGGACCTTTTTGTTCAAAGGCTAGTTTAATCATATCCGGCACAATATGGAAACCGTCACAAATTAATTCACAATACATATTATCTTCAAGCATTGCATGCCCAGTTACACCGGGCTCACGATGCTTAAATTCGCGCTGTGCATTGTATAAATGT
This sequence comes from Paucilactobacillus kaifaensis, assembly GCF_005405145.1. Taxonomy (GTDB): domain Bacteria; phylum Bacillota; class Bacilli; order Lactobacillales; family Lactobacillaceae; genus Paucilactobacillus; species Paucilactobacillus kaifaensis. Next base: position 8,875 of record NZ_BJDM01000016.1, on the reverse strand, counting down.
GTAACATGCGTAGCACGACTAGCTAACATCTGTTCACGAGTGGCATTACTATGCCCAACAGATGGAACGATACCATGTTCCAAACAGTAGTCTTCAAATTCGCGTGCGCCTGCATCTTCAGGTGCATACGTAATCAGTTTAACCAGATTATCAGATAATTCATTCCAGTGATCTAACAAATCAGCATCTGGATCCTTAATATATTTTTCAGGTTGTGCACCCTTATAGATGGCTGCAATAAATGGTCCTTCCAGATGAGTTCCCTGAATTACTGGATTCTTTTTTGCAGCCTGGGCAATACCAGTCATAGCATGAGCAATATTTTCATTTGATTGGGTCATGGTTGTCGGAAAAATAGTTGTAATGCCTTCATGAATCATCTTGTTGACCATTGTATTAATCTGGTCCGGGTCTCCATCCATTGTGTCAAAACCATAACCACCATGGGCATGCACATCGATAAAACCAGGAACCAACTTTTTTCCATTAACGAACTCCACCTGATCATTAGCTTGGGCGACATATTCACTCATTGGACCAATTGCTTCAATTGTTTTTTCAAACCTAATATAGCCATCATCGATTTTGCCGTCACCCGTAAAAATTTCAGCATGCTTTAACACAATACTCACTATGACACTCCCCTTAACTTAAACTAATATTTACTTTATTATAATTGGTATATACCAAAAAGTAAACCCTAATCAACTTGATTGTTTTTTTGGATTGTAGCATCAATCCCTTTAACCACAGCAGTCATAAATCCCGCTTCCTCCATTGCCAGTAATCCAGCCACTGTACTACCGCCTGGAGAAGAAACTTGATCAATCAGTTCGAATGGTGTTTGACTAGATTTTAATACCATCTGAGCAGATCCTTGAACTGCCTGCGCAGCAATTTTGGTTGCTGCATTCTTGCTCAACCCATACTTAACTCCCACTCGACTCAAAGAATCGATAAAAAAATCAACATAGGCTGGCGAACTGCCTGCCAATGCACTAAAAATTCCAAATGCTTCCTCTGGTTGCCAGCTAATTTCACCCAGCGACTGAAATAATTCTCCTAATTGTTTTTTGTCAGTTTCTTTAAGCTGTGCATTGGCCGCTAACGCCGTCATCCCCGCTAATATTTCAACATTTATGTTTGGCAAGGCCCGTAAAATTGGTAGATTATAATCACTTAGTTCTTCCAATCGGTTAATACTCATACCGCCGACAATCGATACCAATTTTTTATCTTTTAACTGCGGACGAACCTCTTGTAATACTGATTCCGCCTGTTCCGGAGCAACCGCCAAAACCACAACCTCGCTTTGCGCAACCAACTCTTGATTTGAATCAAAAGAAACAACACCATTTTCTTTAGCAAATGGCTCATAGTTTGCTTGATGAGCACTGTGAATGTTAATGTCTGCTGCACTTACATTTTTACTAGCAATCAATCCCTTAATGATGGCTTTGGCCATTGCACCAACGCCAATAAATCCAATTTTCATATTTAATCATCCTTTCACATCACGTATTATTTTATTCTAACATTTAACTACTTTGATAGTATCATCGTACAAAAAATGATTACATTTTAATGAGATTGTGTGTTTTACCACGATTATAATAATTAATTCTTCTAACTAAGCATGCCAAAAGGCAAAGATTTGTTACTTAATACACATAAAATCCTTTACTCATTGAATGTAAACGCTTCCAAATCAGTGTGAAAATATGTTATGGTTGCGTTGCAGAAGCATAGTTTACCCCATTTAATATTAAAAAGGAGTGATTTTTATGACAACTTGGACGCAGACATACAATCCACTAAACAATATTTGGCTTTCCGCTGCAATTGCTCTTATTCCAATAATTTTTTTCTTTTTAGCATTAACTGTCTTTAAAATGAAAGGCTATGTTGCTGGTTTTTGGACAGTTGTTCTTGCCGTATTAGTGGCATTATTTTTATACAAAATGCCACTAATGATGGCAATCATGGCCTTGTTTTATGGCTTTTTGTATGGGTTATGGCCAATATCGTGGATTATCATTACATCTGTCTTTCTTTACAAAGTAACCGTTAAAACTGGTTATTTTGATTTGATTCGTGCATCCATCCTGTCAATCACCAATGATCATCGACTTTTAGTAATTTTGGTTGGATTTTCATTTGGAGCTTTTTTAGAAGGTGCTGCAGGTTTTGGTGCTCCCGTGGCCATCACTGCGTCCTTGCTGGTAGGATTAGGTTTAAAGCCACTTTATGCAGCAGGTTTGTGTTTAATCGCCAATACGGCTCCAGTGGCTTTTGGTGCGATGGGAATTCCAATTACCGTATCTGGACAAGTAACTGGTATATCCGCACATTTAATAGGTGAAATGGCTGGTCGTCAATTACCGTTTATGTCAGTCTTTGTTCCCTTTTTCATTGTTTTCTTAATGGACGGTTTTAAAGGTATTCGACAAACTTGGCCAGCTCTATCAATCGCTGGAGGTTCGTTCGCTTTGACTCAGTTTTTAACTTCCAGATATCTAGGACCACAATTACCTGATATTACTTCAGCATTAGTCAGTTTGGTTTTAGTTGCTGGATTTTTAAAAGTTTGGCAGCCTAAGGAAATCTTTCAAACAAATACTGGACCCGCAATTACAACTAGTGAACTAAATGCAAAAAGTGGTGTTGCTCCAATTACTGAACCCGAAACTAATACCCAATTAGACAAAACATCATTGCCAGAACAACCTCATTTAACTTTCAAAAAAGTATTGAAGGCGTGGTCACCATTTATCATTTTAACCATTATGGTAGTTGTTTGGACTCAAGATATATTTAAAAAATTATTTCTCCCAGGTGGCGCACTAGCAAAAACCACAATTTCAATTCATATCCCGTTTCTTGATGAGCGTGTATTAAAAGCAACTCCAATCGTTAGTCATTTAACTCCATATGAGGCGGTGTTAAAAATTGATTTAATTCAGGCCACTGGCACGGCAATTTTCATAGCAGGTCTAGTTTCCATTATATTATTAAAAATGAAACCGAAAGCTGCTTTAAAAACATTTAACGAGACAGTCAAAGAACTAGCCCTCCCAATTTTATCAATTGGCTTCGTACTTAGTTTCGCCTTTATTGCCAATTATTCGGGGTTATCCTCAACGTTAGCATTAGCACTTGCTAAAACAGGTAACGCCTTCCCATTCTTCTCACCATTTTTAGGCTGGATGGGAGTATTTCTAACCGGATCTGATACCTCCGCCAATGCTTTATTCTCAAACCTCCAGGCTATTACAGCCCATCAAATTGGAGTACCTGATGTTTTAATGGTAGCAGCTAACACAACTGGTGGTGTAACTGGAAAAATGATTTCACCACAATCAATTGCTATCGCAGCCGCAGCTGTTGGTCTAGTTGGTAAAGAGTCTGACCTTTTTCGGTTTACAGTCAAGAGTAGTTTATTATTCCTAGTTTTTGCCGGCATCATAACGGTGTTGCAAGCATATGTTTTTCCTTGGATGATTCCATAAGTTAACTAATATTAGAATAGAAAATGCATGAAATCAGCGAGTGATTTCATGCATTTTATTTGTTTGCAAAAACTAAAGAGTCTGAATAATCAGCCAAATATTTAAAATAATTAACACGATTGCTGAAACCCATGCGCACATATTAACCCACATTCTATTAGCAAACGATCCCATAATTTTCTTACTACTTGTAAAAATAATCAGTGGCACCATTGCAAATGGGAGCGCAACACTCAAAAACACTTGAGAAAAAGTGAGTAATTCTTCAATTTTTGCTTCATTACCGTGGTAGTAAACCGCAAACGTTAATACAGGTGCAATTGCAATTAACCGAGTTAACAGTCGCTGCGCCCATAGTGGCATTTTCAATCTGATAAAGCCCTCCATGATGATTTGACCAGAAAGGGTTCCGGTAATCGTCGAACTTTGACCGGATGATAGTAAGGCAATCGCGAATAACATACTTAAAATAGGACTCGCAATTGCTCCAACAATTTTAGAATTATCAAGTGCATTGTACAGATCCACAAACCTTCCTAAACTCGAATGTGTGCCAAAAAACAAAGCAGCACCTAAAATTAATAGAAGGCAATTCACTACAAAAGCAAGTGATAATTGCATATTGGAATCAGCAACAGTATACCGAATAGCACTACGAACACTCTTTTGATCATCACGATCAAAATTACGAGTTTGTGAGATTGAAGATCCTAAATATAAATTATGCGGCATTACGGTCGCACCGACAATTCCTAGGCCAAGGTAAAGCATTGATTGATTTTGGATCAAATCTTTACCAGGAATAAACCCTTTGAAAATATCGGGAACATTGGGTTGGGCTAAAATAACTTCATACAAGAAAACAAACAGAATCACTGCAACTAAAGTTGCTACAATCGCTTCAATTTTTCTGAAGCCTAATTTCATTAGAAATAACAAAAGTAAAACATCGAAAGCAGTTATAATAATTCCGACGACCAGTGGAAACCCAAACAGTAACTCCAACGCGATCCCAGAGCCGATAATTTCGGCAATATCAGTCGCCATAATAGCCAATTCAGTAATAATAAATAAAAAGATACCAACCGCTTTAGATGTCTTTTCACGTGTTAGTTGGGCTAAATCACGTCCCGTAACAATTCCAAGCCGTGCCGCCATTGATTGCAACAACATGGCAATCAAACTAGATAACAAAATAACACTGATTAAACGATATTTGAATTGAGCACCACCGGCAATTGACGTAATCCAGTTACCAGGATCCATATATCCCACTGAGACTAGAACCCCAGGTCCTAAGTAGGCTAGAAACGTTTTCAATACGCCTGCGTTTTGTGGAACTTGGACACTACCATTAATTTCATCCAATGATTTACTGGCGCCATTCGTAGAAGAAACCATATGATGACGCTCAGGATTAGAATCTACTTGCTGTCTTTTTAAATTATCTTTTTCTCCTTGTTTCATATTCTTTGCCATGTATTATTCATACCACCTTTTCTACTTTTTTATTCGATTAGGTTCAGCGCACTACAATTACAGAAACATTGGCTCGCCTAGCAATTCTAAGTCCAACGGCTCCAGGAACCCTATGACTCGGGTCATCAGTATCTGATCCGCACACAATTAAATCTGGTTTAAACTCTGGGATAACCCGATCTAAAATGACATCATCAACATCCCCGGCACTAATAGTTAATCCCTGCACATCATTAACGCCTAAACCTTGAGCAAGTTTTATGTAATGCTCAACAGTTTTTCTGATGTCGTCAGCGCGTTGATCAATTGTTCCCGGTGTCATAACATCAAAAATATTGAGGTCATCACTTTCTAGCACTGACACAATACACAGTTTTACTTGGTAATCATGGGCCAGCGTAGCTGCATAACGAAACGCATGAATGGATGAATTGGGATCATCCTCATCGACTGTCAGTAAAACCCGCCTAAATATAAGGGGTTGATTAAGTTTTTCATTGTCCATTATAAACCTCCTTAAAATTATAGTTTGCACATCTAATTACTATTATAATCAATTTATAACTATAACACCGGATAATTAAAAACTAACAAAAAAACTGCTACCAGGATGCACAATGCACCATTGGTAACAGCGGGGTAAAACTATAATTGGGCTAGCTGGGATCGAACCAGCGCATGACAGGATCAAAACCTGTTGCCTTACCGCTTGGCTATAGCCCAATAAATAAATGGAGGGGAGTGGATTCGAACCACCGAACCCGAAGGAGTGGATTTACAGTCCACCGCGTTTAGCCAGACTTCGCTACCCCTCCGTAACAATCAACTATTATATGATACCTAAATCAATTAAAAAGTGCAAGACAATTTTTGAAAAAAATTCATTATTCTAATGAAATTATTTTTAGACGCCTACGCCACTGATCATAAAAATTATCTTCTAACCATTCATTAGTATGGTTATTACGATATCCAACCGCCTGATTATAATAGGTTGTCTGCCCAATTCGAAGAGGATTTGGATGAATATGCAAGTGACCAAATAAAACATGGTTGACGTGATACTTTTCTAATAATTCTCCCATTTTATAACTACCCATCATTGCGTTACTCATATTCCACATTCGATTGTCTGGTGAATCAATAATAAAGTCTTTTTTTGGCACAAAATGAGTCATAAATAGTACTTTCTTCTGATCATCTTGTGCCCGCTTCAATTGGGCTTCCACTTGATGCAAGACTATTTTCATACGTTCAATATCACTTACTGGCTGTTTGATCGTTTGGTCAACCCAATACGCGTTTTTCCAGCTTGCAAACTGTTGTGTAGTTGCTTGTTGTTTGGACAGTGAATAATCATACCAGCCGTTATTGCCGATTAAACGCCACTTGGTTCCCTTTACGTCCTCTGATTGATCATGAAGATAGTTTGTTTGCCTTGTCGATTCTAGCGCCTCATAGGACACATTTCGCAGCATATCGTGGTTACCAGCAATAAACCTTACTTTACCATTAATTAACTGATCTAATTGTTCTACATAATTTAGACTTTGTTGAAAATCATTAAATAAATCTCCAGCAATTAGATAATAGTCAATTTTATTATCTTCTAAAAATTTAGCCTGCTGCTGCATCATTTCAGCAATATCGATGTGATTAATATCAAAATGATTGTCACTAGACATAGCAACCTTAATCATGTTCTTACCTCCTTAATAAAATAAAAGAGACTAAACCTAATGGCTTAGTCTCTTTTATTTTTAATCAACGCCATCCATTAGTTTATGAATAGGCTTAACGAAAAATAGTAATAATATTCCGAATGCTACACTGACTAATCCGACAATTAGGAAGTAAGCCACTTCTGTATTAGCACTATATAATTTAACAATCTGAGCATTCACTGCTTGTCCTGCTGCATCAGCCAAGAACCACATACTCATCATCTGAGATTGAAATGCTTTTGGTGCTAACTTAGTAGTAACGGACAAACCAATTGGTGAAATTAACATTTCGGCAATTTCAACAATAAACCATGAACCAATTAACCACCAAGGACTAACACGTCCTGATGTCGTTCCGTTGATAATCCCGGGAAGTGCCATAAATAAATATGATGCACCTGCAAAGACAAGTCCAACTGAGAATTTACCAGGGGCACTTGGTTGTTTAGTCCATGAACTCCACAACCAAACGAAGAATGGCGTTAAAATCATAATAAATACTGGGTTTAAAGTCTGAAAGTTAGCAGCAGCTAGTTGCCAGCCACCAATATGCAATACAGTTCGGTTAGCAGCAAATAACGCTAACACCACTGAACCTGATTCTTCAATTGCCCAAAAAATTGCAGCGGCAATAAAGAGCGGCACATATGCCCAAACACGAGATCGTTCAACCTTTTTTACCTTTTTACTACTTAACATCATAATGAAGTAGATAATCGGTAGTGCAATTGCAACAATCGTAATAATCCAAATAATATTGTTGATATCAAGATTTCCAGTTACACCCATCAATGCAATAATAACTGCAAGTGCGACTACTCCAACAATTGTCCAGATAATAATTGGTCGCATGTTTTCTTTTTCAATTGGGTCTTGTGGATATAGACTTTCTTTTGATAAATATTTCTTACCGTCAAAGTAATATTGCAACAAGCCTAAAAACATACCAATTGCTGCAAGTGAGAATCCAGCGTGAAAATTCATTTCGTTGCCAAATGCATGAAAGCCAAATCCGTTAGCAGCAAAAGGCACTGCCCAAGGAGAAACTGCAGCTCCTAAGTTAATTCCAAAAACAAACATACTGAATCCAGCATCACGCCGGTTATCTGTTTCAGAATATAAGCCACCAACCATTTCAGAAACGTTAGGCTTAAGTAACCCAGTTCCAACCACGATTAATGCAATTGAAGTAAATAGGGCTGGAGCACCAAATGGTAATGAAAGAGCAATATGACCAAACATGATCAAAACTCCACCAATAAATACCGTACGACGACTTCCCCAAACACGGTCACTCAGCCAGCCTCCCACGACACCAGACATATAAACAAGAGAACCGTAGATTGACATAATCGATGCGGCGGTTCCTTGGTCGAAACCTAAACCACCTTTTGAAACAGCATAATACATGTAAAAAAGCAGGATTGCCCGCATACCATAGTAACTAAAACGTTCCCACATTTCAGTAAAGAACAATGTGGATAAGCCTCTAGGTTGTCCTAAAAAGGCTTTGTCAGCATTTCTTTTGTTTTCCAAGATGTTTCCTCCGAATCATATGAACCACTAATTTATCAACAATTGCATTGTGCTAAATTAAAGCATCTTCATTTATTAAGAAAGTATGACGACTATTATACCCCGTCTGCTCTATAGTCGTCAATCATAGATTAAAAACAAATATTTTTTTGTAATTATATTAACGCAAATTTTCATTAAACTATAATGAATTATTTAGTAACATACTGCCTGAAATCAGGCATAAAATAAGTTGGTAGTAGTATCAAGTGACAGTTAGCTTAGTACACATATGTTTTTAGTCATTTTTGAGTAAACAAAAAGCTTGTAAAAACAAAGTTTTACAAGCTTTTTTATATTCCAAATTCATGAAATGCCGACTGCAGGATTCGAACCTGTGACCCCCGGATTACGACACCGATGCTCTACCAACTGAGCTAAGTCGGCATAAATAAAAAGATGTTAACTATTCAGTCAACATCAAATAACACAACTCCGGCAGGCGGGCTCGAACCGTCGACACTCTGATTAACAGTCAGACGCTCTACCAACTGAGCTATGCCGGAATATTGCATGGCAACGTCCTACCCTCGCAGGGAGCGATCCCCCAACTACTATCGGCGCTCAGAAGCTTAACTTCTGTGTTCG
>NZ_BJDM01000015.1 GCF_005405145.1 Paucilactobacillus kaifaensis | reverse complement strand
AAGATAAAGACATACCCGTCAGTTTTCGAAAAAATACGAAAACTGACGGGATTTTTATGAACTATGAATAATTCAGGTACAAATAACGCTTAAATGAAACATATTTTATAAACTAAATTCGAGAGATTCGGTTCGAACTATTACAGAAAATAATAACCAAATTGATGGAACTCATTGTACTGTCTAAAATACTAAAAAAACATTTGGGTGGCCTAGTCCAGTTATGTCGGGCAATTGGTACATACCAGAGTTTGCTTGCTAGACAAAAACAGGTTGCATGATAAATGAAAAGGGTTACAATTGTGACATTGTCAGGTTTTATCTTTTTTGGTTAGGAGAGATTTGCATGAAAACACGACATTTAAGTACCTTTTTTATTTTTGTTTTTGGTGCACTTGGAGGCTTATTATTCGGTTTTGATACAGGTATTATTTCAGGAGCCTCATCATTGATTGAAACTGATTTCAGTTTGAATATTGAACAAACTGGGTTCATTACCTCATCTGTGCTAATTGGATCATCGATTGGTGCGCTATCAATTGGGACACTGTCAGATAGATTTGGTCGTAAAAAGCTATTATTAGTTGCTTCAATTTTATTCCTAGTTGGATCAGGACTATCAATGACTGCAGTTGGATTTGTTTCAATGATCACAGCACGAATTATTCTGGGCTTCGCTGTTGGGTCTGCTTCAGCACTAACACCAGCTTATTTAGCTGAATTGGCTGATGCACCTCATCGTGGTTCGCTGGGTACCATGTTTCAATTGATGATCACGCTCGGTATTTTATTAGCATATGTTTCCAACTTAGGATTCTTACATCACAATTTACTGGGAATCAGAGACTGGCGTTGGATGCTTGGATCGGCCTTGATTCCCGCTGCAATTCTATTTATCGGTTCATTGATTTTACCAGAGTCACCACGGTTCTTGGTTGAAAAGGGTAAAATTGATGAGGCTAGAAGTGTGCTACACGGATTACGTGCTAAGACAAATGAGGATCCAGATAAAGAGCTGGCAGATATTCAAGAAGTTGCCAATCAACCTAAAGGTGGGTTGAAAGAATTATTTACGTTTGCTCGACCAGCAGTCATTGTAGCGATTGGATTGATGTTGTTACAGCAACTAGTTGGTATTAATTCGGTTATTTATTTTTTGCCACAGGTGTTCATTAAAGGCTTTGGTTTCGCTGAAGGTGCCGCAATTTGGATTTCCGTTGGGATCGGAGTTGTCAACTTTGTCTGCACGATTTTGGCTTACAATATCATGGATAAATTTAACCGTCGCACGATCTTGCTGTTTGGTTCAATTGTGATGGCTGTTTCGATCGGAGTACTATCGATTTTGAACTTTACTATTAGTGTCAAAGCGGCTGCTATACCAACAATGATTTTAATTGCTATTTATATTTTCGGTTTCGCCGTTTCATGGGGTCCAATTTGCTGGTTAATGATTGGTGAAATTTTCCCATTGAATGTTCGTGGTGTTGGAAATTCCATTGGTTCAGCTGCTAACTGGATTGGTAACTTTATTGTTTCTCAATTTTTCTTAGTATTATTAACAACATTTCATAATAATGTTGGTGGTCCATTTGCTGTCTTTACATTCTTTGCGGTTGTTTCAATTTTCTTTGTTATCTACATGGTTCCTGAAACACGAGGCAAATCATTGGAAGAAATTGAAATGGAAATGCGACAAAAGGCTGCTTTAAAAAGTGCAGAAACTAAAGATTAAGATTTAAAATATGGATTACAGGAGGATTTATTATGCAAATTACAAGTGATATTTTTGGACAACATCAGGGACAAGATATTGAGCGTTATACGATTGCAAACCAAGCGGGTAATTTTATCCGAGTTATTACATTAGGGGCTACATGGCAGGGGTTTGTGGTAAACGGCAAGCCATTAATTGTAAACTTTGATAGTGTGGAACGTTATGCGGGACCAGCTAATTATTGTTTATGTAAGTCAGTAGGGCGTGTGGCCGGTCGGATTTCTGATGCAACGGCTACGATTGATGGTAAAGAGTTTCATTTTGATGCCAATGAAAATGGTAATACTTTGCATGGTGGTCCTAATGGTTTTCCTGAATTAATTTGGAATGCTAAAACAGCAGTTCACGATCATGAAGCCAGTGTCATTTTTTCACGATCGATTCCAAGTACAGAAGACCATTTTCCAGGTGACCTGGAAGCAACCATTACATTCACATTTAATGATAGTAATGAGGTTACAGTTACATTTAATGCCACAACGACTGCTGCAACGCTATTTAATCCAACGAACCATGCCTACTTTAATTTAACAGATGGCCAAAATGATATTACCAGTCAACAATTACAAATTAACAGTGATCGAATGCTAGAACTTGATGATCGCAAATTACCTACTGGTAAGTTTAATGAAGTCAAAAATACGGGTTGTGATTTTAAGACAACAACTGCGGTCACAACAGCATTAAAAGAGATTAAAGATCAGACTGGCAAAGTTGAAATTGATGATGCCTTTGAGGTGACCCCAAGCGACAGTGATCCAATTGCGGTGTTGAGTGATGCTGATAGCAATCGGCATGTGTCAATTTATTCTGATCGTAATGGACTCGTTGTGTTTACAGCTAACCCACTAGATGATTCAAAACCATACAATGCGGTTGCAATGGAAGCTCAAACTTTACCAGATGCTATCAATCATGATGGCTTTGGTGATATTGTGTTAGAGCCCAGCCAGCCGAAGGAATATACTATTAAATATAAGTATTACGAAAACTAGAGCGTGCGCAACCACGTTTTGACTCCGTGGTATAAGAGAATAAGCCCCTCATGAACTTTGCACTTTAAAGTTCATGAGGGGCTTATTCTCTTATACGATAGGATTCAGTGGTTGCGCACGCGTTTTGGCAATAAAAGTAGGAAGTGAACTTTGTACTTTAAAGTTCATGAGAGGCTTATTCTCTTATACGATAGGATTCAGTGGTTGCGCACGCGTTTTGGCAATAAAAGTAGGAAGTGAACTTTGTACATTTTAATCAGATAGAAAAAACTAACATATCAGTTTACAATGTTTTAGTCAGAAATTATTCCAATAAAAATTGATAAAATAATACCACCAAACTCAATTATATCAGGGGTTATCTAAGAAAACGTTTTCTTTATCACACCTTGTTTTGTGAAATTAATAATAATTTCAATTAGTTTTATCATAGCTATGACCTAATAGTAGTCTGTAAAGGGCTTTCAATAAAAAATATCTAGTGAGCGAGATAAAAAAAGTTAAGCTAACTCGTATACAAGCTAAGTGAATGGTGCTATAGTAGATTCTCGTAAGAAAGAGAGGACTGCAGTTTCTGAATATCATTATCAATTATGGATTGGGAACCTAATTGAAAGGTAAACTGATGTGACAGTTTACGTGGTATTTGAAATTTAGGTCTAAAAGAATGATAAGAATGGTAAGGAGATCAAGAATTATGAAATTAGTTAAAAATGGATTGTTGGCAGCTTTGACAGTTGCACTTGTATTGGTAGGATTGGTTGGTAACGCGAATGCTTCATCATTTAGTGATCGTAATGCCGCATTACAAACACAAAATGCTAAACTGGTGACAGGACAGGCTAAAGACAGTGGACATAAGTTTACTTGGAAGAGATTCACAGAGGATTATGCGGATGCTCAAATGACTGATGCACGCGTTGCTAGCGCACAGTTAGCTGGTAGTAAGCAGGTTAATTTATCTGATTTTGTAAAAAATGATAATCATGCTAAAAGCGCTAGTGTCAAGAAGATAACTTCTAAAAAAACTACGACTAAAAAGATTACGTGGAAAAGTATTGCTGAACAATACACTGCTGCTCAAAATGCTAATGTGCGTGCAGCCAGTGTTAGATTTTCTGGTCATAATAAAATAAGTTGGAGTGACATCGCGCAAAACTATGTAGAAGCACAAGTTGCGAATGCTAAAGTTACTGATTAATTTAATAGTGTTACAAAAAGCAGCCTATTGGGGGCTGCTTTTTTAGTGATTTCGATAATTATGATTTAATGCTGCCGCCGTGAACTTCAGCAGCTTCTGTTACTAACACAAATGCGATTGGGTCAATGCGATGGACACGATTGACAAGCTGCCGAAAGTGGGCCTGCTCGACGATCACCATTAGCATGTCCTTTGGTTCGCCTGAGTATCCACCAAGCACCTGATGAATTGTCAGACCGTGGTCAGTTTCGTTTAAAATTTCGGCTTCAATTTTTGGTAAAGCTCGGTTACTCATAATATAAATTACTTTTTTACGGTCAAACCCGGTCTCAACATAATTCATTACGATACTTGTGAGCCCAATCGAAAAGACTGCTAGGATAAATGCTTCAATTCCGGACACAGGAATGTTGAACAAACATACGATTAAATCAATGGCAAATAAACCAACGGCAGGCTTGATATGGAGGTACTTTTGTAAAATCATTGGTGGCACAGTGGTGCCGCCACTAGAAGCATCGATTCTAAAGTTGATTGCAACCCCGATTGCGAAAATGACACTACCAACAATGATGGCTAATAAGCGATCTTCTACAATCATTATTTGTGGAGTAATGGCTAAAAAGACTGGTAACAGCAGACTGCCGAACAAGATTCGGCGGGTGGTTGCTTTATCTAATAACCAAAAGGCTAGGCCTAACATGATTGCATTCACTACCAGTGTAGTTAGTCCTAACGAAACGCTAAAAACTTCCTGGACTAAAATTGCGATTCCGGTTGCACCACCGGCAGCGACGCCGTGTGGGGCGTAAAACATGTTGATACTAATGGCAATGATCTCAAGCGCGATTAACATTAATACTGGTTTAACGATCGAAGTTTTCAAATATCTGTGCATAAGTCACCTCTTTTACATTAATAATATATTATAGTTATTATAACATGAACTTGAAGTAATCTAAAGATTCATGACAAATTTTGAATAAACAGATCAGCTTACTGAGACCAAAACATAGTTATCATCTGCTAAGGAATCTGTGCCATATGCGCATGTGTCATATTCGTGTTTTCTAACTAGTTCACTATTCCTAAGCAATAAATAAGTTTTCATTGGCTGCAAACACGAACAATAAAATAAAAAAATACATAATTGTATTGATTTAGTCTCGATTTAATGTTTATAATAAGACATCAAATATTTGGAGGCTAATTCATGAATAAGAAAGTGGTAGTGGTTCTTTCGGCAGTTTTATTGTTGGCAGGTGGAGTGTTAACTGGTTGCGGGAGTAGCAATGCAAACAAGAAAAACTCGGATACAGCGGCGTTAGTAACCGATGGCGGTGGGATCGACGACAAATCATTTAACCAGTCAGCTTGGGAAGGTTTGAAAAAATGGGGTAAGAGTCATGATTTAGCTAAAGGTGTTAATGGTTATAACTATGCTCAATCAAATTCAGATGCTGATTTTACGCCAAATATTAACAAATTGATCAAGGCAAACTATTCAACTATTTTCGGAATTGGCTACAAATTAGATAATGCAATTAGTGATGCCGCCAAGGAAAATCCTAAAGTTAACTTTGCGATTATTGATTCAGTGGTTAAAAATCGTAAGAATGTGGCTTCAGTAACCTTCAAAACCGAACAATCATCATTTTTGGCAGGGGTAGCTGCGGCCGAAACTACTAAAACAAATAAAGTTGGATTTGTCGGTGGAGTAAACAGTTCATTAATTAAAACGTTTGAAGTTGGCTTTAAACAAGGCGTTAAAGCAGTTAATCCAGATATTAAGGTAGATGTAAAGTACGCTGGTTCATTTTCCAAAGCAGATGTTGGTCAGTCGCTAGCAACTGCGATGTATAACAATGGCGAAGATGTCATCTATCATGCTGCTGGTGGAACTGGTGCCGGCGTGTTTACCGCTGCTAAGAATGCTTCCAAGAGTGGTAACAAAGTTTGGGTTATTGGAGTTGATCAAGATCAAAAGGCTGATGGTAAATATGATGGTGGCAATGTCACATTAGCCTCATCAGTTAAAGAAGTTGGAACTGCAGTCAAAGATTTATCCAACAAATCAATGAAAAATAAATTCCCTGGTGGTAAAACCGTTTCTTATGACTTAAAGGATAAAGGTGTTTCATTAGTGAACGATAACATGTCTAAATCAGCATGGAAGAGTGTAAAAGCTTATCAAACTAAGATTGAAAATGGTTCAATTAAAGTTTCTGCAGAATAGCAAGTTGCAGGTTAGGTAATAGGTGAAGCAACGATTCAGACGCTTCACCTTTTTACATAGAAAGCGACGGGGTGAACGGTGAACTATGGATGAAGTAGTAAAAATGAACCACATTACGAAACGGTTTGGTGAGTTTAAGGCGAACGATGATATCTCGATGACACTACATTACGGTGAAATTTTGGCACTGCTTGGCGAGAATGGCGCTGGTAAATCAACTATCATGAACATTTTATCTGGCTTGCTACAACCGACTGACGGTACAATCGAAATAAATGGAGTTGTTACTCAGCTAGCCGGCCCAAGACAGGCAAAGGAGCTGGGAATTGGCATGGTTCACCAACATTTTATGCTGATTCCAGCATTTACCGTGTTGGAAAATATTATTTTAGGAGATGAACCAACAAAAAGAGGCCGAATTGATTATCAACACGCACGGGCTACCGTTGAAGCGTTAGTTGAAAAATATCAATTGAAGTTGGAGCTAGATGCTAAGGTGGCAAATATTTCAGTGGGAATGCAACAGCGAGTGGAGATCGTTAAAGCTCTTTATCGTCAAGCAACGATCCTAATATTTGATGAACCAACAGCAGCGTTGACACCACAAGAGGTCCAAGAAATCATTGTTATTTTTAAGCAATTAGCTAGAGAAGGTAAGTCAATTGTTTTTATTACGCATAAACTGGGTGAAATTAAACAAATTGCGGATAACTGCGTGGTTATTCGAGCTGGACAAGTAGTTAAGACGTTGCCAGTTGACCAGGTGTCAGAAAATAAGTTAGCAGAATTAATGGTTGGGCATCCAATGAATGGTCAACTAGTTCGTCAGTTAAACGAACAACAGCATCCGGTGCTGACTGTCCACAACTTAACGGTTAAAACCAATCATCAGTTGAAAGTTAATCAGTTGAGTTTATCAGTCAATACTGGTGAAATTGTTGGAATCGCGGGGGTGGATGGCAATGGGCAATCAGAACTAATCAACGCGATTTCTGGGCTGACCAAAATTCAAACAGGAGAAATAAAAATTGCTGACCAAAATGTGACCCATCAGGCACCACGTAGAATAAATGAAGCTGGTTTAGGCGTGATTCCAGAAGATCGACAAAACACAGGATTGATTTTAGCGTTAACGTTAGCGGAGAATCTGGCACTAAAATCGTATTATCAGCAACAATATAATTGGCATGGACTACTAAATTACACTGCTATTAATCAAACGGCGCAACGATTGATTAGCAGTTTTGATATTCGATCGCAATCGGAAAAAGAAACCGCCACAGAACTATCGGGTGGTAATCAACAAAAACTAGTGGTGGCACGTGAGATTTCCAACGAGCCCAAGGTGCTAATTGCTGCTAATCCGACCCGTGGTGTCGATGTTGGAGCGATTGAGTACATTCATCAGCAACTGATTGAACAACGAAATAAAGGGTGCGGCATTTTACTAGTCAGTTTTGAACTGGATGAAATTTTAAAGCTCTCCGATCGGGTATTAGTAATGCACGGCGGCGAAATTGTTGGTGAGATTGATCCTCAAAATACAACCAGTCAAGAATTGGGGTTGCTGATGGCCGGTAAAAAGCAAAACGTTGGAGGATAGTATAAATGATTAAACAAAGATATTCTGGATTGGCCGTGGCCCTCTGCGCTATTTTGGCAGGCCTGATTGTCGGTAGCATCGTGATGTTGGCGTTTGGTTATTCACCGGTGCAAAACTACATTAATTTATTTGATGGTGCGTTTGGCGATATTTATTCGATCGGTGAAACGCTGAGAAATGCGACGCCGTTGATGCTAACCGGGCTAGGATTTTCAATCGCCAGTAAAGCTGGGTTCTTCAATATTGGTGGCTCAGGGCAATATTTAGTGGCCTGGTTTGGTTCAATCGTATTTGCGCTTCAGTTTAAAGAACTTCCTGGTTGGTTACTAATTATTGGGGCGATTGTGGTTGGTTCGTTGTTAGGGGGCATCTGGTCATGGATTGCAGGCGTTTTGCGAGCTTACTGTGGTACTAGCGAAGTAATTACGACCATTATGCTGAACTATATTGCACTTTATTTTGTTAATTTTGCGGTTAAAAATTGGCTAGCAGCTAAGGGCGCCGATTCATCAGCAAACATTGTTCAAAAGGCTAGTTTAAGAACCCCCTGGTTAGAAAAATTAACTAATAATTCAACGTTTAATTGGGGCTTTGTGATTGCACTCATTTTGATTATATTGACCTGGCTTTATATGACTAAAACTAAGTCTGGATTTGAAATTCAGGCGGTTGGGTTGAATCCTCAGGCATCGAAGTATGCTGGAATCAACGCTAAAAAGACGATTATGATTGCGATGCTATTATCGGGTGTGTTGGCCGGATTAGCAGGCTCGGTGGATGGACTCGGCAACTATCAAAATATTTCAGTTTCTAACAGTCTACCTAATATTGGTTTCGATGGGATGGCAGTTGCGTTACTGGCTAACGAACATCCAATTGGAATAATTTTTGCAGCGATTTTATTTTCTGGCTTACAAGTGGGTGGACTTAGCATTTCCGTTTACTCCACCACGCCAACTGAAATTGTGGATATTGTGATTGCCTCAATTATCTTCTTTGTCGGTATCCGTTACTTATTTGAACGTTTAATTACGCCGCTTTTGGCACAAAGAGGAGTGAAAAATTAATGAGCACAATGATGATTTTAATGACCGTTTTTTCTACAACGTTAGTTTATGCGGCACCATTAATTTTTACTGCTATTGGTGGAGCTTTTTCAGAACACAGTGGAATAATTAATGTTGGACTAGAGGGAATCATGATCGTAGGAGCGTTTAGTGCTACGGTATTTAATTTGGCGTTTGGAAAAGTATTCGGTGGTTTGACACCTTGGTTGGCGTTGATTATTGGTGGAGTAATTGGGCTTATCTTCACGTTACTACACGCGGTGGCGACGATTACTTTACGAGCTAACCATATTATTAGTGGGACCGTTTTGAATCTGTTAGCACCAGCACTGTGTGTTTTTTTAACGCGTATTTTTTATCATGGACATGGACAAACACCAATTATTGATGAAAGTATCGGGAATTTTTCATTTCCCGGGTTAGATAAAATCCCATTCTTGGGTGCAATTTTCTTTACGAAAACTTCCTTGGTCGCATATGTGGCTGTACTTATTGGGGTAATTAGCTGGTTTGGTTTATATAAAACGAACATTGGGTTGCGCCTGCGTTCAGTTGGCGAAAATCCGGCGGCAGCTGACACGCTTGGAATTAACGTTAGCTGGTATCGATATTTAGGAGTAATGATATCGGGGTTGCTGGGTGGAATTGGTGGTGCGGTTATGTCACAATCGATTACTTTAAACTTCAGTGTATCAACTATTTCTGGACAAGGTTTTATGGCGTTAGCAGCCATGATTTTTGGTAAGTGGCATCCATTGGGAGCGACAGGCGCTGCAATTTTCTTTGGTCTAGCGCAAAGCCTGCCAATTATTAGTGGCTATATTCCTGGTTTGAAAAATATTAACGACGTCTGGTTCCAGGTGGCACCATATGTAATCACAATTGTGATTTTAGTGATCTTCCTAGGTAAGGCAGTGGCGCCCGCTGCTGATGGCATTAATTATATTAAAAATAGAGCGTGAACAACCGCGCTTAGAAACCGGAGCACAACGGTAAAATACAGGGTACGATTCGAACTGTGAATCGTACCCTGTATTTTATTGTTGTGTGCAGTTTTCTGCGGTTGTGAACGCGTTTAATCAATCGAAATCGCGATAATTATAATTGAAAATGTTAATTAAGTATTTCGTATCACTGCTATGTGTTGCAAGTTACAGTTGTTAACTTAATTATTAATATTACTAAAGATTATTAAAATTACGCTCTAAATCATGTCATCTTTTGGTTATTTGTACTATAGTTATCTGGCAATCGAAGGGTAATGGAATCGATTGTACCTAAATGATTAAGGAGAATGGGTTGAAACGTAAAACGTGGCTTGTGTGGCTTGCAATAGTTGTTGGATTTGTGGTGTTGCCGGCAACTAATGTCAGTCAAGGAATACCAGGACAGATAAATACCACGATCAGGAAATATGTTGATCGTTTTTTGCCAGATTTTAAATCAGTAACTGAGACATATGCACCGACAAAAAATACGGAATCAACGACAGGTCAATCTGCTAGTGAACAAACTGAATCATCACAAAACTCAACAACAGAGCAAACACCAATGGAATCAAACGTTCAAGGGCAGTCTCTATCACGAACGTATTATTATCATTTTGATGATAATGTACCAGCATCAGCGAGAAAAGTATTTAAAGAGGCAATCCAGATTTATAATCAAACCGGAATTGTTAAACTAGTGGCTGGAGCCGGGACGCAAAAACAAAATCAAATTACTTTCTCGGTTTATCGAAAAGTAATGGCGGCACCGCAGCAAGGAACTATTGAGTTGGGCCGCGGTGGACCAGACATTATTACGCAAGTTGGTTGGGATCCATATGTTGCCAATCACGCAAAAGCTAGTTTGAATATTAATTATCCAGGGTTAATTAAAGAGTCGGTTGCTATTCATGAGTTAGGGCATGCATTAGGATTGGCACATAGTTCCAGTCAGAGTTCGGTGATGTATCCAATTGATCGTGGCAGTACTGTACTAACGGATGCTGATATTAGCGGGCTTAAACAAATATATGATCAATAAAATAGGTTTGAAATAGAAAAAATGATATCTAAAGATAGAATGGATGTGGATAAATGACTACATTTTTATTGCCTCTAGCAATGACAGACGGTGCTAGAATTGGTATCGCGGTGGGTGTACTAGTTTTTGTTTTGTTATTTATCAAATTAATTATTGGGTTTATCAAGTTTTGTTTTCGACACCCAATTATCTTTATCTTACTGTTATTATGCGGTGGATTAGGATTTGCATTTAACTTTTTACTAGCAGGAGTACTGATTTTAGCAGTTTTGGCTGGTGGAGTAGTTATGTTTATTTTTAATGGATTTGATTTATAAGAGTGTGAATAGCTGCGTTAAAGAGCCGGAGTACAACGTAAAAATGGTACCTACATGGGTGAATTTCCCGTGGAGGTACCATTTTTACGTTGTACGGAGACTCTTGTAGCTGTGAACACATTTAATCCATTGAAATTGCGAGATATGGTATAAAATGTTTATCCAAGTTTATTATTTTAGCGTTGCACGGAGAACTCTTGCAGCTGTGAGCACGTTTAAATCAATTAAAATCGCGAAACAGGGCTAAAAAATACTACGTAAGTTTAACGTCTTAAGGCACTTGTTGCAAATGACAATCATTACTATTTACAATCTATTTCGACTATGTTAACCTGTTAAAAGTAATTATTACGATTTACGGAGGAAACAAAAATGGCAGAAAAAATTGATTATGCAAGTGCAAAGCGACGCTTAAACAGTAAAAACATTAAAACTCGTAATCGGGCGAAAAAGGTGTTACATGATATGAAGAGAAATAACGTTAGGAAGGTAACTGTTAATGGCTAAAAAAGCAAAAATTATGAAAGCACAACGAATTGATGCAACAATTGAACGCTATGCAGAACTTCGTAAAGAGTTGAAGGCAAATCATGATTATGTTGGGCTAAGCAAACTCCCACGGGATGCCTCACCAACAAGACACCATAACCGTGATAGTCTTGATGGGCGACCACATGCATATATGCGTAAATTTAACATGTCACGAATTAACTTTCGCAATTATGCACATTTAGGTCAAATTCCTGGCGTTAAAAAAGCAAGTTGGTAAAAACAAAAGCACCTCCGGTAAATTTTACCGGAGGTGCTTTTGTTTTCTGTCGGTTAATTTGCTTTTGTAGACGCCGATTGTGCTAGTTCGTCGACTTTGGTAAAGAAGGCATTTTTATCAACACTAGTAACTAGCGTGATTGGACGACCAGTGTCTGCAATATATGTTCGTCCAGCGCCTGCTCCTGTAGTTAGCATATCACTATGGACAGTTTTAGCAGTTACGATTTCTGGATATCGGCTGGAAATGGTGGTTAGTACATCCCAGAGATAATAAGTTGAATTAGCTTCATAGGATAATACTAGTGCATATCCTTGACCGATTAGATCAATTGCGGGATAGCGCCGCAAACTAGCCCAATGATCACGTAACTCTTTGGTTAGGGGAACCTGATCGGTGCTTTCAAGCCCAACCATTTGGATATCGATATCAGCGTCCCAAACAGTTTTTACTGCTTCAGGATCCCAATAAGCATTCCACTCCATGGTTCCATCTTGCTCTGGCTCTGAAACGTTGCCTTGATTATTCATGGTTCCGCCCATCCAAAAGAGCTTGTCGATTTTTGCAGTTATACTTGGATCAATTACTAAAGCACGAGCTAGATCTGTTAATGGACCGGTCATTACTAAGGTGGTGGAGCCATGTGCTTGCTGCAACTTTTCAATCATATCCAAGTGGGCTGGCTTATTTGCCTGCTTTGTTTTAATTGGTCGAAATTCGTTTAGCATTGGGAAATCGTTGAAGGCAAATGATGATAGGCGCCATTCCTTAGGAAATTGATTAACAGCTCGTGAATCTGAAGCGGCGACTTCTAGGTTAGGCTGTTGACCAAATAGATCGATTATTTTACGTGATGCTTGCACAGCAGGCTTGAGATATGAATCCGCTCCGACTACGCTAACACCGGTTAGATTGACGTCGGGCATTTGCAAGAGTAGTAGTAATGAAACTAAATCGTCGACATTTCCGTCGTGATTGAAATAAATGTTTTGCAAGTTGAATTCCTCCTGAACTTTGATAACTTCAGTTTACAATATTATTCGGATTTAATCCATATAAAACTAATATATTAAGCTACAAAATCGTTAAAGCCTTTAAAAACGAACTATAATCAAAAAATAATTTGTTAAGTTCTGATTATTCAGAGGATAATATATGTAAACCGCATTATAAGTTTATACGCATTACTATATTAATATGATTATTTTACTGTTGCGTAATTATTAAATCATATGATATGATAGATACTCGTTGTCTGTTATGTTAAAAGCAGTTGAGAAAAGAGTTAATTATGTATAGAACTTTTGGAAAAGAATTATTATATAGTAGTTTTGTTTTGGGTTCATTATTGCTGATTGCTGGTGAAAAACCGGTTAGTGCAGATACCAACACTGGTCAACAAGATGAGACGACCAATACAGTAACTACTAATCGCGCGACTGCTACAGAACAGTCGGATGCGGTGATGGCTAGTAGTACTACAGTTACTGATAGTACTACAGTTACTGATAGTACTACTGAGGGAAGTACATCAGACGCTGATGCGTCCAGTAATGTTAATACAAATGAAGCTGAAATATCTGGAGAGATAGATCAGATTGATACAATGAATTCAAAAAAAACGGCAGCTCCAGCACAAGAAACTGAAGATGTTCCTTCGCTGGTTCGAACCGAAAATTATCAAGATCTTTATTTGCAAGGGATAACAGCAGCAAGTCTAGGACTTTCTAATAGCGGACTACCCGGTTGGATTATCTCGACGATAAATAATGGTGCTATTTCGCCTGTAACTGAAGCTAAAAATGATACTGGAACTTACCAGTTGTATGATGAAGAGCCTACAAATGAGCAGTCATTGCTAGGCGTAGTTGATAATTTTAGTATCTTTACGTTTGATAGTTTAAAGTTATCAAATATAACTGTAAATGGACGGGTTGCTGTTGGTGGAAATTTAACATTAACTAATGCCGCAATTAAAGGAACCACTGATGATTATAATTTAATTGTTGGTGGTAAAACTGTTTTAAAAATTAATAGTTCAGTTAATGGCCGAGGGATTTTAATCGACCAAAACACGAATGCTTGGGATACGCTATGGTCAGGACAAAAGTATACCCGAATGAATACCGCTAATTTTTTTGCTTCATTGCAGCAACAATTATTGGATGAAGGAAATAAATTGTTACAAGAGACAACCACTGGCAGTACTATTGCGCCCACTTCGTTTAATGGTAATCAATTGAGCTTAGTTGGTAGTGGTGCTACTGGTAGTGATACAGAAGTTTTTGCAGTTACAACTGATCAAATTAATGCCACTGCGAGTGGCACAATTGAAATCTCGAATGTAACAAAAGCAAACGGGGCACCAAAACAAGTGATTATCAATGTGAGTGGTGATAATACTATTTTTAGCAATGGCAGCATTTTGTATAATGGACAGCCACTGTCTAACAATAAAGAATTGGCAGCAACGATAACTTGGAACATGCCACAAACTGTTGCAATTAGATCAAGTTCATTTGCACAAGCTGGTACGATCGTGGCGCCTTTAGCAACATTTTATATGAGCAACGGAAGTATTGATGCCGCTAAACTGGTGGTTTATAAATACAACACAACAGACATCAATGAAACTACCCAAATTAAAGCAGAATTCAAATTAAAAAATAGTGAAGAACCACTGTATGAACCGATTAACTATATGGTGGCAAAGGACGATGTTACCAATGTTGGGCCAATTGATGATACGACTGATATGTATGAATTAATTGGCTATTCGTTGGATGGTGGCGAAATGCAGAAACTAACTACAGTAACTTCAGTTCCAGTCGCATATCGTTCTACCGATCAAGTAATTGTATTTTACTATCAACCAATTGGTAAAGATGTTAAAACAGTAACGGTCCCACAACTTGCAGAAGGGCAAAAGTATTATGAAGTAGTGACAACATCGGATGAAGTTGAGGTAGCCAAGCAAACAGTTGGGGATGCGATTACAGCTGATAAGGCTCAGGGGATTGTATCAACGGGAACAATAACAGCGGTAGATACCACAGCCCCATCAACTGAATTTGATTTGGCGAATGGACAAAAGGACTACAAAGTAGCAGCAATGCCTGATGAAGTTGAGGTAGCCAAGCAAACAGTTGGGAATGCGATTGCAGCTGATAAGTCTCAAGGAGTTGTATCAAC
>NZ_BJDM01000014.1 GCF_005405145.1 Paucilactobacillus kaifaensis | reverse complement strand
CAGCTGATAAGTCTCAAGGAGTTGTATCAACTGGAACGATAACAGCGGTAGATACTGCAGCCCCATCAACTGAATTTGAGTTGGCGAATGGACAAAAGGACTACGAAGTAGCAGCAGTGCCTGATGAAGTTGAGACAGCCAAGCAAACAGTTGGGGATGCAATTATAGCTGATAAGTCTCAAGGGATTGTATCAACGGGAACAATAAAAGCAGTAGATACCACAGCCTCATCAACTGAATTTGAGTTGGCGAATGGACAAAGGGACTACGAAGTAGCAGCAATGCCTGATGAAGTTGAGATAGCCAAGCAAACAGTTGGGGATGCGATTACAGCTGATAAGGCTCAAGAAATTGTATCAACAGGAACGATAACGGCGGTAGATACGACGTCACCGTCAACTGAATTTAAGTTAGCAGAAGGCCAAAAGTATTACGAGGTGGTAACTGAGTCTGAAAGCCTCGATTCAATTAAACGACTAATCATAGATTTGTTGAAAGAAGATCAGAAACAAGGAATAACAAGCACGGCTGAGATAAAACTATTAGACTCAAAATCACTTAAGATAGAAATGGATAAGCCAGGTAACGTTATCGAAAGTGTTACGGCAAAAAACAATAGCAAATCACCGACTTCAATAAAATCAGTAGATATCCCCAATTTAGGTACCGTTAATCCTAGTGAAAACAAAACTATTATCGACAATCTAGATGATTTTACTGCTAAACACCATGATAACTATAGCCAATTACCAAAAACTGGTTCAACTAAGGGGATTATTACTGCAATTATTGGAGTTTTAATGTTTGGGTTGGCACTAGTAGCACTAATTAAAATAAAAATAACTAAATAATAAATATTAACTCTGGATGAATTTAATCTGGAGTTTTTGTTAGTATAAAGATGATAGCAAAGAAATACTAGAAGGGATCAATTAGAAAATGGCAATGAAAATTAAACGCGTAACTACTGCAGATTTACCTGCACTGAGAGATATTAGTATCAAAACATTCACGGACACTTTTGGTGAACAAAATACTGCTGCTAATATGCAAGCATATCTTGATAAAGCATATAACAAGGAACAACTGTTACAAGAATTAGAAACACTATCGGCGGCATTTTATTTTGCCCTAGTTGATGGAGAGCTGGCCGGATATTTGAAAGTCAATGTTGACAATGCACAAAGTGAATCGATGGGGGCTGATAGCCTAGAAGTAGAACGAATTTATATTTTGCCACAGTTTAAGCGCCAAGGACTGGGAAAACAACTAATTAATTATGCAATTGAGCTCGCTAAAAATGATAATAAAAGAAAGGTTTGGCTTGGCGTTTGGGAGCAAAATTTTGCTGCTCAAAAATTTTATCAGTTTTTGGGATTTAAACGTGAAAGTGAGCATTCTTTTTATATGGGTACCGATCCACAAACCGACTACATTATAGTTAAAGAAATTTAGTTATTCTAATTATGTATACTAATGATTCATTGTTGATATATCGGAAAAAATAATTAGTTATTTAGAATGATTCTAAAGTTAAAAAGTGTTAGAATGAACTTGTAGATATTCAAGATATTTAATTAATTTGGAGGTGTTTCAATGAGACACTCGTTAAAACTGGTAGCCACATTGATAGTTGGAGCAGTGGCGTTATTAATTGAGTTTGCGTTTGGTCAGCAATTAGCAGCACAGGTCGTGGTGACGGTGGCCGGATCAATAATGTCGATTTCAATGGTAATCGAAATGATCAAAACGTTGCGGTCGGGGAAATTTGGTGTTGATTTATTAGCTATCATGGCGATTGTCGCTACATTAGCAGTCGGTGAATATTGGGCGAGCTTGATGGTGCTTGTAATGTTGACAGGTGGCGATACGCTGGAAGACTATGCTTCGAAAAAAGCTGGTCAGGAGTTGAAATCGTTATTAGACAATTCACCTCAAATGGCGCATCTAATTGATGGAACTAAATTGACGGATATTGCCGCAGATGACGTTGTGGTTGGCGATTTACTGCTGGTTCGTCCTGGGGAACAGGTTCCAGTTGATAGTCAGGTTGTTGAAGGATCAACAACGGTTGACGAATCTTCGTTAACTGGTGAATCACGATTGATCGAGAAAAATGTTGGGGCAGAATTAATGTCCGGGTCTATCAATGGTGATCAGGCAATTACAGTTAAAGCATTAAGCAAAGCGGCGGATAGCCAGTACCAAGCAATTATTAAGTTAGTCAAAGAATCGGCTGAACAACCAGCGCATTTTGTACGAATGGCTGATCGCTATGCAGTACCATTTACCATTATTTCGCTTTTAATTGCGATTGTGGCCTGGCTTATCTCAGGTGATCCTGTTCGAATCGCGGAGGTATTGGTGGTCGCGTCACCGTGTCCCCTAATTTTAGCTGCTCCCATCGCCCTTGTATCTGGAATGAGTCGCGCTAGTAAAAATGGAATTATTGTTAAGACTGGGACAACCATTGAGAAATTAGCTCTGGCAAAGACCATTGCTTTTGATAAAACTGGAACATTAACGAGAGGCAAACTGGATGTGAATGAAGTTAATGCTGTTACTCCATTTAGCAAAGCTGAGTTGCTTCATTTGGCCGCTAGTGCTGAGCAGCGATCTGGTCATGTCTTAGCGCGGTCATTGATTGCGTACGTGGATCAAGATCAATTAAGTGCAGTTAATCAGTTGAAGGAAGTAACTGGACAAGGAATTGAGGCCGTGGTAGATGGTAAAAATGTGAAGGTTGGCAAGGCTGGATTTGTTAGTGATGAAACTGTCCAAGAGACCGAACAAACAGCAATGTATGTCAGTGTTGATGGGCAATATGCCGGCTACATCAATTTCTTAGATCAATTAAGACCGGAAGCAAAAGACACTATTAATCAATTAAAACAGCTAGGCTTGCGGCGTGCACTTATGTTGACTGGAGATCACGCTACGATTGCGTCATCAATTGCTTCTGATGTTGGAATTGACGAGGTACATGGTGGTTTACTGCCAAAGGATAAAGTTGATATTTTACATTCCATCTCAAAAGAAAATCGTCCCGTTATTATGGTCGGTGATGGTGTTAACGATGCGCCTTCACTAACAACTGCTGATGTGGGCATTGCAATGGGAGCACATGGTGCCACATCAGCAAGTGATTCAGCAAATGCAGTTATTTTAAAAGATGATTTGACTAGAGTTGCCCGCGCGGTTTCGATTAGTAAAGACACGATGAGAATTGCTCGTAGTGATGTATTGACAGGAATTGTTATTTTGGTTATTTTAATGTTGATTGCGGCCACAGGAGTTATTCCGGCTTTGATTGGTGCTATCTTTCAAGAAGCAGTCGATACAATTACAATTCTGCTAGCATTGCGTGCGCGTAGTTAAAATTGGAAATTAATTGTTATAATACTGAAATTTATGTGTAAATTGAAAAATGCGATCAAATTTGATCGCATTTTTTGTTTTATTCTGAAACTAAGTTACTTCAACTTCAAATTATAATGCCATCACAATGATCAACTTCATGCTGGATAATTTGTGCAATTAGACCAGAGAATTGTTGTTCATGAGCTATAAAATTTTGGTCTAAATACTGCACAGTGATATTCGTGAAGCGCGTGGTAGTTCGCTGGCCTGCTAATGATAAACAGCCTTCTGTTGTCTGATAACTACCGGTTTTATTTGTAATCAGTGGGTTAATCATGGGAACACCTAACATTCCCATTTGAACAATGATGATGCGCTTGTTGATGCCAATCATATTTGCAGCCATACCAACACAATGGTCTTCGTGAAATTTTAGTGTATCAATTAAATCAGTAATCACCTGCTTGTCAGCACGCGTAGCTTTTACAGCTGATTTAGCCAATGAAGTGGTGTCACGATTAATAGTTTTGATCATTGCTGTACTACCTCCGTTTTATTAGTGACCGCTGGTAATTTTAATCCCAATAATACTGATCACAAGCAAGATAACAAATACCCAAGTCATGATCGAAAGTTGATCTTTAAATAATAATACACCAATTAAAACTGATCCTACCGCACCAATTCCAGTCCAAACAGGATAAGCTAAGCTGAGTGACAAAATTTTGGCGGCACGAGCCAAAAAATAGAAACTAAAAAGCATCCCAACAACTGTGGCAATGGTGTAGTCAATCCTAGTAAATCCATTACTCAGTTTCATGGCCGTGGCCCAAACAACCTCAAAGATTCCCGCAATAATTAAATAAATCCAAGACATAAGTTTTCCTCCTAAAAAATAGCACCTACTAACTTCTACGAAGACCTGAAGAAGTTAATAAGTGCTGCACCCGGTGGTGTAATCTATTATTATCAATACCCAAAATTATACACAACTAATTGGTATTAGTAAATGAATTCAGATGTAATTTAATGCGATGATTGGTACTTATTTAAAACGATAATTAAGATACTAATTTCAATGATACTTAGAATCAGCAAAAAGATAAACGCATGTTGCGAACCAAGCGCAGTTGCGGTGGCAAATGAGCGGTGACTAACTGCTTGGCTATGTGAGATGATTGCAGCAACAATCGAGGTCCCAACGGCGCCTGCAAATTGCTGGAGGGTATTTAAAATTGCATTACCGTCTGATTGTTGTTTGTTTTGGAGTTGTTTTAATCCATTGGTCATAATGTTACCAAAGGATAATCCTGCCCCAGCCATTAACAATACATAAATAATTAAGATTAGCCAGTTAAAGAGATGCATACTGAATAGACTAAAACAGATTAGCGAAATCAGTGTAAAAGCTGATCCTAGTAAGATTGGCAGCCGGGGGCCAAAATGATCTAAAATACGACCGCTAAATGGAGCAAAAATGGCGCCAAGCAAAGCACCAGGTAAAACAATCAATCCTGCTACTGTAGCCGTATTATCATTTACTAGTTGAATGTAGTTGGGCACAATAAATGATAACCCCAATGAGATTAGTTGAAAAATAAAGAAGCTAACAGCATGACCGCTGAAACTCTTATTTTTAAAAGTATGGAGGTCGATAATAGGATTGCTGGTATGATTGGAACGAATAATTAATCCAACCAAACCGATGATGCCCATCAAAAAAGCGCCTGCAATTGTCAAATCAAAGTTGGCCATGTTACTAAATCCTATAATTGAGCCTGCGAATAGTAAAATAATAAAAATAAGACTGATTAGATCTAGTTTAAACGATTGTAGTTCGTTTTTTTGTTGAATGGTGAGTAAACCAAGTACCAATGAAACAAGTAAAATTGGCAACAGTAAAATGAAGATATAGCGCCAACCTAGATTGGTTGCTACTAAACCGCCAAATGTTGGCCCAATAGCAGGAGCAATTGCAGTAATCAGCGTTCCAATTCCCATCATCATCCCAATTTTTGCCAACGGGACTTGTTCCAAAATAATGTTAAACATTAATGGCAGTGCAATTCCAGTTCCAAGGCCTTGAACGAGGCGTCCCAAAAGTAACAATGGAAAGGCGGGGGCAAATGAATCTAAGATTGTTCCAGTAATAAATAGTAAATTAGCACTAAGAAAGAGTTGTTTAGTTTTAAACGAGCGCTTCAAGATTGCTGATAAGGGGACCATGATTGCCACGACCAGTAGGTAAATAGTAGTCATCCATTGGACCGTAGCAGTATTAACATTGAATTCTTGCATCAGTGTTGGAAATGAGACGTTCATAGCAGTTTCAACGATCACCCCACAAAAAGACATTAATCCAGTTGCGATGACGGCGCAGATAACCCGTTTAGATATTGTTTGTTTAGTATTCATTCGTTGACCTTTCTGATGCAGTAGTATGCAAGTAGTAATTTAGTATTGTTTCAAATGTTTCAATCTCACTAGGTAAAAAATTAGTTGTCAATTTTTGTTGTTGCTGTTCCATGTATGTTCCAATTCGCTCAATCAAAGGATTAGTTTTGGCGGTTAATTGAACTGCTTTTTGACGAGCATCATGGCGGGATGGATGTCGAACGAGTAGTTGTTTACGTTCCATTCGTTGTAATAAAACAGTGGCTGTGGAGCGTTGGATATTGAATTCAATTTCAATATCTTTTTGAAGTACATCTGGGTGTGACTGACGGCTTAGATAATCAATAATTGACATTTGAGTGCTAGTTAAATCAAAATTACTAGCAAATTGATCGAAGTCTTTGGTCAGCTGATTGGCCGCTTTTTTCAGTAATCTTCCTGTATTTTGTGACATATTGCGCTCCTTTCGTTAGCTAGCTAACAATATATCAATTTAACATCATAACCAGAACACGTCAAATAAAAATTAGGCGCGAAGGTTTATTTGCACTATAATGATCTGGTGAATTTTTATCGAAAGGCGGAGTGTTACCTGTGACACAGTCAAATAAATTGCCACAATGGCGAAAAAACATGTATGCACTTTGGATCGGTAATTTTGCTACCGGTGCGGGTGCAAGTATGAGTCTGCCGTTTTTACCTCTTTTTATTGCTACAATGGGTAATTTTCCAAAGTGGGAACTAACATTGTACGCTGGACTGGCATTTTCGAGTACGTTTTTAAGTCAGGCAATCGTTTCACCCTTATGGGGTAAATTGGCTGATCGTACTGGTAGAAAACCTATGCTGATGCGTGCCGCAATCGGGATGACGATTACTGCAACTTTATCGGGCTTTTCGCCAAATGTGTGGATTTTAATTACGTTACGCCTAATTCAAGGAGCGTTTTCGGGGTACATTAATAATGCCTATGCGCTAATAGCTAGCGAAGTACCGCAACGACAAAGTGGTCAGGCAATGGGGATTTTGACCACTGGAAGTGTTGGTGGTCAGTTAATTGGACCGATTATTGGTGGCTTTATCGCAGGAGTACTAGGCTATCGAATTCCATTTTTCATTTTTGGACTATTGATGTTATTGGCGGCCAGTGTCACTTATTTTGGGGTTAAAGAAAACTTCACGCCGACGAAACGGCTACAAAAGTTGGCTCAAAAAAGTGCATTTGCCGGAATTAAAAATATTCATATTGTTTGGGCGATGATTATTTCGTCAATGTTGATTCAGGCAGCCACCAACTCAATCAATCCGATTATTAGTTTATTTGTTCGTCAGTTAATGCATAATCAAGGTAACGTGGCGATGATTAGTGGAATTATTGCAGCTCTACCGGGAATTGCAACAATTATTAGTGCCCCCAAGTTAGGTGCGATTGGAGACCACATTGGTCCTAAACGAGTTCTAACTGGCGGCTTGGTTTTATCGGGAGCCGTTTTTTTACCAATGTTTTTTACGACGACAATTGTCGTGCTTGGGATCCTCCGATTTTTGGTAGGAATTGCCGATGCAGCACTATTACCAATTACACAATCGGTAATGACTCGTAATACTCCAAGTGAATCAATTAGTCGGATTTTTAGTTATAATCAATCGTTTCAAGCGATTGGATCTGTGATTGGGCCAATGCTAGCATCGGGCGTGGCAGGAGTTTTGGATTATCGGTATGTTTTTTTGATGACCACGATTCTAGTGGTGATTAATCTGATTGTTGTCTTACATGCCTATCATCGTGATGAAGTGTAGTAGAAACAAGAACGGTTAGATTCTGAGTATTGCCTAGAATCTAACCGTTCTTGTCTAATATTTAAATATAAATAACTGTTAATCCTGACAAATGAAGATTGCCTGCTAAATTAACAGTGGGACCTTCTTTAGTGCTTTGGAGTCCTTTTTCTTCGGTGCCACTAAGGAAATTTCCCGTTTGAATTTTTAAATTCCATTCTTTAGGTAAATACAATTCAATTCCACTTAGGTCGCCATCAATATTGATATTAGCGACTTCATCTTGAATAGTTGCGTTGTCAAAATATACTTTTACATTGGCCATATAAGCATAGATGTTGGCTTGTTTAAAATTAGCGGATTCAACATAACGAATATTGCTACTCATGCTGACTTGAACGTCGACCAGTGATTGATCGTCTGTGGTTGTCACCGTTTCTGGATGTTCTTGCCAATTTTGCTGGTGCCAACGATGTTGAATGCCGTGCGGTCGAATGATCAATGACAAACCAATGCTTAGTAATAAAGCTGCCCCCAGTAAGGTCCATGGTACTAGGTTGCCTATACCCAATGGATCAGCATATAAGATTCCTAAAAAGGCGAGTGAGAAAATCGTACCAAAAACGCTGAAATAAATCATACTTTTGATTAAAATAGCTGCTAAAAATAATGTTGCAATGGTTGTAAATGTATCGAAGTGATAGTGGCTGAGCCAACCCATTTGGCTCGCGATTAAAATTCCAGCACCTAATACAAAAAAGATGCCCCAAAACCAACGTTGTCGTTTCATTGTCTTACCTCATTTCGTTTAATCGTGATTGAAGTTGCTTAAAATATCGTCTAGATGCATATACCTGTTTATGAGTGGCCTTAAATTCAACCAAGTAAGTTGAAATTGAACGCGTGATAGCGATAACTTGGTCAACATTGATAATTGACGATTTGGAAATTCGAACAAATGAATGTGGTAATTGTTCTTCTAACTCATACAACCGCAATTTGGTGGTATATACTTCATCAACTGTGTGAGCACTAATTTGGCGTCCTTGTGTTTCAAAAAATAAGATATCAGTGAGCGATAAATAATATTTAGTTGTCTGCTTGTAAAATGGTCATGGTGCATTGGTTGAGGAAAACTGATCAAGCATTGTTTTGATTATTTTTGCTTCATCACTGTTGATGGGAGCTCGAATGATGACTTGTGTTTCAGTTAAATTGTCGTCTTGTTCTAGTCGTACTTTCATTGGTAACATCCTTTCGCATTGTTAGTAGACCATATATTAACCAATCAGTAAACTTAATTTGCTTAAGTGGTATTAATCAAAGCGTAAGTGGTTAAAAATATAAAAATCGAATTACTTGAGTCCGATTGCTAAACACGCTAGAGTGAAGATAGAGTTAATGTTGTCTTTATATCTGGAAAACTGAAAGGAGCTTTTTCATGAGCGAGTATCAATTTCCCAAAACACAAGCACATTTGAACCAATTAATTGCTGATTTAAGTCAACTTCAAGTTAATGTCCAACAGGTCCATTGGTATATGCGCGGGCCCGAATTTTTTAAATTACATCCGAAAATGGATGAGTTTAACGACCAGTTCGCTAACCAGTTAGACGAAATTGCTGAACGCCTAATCGCACTGGGTGGCAGCCCCTACGCAACGACACATGAATTCATCGCGCATACGCATTTACCGGATGAAAAAGTAGAATGGGGACAATACAATTTACCCGAATTTATGCAGCAGTTAGATTATCACTTTAAGTATATCAGAGATCAATATCAACAAGGAATTGAAGTTACTGATGAAGAACAGGATTTACCAACTCAGGATATGTTTAATGGTTTTAAGGCTGAGATGGATAAACTAATTTGGATGGTTAGTGCCTTTTTAGGTAAGGGACCAACAGAAAAATAAAGAGTGTGAGCAGCCACGTTAAGAAGTTGGAATGTAACGATAAAATCACTCATATCCTTCGTTTTTTGAAGGATATGAGTGATTTTATTGTTACATGGAAACTTCTGTGGCTGCGAACACGTTTAATAAATTGAGCTGGTCAGATGAACTTCGTTTTTTGAAGGATATGAGTGATTTTGTTGTTACATGGAAACTTCTGTGGCTGCGAACACGTTTAATAAATTGAGCTGGTGAGATAAACTTCGGTTTTTGAATAATCCCTATGGGACCTTTGTGAATACACAAAAAAATTTTGCTAGGTAAAATGTGCGAATTCCTGCAGATGTTTAGGACTAAGCGCCATAGGCTACAACATTTTAACGCAGGAATTCGCACTCTTATAAATTTAATGTGTCGGTCCGCCATAAAGATTTAAAACTACTACGCCGCCTAAAATAAGTGCAATTCCTAATAAACCAGCCCAATTAATAGTTTCTCTCCAGTAAATAACCGCAATCAATGTGGTAAGTACCAAGCCTAAGCCAGCCCAAATTGCATAGGCGATATTGAGATTAACATTTTCCATTGTTAGTGAAAGAAAATAAAAGCAAAGTGCATAGGCAACTAATGATATGAGTGTTGGTATCAAATGGGTGAAACCTACTGAAGCTTTTAGAAAGCTTGTTCCAATGACTTCACCGATAATAGCAAGACCTAAGTAAAGATATCCCATGACGAACCCCCTAAAAGTATTTTGATTATAATCAGACAATATATTAACAAATGAGTATTGATAAGGTATTATTCGGTGAAAATTATAGCACAAGTGGATGAAAACGGTGATTTGGTGTTGCTATTGTATGCGCTTTCTTTGTACAATGAGATAAATTAATGAAATGAGGATGAGACGATGACAGAAGAACGAATATTGATTCTCGTGAAACCAGATGGAGTTGCTTTAGGTCATATCGGTGAAGTAATTACGCGTTTGGAGCGTAAGGGGTATGACATCAATGCACTTAAGGTGACTACGGCAACAAAGGATCGATTGCATCGTCATTATGCAGAACTACTTGATAAACCATTTTTCCCCGAAATTGAAACCTATATGTATGAAGGACCAATTGTGGCAATGATCGCCACTGGAACAAATATTATCAGTGTTTTTCGGCGTATGGCTGGGGCAACTAACCCTTCTGAAGCAGATTTTGGTACATTACGAGGAGATTTTGGGCGTGAGTGGCCAGATGGATTGATTAGAAATGTAGTACACAGTTCTGATAGTGTTGAAAGTGCAGAAAAAGAAATCAAAATATGGTTCCCAGAACTAGAATAGAGTGCGAACCAAGGCGTTAAAATGTCGTATGCTAAGCCGGTAATAATAATTGATGAGTTGGTTTTGATTTATTGATTGTTATTACCGACTTAGCCATGGACATCTGCCTTGGTGAGCACGTTTCACCAAATATAAAAATGACGTAATAGAATTAATCCGAGGAGAAATTCATATGGCAACCAGCTCATTATACCCATATCTAACATTTACCAATACAAAAGAAGCACTGCAATATTATCAAAAAACTTTTAACGCGCAGGATGTTCAACGCCTGCCAGTCACAACGGAAGCTGCAACGGCAATGAATGTGCCGAATAATATAAATCTGGATGACTTAACCATGCATGCAGTTTTTACCATTTTGGGAGTGTGGCTTTACGCATCAGATAATTTTAATCACGATGAAAAGTTAACTAATAGTACTCGTTTATTGATAGATATTGATAGTGATGATAAAGACCGTTTTGATGAAGCAATGAGTTTATATGAACAATTAGAAAATGATGCATCAGTAAATATTTTGATGCCGCTCGCTGAGCAAAACTGGGGCACTAAATTGGCCATGCTGCAGGACAAATATGGTATTACGTGGATGCTACAAATTCGTTCTTTTAGTGCATCTCAAAACTAGACTGGTTGTCTGTTAACCATTAATGCCGTAAAATATATTACGTATTAAAGAAAGGGAGAGGATTATGCGTAAATATATTGCAGAGTTCTTAGGAACATTTATGTTGGTTTTTGTTGGAACCGCTTCGGTTGTGATCGCTAATGGCGATGCACTGACAATCGGTTTGGCGTTTGGTTTGGCAGTTACAGTGTCGGCTTATGCATTTGGTGGCATTTCAGGTGGCAATTTTAATCCGGCCGTTACAACAGCAATGTGGCTTAACCGTCGAATAGGATTAGGGGATGCGATTTGGTATATTGTGGCCCAAATTGTGGGTGCAATTGCTGCTAGTGCGTGCGTCTCAGCATTTGTAAATGCGCTGAATTTGAAAGCAACAGCGTTGGGACAAACTGATTTTCCGGTTATTGGTGCAGGAATGGCAGTGGCTGTTGAAGTACTTGTAACATTTTTATTCGTAGTGGTTATTTTAAATGTAACGAGTAAAGACCACGGTAATTCAGACTTTGCGGGTGTAACGATTGGTGTGACATTAGCATTGCTGATTATTGTGGCACTTAATTTAACTGGTGGATCATTGAATCCAGCTCGTTCAATTGGACCAGCCATTTTTGCAGGTGGTAGTGCTTTGAGCCACTTGTGGGTTTATATTGTGGCACCTGAAGTCGGAGCAATCCTAGCTGCGTTTTGTTCACGAATTTTAAATAGCGAAAACTAAATTAGTTATTAAAAAGCTTATCTGCGACCGAAATGGTGCAGGTGAGCTTTTTTATTTAAAATATAACTTTTTTACCATTCAAAATAACTGGAACTGGTTTGCCTGCAATCAAGGTAATATTTGTTTCGCGCTTGGAAACAGATAATTTTAGCTGACTACCATGGTAAGTGATAGGAATTACGTATGCCTCCCATTGTGGCGGTAAAATAGGATCTAGCAATAAATTATTTTGAGTAGCGCGCACGTGAGCCAGGCCTAATGAAATAACTAACCAGGTCCCACCCATTGATGCTGTATGGAGTCCTTCGTTTGTATTATGTTGTCCATCAGTTAAATCAGTACTGAAGGCTCGTTGCAACATTTGATTAAAGGCAGTTTGATCATCTAACTGTGATGCAACAATTGCATAAGCTGCTCGTGATAAAGAAGAGTCGTGCGTGGTTAATGGCTCATAGTAATTGTAATTAACCTGTAGTTGTTGCAGATTGAATCGATATGGCATTAGAGCCATTGCTAGAATCAAATCAGCCTGTTTAATCACTTGGTGTTGATATAAATATAGTGGGTGAAAATGAAGTAGTAGGGGATACTGGCTTTTCTTTAGTTTCGTCAAATCTATTTTTGGTTTAGTAAGGAAACTGTCATCTTGTCCTATTAGGTTGCCTTCAGTTGTGATAAACATTTTAGCGGCAGCTAGTTTAAATTTGTGCCATTCTGCAGCTGTTAATCCTAAATTAGCCACATCGTTAAATGTGAATGAAGAAGTTAAAAACTCTAATTGATTTTTGACCATCAGATTAGTATATGCATTGTTATTGATTAAGGCAGTATATTCATCCGGACCAGTAACAGTGTTTAAGACAAATCCTTTAT
This sequence comes from Paucilactobacillus kaifaensis, assembly GCF_005405145.1. Classification (GTDB taxonomy): domain Bacteria; phylum Bacillota; class Bacilli; order Lactobacillales; family Lactobacillaceae; genus Paucilactobacillus; species Paucilactobacillus kaifaensis. Next base: position 22,192 of record NZ_BJDM01000014.1, on the reverse strand, counting down.
TTGTATCCCAATTACCGTAACTTAAATAAAACCGACTGGCCTCCACTAACATCTTAAGCCCGTATTGATGCATAAATTGCAGGTCGTTAGTGAAGTAAAAGTACTGTTGAATTGCAAACATAATGTCGGCATTAATATGGATTGCGGCTGTACTGGCTGGAAAATAGGCAGAGGATTCTTTACCATTAATCGTTCGCCATGGGAACAAGGCACCCTTGTAACCAAGTTGGCGAGCATGCTGTAAAGCTTCTGACAATTGGTGAAACCGATTGATTAATAATTTTTTGGCAATTTGTGGTTGTGTCATGGTAAACAGGGGCATGATATAAATTTCAGTATCCCAAAAGTAGTGCCCGTCATAACCAGTGCTAGACAGCCCCTTGGCAGCAATACCGCGGTTACCATCTTTACCAACTGATTGCAATAATTGAAACATAGCGAACCGACTTTCTAGTTCAAGGTTATTGTTGTAATTGTTTGCAATGTGTAAATCGCTTTTGTTCCAGTAATCTGTGAGATAAAGTTGTTGTTCGTGAGTTAAAACCTCAAAGCCAGTATTACGGCACGCATTTAACTCTGCTTCAACTGTTGAGAGGCTTGATTTTTTGTGATCCTCACGAGTATCAAAATAACAGGCATATTTATCAAAAGAAATTGGTTTTTGGTCAATTAATAGTTCTTTTGTGAAGGTGCAAGTTTTTTTGTCGACAATACCAGCAATGCTATGAGAGATGGCAATTAAAGCAGTTAATTTACTGTTCTTGGTTGGGAATATAAAGCCCATAGTTTGCGGATTTAAGGCCTTGATGGGTTCTGTGTTTTTTAATAATTCAGCTGGATCTACGTTAGCCACACGAGGATCGCTATTTTTATTAATGGTTAAATCGTTTGTCGCCAAAGTAGATTTAACGGTTAAAATCGCTTTTTTAAAATTAAGTGGTTTAACTTCAACGTGGACTGCTAAAATATGTTTTCGCGTAAAACTAACTAATCTAGTAAAGGTAACCTTAATTTTATTTTTGCTTAAATTTTCCTCCCAGATGAAACTATGGGTCATGATCCCTTGCTTGAGGGATAGTTGCCGAATGTTTTCAGAAAGATGACCATTTTGTTGATTAACCTGTAAACCATTTAAAAATAGTTCAATATGAGTTGCATCGGGCAAACTGATAATTGATTGTCGTTCTTGCGGGTAACCATATGCTTGTTCACCATAAGAGATCGGCATGGTTTCGTAAAAACCGTTAATGAAAACACCGTGATTAGTTGTTGTGTTACTAATAGTTTCATCTTCATAACTACCGCGAACACCAAGGTAGCCATTGCCAACAGTAAAAATAGACTCAAGGGCCTCACTATTAGTCACAGGAAGCTGATTATCGATGATTGTCCAGTTATGCATTTCTATCATTTAGCCGCTCCTTTACACAACGGAAAAACTAGTTGTTTAACTTAGATTATAGTGGATAAATCATACTTTGTTAATCAAAGGTGCGGGTTAAAATGTTTGCATTTATGATTTGTCAGCGTTACGGTAGTTACGTTTAGTAAGTAAACTAATGAAAGAAGTGACGATGATGGCTGAAATTACAGCTGCAAATTCAGGAATATATCAGTTTGATGATCAATTCAAGGTTAACCGCTTGGGATATGGGACCATGCAATTAACAGGGGCCGGAACCTGGGGACCATATAGTGATCCAAAACAAGCAGTTTCTGTTGTTCAAAAAGCTGTTGACTTAGGGGTTAACTTTTTTGATACTGCTGATTCATATGGTCCGTGGTTTGCAGACCGGTATTTAGCACAGGGATTGAAAGGTGCTGCTAACCGAGATGAAATTTTTATTTCTGATAAAATCGGGCAAACCCGTCAGGGACCAAATATTTGGACACCCCATGGTGAACCAAATTATCTTCGTCAGCAATTGGAAGTTTCATTGATGACTTTAGGCATTGATCACGAAGATTTGTTGTTCTTGCACCGGATTGATTCCCATTTTTCAGTTGAACAACAAGTTGGTGAACTGAAAAAATTACAAGACGAAGGTAAGATTAAACATATTGGGTTGAGTCAAGTTACGGTTGCTCAAATTAAAGAAGCACAAAAGTATGCTCAGATTGATGCGATTGAAAACTTGTATAATGTTGGTAACCATCAAGATGATGATGTCGTAGATTATGCTCAATCACAAAATATGGCCTTTGTTCCATGGTTCCCATTAGATACAGGGAACTTAACTAAGGCAAATGGACCACTAGCATCAATTGCAAGTAAATATGAAGCTAGTCCCGCCCAGATTGCTTTGGCCTGGTTGTTGAAGCGTTCAAGTAATATTTTGCCAATTCCAGGAACTAGTTCTATTGCTCACTTGCAGGACAACATTGCTGCAGCAAATATTAGTTTGAGTGACGATGATTTTGATACGCTGAGTCATCTAACAGATTAGTAAATGATTAACACCGCTCAATTATGAGTGGTGTTTTTTTGGTGAACATGGTATCTTGGTGATGAATAAAATTAAGGAGAATGTTTTATGACTAAAGAATTGGAAAGTGTGCTTGCCTAGGAAGCTGACACTTTGTCTGGCTTCCAAAAGTTATTTAATTTAACTTAACTTTTTAGGAGGCATCACAAATGCTACAATTTCCAAAATTTGATCTAAATGAAACCAATGTTTTTAGAGTTACTAATGTTAACCATGATACTTATCAGGTTGTTAGTTTCACGGGTGAGTCATCTGTGGCTCAACTGACAGGCAAACTTTATCATCAACAGCAACGGCCTGTGATCGGTGACTATGTTGCTGGAAAAAGTAATGCTGATTTGGTGATGATTGACAAGCTATTACCCAGACAAACAGAACTGAAGCGGCAAAATGGCGAACAGATCCAAATGTTTGGGGTAAATATTGACTATGTATTTATCACGATGGCACTTAACGAAGATTTTAATTTGAATCGATTGCAACGATATCTGACACTAGCTTATGATAGTGGCGCCACACCAGTAATTTTATTGACTAAAGCCGATTTAGTTGCTGGAAAAACTGATGAGCAAAAATTAGCTGTTGATTCGGTTACGTTTGGTGCTGTTGAGTGTATGGCTTTTTCGCGAACACAGTTTGATCAAGCACATCGTGAGTTGATGCGTTTTCTTAAGCCAGGCAAAACTGGTATCTTAATTGGCTCATCTGGCGTTGGAAAATCAACACTGCTCAACTTACTGTTAGATGAATCACGAATTGCTACCAAAGCAATTCGCGATGATGGAAAAGGGCGCCACACCACTACTACTCGTGAGTTGCATTATTTGGCTAATGGAGCAGCGATGATTGATTCGCCTGGAGTGCGATCAGTTGGAATTAACGCTGATAGCGCTGATTCAGTGGATCAGGTGTTTAAACGAATCAAGGTGTTAAGCCGAGAGTGTCGCTTTAAAGACTGTCAACATATTAGTGAACCAGGTTGTGCGGTTCAACAAGCTTTAAAGGCTGGCGCTTTAGATCAACATGTGTGGGAAAACTATCAAAAAATGATTATCGAGGCTCAATATGCTGGGTTATCTAGTCGTGAGATTGAAAATGCAAAATTACAGCGAATGATGGGTGGTAAACAAGTCCATAAACAGATTTGGAAACGGCCCTAGAACTACAAGAAAAGAGTTATTTATTATTAATTAATTTTGATAACTCTTTTTTTGTTGTTCAATTATGGATTGCGGCTTATATTAGATGTAATAATAAACTGGAGTAGCTAATGAAATTAAGACGGTCAGTGGCAATTAAATATTGGACTATGGGAATTGGTTCATTCTTACTTTTTCTGTGGTTGGGGTTATTAGTACTTGAAAATGCAAAAATAGTACAATTACTTGATAACTTTTTTAAGCGTTATTTATATGGTCAACATAATGATTTTTTGACTGTTATTTTTATGATTCACACGATGGTAGAAAATTTAATTATTTTGGCAATCGTGATTGGAATTTTAGTATTAATAAAGCATAAATGGCTATCAGCAGGTTGGTTAACGCTCAATGTGGTAGTTTCAACTGGCTTAGCTGCTTGGTTTTTCAAGTATATATATCAAAGGGCACGGCCGAGTCATTTACACCATGTTACTGAAAGTGGTTTTAGTTTTCCAAGTGCTCATGCTGCGTTTGCTACGGCGTTATTTGTTACCTTGATTGTAATTATTTCGCGAGACGTCAAATCTAGGATTAAGCAGATAATTGATAATGGCTTGTTGTTACTGGTAATGATCATTATCTGTTTGTCGCGAGTTTATCTTGGGGTGCATTATGCTAGTGATATTTTAGGCGGTATGATATTGAGTATTTCTTGGATTTTAGTTAGTTTTCCGTTTTACTATAATGTAAATCAATATTTCATGCCTAAAATAGGATAAATCGTTCTCATTATGAGAGCGATTTTTTTATACATAAAAAAGTTGATAAACACAGTGATGTAGTTGATATCAAAAAACATATAAATAAAAAACAATAATTTAACTTGAATTATGTGAACACATGTTCGTATAATAGAACCAATTAATTGGTTAGGAGTTGGATGACATGGACTATACGAATGAACCCCATGGTGTTTTTTTTATGATTGATAACAAGTCGTTTTATGCCAGTGTTGAAAGCCTATCACGTGGGATTAATCCATTAACATCAGTACTAGTAGTTATGTCTGAAGCTCCTAATACTGGCAGTGGTCTTGTGTTGGCGGCCTCACCTCAGGCAAAAAAATTATTTGGTATTAGTAATGTTTCTCGACAATATGAAGTGCCCAACGACGAGCGAATTATCGTAGCACCACCACGAATGAATTTATATATTCAACGTAATGTGGCGGTTAATAAAATGTATCGGACATTTGTAGCTGACAAGGATTGCTATCCTTACTCAATCGATGAATCAATTCTTGACGCTACTAAATCGTGGCAATTATTTGGCGATAGTCCTCTTGAGGTCGCACGTATCATTCAAAAAAAAATTCGGCGTGATTTTGGACTGTATACTTCTGTTGGAATCGGTGAAAATCCGTTACAAGCAAAGCTGGCACTTGATTTGATTGCTAAAAAAAGTCGTGAATTAATTGGTACCTTGAGTTACGAAACAATGTCTGAAAAGATTTGGCCGATTACTAAATTGAAAAAAGTTTGGAGTATCGGCAGTCGTACCCAAGCACATTTAAATCGGCTTGGGATTAATAGTATGGATGATTTGGCTCATTATAATCCGTACCAATTAAAACAAGAAATGGGAGTTATTGGTACGCAGCTATTTGCACTTGCCTGGGGCATCGATCATAGTCAATTACACCAATTAGTCAAAGTGCAAGATAAGAGTTGGAGCAATTCACAGGTGCTGACACGTGATTATAAAAATCAAAATGAAATTGAATTGGTTATTCGAGAAATCGGGATTCAAGTAACGTCGCGGATGCGACACCATCGGCAAAAAGCTGGTTGTATCAGTTTGTCAGTTGGTTTTTCATACGCTGCCAGTACCGAAGATGGTCGAGGTGGCTTTAGTCATTCGATGCGAATCGATCCTACTGATAGCACCCACAAATTAATCGATTATTTGTTAGAATTGTTTCGGCAATTTTGGGACGGACAAAGTATTCGTAACATTATGGTTGGCTTTTCAAGGCTCGCGCCAAACACGGGGATGCAATTGAATTTATTTCAAGACCCCAAACGACAAATAAAAAATGATTCTTTTGAACGAGTATTGGATCAGATCCGAGATCGGTTTGGTATTACTGCGTTAATACCAGCTAGTAGTTTGCTTAAAGGTGGCACAATGATTGAACGGGCATCGTTAGTTGGTGGACATAATGGAGGTAATAGTTATGACTGAAAGTGTCAAGCAAGCTAGTGAATTGATTTTGAAACGGTTAAGCGCGGGGTTTGCTCCTAAATTAAATCATCGTTACCAGTTAATGGTAGTCGATAATGTGTATGATCAAACTTATAATTTCTTTTTAGATATTCAACATAAGCGTAACCGTCGCCGCTCCATTCCGTTGCATAGTATTACTAAATATGAATTACAATTTTTGGAACAAGTAATTAAGCAGATTAAGGCCAATACAAAATTAACGATTGTATACATTAATTTTCATGAGCAGCGTTGGCCACTTAGTCAACGTATTATTTATGGGAGAACCTATGATGACAACAAGCAGAGAAGAAGCTGAAAAAAGAGCAGAACAATTTTTTAAACACGATTATCATGATCGCGGGATGTTAAAATGGGCTGGGTATTTTTTGTCTGATCACACGAGTGCATTAAAACAAAATAAAAAAGATGAGGCACCAGAAAAATTGCTGGCACCTCAACCTTTGAATGAAGTTAGTCGTTTATTAGCAGATGCATGGCAGCATCATTTGAACGTTCATTTGCAACTTAACCAACTGCAAGAAAGTGAAATTATTGAGTCAATTACCGGCATGGTAATTGGCTTTTACGATAATACGATTGGTATTCAGGTTTCAGATGAGAAGATTAACAATATCGAATTAGATGAGATTCGAAATGTAACATTGCTAAATGATTAGTGAAAAATGAATGACACTAATTATTTTTATGTTGTTGATACCTGGCTTGAACTGTAATTACAGATAATATAATTGCAACTGAAAGCACGATTAATAACACAAAACTAAAGCGAGTTCCGACAATGTTAGCTGATGCTGCACTTAGGTGAGGATGCATAATACCCACCGCAGAAATAACAGCGGCAGAAATACCAGTACCAAGTGATCCGGCATATTGTTGCATCATGCTGAACAATGAATTTTGATCTGATTTATTTTGTAATGGAACTTGCAAACTACCATCAGAAATTGAAGTTCCAAACCCAGAATTAAAGCCAACCCGAATCATGATATAGATTAATGTAATTAGCCAGAAACTAAGACGGTCAGTCAGTAGCCAAAACATGGTTGTTCCACAAACCATTAATATACCACTAGTAATTAATGGGAAAAATGGACCAAACCGATCGTAAATTCTTCCAGCGATGGGACCAGTCACAGCCCCTAGAAGTGATCCTGGTAACAGCATTAACCCAGCCTCCATTGCAGAACTGTGAAGGACCGTCTGCGCATATAAGGGCAGGATGAATGATAGCCCGATATTGATGAATTGCAGACTGAAATAACCAAAGAGACGAAATCGCAAAATAGGATACTTTAAGATAGAGTAGTCGATTAACTTTCGTTTGCCTTTGATAGCATATGCGATAAATAAACTAGTTACAATAATTGAAACTAATGCGCTAATACCAAATGAGGTTGATAGCCAACCGAACTGACCAGCTTGATTAAATGTTAATACAATCAAAGTAAACACAACAGCCAAACCGACTACGCCTAAATAATCGAATGAATGTTTGTTAACCCCACCCGCTTTTTGGTCTATACTCCAGAAACCTAATAGACCGACTAAAATAATGATAGGAACAGTACCAATGAAGATTGAACGCCATGACCAAAGGCTGGTTAAAACACCACCATATGTCGGACCAAGCGCAGGAGCAAGTGAAATGATAACACTGGCAAAACCGGTATATAGTCCCAACTTTCTGGTTGGTACACTAGAAAAGATAAGATGAAACATTAGTGGTGTAGATAATCCGGTTGAGATTGCTTGTAATAAACGGCCAATCATTAAAGTGATAAAATTGGGCGAAAAGATACACAAAATATTGCCGATTAAACAGACTAATGTGGCAAACAGAAATATTTTTTGAGCATCAAATCGTTTTAATACATATGCAGTAGTACTCATAACAATCGTGACTAGTAATAAATAGCCAGTCGTTAGCCATTGGACGGTCGCTAAACTAACGTGCAGTTCATTAATTAGGGTAGGAAAAGTAACATTCATCGATGTTTCAACTAATACCCCAATAAATGATAATAATCCACCTGATAAAATTGCTAGTTTAATTTTATTCGAAACTGTGGTGGCCATAATAACTTCCTCTTTTCATTTAAAAATAAAACAGAAGCAACGACAAGTTGTGCTTTGTCATAGCTTCTGAATTTTTTATTCACACTAGCGTTAGTTTACGCGTCAATTGGTGATTTGGCAATTTCAAATGAAAATTCAAGATCATGAGCAGCTGAAATGTGATACTGTTGCTCCACATCAGCCCCCCAACTATCGATACCACCAACCCCGCGGACTGCGCCCATCACTGAAAGGACAGTTCTTCTGGCAACGGGTAACTCTTCAATGTGAGTGGCATTTTCCAACTCTTCAGCAGTGTAAGGAATACAGCTAAATGCAAATGGTGCATTGTGATTGTTAATTCGCAAGCTGAATGGATCACGTGAACGGTCCGTATTGTTTAATGTTTGGTTGCGGGTAATCTCGACCCAATCGTTTTGCATATGCATACCACATTCTTGAGGGACCATGTATTTAGTAACTGGTAGCCCAGTTACTTGATACTGACCAGGGGTTCCGCCAGCCAATCGATCTGGGTAAGTTTCGCCAGATAATCCTTGATAGACAAAGCCAGTAGCAGCAGTGGGCATAACTATTTGGAGCCCAAATGCTGGCAATTCAGGTAATTTTGAATTGCCATGATAATGAACGGTAATTAGGATGGAACCCGTAGCGGTAACAGTATAGATGATATCGACGTTTGTTACGGGAACAGTTGTTGTTTGGTAAGTGAATTTCAATTCGACTTGATCGGCAAACTCGTTATTGGAATATTGATTGTTATTTGGTGCAATAGGGAGTTCAATTGACTGACCATCCACTCGGATTGCTACATCAGTGCAGTGACTAAACATGTCTGCCGCTAGCCACATTGCTGAGGCTTGTGAAAAATGATTACCACGGTCATTGTCTGTAGTTGCACGCCAGAATTGTGGCTTAGGGACTCGATAGAGCCATTCTTTACCATGCTGAACCAATGATTCCAGTCCACCACGTTCGTAACTAAAAAGATAATGAAAATCCGTGCCACCAAGTCCAAGGGTAGCATCGCCATAGATTACATGTAATTTATTGTTCACGTTTGCCATAATAGTAGGCCACCTCCTGGGTTGCTGGTTTTAGTGTATGATCTGCAAATAACAAACCATCACCTGAAAATTCATAATCGGAGTGACGATCATCAAAGTCACCACCATAACGCAATACTGGTTGGCCAGTGACTTCGTCATTAACTAATAAAGCTTGGTCCTTGAAATCCCAGATAAAACCACCTTGATACATTGGAAATTGATCGTATAAGTCATCATAATCTTTCATACCACCAAGGGAATTGCCCATGTCATGCATAAACTCACAACTGAGAAACGGCTTATCGGGATTATTGGATAAGTATTTTGCAATTGAAGTTGGAGAATCATACATACGACTCTCAACATCTGAAATTCGATCGCGATATTCAGTATTATGGAAGACGCCTTCGTAATGAGTTAGTCGGGATGGATCAACAGTCTTGTAATACTGATTCATTTGTGCCAAATCATCGCCAGCGAAAGATTCGTTACCAAGGGACCAAAATAAAATCGAAGTATGATTTTTTAATAATTCGTAGTTGTTTTTAGCCCGATCCATAATTGCTGGCAGCCATTGAGCGACTGAACCGGGAACATTGTATGAAGGTTCATCAATTCCCATTTTTTGCCAAGTTCCATGGGTTTCCAAGTTTGTTTCTGCCATCACATAAATGCCCTGTTGGTCGCATAAATAATACCAGGGAATCTGGTTAGGATAATGAGAGGTTCGATCAGCATTAATATTTAAGTCGTGGAATGTTTGTAAATCTTGTTCCATGTCTGTTTTAGTGATGCAACGGCCTGTTTTGTCGTTCCATTCATGTCGATTGGTGCCATTGATTAGAAGACGTTGATCATTTAACATCATAATCTTATCTTTGATTTCAATGCGCCGAAAACCAAAATTATAGGGGATAATTTCAAGCGTATTACCGCTTGCATCTTTGATTGTTACGGTTAAATTGTATAGGTAAGGATCATTGTGTGACCACAAATGAACGTTATTAAACGTCATTTGATCAGAATTAACCACTTGTGTGGCCGCTACTTCTTGGAGTGCTAAAATATTTTGCGACTGGTCAGTGACGGTTAGTTCAGCTGTCGCTGCATCAAAGTTTTGCGATGCCAGTTTCAAACCAATTTGCAGTGTGCCAGTAGTGTTGTCATTTGCAAGCCGAGGCTTAATATCTAGATCAGTAACATGGATGGCTGGTTGCGCATTTAGATGGACACTGCGAAAAATACCAAAGAATTGGAAGAAGTCTTGGTCTTCCAGATAAGAAGCAGTACTATGCTTAAATACCTCGACTGCTAATACATTGTCAGTCGGTTGTATGTAAGGCGTTAAATCAAATTCCGATGGCGTAAAGCTATCCTCGGCATAACCAATAAAGTGGCCATTTAACCAAACATACATCGCTTTTTCCACACCCTCAAAACAGATTGAAACAGTCTGATTACGTAGCGTTGGCTCTAAATCAAAGTGCTTAATATATTGGCCGACTTCATTATCCACGCCAGTACTAAAGCTACCTGCCTGTTCATCGCTATCAATTGTAAAAGCTGGTCGACGATAAACTTTGCCTTCCCAGGCATAAAGTGTATTAATATAGTGAATTTGACTATAGCCAGCCATTTCAATATGTTCAGGGACTTTAATTTGATCAAATTTGGTACTGTTAAAGTTGGGATCATAGAAGTTTTTGATACGTTTCATAGGGTTAGCGGCAAAGTTAAATTGCCATTGACCATCTAAACTTTGCTCGTAGCTACTGTTGTTTTTTGTTACTTCATCAACACTTTGAAAATAATGATGATCACTATGAGCGGGACTTTGTCCAACCCGAAACACAGTTGGATCATCCAGCCACTTAATTGTAGGTTCCATTCTTATCAACCTCCTAAAATTTAACGCTGATTTCAGTATAGTTGAAAACGGTTTAAATAGCACAGTGATAATGAAAAGAATTGATGTGAATTTAATAATTGCTAAAATGGCGCATAAAACATTACTATGAAGTCCGTTAAACTTCCTTATTAATTTCATAATTTGGTCATTATTTTTGGTTAAAGTACTCTCATTGTTAATTAAAAAATTGAGAAGGAGGGTCAATATGAATTTTTTAAAACGAGCGTGGTTGAGTTTGACCGCCAAAAAAGGACGTTCAGTATTATTAATACTAGTGACATCAGCAATTATGTTATTCGTATTGGCAGGGATGTTAATCCATAGTGCAGCGGATACAGCAACAACTAATGCAAAGAAAAGTGTGGGGGCAACATTAACTTTGTCGGCTAACCGTGAGACGGCCTTCAAAAAAATGAAAAAGAGTTCCAGTTCGAAGCCTAAACTAACGACAACACCAATTAAATTGAGCGATGCAAAAAAAATTGCTAGTTTAAAAAATGTTGCTAGTTATAATGTCACAGCAACAACTTCGGTGAATGCAAAGAGTTTTGATGCAATTTCAACTTCTACGGGTTCAGCAGGACCGGGAGGACAATCAAGCAGTAGTGGTGATATTGCGGTCACTGGAGTAACTAATACGAGCCAAGTATCAAGCTTTGAAGATGAAACCAACAAGATTACCAAAGGACGCGGGTTAACTAGTGCTGATAAGAACACTAACAACACGGTGATTGAGTCAGAATTAGCAAAACAAGATAATATTAGTGTTGGTGATACGATTAAAGTTAAATCAACATCGGGATCAAAAACATATTCGCTAAAAGTTGTAGGAATCTATAAGACCTCTTCAAGCAGCACGATACAACAAGGACCAGGTGCAACTGACCCGGCAAACACAATTTATACCTCATATACGTTTGCTAACACAGTTAAGGGAAGTAAATATGCTAATACCGCTGATTCAGTAACGTTTAACGTATCTGCACCGTCAAAGGTAAGCAGTGTTAAAAAGGCTGGTAACCAAGTAATTAATAATTCTAAATACACATTGGCTACTAATGATAGTAGTTATCAAACAGTTAAATCGGCAATGAATAACGTAAAATCATTTGCAGATAAGATTGTGTGGTTGGTTGCAATTGCAGGAACTATTATCTTGGCGTTAATTGTAATCTTGATGATTCGTGAACGCAGACATGAGATCGGTGTGCTACTTTCCCTAGGCGAGTCACGTTGGAAAATCATTGGTCAGTTTTTCGCTGAAATGGTAATTGTCTTGATTGTAGCGATTGGCATTGCTGGGATTGGTGGTAAATCTGTCGGTGATAGGCTAGGTGATCAACTAGTGAGCCAACAATCAGCATCATCTGCAGCAACAATTTCTGCTCCGGGAGATAAAAGTGTCCAAATGAGTGGTAAGCCAGGCGGACCTAGTGGCTCGGGTTCGGCGGTTCAAGGAGGCGGTGGACCAAGTAGTGCCGGAACTTCAGGTGCTAGTTCACAACAAACAGACTTAAACGTTAATGTGAGTGTGCTAAATATGGTCGAACTAGGAGGCTTTGGTCTGGCAATTATGTTCCTATCAACGATGATTGCATCGGGTGGAATTTTAAGATTGCAACCAAAGAAGGTGCTAATAGATTAGAGTGCGAGACAAGGTGTTAAGATGTCGTAGGCTAAGTTGATTATGATAATTAATGAATTGGGCTTTGATTTATTAATTGTCATAATTGGCTTAGCCCAGACATCTACCTTGTCGAACACGTTTCAAAATAGAGTGCGTAGCAAGCCGGTTAATCTCCGTGGTGTAAGGTAAAAATATCAATGGCTTTGAATTTTAAGTCATTGATATTTCCGCCTTACACGATAGGAGATTGGATTGTGCAGCACGTTTCAACAATAAAGGATAAAAAAGGAGGCCCCGCACATGTTAAAAACAAAAGACCTAAGCTACTGGTACGATCAAAAAAAGAATAGTTTATTCGAAAACGTTAATTTAGAATTTGAAGCAGGCCAATCATACGCAATTGTCGGTCAAAGTGGCTCCGGGAAAACAACTTTTCTTTCATTAATAGCAGGGTTGGATAAGCCAAAGGCTGGTTCAATTGAACTTGATGGTAAGGATATCAACAAAATTGGATTAACTAATTATCGAAAAAAAGACGTTTCAATTGTTTTTCAGTCATATAATCTGTTTACTTACATGTCACCGTTGAATAATTTATTAACTGCAATGTCGGTGACTGAATCACGGCATGCCGGTGATAAAGAATATGCACAACAAATGCTAGCTAAATTAGGATTGACAGATAGTCAAATGAAGACCAATGTTCAACAGCTTTCTGGTGGTCAACAACAACGAGTGGCAATTGCGCGGACAATGGTTTGCGATGCAAATCTAGTGGTAGCGGATGAACCCACTGGTAACTTAGACGAGGATAATACTACTGAAGTGATTGATTTATTTCAGCAAATTGCCCACGAACAAGGAAAATGCGTTATTATTGTGACGCATGAATCAGCAGTTGCTCAAGCGTGTGATAATGCTTATCGATTAGAGAAACATGAATTTAGTGCTGTTTAATAAAAAAAGATTCAGTCGGTTGATTACAAAGTCACCGCTGAATCTTTTTTATTGGTGTAAAATAACCTTATCAAAGAAGTTAATCGGGGGTAATGCAGATGGCAGACTATGTTCATGAAATACGCAAATTAGTGGGCCACAGGCCAATAATTTTAAATACAGCTGCCGGAATTTTATTGAATGATGCCGGCGAAGTATTGTTAAATGAACGAGTGGACACGCATAACTGGAGCCTTCCAGGAGGCTACCTTGAGTATGGTGAAACCTATGCACAGGCGTGCGTACGTGAGTATAAAGAAGATAGTGGGGTCGAGGTTGCTATCAAGGCCAGAATTGATATATTTGATGTTGGTGAAGTGCACTATCCTAATGGTGACATTACACAGACTATTTCAGGATTATTTTTAGTTGAGCAGGTGGGCGGACAGTTCCTACAACATGAAACAGATGAAACACTTAGTGTTGAATTCTTTCCGTTTGATAAACTGCCACCATTATTAAACCAACAAACAGCAGATATGTTAGCAGCGGCCAATAACTTTATCAATAGGAATAAATAAAGAGAGTTGATGAAATGAACAGTAAATTAACAGATAAAAGAATACTTGTAATCGGTGGGACTTCTGGCTTTGGTAAACAGGTTAGCCTGCAGGCGTTACAAGCAGGCGCCAACGTGACCATTGTGGGTCGGCAATGAAGTGAGATTAAAGGAAGCCTTGAAAGAATTAAGAGCTGTTGCATCAAACGTTACGGGAGCTTTATTTGATGCCAGTAACCAAGGATCATTAAAGACATGGTTAAGTCAAACTAATAAATTTGATCATGTTATTTCAATGTTAGGAGGAGCGATGGGTGGTGGCTTTTTGAACTCATCGGTAACAATAATTCGTGCAGCTATTGAACAAAAATTTTTTGTAAATTTAGAGATTTCGCAAACTGTGATTCCTCGGCTAGCTGAGGGTGGAAGTTTAATTTTCACTGGTGGTACTGGTGGTCATCCTTATGACGCTTCTGGTGCAATCATTGGTAATCAAGCAATTGCAACAATGGTTGCTGGGTTAGCAGTTGAAGTAGCCTCCCAAATTCGCGTAAATGCAGTTGCACCAACATGGACACCGACAGGGTTGTGGCGTGATCTCGATCAGCACGACTTAAACCAAAATGAAGCGGGAATGGTTGCACAAATCCGACTTCGTCGGGTTTCTAGACCGGCAGAAGTCGCAAGTGCCTATTTATTTTTGATGCAAAATGAATTTATTACTGGCCAAGTTATTAATGTAGATGGTGGTATCTCGGTAAATTAAAAGAGAAAATTACGACACATGTCATAATTTTCTCTTTTTGATTATTTAGAAGTTTAAACCTTATTATATATACGAGTTCCTAGCCACCAGCTAATTAATGTAATTCCCACTAGCCAGATGATTGATAGCCAACCGTCGTTGCCAACATTATTGGAAGCAAATAAATCGCGGATGGTACTGATGACATTGGTCATAGGTTGATGTTTTGCAAATGATGCCAGAGCCGTTGGCATATTATCGGTGGGTGCAAACGCCGAACTAACGAATAGTAGTGCCAAAATTAAATAAGAAAACGAACTGGCACCATCAATACTTTTAGCTGCTAGTGCAAATGGTACCGATAGCCAAGTGACCATGATAGCAAACCCAATTATTAATAATAGAATCAATACCCATTCTAATGGGGATGCATCAGTTCTAAAGCCGATCAGAAATCCAACACCGAGCACAATCGCCGTTGAGGTTAGCATGAAGATGACGGATGATAGTACGTGCCCGCTTAAAACTGCTGATTTTGAGATGGGCATTGACCGGAAACGGTCGAACATACCATTAGTTTTATCGATGTTGATTCGTAAAGCGGTATAGGCTGAGCCAGTAGCAATTGTGATTAGCAAAATTCCAGGTAAAATATAACTGACGTATTGGCTATGGGGTAACCCATCAATTTGCATTGAGCCACCAAATAAATAAACCATTCCTAATAAAATCATGACGGGCATAGCCACAACCGTAATAATGGTGTCTAGACTTCGTAAATTATGTTTGATTAATCGTCCTGATAGAGTAATGGTATCTTTAATATAGTTCATGGCTAGGCCCCCTTAATTAACTGCATAAATGTATCATCCAACGTAGGTGCAAGTACTTGGAAGCTACTCAATGGAATGTTATGAGTAGAAAGAAGAGTCAATACTTTCAATGATGTGCTGACGCCGGCGTCTAAATTAACCATCAAACTACCATCTTCTTGCTCTGAAATATCAAAGTCTGACAGTAATTTAACAGCAGATTCAATTGCATCGGTATTTGGTAAGATTAGTTGCAGGCGTGAATGGCCACCTAATTTTTTCATTTCGCTAGGAGTACCAGTGGCGACAATATGGCCATTTTGCAGAAATCCGATTTGATCTGCTAATTGGTCGGCCTCTTCTAAATACTGGGTTGTTAAAAAGATTGTTTTGCCACGACGTTTAAGATCTAAAATGACCTCCCATAGATCGTTACGGCTTTTTGGATCAAGTCCCGTAGTTGGCTCGTCTAAAAATAAAATTTCTGGTTCACCAACCAAACTCATCGCAATATCTAGTCGACGTTGCATACCACCCGAGTAGGCTGCCACTCGTCGGTCACGCGCATCTGTAAGATCAAACTGATTTAACAAATCATCTGCAACTTTAGTTGGATCGGGCAAATGACGCAGCTTAGCAATGAGCTGCAAATTTTCGAAGCCAGTTAAGACGCCGTCAGTAGTAGAAGTTTGTGAGTTTAAACTAAATGTTTGCCTAATCTGGCGTAGATTACGGGTTAGCTCAAGACCATTAACCGTAACTTCACCTGTATCCATATCATGTAGACCGGTGATGATTTTTAAAAGCGTACTTTTACCAGATCCATTAGCACCCAATAATGCATAAATACTGCCAGACGAAACTGTTAAGTCAACTCCAGCTAGAACATGATGATTCTTAAAACTTTTATTAACACCATTAACTACAATTTTATTCTCCATCAAAAGCAACTCCTAACTTTCTATTTAATTGATTTACGCAACTTATCTCGTTGACTATTAACCCATGTTTCCTCTGGATATTCACGAAGTAAGTTGTCCGCAAAGTCGGCGATATCTTCACCAACAACGTCATGGATACCTTGATGGTTTTCAACGGCCATTTCAAACATATCTAAGATTGAATAGATTATTTTCATAATGCCGTCGCCTTTAGCATAGTTGTATAAGTAGTGCTCTAGTGCTTTCATAGGAGTCTTAAATTCTTCTGGTAATTGTTCTACTCGCTGTTTGTACTCTCGGTATTCTTTTTTACTTGCTTTTAATTGTTTGAATTTATTAAGCATTTTTAGTTTTCCTTTCTTAGCTCTGTCATTTTATTAATTAGAAAATCCCAGTGTTGCCAAAATAAATTTAGGCGCTCTTTACCAGCTTGATTAAGTTGGTAGAACTTACGCATCGGACCCATCTCAGATTTTCTTTTTTCAACATCCACCAATTCATTTTTTTCAAGTCGTACTAGAATCGTGTAGACAGTTCCCTCGGCGAGATCCTCAAACCCAAAATCACGGAGATTTTTAGTAATTTCGTAGCCATAGTTGATGCCTGCGTCGATGCGTTGCAAGATGATACCTTCCAGCACGCCTTTTAATAGTTCAGTAGATATCCGCATAATTTCCTCCACTACTTTGTATTATTAAGTACCACTACATAGTATTACAGAATAGATGAAAGTGCAACTATTTTTGCCTAAATAAAATTTAATGAAGTTAAAAATCAAATCCGATTATTGAAGTTATTATGACTAAACCATAAGAAATTATTGAATTATCGACTTTAACCCGTCAGATAAATATAATTTGTGATACAATTCGTCTATTGTGGTTTGGCAAACCAACTAAGTAAAAGAGAAATCAATGGTTGATTTCAGATGGGTGGAATTATGGAAAATAAGAAAAACTTTTCAGCCAAGCAGTTTATTGGTGAAATTAAGGATCGCCTAAAGGGGCGTTACGCACAGTCATTAGGAGCGCTGTTGGGTGTGTTTATTATTTCAGTTGTTGCTTTGGCTGCTGCAATGTATTTATGCTTTTGGGCATTTAGAATGATAGTATATAGCGTGATGATGATGATGTATGGTATGACTACTAGTAGTTCATTGTTAATGCAAGTTTTAATCTTGGTTGCAGCCGTAATTGTTTATATTGCGGTAGCACTGTGTGTGCGATATGTATATACGGCGATTACATTTAATTTTCAGGATGTTGCTAGAAACGATGATGTTCAAGTTGGTTTAGGCACGATGTATCGTGGCTTTAAGCAACTTAAAAAGTTACAGTTGATTAGACTATGGCTTTGGATTGGTTTGTTTATGTTCCTATGGCAAATCGTTCCTGATATTATTGCTGGATTTTTTAGTGGCAACCTCGAATTTGTCGGAATAATTGTTCGTTTAATTGCAGTAGTACTTATGCTTTGGAAGGGCGTTGAGTATTCTCAAGCACTATTCTTGTACCGGGAACAACAACCTAAATTTTTAGGTCAGTCAATGCGATATGCGATTACTGCTAGTCGTCGTTTCATGGGCGGCCGTAAGTGGAATTATATTTGGCTGATGATTGTGATTATTGTGCCATTGCTTCTGTGGTTCGCGATTTGGGGTGGAATCACATATTATGGTATTTACACATGGATCCCAGCAATTATTTACGTAGCGCCAATTATTATGATTTTAGGTTTTTGGGCCTATCTACCAATACTTTTCATTGCGGCACCAATATATTATGAAATGAATAAGACTAATGTAGATATTGATGAAACGTTTGCGAAGACTTTTTTGCCAGAAGAGAAGTTAGTTCAGTCAACTTTACCTGAAGTGTATCGTCGGGAAACAAACGCAACTGTCGACGAATCGGATGACAAACAGAATAATGAAAATTAATCAGATGCTGACGAAAAATAAATAAGTATTGAATAAAAAAATCCCGCTTGATAATTGTTAATTATCAAGCGGGATTTTTTTATTGATGGAAAAACGGGAGCTACTTTAAAATACCTTCATATCTGTCCACTTAGTAGGAAGAGTATTGAAATTATAATCTTCTAAACCAGTTTTAATTTTGTCACCTGTAAACATCGCTGTATGTGACCGAGCTAGCATCAGATTCAGTTCATTTTCTGGTTTGAATTGAACCATTACAACAGGAATATGCCAAGCCCAAGCTGCACCAATTTCAAAAATAGTACCGGCATCAGGCTCTAGATTCTGTTCTTCATACTTGTAGTCCAAAATGCCAACAACGACATCAGCACGTTTGACTTGACGCATGTCAGTTGCAAAAACTGAATCTTGCCATTCGTGTGACGCGAATGGTAATGACTCTTCTTGGTGTTCTTGTGGATTGTAAATACCATCGGCATCAACGGTTTTATTTTGCTTCAGCGCCTGCATAACAATCTTAATTCTTTCTTTTTGTTGATCTGAAAAGAACGGACTTGCGAGATAAATCTTGTTTTGATACATAAATATGCCCACCTCATTAAGTTATATTTTTAGCTTAATAATAGTGTAATCAATTTTACTGTTAAATACGACCTTAATTTTTAATTGGCGTTACGAACGGTGAAACGTGCTCGTTTGACTTTGGGGGATTCAAGTTCATCTAATAAAGCAGCTGCCAAAGTACCGCTATTTACCTCTGATTTATGTTCGTCATTAAACAGAACATGATTTTCACCGCGCATATAGTTAGTTTTTGGGCCATCAACATAATTTAATGATGGAGAAATACCTGTCCAATTTACATTTGTAACAGTCCGTAATAGCTGCAACTCGTGAGCTTGAGTTGCAGGAGTGTCGATCCATGCATCAGCACCGGGAGTGGACTTAAAACTGTCTAAATACGGTTTATCTTGATCATCTAATAAGCTTGCAGCACCCAAAATAAATATTACTCGGGGATTGTCAGTTTCCCGTAGTAAGTGGATAAGATACGCTGCCATATCCAAGTGCAAGTAGCCTAGTTGTTTACCTATCGGAACGCTAAAAGCATCGATAACGACATCAAAGTCAATTAAGTCTGCTCTAGTTAAATCGAAGGCATCCTTAACAAGTAACTTAGCATCTGAACCTAATACTTGTAGTGCTTTAGGTTGGCTTCGCACAATTGCAGTGACTTCGTGTTGACGCGCCTTTGCTTCAGAATAAATTTTTTGACCACTCATTCCGGTGGCACCAATAATGCCAATTTTCATATTTAACGCTCCTTTATAAAAACCAAGACTAACATATCAATCGATAAATGAAATAGATAGAACTGATTTAATTATAGATATTGTCATAAAATGTGCAACTAACTTAGTTTGCCACCGGCGCTAAATCACCATGTATAGACCAAAGCTTATAATAATTATTATTTTTAACCAAAAAAATTCACAATTTGAACAAATTTATAATTTAATATTCACTTATGGACATCATAAGCAAAAAAATATACGAGGTGAATTACTATGTGGTTAGAAAACGAATGCAAATACGATCGGTTCCAAGTAACTTGTAATCAGTGCCCGATGATTAAACGCGGATTTCAAGGGCAGGTGGTTAAGGAGTATGAAAATACATATCTAATTGAACTTGATATGAATACCGTTTGTAACCAGGATCGAAAGTCTTTAATGCGAATTCCAGAATTCAATGGCCGGGTAGTAATTGGCAAAAAGCATATTCGGACACTAACAGAAAGACAACAAGATTTAGCTTAGCTGCTTTAAATAATAACGTTGACTTTTTACAGCACTTCCTCTAAAATTTAAGCCAATTAATAGGCGTTGAAATAATATAGTAGAAACTAGTTCGGACATGCAGAAATCTGCCGGGGCTGTAAGGCAGACATAGACTAGTTTTGAATTACAATTATGGAGCTTGTCATTAGAACGAGTCGTTGCGTTATCAACGGAGAGCGGAAAATAATTAATTATTTTCAATTCAAGGTGGTACCGCGGAAAATTCGTCCCTGATTTCAATTAGAAATCGGGGATTTTTTTGACTCGAAAAATCAGGAGGAATGAAATGAATATTGTCGATGAATTAAAGTGGCGTGGAGCAGTTAATCAAACTACTGATGAAACGGACTTACGTAAATTAACTGATGAAAAGAAAATTGGGTTATATTGTGGAGTCGATCCAACTGGTGATAGTTTACACATTGGTCATTTAATTCCATTTATGATGCTAAAGAGGTTTCAATTGCAAGGACATCATCCGGTAATTGTAATTGGTGGAGGGACCGGAGCGATTGGTGATCCATCTGGTAAGAATTCTGAACGTGTGCTTCAGACGATGGACCAAGTACAACATAATAAAGAAGCATTGACCGCTCAAATGGAAAAACTATTTGGAACGGATAATTTTCGCATTGTTGACAACTACGATTGGTTGTCAAAACTATCATTACTCGATTTTTTACGTGATTACGGCAAGTTATTTAATGTGAATACAATGTTGAACAAAGAGGTTGTAGCTTCGCGTTTGGAAGTTGGAATTTCGTTTACTGAATTTACGTATCAAATCCTTCAATCTGTCGATTATCTGCATTTATTCCAACATGAAGATGTTCAATTACAAGTTGGTGGTGCAGATCAATGGGGGAATATCACAGCCGGAATTGATTTAATTCATAAAATTGAAGGAGCCGATGCCAGAGCTCATGCACTCACAATCCCATTAATGTTGAAAGCGGATGGAACAAAATTTGGGAAGACTGCTGGCGGAGCTGTGTGGTTAGACCCCGAAAAGACAACGCCATATGAATTTTATCAGCTTTGGATTAACCAAGATGATCGTGATGTTATCAAATATTTAAAGTATTTTACTTTTCTTAGTGAAAATGAAATTAGCGAGTTAGAGCAAGAAGTAGTTAATCATCCAGAAAAGAGAATGGCTCAAAGACGACTTGCACAAGAAGTAACTCAATTTGTCCATGGCAAACAAGCGGTAACTGAAGCAGAACACATCACACAGGCGTTATTTTCTGGCGATGTTGCTAGCTTGAGTGTGGCTGAAATCGAGCAAGGCTTCAAAAATATGCCATCAGCACATACTAGTGGTGACACTAAAAATATTGTTTTATGGTTGGTTGAT
This sequence comes from Paucilactobacillus kaifaensis, assembly GCF_005405145.1. GTDB lineage: Bacteria > Bacillota > Bacilli > Lactobacillales > Lactobacillaceae > Paucilactobacillus > Paucilactobacillus kaifaensis. The sequence continues at coordinate 484 of NZ_BJDM01000014.1, read as the reverse complement.
GATACAAAAATAGAACCATCACGACGACAAGCACGCGAAGATGTTAAAAATGGTGCTATTCGGATTAATGGAGAAAAGGTTACTGATGTAGAGGCAGAAATTAATCCAACCGACCATTTTGATGGTAAATTTGTGATTGTTAGGCGCGGAAAAAAGAAGTATTTCTTAGTTAATATTGAAAACTAACATAACTTTATGCGGAACGAATGCTATTACACGGGCATTCGTTCTTTTTTTGAAAAAAGTTTAGTATTTTGCTTGACGTTTTTTGATTCGTTCTGTATAGTTATATCTCGTTGCTACAAACGTATTGCTAGTCTTCATCGATAATAAATATCTAAAAAAAAGATGTTGACATTTAAACGGTAACTTGTTATTATTAATAACGTTGTCGCTTAGGAGATATAGGCAACAAAGTAGACCTTTGAAAACTGAACAAAGTTTCGACAAATCAAATGTGTAGGGTCCTTAAACCTTCGGGTTT
>NZ_BJDM01000013.1 GCF_005405145.1 Paucilactobacillus kaifaensis | reverse complement strand
CGTGCACCAGTTTCAACACCGTTCTGTTTTAAAATCTTAGCTAGATCACCGACCAAAATTGATGTGTGACTGGTAGCTACTGCGTCAGCGAATAGTGCTTTAGGCTTTAATACTTCAATTTGTTCAGCCTGATCAGCTGCTAGTCTCAATGCTTCGGCCATATTAGTTGGTACTTGGTAACCACCTGTTTGTTCAATCTGTTGTTCCATTTGATTGAATGCGTTGATGTACTTGAGTTTGAAAGCCAATGCTTGTTTGCCAGTAAAGCCCATAGCCAATAACGTGAAACCGTCACGATTCATATAGATGATTGGATATTCTTGTCCGCGGCTATTGATATACGTATCTTCAAAAAAATATTTTTTCACTGCTGAATTTTGAGCAGTGAGATTCTTTACATCTCTTAGTACATTTCTGTGTTCTTTACTAAACGTTTCTGAAACTTGCAAGCTACTAGTTACTGCTTGTTGCTCTTTCATAATTACTAAATCGTTCATTGTGGTGCTCCTTTCTATTTGAGATAATTATTTTTGAAAGTGAGGTGAATTATGATGACTGAAAAATCCGATAAAGAAATCGCTGCAGAATTAACCATTGCAATGATTAATCACAATGCAGGATTAAAACTTGGTAACGGTGCAAACAAAATGCCTATTTTAAAAGCAGATTTTGTAGCAAATCAGTTTGCTTATATCCTTGCAGCAGTAAAAGGTGACATTAACGTTCTATCAGAACCTAAGAAATAAAGTTTTTTTTGGTTTTATTATCGTGTTCCTCGCTACCACTAATAGCTTGGAGCACTTTTTTAATATCATCTGAATTGCCCTCGATTGTTAACTTCATATTTATTCCCTCCTTAATCAAACAAATCATGTTTCTGCCAGTGGTAGCCAATGCCACCGCTAAGCAATGCAACACTGATAATTCCAATGATTTGACCACCATTTTGCGCAATCCATTCATACATCTAAACCACTTCCTTAACCTGATGACTATTGATAAACTCATCAATCTCATGCTTGTCATACAACTGCACACCTTCAATGTATCGTGCATAAATCCCACCATTTTTGATCCATTTATCAAATGTGTTGTTAGCCACATGAGCATGTTTAATAGCTTCATGCTTACGTAACCATTCATGCTTGGCACCCAATGCTTCATTGACGGCCTCTAAAACGGTTTGGTAAAGTCTGTTGTCGTCCATGTGATAACCTCCTTTTATGGTCGGATCTTGAATGCGTCAATTATTTTCAAAACCAATTGATTTGCTGCTGCAGAGTGACGTTCTCCGTTTAATACCTGAACCATGTACATTTTTCCAACTCCAAACGTGGTAGCAAGGCTTGTAATTGAAATTTCATTTTCGTCCAAATATTTACGAATAAGTTCTCGCCCAGATAATGTTTCCGGCATATTTGCTCCTCCCTTCGTTTAATTTAGGTAAGCTAATTTGATAATTTAAATTAATTAATTTTTGAAATATATTGACTACTTCTACATAGTCTTGTAGACTGTACCCATAGTTAAATAAGCCATTAAAAGCTATTGATCGTTGGGGAACGGTTTTAGTTAGCTCTTTTATATTGGCCTTTTTGCTATCAAATTAGCTTACAAGATGAGTATATTATAAAGTTTTGTAGATGTCAACTGTTTTTCTATAAAATTATTTAACTTGTCTGTATTCAAGGATGGTTTAATGATGACAACATTTGAAATTGTAAAAACGCTATCTGAAAAACAAGGCGTATCAATTGTAGAACTAGAAGAAAAACTTGGTTTTAGTAGAAATTCACTTTATGCATGGAAGAAAAGCAAACCATCAGTTGATAAATTAGAAAAAGTTGCTGATTATTTCAATGTTTCTACAGATTATTTACTAGGTAGAACTGATGTGCCCAATGAACCAGTAAATAGTCGATTCACAACTTTAGCGGCTCATGCTGCCAATCGAGATCATAAAGTTACTGATGAAGAACTAAATAAAATAGAAGCATACCTTGATGGATTAATCGATTCTTATGACGAGAAAAATAAAGGAAACTAGCATATGGCAGTTACTTTTGATGAGCTAATTGAACAGTTTAATAATGTGGTCACTGTTATAGAATGTGACCTGTATGAAAATACTGGTGATTATGGAATGTTTGCAATGCGTCATGATCTACCCTTCATTTTCATTGAACGCAATCAACCTGAAATTGATAAAAAAATGATGTTGGTTGAAGAATTCAAACATATGATGACCAGTTATGGTGTCATATTAAAACAAAATTCAACGGATCAAATCAAGCAGGAAAATAAAGCTCGTGGTCTCACCTATAAACAGTTAGTGACTATGGATCAACTATTCGAGTGTTATATTTCAGGTACTGAATCAGAATATGAAATCGCTGAAGAACTAGACGTCCCACAAGAGTTCCTGCACAACGTAATCGAATATTTTAAGGAAACTACTGATGGTCCAATCAAATTAGATAATGGGTATACAGCGATCATTAATGATACTATTCAGTTTTATAAGACTGATGACCACAGAAAAGCCAAATAACCTATAGTCCCTAACACAGATGACTCTAAACTCGGTGAAACTATTGGGAGTGATATGTAATGGCAAAGCTATGCGTAGTTGATAACGAAAAAATTGGTGTTATGACCGGACAAATAAAATTAGTAGGTGGATATATGTGCAAGCCACATTGGAAACAAGCTGGTTTTAATTCAGTGAGTGACCCTGTTAAATATGCTGAAAAATTGGAAGCTTCTCGAGTGATTGAAGCACTACAAAATGGAGAAAACTTAAAAGAAATACTTCTAGCTGAAGAAAATTCAAGCATTAAGAAACGTACTGATAAGATAAAAAATGATTTTGAACAGGCTGGAGTTTCTGATCTTTGGGGAACAAAAAAAGAGGTCAGTGCTTTGCCTGAACTTTTGAATGATGATGAAACAGTAAAATATGCTACAAGCGGTTTAGTGGACGGCAATACCGTCTTAATGGTATGTACCGATGAACGTATTATATTCATTGATAAAGGAATGGTATACGGTATTAAATCAACTGAAATACCTCTTGATATGGTCAATTCTGTAAACTATGAAAAAGGTATGCTTATGGGATCTATTTCTATTGTAAATGGAGCAGTTAAAACAGAAGTCAAGAACGTTATGAAAGAAACTGCACCTAAAATGATTGATGCGATCAAATCAGCAAGAAAAGAGTTTATGCACCCATCACAAAATAATTCTCAGTCTTCTAGCGATAAACTAGCAAAATCAATTACCGATCAACTTCATGAATTGAAATCATTAGTCGATGAAGGGATCTTAACTCAAGATGAATTCGATGCGAAAAAGAAACAGTTACTAAATATTTAATCAAATAAAAAAGTCCACATCCCCCTCCCGCTTAAGGTAAGGAATGTGCTATATGAAAGGAATAATATGACTGAAAAATACAAAGAAAAGATAGGTTTTTTTGCATGCGTTGATAATAATGATAATCCCGTTGGAGCCGTTGAATTTGAACAATTTCCCGCGAATTATTCTTTTACGTTTAAAACCTTATTTTTTAATTTCAATGTTGATTACCCTTACCAGGTAATTACTCAGATTTCAAATTCTAAAGAAATACTTTTACTTAATTCTCAAAATACATTTTCAATAAACAGTAATGAATTGACTGATGAGAAATACACTAATGATGAAAAAACACAAGCTAGCAGTTTAATTCAAGTCAAAACTCCTGCTATTTCTGTTATTGAACATGATATATTTAAAGCCACTTTAACCGTTTTTGATAATGAAAAAAAATTGGAAGAAGTGAATTCATATTTTGTCGTAAAGAGCGGTACTGAACATGAGTAGTAGCGAAAGTTCTAAGATTATTCCTTTGGAAGATCACTTGACCATCACAGCAAACACAATTCATGATGATAATCAGTCAAATTTAGTCTTGGAGCACTCATCTCAAACTAGCAATCATGATATAATTAGTGGAAATAACAATGATGGAGGTAATGGGATGAAAAACGACTATGTAACACACAAGGAACTTGACTATGCAATTGATAAAATTAGTAGCAAAATAGATTTAATGGAAGCACATATCGATACAAAGTTTGAAAGTATAAACACAAAATTTGCAATTCAGAAGGTTTGGTACATTTTTACTGCAATTACAATTATTTCTGCAACTGTTGGATTAATTACATTTTTTAAATAAAAAAGCCATATCCCCTAAACTTTGGCCGGTCCAGGGATATGACTACTAATAAAAACCGCATTGAAATGCGATACCTTTTATATACTCATTTTACGTGTTTGGGTACCGTCTTTCAAGTCTATGAAAGGAATGATCCATAATGGTAAAGTATACCAGCTACAAATCTAAAGGTACTAAGTTATGGTATTGGAATGGATATGTTGGTACCGATCCACGGACTGGAAAGAAAGTAATAAAAACACGGCGTGGATTTACAAGTAAACCTGCAGCAACCGATTCTTATATCCAAATGCGTGCTAGTTTTAAACAGGACACATTGAACGAAACCGACCCTAACAGACTATTTGAAGAAATAGCCAATGATTGGTTGGATGAATACAAGCATACAGTTCAAGCATCTACGTTTGTTAAAGTCCAAACACAATTTAGACTTCACATTCTGCCTGAATTTGGCAACAAGAAAATTGGTAAAATATCGATCAAGGATTGTCAGGAACTAGTAAATGATTGGTATGAAGATGGTTACACGAAATACCGTGAATATAAGAATAATGTCTCCCGGGTATTTGTGTTTGCTGTTAACAGACATATTGTAGATAATAACCCCGTTCTGAACATTATTGTGCCTCGCCCGAAAAATACAATTACAGAGGATGAAGATGTTAATTTCTATGAAGCGGATGAATTAAAAGTATTTCTAGAAACCGTCAAACAAAGTAAAAATGAAAAAGCTTATGCATTCTTACGATTACTAGCTTTCACCGGTATTCGTAAAGGCGAAGCTATTGCATTAAATTGGTCAGACATTGATTTTCACGATAGTACTCTAAGAATAAATAAGGCTCTCTCACGCGGTACAGGTTCAACACTATCTATTGAGCCTCCAAAGACAAAAGCAAGCGTTAGAACGCTAGATATTGACCCCATTACCTTACAAGAAATGAAACATTGGCGCACCGTCCAGAAACGTGAATTATTAGCATTAGGAATTAACAAGATTGACAACAGACAATTAATGTTCAGTAACGAAAACAATAAATTTCTGTCACCTGCTAAACCACGTAAATGGATTATAACTAATGCAGAGAAGGCTAAATTAGATCCAATTACAGTACATGGATTTAGGCACACTCATGCCAGTCTGTTATTTGAATCTGGTGTAACCATCAAAGAAGCCCAAGTCAGATTGGGTCATGCAGATTACCAAACAACGGCTAATATTTACACTCACGTTACCAAGAAAATGAAAATGGAAACTGGTCAAAAATTTGCTAAATATGTCAATTTTTAAATAGCCTTTGATAGGCTATTTTTTGTTTATGGGAATATTAGATATTAATGTTTTTGGTCGATTTTTGATTAACTTTTGATTAACTTCTATTGAAATCTATTCAATGGCAAAAAAATAGAATGCCGACGTATCGGCATTCTTGAAAAGTAATGAAACCTATGAAACCCTATCATGGAGATGAGGGGAGTCGAACCCCTGTCCAAGCATATCGCCATTCCAACCTCTACGCTCATATCTCAACTATTTAAAATTCGCCAACTAAAACGCCGCTGATCAGGGCTTTATTAATTGACTAGCCTGATTAATCTCTTCTAGCTACTCCAGACGGAAGCTACTAGCGTAAGTTCACTAAATTTAGGACCCGCGATCGAACCGTGAACGAACTCGGACGGATCTACGTCAGCTGGTTATTAAGCAGCTAAGGCGTAAGAATTGTTATTATTTTTTGCAGTTATAATAAACTGAGCGTTTTAACGAAGCCGCAACCTTCGAAGCGCAGTCAAAACTCAACCTATACCTGTCGAATCCATAAACATCCCCGTATTTACAACAAGTATCTTACCATAAATATACATTTGGTCCAATCAAACTGCCTGGAATCATTCCAGTGAAACAAAAAAGAGCCTCTTAGCAAAGAGGCTCCATTTAAGCTAAAATTTAAGTTTAGTACCAGCCGTTAGCCAACCAGTGTGACTGAGCAGCTGACCATGAACCATATCGACTTGATACGTATGAATCAGCAACTTTTTCTTGGTTTGCAGCTGAGTAATCACCATTAAGATAACTTGAACTTAATTGGTACTTACCAATATATTGACCATTTCTTGCGGTATATGAACCACCTGATTCGCGGTTTGCAATCCATGCCTTAGCAGATGCATCTGAACCACTTGTCTGGCTTGTGTAACTTGAACTAGCACTTGAAGAACTAGTAGTTGTTTGGTTACTTGATGGTGCTGCAGGAGTAGTTTGGACTTCCTGTTGTGTTGCTTGACGAATTTCACCGTCAGTTGTAATCATTAATTTTTGGCCAACATAGATTAAGTTAATGTCAGCAATGTTGTTTTTCTTAGCTAAGTCGTTAACCATGCTGGTATCCTTAGCGTATTGGTAAGAAATTTCTGAAAGTGTGTCACCAGATTTAACTGTGTAGATTTCATCAGCACTGGCGTTTGTTGCAACAGCAATTGTACCAAAGGCAACTGCACCGATTGTTGTAGCAGAAAACTTAAGAGCATTCTTTCGTAAATTCATAAATTAAAAAACCATCCTTTTTAAGTTTGAGTTTATTTACATCAGCAAATAGTATCATACCTGATAGATATTACTAATATGTAACAGAGAGTTTTCTTTTTTGATTAGTTTTGTGTTGTTTGTAATAAATTGAAATATACCTGTTCCATAACCTACAATTTATATGACTCGTCATTTCTCTACTTTTAAGGTATGATATTGTTAACAAGGAGGTTATCAATTCTTGAATAGTAACGAACTGATTCTACAAAAAATTGATACATTGCTAGCAGAAATTAAAACTGATTTTGATCATTATAACCGGCAGCAAAACCTCAATCGAGGTATCGATAACATCAGATTATCAATTCAAATGGCCCGAATTGCCAGTAATGAAATTATCTTTTTAATTACATTGCTTAATTTAATTCACCAGCGTAAAGATAAAGTTAACGATTTAATCGAACATTTTGGTTTATCTAAGTCACAATTGCAAAACGAAGCTGCTAAGTTTAGTCGTTTCGTTACAACTACAGACAATTATTATGTCACCCTAACGGAAACTTCTGCAATGCAACATTTTTTAACTAATAAATCATTAATGGATACTACTGAAATGAATAAACAAATTATTGTAGATGATTTAATTCGATCAGTTAATGAGCGCCAATAGGAAAATATTTAATTGTGTTTTAGCTTTTTTCGCACTGCTTTGTTGGTGAAACGTGTTCGCCACCTGCAGAAGTCTGCGTGTAACCCAAAAATATCCTGCATCTAATTCACAAAACGAATTAGATGCAGGATATTTTTAAGTTACACTCCGACTCCTATAAGCAGGAGCTCACACTCTATAACTTTTGTTGTGTAGGTCTCAATAAAATTTCATTGATGCTGACATTATCTGGCTGATCAATTGCATATGCCACAGCGTTAGCAATATCTTCAGACTTTAAGCCAATTGAACGTTCACTATCATAAGTATTTTGCTTAGTCTGCTCGTCAGTAATAGTTGAATATAACTCGGTTTCAACTGCTCCCGGTGACACAATCATTGAACGAATATTGTTTTGACTTTCCTCTTGACGCAAGCCCTCCATGATTGTTCGAACAGCAAACTTTGTTCCTGCATATACAGCAGTATTAGGATGTACCACATGGCCAGCAACGGAGTCAGTCGCAATAATTTGACCACCGCCTTGTTTGCGCATCACTGGCAATGCGGCTGCAATCCCGTACAATACACCTTTGATATTAACATCAACCATCTTTTCCCATTCAGATACTTTTAATAAATGTAATTCAGAAATTGGCATTAGCCCTGCATTATTGTACAACACGTCCAACCGACCAAATTCATTCACGGCTAGATCAACCAAACTTTTTACCTGTTCTTGGTCTGTTACATCAGTGGCCTGTGCAACTGCCTGACCACCAGACTGTTTGATTTGAGCAACTAATTGATCAAGTCGATCCATTCGCCGAGCTCCTAAAACCACTTTAGCCCCTGCATCGGCCAATTTTTTAGCTGTTGCCTCGCCAATTCCACTAGAAGCACCTGTAATAACAACTACCTTATCTTTTAAACTCATTTAAAAATCCTTCTTTCATTAAAATCATGCTTAACCAAAATATTTTTCTAAAAAGACGGCCACACCATCTTGATCATTATTTAATGTAACATCCGTCCCTTGTTCCTTAATGGCTGGTAAGCCATTATCCATAACAACACCAACTTTGGCTGCTTTCAACATTCCCAAGTCATTCTCGGCATCCCCAAAAGTCATTAAATTATCAAACGTCCAATTATAATGGGCTAACAACGACTTTAGCCCTACCGCCTTATCCATATCGTGATCCAAGAACTCCAATATTTTAGGTTGTGATCGCACAATATGATAATGAGTAAACATTTCAGGTGTTAACTCTGCAAACGCCTGATTCAACACATCTGGTTGATCAGCCATCACTGCCTTACTATAAGGATGATTTTGTAATTGTTGAAAGTCAGTTGGAATAAAATCTATTTTAGCATTTAACATTTGCTGATAAATTGATGGTGTCAAATCAGTCAACGGATAAACTGCGTCAAAATCCAACACATCAAGCGGCAAATGATGGTTTAAACCAAAATCATGGAGTAACTCTAACTGTTGTTTAGACATTCCTTGCTGTGTTAATACTTTTCGCTGTGGATTTTGAATAACCAACGCGCCATTAAATGTAATAGTAAAATCATCAAATCCTGTCAGGCCAAGTTGCTCAATGTACTTCCAAATTGCATTAATTGGACGACCAGTACATAAAACAATTTTGATACCCTGTTTTGCTAAGATTTTAAGCTCATGCTCATTGCGCTCACTTATTTTTTTGTCACTGGTCAATAACGTCCCATCTAAATCCAGTGCAATCATTTTGATCATCTAGGTGATCCCCCCTTACCTCTAGCAACTATCTTAGCATTAAAAGTCAAAAATAAAAACTGGCTCAAATTGATTATTTGTGCCAGCATCGTTAAAATACTAAGATTCATCTGTCTTTACGATTTTACGATCAAAATCTTCAATAAAGTCCAAAATTTCCTGAGCCTTATCTTCCCCAAATACATCAACCCAACTGCTAAACCGTTTCGTTACATTTTGGCTAATTTCTGCCTCAACTTGCTTACCCGTTTTGGTTAAATGTAAGAATAAGCGTCTTCGATCGTGGGGGTCTGCTCTCTGATAGATATACTTATGACGTAATAATACTTTAATTTGTCGTGAAATTGCACTGCGCGTAACCTGCCGTGTTTCAGCAATGTCCATTAACATAACCTTTTTTTGGGTTGCAACATCATGCAAAATCAGGTACTGTTCAAATGACAAATGATATTTGGCCGCTGGCTCTGAAATGAAGCTATCCAACGATTTTAGGGTCGACATATATAAACTAATTGCTTTATTTAGTAAATCTTCCGAAGCCATAAACTCACCTCACTACGTTTTATTTAAAATAATAATACCAAGCCAAAAATATAACGCTTAATTTTATTCTAGCTTAGAATATGATACACTAAATTGATTCTGTCAACACATTAATTTTTAGGGGCCTTAACTTTGAAACTTAAACCAATTCATGATGTAGAATTAAACCTACTAGAAACTTTCATTATGTTATGTCATCAATATTCGCTATCATATTTTTTAATTGGTGGCTCTTTATTAGGATCCATTAGACATCAAGGATTCATCCCTTGGGATGATGATTTAGATATCGGAATGCCACGAAAAGACTACAATCAGCTCTTAAAAGTGGCTCCAACCACATTATCTCATACCAGTTACTTTTTACAAACACCATATACCGACCGTAACTATGGGCTTAGTTATGCCAAATTATTGGATTTAGATACTAATATTCAAGAAATTAACAACATCAACAATGCCAAAAAGGGGATTTTTATTGATATTTTCCCTTTTGATGCGATTTCACCCACCAGTAGTGAGCGAACTGCTCAAATGACTAAGTTTAAGTTCTATGATAGCTCCATTATATTACGGTTAGGGTACCATTTAATTGATAACCCATTGCGAAAAATGATCCGCCCTCTGTCTACAAAACAATATAACGAAGTTCGCCAACTGAAACATAAGCGCGATGATATTATGCAACAATTTTCTGACACACACACTACCGAATTCAAAAATTTGGCTTCTCAATATAAGTATGATCGAGAAATAATGACGGCGACCGAACTTACAACTATTACCACGCACCCATTTGAACACCTAAACGTTTGCATCCCGCAATACTATGATCAAATTTTAACCAGAATGTACGGCGACTATATGCAATTACCACCCAAAAACGAACGAGTTCAAAAACACTTTAAAGAAATCACCATCAATGGTGAATCTATCGAATAGCAGTAAAAAAAGTCAATCCACGATTTTTAGAGCATTCTCTAGAAATCGTGGATTGACTTTTTGATACTATTAGCGAACTACGATTACAGAACAAGGTGCATTCTGAGCCATGTAACTAGCTTGAGAACCAATAAAAATACTATTTTTATCCTTGGTTTCTGAACCACAAACCAGTAAATCTGGCTCGAAGTCCGGAATCGTATTTTGGACAATTACCTTACCAGGTTTACCCTCCCCAATAAAACCATTTACATGATTCACACCAAAATCTTGCGCTTTTTTAACATATACATCAATTGAGCTTGCCATTGCTTCCCGTCGCTGTTCCAGCACATCAGGTTGCAAACTATCGTAGATACTCAAGTCCCGAGTTTCTAGCACTGTCACGATACCAAGGGGAACGTGATATGAGTTAGCCAATGTAACAGCATAACTAAAGGCCTTCCGTGAAGAACTAGAATCATCCTCATCCACCGCAACTAATATTTTTTTAAATGTCATCGGTTGGACATCAAAATCAATTTCTCGCTTTCCCATCATCAAACCTCCTGAATACGTGGTTCTACACTACGTAGTTACAATAACACAATTTAAATTACTTTCGTAGTCTTATTAATTAGTTATTTTTTAACAGTTCAGTGACTACTAAACGAGCAAATTGAACGTTCCCCTTAACACTAGGATGAACATTATCTGCAGAAAACCAATCCGCATGGCCTTCACTATATTGATACCAGTCAATTACGTGAACATTTTTATGCTGGCGAGCAGTTTTTTTGATCATATTATTAACTGTTCCTTGCCAATTTTTTGTTGGCACATGTGCCGTAATACAGTAGATTTGGTGTCCGGGTCCGATTGCATCTAAAACATTCTTGACCGATTGTGAATTCAATGCCCCATTAGTTCCAAGGTTCAAAACCACATTGTCTGCTAACTGTCCTTTGGATGCTAGGTCTCGAATGATTCCAGGCGTCTGCCATACCTGCCGGCCAACTTGAGCAGAAACATATGCATTGGGTAATACCGTCTGAATATCAGAAGAACTATCTGCAAGGACAGAATCTCCGACTGCAGTTACTTTAATTTGTTTTGCTTGCTCAACTTGAGCTTTTGTTAATGAATAAGTACTTTCAACCGATGTGCTTGCTTCGCTTGTATCTGTACTTTTTGTGGCAGTCCCTTTTTTGATGGCTTCATTGTGCGCTTTGGTTGCTTTATTTTTCTTTTCAAGCTGTGTTTGTAGTTTGTTTGGTTCGGCCTTTGTTGGTTGTTGTACCATCCCCACTGCAGCAATCACAGTCACAATCAAACTTGGAATAATTACTAACCAATGTCTCCAAACACTCTTAGTACTAAACCATCCTTTAATTGTTGTTCCAAGATTGGTCCAATCGTAAAATCGTAATGGTGATTCAATAAACCGATACGATAGCTCACTAATAATTAAAATAATTGCTAACTCAATTAACGCATGCCAAACTGGGTGGTCTGCCATATTCTTAACCCGAAGCTCATAAAAAACTAAGACCGGATATTGATAAACATAAATTCCATATGAACGATCGCCAATCCATTTGAATACTGGATTACTAAAAATACGATTCATATGGCTGCCTGGATGTGCGATTGTACCCATTAATAACATCCCAGCAAACGTAATTAGGAACATTCCGCCATGATATGTGAAATCAGCTTGCCCAGATAACTGAAAATAACCATAAATTAATATAAGTGCACTGACTGTTCCAATCGCATCTAAAAATAAACTAGCCGATCGACTGATCCGTTTACTCAAACTATTCATTGGCCAGATAAATGCTAACCAAGCACCTAGTAGAATGGCGAAGCCACGCGTATCACTACCATAATAAACTCGGTTGATATTACCTGGATTGTATAATACCGCCATTAAAATAGCGGAAACGATTGCCAATCCCAATGTAAACCATCCAATCAGCGCCCGTCGTCGAAATACCAAGAAGCAACCGATTAACACCAATGGCCAAATTAAATAAAACTGTCCCTCAATTCCCAATGTCCATAAATGCGTAAATGGTGATTCACCAGCAAAACGATCGAAATAAGATTGACCGTGTCCAATTTCCCACCAGTTGTATACATACAAAAGATTAGTCCAAATAGTCCCTCTAATATCACGCAATAAGTTGCGTTCAAATAACGTAATATAGGCAGTTGTCGTAATCAACATTGTAATTAATACTGGGTATAGCCGCGTTATTCTTTTCCAATAAAAATGACCTAGTCGCAGGTTCCCTGTTCTATTCCACTCATTAACTAACTGATTAGTTATCAAATAACCGGTAATCAGCAAGAAGATCGGTACACCCAAATATCCACCTTGTAGGGTAGCGGGTAATAAATGATAAACAATTACTCCCACAACCGCCAAAGTTCTTAAACCATCAAATCCTGTGATATAGCGTCGTCTCTCTGACCGGAGACCTAACTGATTTTGTTCAAATTCTGGCTGCATGCCAGCTCCTCCTATTGTTTCCTATAGCTCAAATCCAACACCAACTATTATACGTCATTTACTAATCTTTTAAACAGCTAAAAGCTTAAAAGTTAAAATTCTTTTCGACTTATTATTTACATGTATTAATAAGTAATGCACAATCAAGCTAGAATAATTTAAAAGGAGTAATAATATGAAACCAGATCGTTTACAAGCCTTTAGTGATGGTGTTCTAGCTATTCTAATCACAATTTTGGTATTAGAATTTCACGTCCCGGATTTTTCAAAAGGCCATTTAACGAGTGCCGTACTCTTACAGTGGCCAATTTTAATGGCCTATATTGTTTCTTTTTTATATGTTGGAACCTTGTGGCTTTTTCACCATGACTACTTTTCTAATTTAACAAGAATTGATCGTAACTTGAATCTAATCAACTTGTTTGTTTTATTCACTATCACCCTAGTAGATTATCCCACCAACCTAGTAGCCACAGCAGTTGCTTCTGGAAACACTGATGATATGAAAACAGCCTTTATTATCTATGATATCGTAGCTCTATTGATTTCAGCATCATTCGAACTACTTTATTGGTACGTCAAAAAGCATCCGGACTTAAAATCCAATCAAAAAAACATTTACCGCTCCATCGAACTGGACCCCGTCCGTAGTGTTATCATTTATGGACTCGCAATTATCATAACTCCATTTTCACTTGTAACGGGTGCTTGCCTACTATGTGTCGGTATTATTTTTCATACATTTGCTTACTTACGTTCAAGTAATAAACTGTAAAAGAAAAGCACTCCTATCGACTAGGAGTGCTTAGTACTGCCCCGGTAGGATTCGAACCTACGACCCTTTGATTAACAGTCAACTATTCTACCACTGAACTACGGGGCAATTAGTAAAAATCAACAATAATATTTATACCATATAAACGACTAACATGTAAACCCCTATTTTGAATTTTTATTCAATAATCTCAAAAATACGGTTCCCTATTTGTTACTTTTATTTAGGCATTTCTACTTTTCAAAATCCGCACTGATGTGTCCTATTTTGAAACGTGTGAGCTAGGCCAAATGTCTAGGACTAAGCCAGAGCTGGTAATCAATAAATCCCAAACCAATTTATTACATTTCCTATTTTGAAACGTGTGAGCTGGGCCAAATATCTAGGACTAAACCAGAGCTGGTAATCAATAAATCCCAAACCAATTTATTACATTTCCTATTTTGAAACGTGTGAGCTGGGCCAAATGTCTAGGACTAAACCAGAGCTGGTAATCAATAAATCCCAAACCAATTTATTAATTACCAGCTCTGGTTTAGTCTACGACATCTTAACGGCCCAGCTCACACTCTATTTATCCAATATGATTTTCCGTCAAAATATCACTTACCATTTGTTCTGCCGCTGGTGTTTTTTTCCATTCATCCCAATGATCCATTGATTCATCTTGCATCACAAAATTATCATTAACATATTGTTCATACTTAGCAACATTCTGAGAATGGGGAATATTTAATTGTAAAATACGAACTTCCTTTAAAAAGCCTCGTTCTACGGCTAACTCAGCCCGGCCATTTTGAACCATGTTGCCGATTTCTCTATACTTTGTTCCGTCTGTGCGAGTAATTTCCTCAATTAAATCTAATGTCTCGTCCTGTGCCAACCTGATCTCCCCTTTATATACAACATATAATTTTAGCTAAACAAACCACCAAAGTCAAAAGTAATCAGTGATCCTGCGCTTGAATTAATTGGACTACTTTGAGGGCTACAGCATTTGGATTTGCACGAAATACATCCCCATGTTCAGCAACTATAAATTGTTTATTTAATAATTCTGTTTTTAAAGAACTCACGACGTTTCGATTGATAACCCACAAAGTATCCGGTGTTGCCCCACTTGGAAGTTCACCAAATTCATGGTTAGCAACAACCTCGATTGTTACCCCATATTCATTTAATTTTTTCGCTAAATGACGCGCATATCTTTCTTCCAGAGCCGAGTCAACAACACCCCCCATAAATAGCGTTGATTGACCAAAAGCATATTGAACTACTCCAATTACATTAATTTTTGTTATCATTAAATGCACCTTCATTCAAACATTAACATCTAAAAATATTTTTTTGATTACGTAAAAAAAATCACCGTTTGGGAAAACGGTGATTGGCATAAGAGAGAAAGAGAATTGATTAGAAGGTAAATACTTAATACCTTACGCTCATTATAATATGCTTTTATGAAAGCGCTGTCAAGAACTATTTATAAAAAAGTGCACAAGACTTTTAATATTGATAACCTCGCGCACTATGATCATAGCTAGAGCAAATATTTAAACTTAATCATTTAAACCAAAACTTATTCCTATTAGTACTCACCAGTTAATTGAATGGCAGCAGCTTGATCAATCAACACAGTCACATTAGGATGGCGCTGTAGCACACTTGCAGGAACATCTTCAGTAACAGGCCCTTCAATCATCTGATGTACTGCCTGTGCCTTATTTTCGCCATATGCTTCAATCAAGATCTGCTTAGACTTCATAATTGTTCCAATTCCCATCGAATAAGCATAACGAGGGACTTCGTGTTCATTATCAAAGAATCGAGCATTGGCATCAATTGTCGATTGGGTTAACGCAACTCGATGTGTAATCGAGTCAAATGAAGTCCCGGGCTCATTGAACCCGATATGTCCATTACGACCAAGACCTAAAATTTGAAAATCAATTGGGTTTGCCGCGATTAATTTTTCGTATTGCTGCGCTTCATCATGTTCATCCGGATTTAAACCATTAGGAACATATGATTTTTTAAATGGTTTTTTATCAAAAAAATGCTGCTGCATAAATGCGTGATAACTTTGTGGATGAGTGGGTGCTAGACCAACATACTCATCTAAATTAATTGAGATGCACTGACTAAAATCAAGGTCACTAGCTGTAATTTGATCATATGTTGAAACTGGTGTGCTCCCAGTTGCCAATCCAAAGACACTGCTGCCATTTTCTAACGCTTCAGCAAACATATCGTATCCCGATTGTCCACCAGTCGCTGGATCTGCCACAATTTTAACTTTCATTAGACGTCCTCCATATATTATTGGTATAGTCCAATAATAACGTATCACCTTTTATTTTGCAACTTAATTATTATAAAACAAACAAAAAATTTGAAACAAGCAAGCTCGTTCCAAATTTTTGATCAATTTATTTTAATGTAAAATCATATTTAACAACAGTACCATTAGTAGTCCCACAACTGAAATAACAGTCTCTAGCACTGTCCAAATTTGTAGCGTTTGTTTAACACTTAGGTCAAAGTATTCTTGGAACATCCAAAAACCAGCATCATTAACATGAGATGCAGCTAAAGAACCCGCTCCAATCGCTAAAGCCATCATAACAGGATCGGCTCCAAGTGTATGCATTAGAGGCGTTACAAGCCCTGCAGCTGTCATTCCAGCTACAGTAGCAGACCCCAGTGATACTCGTAGCAAAACAGCAATTAACCAGCCTAAAAGAATTGGCGACAGGTTAGCATGTGTCATAGCATCCTGAACTGCTTTACCAACTCCTCCATCAATTAAAACTTGTTTAAAGGCAGAACCACCACCAATAACCATTAATAGCATGGCAATTGATTTCATAGCATTTTCAAGCGTTCTGCCGATATCACCCATCGTTTTACCACGATGAATTCCCATTGACCACATTGCAAACAGTAAAGCAATTACCATTGCAATCATTGGATTTCCAATCATGGTCATAAAAGCAGAAAAGCCATGTGGATGTGTCGGCGTTTTACCGCCTTCAAACACCATCGAGTAGATTGTAGTCAGTGCCATAAAGATCACTGGAAATAACGATGTCAAAGCTGATAGGCCAAAACTTGGAGTATCTTTTAAATCATATTCTTTAACCTCACCAAATGCTGGCAAAGATTTTTTAATCACAAATGCATCTGGAGCATACCATTGAGCCAGTCTAGTAAATAGCGGTCCGGCTACGATAACACATGGAATTGCAACAACGATTCCAATCAGTAACACCTGGCCAATATTTGCCCCAAGGGCCGTTGCTACAGCTGTTGGAGCTGGTTGTGGAGGTAAAAATCCTTGTGTTGCTGACAATGCGGCAGCCATCGATAGCCCCAAATAAAGTAATGGAACCTCCGCTTCAAGTGCGACTGCAAAGACAATTGGAATAAGTAAAACAAGGCCAACTTCGAAGAATAGCGACATCCCAATAATAAAGGACGCAACCACAATCGCAATTTGCAAATGTTTCTTTCCAAACTTATCAATTAAAGTTTTTGCAATCCGATATGACCCACCAGCATCTGAAACCAGCCGACCGATCATAGCACCAAAACCAAAAACAATTGCTAATTCCCCTAATGAGCTCCCAATCCCATCTTTAACTGAAGTTGCAATATCCGCCGGATTCATTCCCAACAATAGTGCAGCAACAATTGAGGTAACAATTAATGAAACAAAGGTATTAAGTTTGACCTTAATAATCAGGATCAACAACAAGATAATGCTGACCAATAAAACTAGAAATTGCATGACTACTCTTCTCTCTTATTTAAAATATTAATTCATCATTTTGACAACGATACGTACCATTATATGTAAAACTTTTTCATAATTCAATGGAAGCGCTGCAAATAAATTTCTTTTTTCTTTAAATAACATCTAAAAAAACTCGCAACCAACTGCGGTTGCAAGCTTAATTTTAATTCCATAAAAATTTAATTAATTGACGATTTACTGTCTGATTATCATGTAACGAACTGTGTGCTGCATTTTGACCGGTAATTTTTACGTTTTTAATCGAATCGTGTAACCCACGCAATAAATAGTTCACGGACAATTCAGATTGTTCAGTCACCATTCCGTCAGAATGGGATCCATCCCCTAAGTCGCCATAAATATTCAATATTCTAACATTGGCTGGGAAATGGTGCCGCCAGGATAGCAGTTGTTCATAACTAGGATACCAATCATTAGCAGGATAAATAATCTTTGGTCGATAATTTTTTTGTAGTTGATTGGTATTCGCTGCATCGTTCATCCCAATTACACCATTGAACGGACCAGCGATGATTACTAATCGTTTTAATTGCGGAATTGTCTTTGTTGCTTTCATCTCAGTCTCAACTAACGTAATATTTCCGGCCGAATGAGCAACAGCATTGTATCGTTTTACGTGCTGTTTAACTCTCAAATAATGCAGTGTCTCAGTTAACCACTTTGTCTGTGTTTGAATGCTAGCTTCATTATTCTCAAAATTAACTTGAATAATTGGCCTTTTGACCTGATGATCATACTTGCCAATTCTCTTTAGTTTCCCGTCAGCTTGAACATTAATTGTCATAATTTTCTTAGCTTGACCGTTTTTTTGCATTGCCGTAATCATTTTGTCGGTCGACTTATGTGACCCCATGAGTCCATGAACAAAAATAGTTGGCACCGGCTGCGTTACTTTTTTATTGGAATGTTGGGTAGCATTTTTACTACAACCTACCAATAATAATATCGACAAACAACTGATTATCAACAACCAACCTTTTTTATGCATTATGTCAAACCTTCATCCAATAATTAATTACTGTACAGTTACTGATTTAGCCAAGTTCCTTGGTTTATCAACATCTAGTCCCTTACCAAGGCTCGTATAATATGCCAATAGTTGAGCTGGTACAACACTCAACAGTGGTGTCAAAAGTGAATCAACATCCGGTAATACAATCGTATCATCTGGCTGTGCTAAATGCTTAGAAGCAATGGTTAAAACACTCGCACCTCGTGAAACTACTTCTTGTAAATTACTCCGAGTTAAACCAGCAGTCCGATCTTGAGTAATGATCCCAATCACCGGCGTTTTATCTTCAATTAGAGCGATTGTTCCATGCTTTAATTCTCCAGAAGCAAATCCTTCTGCTTGAACATACGAAATTTCTTTTAGCTTCAGTGCAGATTCCAAAGCAACTGACCAATCAAGCCCACGTCCAATATAAAACGCATTGCGTGGTTCAGATAAATAACGGGTGGCAACAGATTCCAACATATCCTTACTGTCTACAATTGCCTGCATACCAACAGCTACTAAACCTAATTGCTGTTTAACATCAAAATCATCAGCCGATTTCTTAGCCATTGCAATGCCAAGACCCTTTGCCAAAATAGCTTGTAATGCTACTTGAGCCGTATAGGCCTTTGTTGAAGCAACTGCGATTTCTGGGCCCGCATGTAGTAGTAAAGTAAATGATGCTTCACGAGAAAGTGTTGATTTGGGGACGTTAGTAATTGTTAAACTTGGCCAACCCTGCTTTTTGATATTAACCAAAACTTCACGACTATCAGCTGTCTCGCCACTTTGCGTTAGGAAGATGAAGAATGGCTTTTCCGACATAATTGGTTGCTCATAGGCAAACTCAGACGAAATAAACACTTGCGTTGGAACATCAGTTAAACGTTCAAACAACCGCGCACCAATTAAACCAGCGTGGTAACTTGTTCCAGCGCCAATAATATAAAGTCGATCAGCCTGTTTCATTTGAGAAAGTAACTCTGGTTCAAGTACTGGGTTACCATTTTCATCGAGATACTCTTGTACCAATTTACGCATTACAGCAGGTTGCTCATCCACTTCTTTCAACATATAAAATGGATATGTGCCCTTATCTGCGGCACTAGCATCCATATCAACCCGAAAAGTATCGCGTTTCATTTCATTACCATCAAAATCGCGAATAACGACGCCACCTGGCTGGACAATCACAACTTCACGATCCTGAATTTCCATAAAAGTATGGGTTTCCTTCAACATGGCAACCGCATCTGAAGCCACCATGTTGAATCCATCCCCAACACCAACCAGTAAGGGACTCTTATTTTTAGCCACATACAAAGTATCAGGGGTTTGTCGATCCATCAATACAAACGCGTATGACGAATCATCACTAATTAAATGCAACACTTTTAAGAATGCTGATTTAGTGTCCATCTGATACTCCACCACAAACAAATCGATTAACTGCACAATTACTTCTGTATCAGTTTGACTTTGAAAGGTAACATCGGCCAAGTATTCTTGCTTAAGCTGTTCAAAATTTTCAATGACACCGTTATGAACGAGGTAAAAACGTTCGTCTGCTGAATATTGAGGATGCGCATTAGTTTCACTAGGAACTCCATGAGTTGCCCACCGTGTGTGTCCTATCCCAGTTGACCCTTGAATTTCAGGAGTCAGTGCTGATTTTAAATTCTTAATGCGACCAACTCGTTTGACTAAATAATCTGTGCCAGTTTGATCGTTGACATAGATTCCCGCAGAATCGTATCCACGATATTCCAATCGCTCTAACCCATTAATTAATACAGAAACAGCCGCCTTTGTTCCTGTGATGCCTACAATTCCACACATGTCAATTCCCGTCCTTTATCAATAAATGTTTTTCAATTGGTATAGTACACGTTTTTATTACATATCTCAGTATACATCTAAACATGATAATAACTTACTAAAAGAATGTCAATTTAGATGCAAATTGGTCTATCTTTAAATAAACTTTAAAAACTGACTTCTCATTAAATTAAGAAGTCAGTTTTTAGATTAAAGTTCTTTTTCTGCCACTGCGGCAATTCGAGCAACATATTCATGAACTTCTTCTTTAGTTGGTGCTTCTGCCATGATTCGTAAAAGTGGTTCAGTGCCACTTGGTCGTACTAATACACGCCCATCACCGTTCATTTCATGTTCAACTTGAGCGATGATACCCAACAGTGCTTCATTTTTTAGTGCAGCCTGCTTGTCAGCAACTTTAATATTGACCAGTTCCTGTGGATATTCCGTTACTTCTTGTGCCAACTCAGACAGTGGTTTACCAGTTTGTTTAATCACTGATAATAACTGTAGCGCTGTTAGCATCCCATCTCCGGTTGTATTAAAATCCAAAAAGATAATATGACCAGATTGTTCGCCACCCAAGTTATAACCATTTTTAAGCATTTCTTCAACGACATAGCGATCGCCAACCTTAGTTTTAACGCTGGTCATCCCGGCTGCTTCCAATGCTTTATACATACCCAAATTGCTCATTACCGTTGTTACAACAGTATCTTTTTTTAACCGGCCACGTTCATTCATGTATTTACCACAAATAAACATAATTTTGTCACCATTAACAATGGCCCCATTTTCATCAACCGCAATGCATCGATCTCCGTCACCATCAAAAGCGACTCCCAGTTGTGCATGCTGTTCCACTACAAACTTTTGCAACGCTTCTGGATGCGTTGAACCAACATCTAAGTTCGTATTTAACCCATCTGGTGAAGTTCCAATTGTGCTAAACTCAACATCCATATCCGCGAAAATAGATGAAACAAAGTTACTAGTAGCGCCATTAGCAGCATCAACAGCAATAGTTAAACCATTTAAGTCACCAGAAACTGTTTGTTCTAAGAATTGGGTATACTTTAATGCTCCCTCATGATAATCAGATACCTTCCCCAGCCCTTCAGCGGCCGGTCGAGGCAAATCATCTGTCGGTGCATCCAATAACTTTTCAATTTCAGCTTCTAGTTCATCAGATAGTTTAAACCCATCACCACCGAAAAATTTAATTCCGTTATATTGAATTGGATTATGGGAAGCGGTGATCATGACACCAGCGTCTGCTTCTTGAGCGCGAACTAAATAAGCCACCCCTGGGGTCGTAACAATCCCTAAACGTAACACTTCAATACCGACTGATAGTAATCCAGCAATTAGTGCTTCTTCTAACATTTCACCAGAAATCCTTGTATCATGTGATACCAGCACTTGTGGTTGTTTGCGCTGAGAATGCTGTGTCAGTACATACCCACCAGTTCGTCCTAGTTTAAATGCCAATTCTGGGCTAAGCTCTTGGTTGGCAACCCCTCGGACTCCGTCGGTACCAAAATATTTTAGATTCATTATTTTTCCTCATTTCGTTTAGTTCACTTTTTTATTTGCTTAACGTGTTTTGCTATGATGAGGAGTTCTCACTACTACTTGATGAACTACTCTCATCACTAGTTACTGGTACAACCACATTCGTTGTTTGTGGTGTAATTACCACACTAACTGTGTTCCCGTTTTGATCAATTGCTTGCAGCGTTACTCGTTTATTAATGTCTTTTTTTGTGTCTTTAGCCACATTAATTGAAGCCACCACTCGATCGACTTTATTAACTTCATCGACCGAACCAGTAATCGTTGCTGTTTGAGCCGAAGAAGTTGCTTTTCCGAGCTTGTAACCATCCGCAATTTCCTTTTGACTGAGCAATACATTAACCGGTACTGTAACAGTTTTGCGAGCTTGAATATCAACTGTGATTGTTCTGGGTTTAATTTGATAACTAAGGTCATTATTAAGACCAGACTGCGTCAACTTAACCTTATGTTTACCCGCACCTAGGGATGTTAAATCAGCTGAAATTTTAAAATTTTGAGTGTTCGTTGTGGTAGTAACTAATGCTGCGGGTCCTTGAATTTCAACTTTGACGTTTTGTGGATAGCCTGAAACGACATACCGATCACTATTAACGCTGAGCTCAAGTGGCATGGAGATTGTTTTTTTCTTATTAGAGGTTAGAATTGAATTTTTGCCGTTATCAGAACCATGGCGGACATTATCCAACTTACTGCCGTTGACGTAAACAAATAATAAGACCGCAAAAATTAATGTAATTATTCTAAAAAACCAGCGATTATTGAATAAGCCTACATGTTTGTCGTTATTTTTCATTGTCTCGACCTCCTTTATTAAAGATACCTTCAATAAATTCAGCAATGGGATTTCGATTCTCGACTTCATGAGAATATAACTGGTCACGAAGAAATTTCAGATAATCATCGCGAGTCATACCACGTAATAACTCATTATCTTTAGTAATTGAAATTTCACCGGTTTCTTCAGAAATAACAATTGTCAATGCATCTGTAACTTCGCTAATACCAACAGCTGCACGGTGCCTTGTCCCCAGTTCTTTAGGAATCAAATTACTTTCGGACAGCGGTAAATACGCTGCTGCTACTGCAATCCGATTATCTTTAATAATTACTGCCCCATCATGGAGTGGAGTATTCGGAATAAAAGTATTAATCAATAGTGCCCCAGAAACATCGGCGTCCATCGGAATTCCAGTTTCAATGTACTCCTCCAAACCAGTTTCCATCTGCATGGTAATTAGTGCACCGATTCTTCTTTTAGACATGTATTGTAATGCTTGATCAAGCTGATTTATGAGTGCCTCTTCTTTCTCGTTTTCTCGCCGATTACGAGTAAAGACTGTTCCACGGCCGATATGTTCAAGTCCTCGTCTGATTTCTGGTTGAAAAATCACTACCATTGCAATAACGCCCCAGTTAATGATTTGATCCATAATCCACGAAACGGTACTCAACCCGACGTACCAGCTGACTAATTTAACCACAATAATAACTATGATACCCCGAAACAACTGAACTGCTCTTGTTCCGCGTAGCAACATCATTAATTCATAGATTAAAAACCACACAACACCGATGTCAATCAGACGAATAACATTTTGCCATGTGAGGATTTCGCCCCAACTAAATGCCATAGCATTACCTCCAAGTAAAATACAGTCTCTATTATATCATGGAGACCGATTAATAATTATTGAAACAACAAATATACTCAAAAATATTAATAAATTACTAAATAGTTTTCATTTTTAAAACTAACTTAGGCAATTTTTGGTACTCTTAAGTTGGTACTCTTAAGATTGATGGGAGGTGAAATCAATGTCGAAAATAAACTTCAATTGGCGTATTAGAATCTTTTTTGTTTGTTACATAGCAATTTTAATATTCTTTGTTAAAGCTCCATTTGGATTCTTGGCGCTAAACACCTTTTTAGGGTATATTCCAATTGAACTATCTTTTCAGTTACATCGTATCCAAAAAGTGCACTCATTATTATTCGTAATTTTATTATTAGTTTGGCTCTTATTCTATCCTAACGCACCTTATGTCCTAACTGATCTTTTTCACCTTTCACTACTGCATCCTCACAATCTTATAACCGGTCTATTAAAATCAGATCCTAAGATCTGGCTTAACTTTGCGTTCTTAGTCATTAGTGCACTCAGTTGTGCCTTGCTTGGAACCCTTCAACTGTATAAGCTTTGTCATCTTTTAGCCACAAAAATGACACCCCATTTGCATGGCGCGTCATTACTTTATCCTTTAATTTTTACTTTCTTATCGAGTGTTGGCATCTATATCGGTCGCTTTTTAAGAATTCACTCACTATATATCCTACTAACACCAACTTGGTTCATTAAACAAATTAGCAGTATGTGGAGCACTAACATGTGGCTATTTACATTAATTTTAACTGTTGTTCAGTTAATTTTATATTGGCTGATTGTTGAGATTCACCGAACTGATTTAAGCGATTAAACTATTCCTCAGTCGTGGTTAGCATCACCACATTTTCAGAATAATTAACATACGATTGTAATTTCTGAGCCGTTTTTCGAGAAATTCGTTGACCATCTAATAACTGTAAGATTCCGTTACGCTGAGCGCTCAAGGCCTGTATTCTCAAAGTTTCAGACTGTTGTTGATATGACTGCCCTGATTTAGAGCGCGGATGTTTAATCCGCTCAATGCGATTTCGGTAACTGACAATTAAGTGATAGATAGCTTGGCGATTTAGTTCAACTCCTTCGCTTTTTGCATCTTCAGCATACTTAGATAACTCCTTGATCGCTGCCTTAGCAGTTTCACGATCAATCATTTTACGTTTTTTAACGTCTTCATCCTTGTTACTCAACCACCAGTAAAATGAATGCCACGTACCTCGTAACAGTAATCGCAACCGTTTAATCGTCCACCAACTGGTTGGTGAATTAAAGTCGTGAGCAAGTCGTTGCTCTAAATGATCAATTCGCCGCAAAGCAGAGTAGTAATCACTATTGGTGATTACTTTTTTATTGAGCATTTTGATCAAAGCATTTCGTTCCCCAGCAAAAGCAATTTGCCGGAGTTTAATTTCTTGTTGCAACATTACTTTTAGAACTTCATCTGATTGTGAATTCAGTTGTAACCGTCGCATTAGTAATTGATAGTTCAAGATAAGATCATATGCGGCCTGTTGATTTTCTTCACGTCGGCTTTCTTCAGTTGTTTGGATTGCCAGCTGCATTAAAAAGTATCGAGCATCACTTTCACTCATGTACTGCAAATGATCTGGTTCCTCATCTTCATCCATTAATTCATCCACCTGATCTGGTTCACTGCCTCGTGTCAAAAAAGAAAAATCAGTTTTAGAAATTAATGGCAACATTATCGCAGCTACAACCATACTTAAAATAATAACGCCGGCCGCAATGAATAACATTAGTGACCGTTCCGGAAATGGTGCCCCACTCTTAATCGTAATTGGAACAGATAATACACCAGCCATCGTGATTGCTCCACGAACACCAGATAACCCTGCTAAAAAGGCTGACTTGAGGCTAACAGGCCGTTTTGTTTTGCGCACAAACCGTTGATACAACTCGTAAGTAT
Organism: Paucilactobacillus kaifaensis; assembly: GCF_005405145.1. Lineage (GTDB taxonomy): Bacteria > Bacillota > Bacilli > Lactobacillales > Lactobacillaceae > Paucilactobacillus > Paucilactobacillus kaifaensis. Next base: position 26,702 of record NZ_BJDM01000013.1, on the reverse strand, counting down.
AAATCCAACCAACTCGCAGTAACAAAATAACTAACCAAACAATAAAAACGTACATAATAGCTGTCCAGTTGTTAATATCCCCACTACGTAAAGCCACTCGCATCGCGATCGGCAACTCAATTCCTAAAATGACAAACACGATGCCATTAAGCAAGTATACTAGTAAGTCCCACGTCCGTTCAGTGACTAACCGAAGTTCTGGCAATTCTTCCACCACACTACCTTCTCGTGTATTAGAAAAGACACCGGCAGCCACCACCGCAATCACACCAGAGGCATGAAATAATTCTTCAGCACATAAATAAACCACAAATGGGGTCATAATTTTAAAGACCACATTAAAAACCACATCATTAATTCCTTGATTATGTAATAAATCGCGCAATAATTGAATGAGCACAACTACTACTAGACCAGCAATTAAACCGACAACTGCCGTATATGTGAAATCTCCGACCGCTTTAGTAGCAGAAAAATAGCCAGTAGTAACTGCTGCAATCGCATATTTAAATCCAATTAGTCCGGATGCATCGTTAATTAAACTCTCACCACTAACTAAATGAAGAATTGATTCATCCAGTTTCGCTCGTTTAGCAATCGATTGCACGGCTACCGGATCCGTTGGCGATAAAATTGCTGCCAGTGCAAATGAAACTAATAGTGGAATTCGTGGCACAAATAGATAAATCAAATAGCCACCGACAATGGTCGTTACAAACACTAAAATAATGGCATTCGCAAAAATTGGCCCGCGTAATTGCCAGAGTTCTCTTTTGGGAAAATTACGCCCATCATTAAACAACAATGGTGCAATAAACAGCAGTAAGAACCAATTTGTTTCTAGTGGAATCTCAACGTCAAACAATAATGCTACCAACAAGCCTAGTCCAATTTGAATTAGGCTAACTGGAACTTTTTTGATGTAATGTCCAAAAATATTTGATACTAGCACTAAAACAACTAAAAAAATAACTGCTTCGATAATTGGCAAATGAAATTCCCCCTCCACAAATAAAAATGTACAAAAAGTGAGACTTGGCTAAAATTATATTTTTTCGTCAGTCTCACTCATCAGAATAGTGTTTAATTAAATTTGTTCATCCTTGCCACGACCAATAATTCGTACTTCGGTTTCCAAGTGAACCCCAAACTTGGCCAAAACGGTGGCTTGTACGTGAGCGATAACCTTTAAGTAATCAGTAGCAGTACCACCACCGATATTAATGATAAAACCGGCATGTTTCGTTGATACCTGGGCACCACCACTGGTGTAGCCCTGTAATCCAGCATCATGAATTAATTTCCCAGCAAAATAGCCAGTTGGTCGCTTGAATACACTCCCACAAGATGGCCATTCCAACGGTTGTTTACTTGCTCGCCGAGCGTTTAAATCATCCATTTGCTGTTTAATTTGTTCAAATGGAGCTGGTTGTAGCTTAAAGGTTGCTGCTAAAACAATCTCTCCTTGATGATCCTGAATATTACTATGCCGATAACCAAATTCAAGTTCATCGTTAGTAACATCAATCACTTCACCAGTAGCCGTCAAAACTGTTGCATATGCTAGTACATCTTTGATTTCGCCACCATATGCACCAGCATTCATAAATACGGCGCCACCGACACTACCAGGGATACCTGCTGCAAATTCAAGTCCGCTCAGTCTGGCCTCACAAGCCACCTTAGTAGCACTAATTAGTGCTGCGCCAGCCTGCGCAGTTACTTGGTTATCGTTAACCGTAATAGCTTTCATCGCAGTTAAAATAATGACCAAGCCTGCAATCCCACCATCACGAACAATTAAATTACTTGCATTACCAATCACTGTAATTGGTAGATTATGGTGGTTACCAAACTTAACCAGTTGTTTGACTTCTGTTACATTTTCAGGAAATGCCAGCCAGTCAGCGGGCCCACCGGTGTCAGTATTGGTATAATCGGCCAATGCTGCATTTTTTAAAATCTTAATATTAGTAAATGTTGTTTCCAATTCACTTTGCATACTAGCAGTCCTTTAAAATTATTCATTAATATACAATATTGTACCATGAAACCTTAACTGTAAAAATTAATTTACCTTTACTAATTAGAGCGGTGACCATTACAATGGGTACAGCGATTAATCATCAAGTTCAGGAGGCTCCTATTTTGAAATTTATTTCATGGAATGTTAATGGTATTCGTGCAGCAGTTACACATGATTTTATGGCAACTTTTAATCAGCTCAATGCAGATTTTTTCTGTATTCAGGAAACTAAATTGCAGGCTGGTCAAATTGAACTAGACCTTCCCGGTTATCATCAATTCTGGAATTATGCTCAAAAAAAAGGATATTCTGGAACTGCCATTTTTGCAAAACAAGCACCACTAAATGTTACCTACGGAATGAACATTGAAGACTATGATACTGAAGGACGTGTTATTACACTTGAATACGATCAATTTTATTTAGTTAATTGCTACACCCCTAACTCAGGTCAGCAACTCAAACGACTGGAATTTCGTGCTGGCTGGGACAAAGCCTTTAAAGATTATCTCAATTCATTGGCCCAACGAAAAAGCGTCTTAATTTGTGGTGATTTAAATGTTGCTCATGAGACAATCGACCTCAAAAACCCACAGAGTAATCACCATTCTGCTGGTTTTACAGATCAGGAAAGGCATCAATTCACCAAACTATTAGCCAGTGGTTTTACAGATACTTTTCGCCATTTTTACCCTGATTTAGCCGAAAAATATTCCTGGTGGTCTTACCGTTTTAACGCCCGTGATCGGAATGCTGGTTGGCGGATTGATTATTTTCTAACTTCCAGCAATCTGCAGGACCAATTAGATGATGCTAAAATTCACTCCGAAATTTTTGGATCAGATCATTGTCCGGTAGAACTTGATGTTGATTTATAGTAGCTAATTAAAAATAATTGCAATAAAACACACGTTCGCTTAAACTAGATATATTAATTTGAATAACAGGTGATTAAATGAATTTTGTAGCTATGGACTTTGAAACAGCTAGCGCTAAACGTTTTAGTGCGTGTTCGCTTGCGTTAACCATTGTCAGAAACGACCAAATTGTTGATGAATTTTATTCATTGATTAACCCCCAAACTGAATTTAGTTGGCGTAATACTCAGGTTCACGGATTAACCCAAGCTGATGTTGCAGATGCACCCACTTTTCCGACTGTCTGGGAACATGTGGGAAATTTCTTTGACCGTAATAAATTAGTTGTTGCGCACAATGCCCCATTTGATAATGGTGTATTGAAAAGTTGTTTAGATCACTATGGGTTAAATCAACCAATCTATCAGACTTTAGATACAGTTCGAACCAGTCGCAAGTTTTTTCCCGAATTTCCGAACCACAAGTTGAACACCGTTTGCGATCAACTAGAAATCGAACTCGATCATCATCACAACGCTTTAGATGACAGTCAAGCTTGTGCCAATATCCTATTATATCAAGAACAACATTTCGGTATTGAACCATTGAAACCATTTGTGAAAGTGTTGAAATAAAAAAACGTGATCAACAATTGCCATGCCTGGCTTGTTGATCACGTTTTTTGATAATTCATAAATTTAACTACCACTTTATAAAATATACTCCATCAGTAATGCTGGTAAAGTTGTCCCATGTTCACCAGCAACGCTAGTTTTTGCAGTAGTTGCAAACCCGACCTTTTGATATAACTTAACTGCGTTTTGGTTATCAGCGACCACCGTTAACGCCAGTTTATCTAATGAACTAAAGTTTTGTCCCCAATTGATAACTTCTTCCATCATTACCGTGCCTAACCCCTGATGCCAATAATTTTTTTGGACTGCAATTCCAACTTCGCCTGAACGTTGTTTTGAATTAGTCCTAGCTACAGTTACAATACCAATTGGATCATCTTGGTTCCAAGCTAATAAAACAAGGTTATCAGTTGTATTATTAATTTTTGCTAAATTATTTTTCTCTTCATCAACTGTTAGTTGTTCAAACCCATCTGTCACAGAAAACATTTTAGACTCAACTTGTAACAACCGTAATAGTGCGAGTACTTTTGCAGCATCAGCTGGTTCTGCAACTGCAAGACTAATTTCATTGTCCATATTGTTGCTCCAGCTGTGTCACAATTTGTTCAAAATGAGCACCATGCGGTTCTAATGAAAGAATCCGTGTGTCATCATTGTCAGTTCGCTCAAACTTGATTGCCAAATATTTTGCTGGTAGTTCATCTGCCACAAACTGGGCCCACTCAACGACACTAACTCCATCGCTATCAAAATATTCTTCTAACCCCAAATCAGCTCCGCCACCATTCTCAAGACGATAAACATCCATATGATAAAGTGGCAGTCGACCATCTTGATACTCACGAATAATCGTAAAGGTAGGACTTTTAATAACCGTCTTGATTCCTAAGCCAGCCGCTAACCCTTTTGTGAAAGTGGTTTTGCCTGCTCCTAAATCACCGTCCAATACCAGAACATCCCCAGCGCTAACTAAATCTGCCACTGATTTACCAAAATTGATTGTTGCGTCGCTACTCGTTAATGTTATTTTCATTTTATTCACCAAGTTTATTAAATAAAAAGCTGTGACAAACATTCCATTGCCATAGCCTTATTTTCTTTTATTCTACTGATTGTGCTGCTGTAATTAATGAAACTTTATAGACATCTTCTTCATTGCATCCTCGTGAAAGATCGGATACAGGCGCATTAAGTCCTTGTAAAATTGGACCAACTGCTTCAAAGCCACCCAAACGTTGTGCAATTTTGTACCCAATATTACCCGATTGTAAATCAGGAAAGACAAAGACATTGGCATGACCTGCTACAGCTGAGCCGGGTGCTTTTTGAGCACCAACACTCTCAACAAACGCCGCATCAAACTGAAGTTCTCCATCAAGGGGCAGGTCTGGTGCTAATTCATGTGCCATTTTAGCTGCATCAGCGACTTTAGTTACCATTTCACCTTTGGCAGATCCTTTGGTCGAAAAGCTTAAAAGTGCCACTTTAGGATCAATATCGAATAACTTAGCTGTCGTTGCACTTTGAACTGCTACTTCAGCCATTGCAGGTGCATCTAACTCAATGTTGATTGCACAGTCCGCAAATACAAATCGTTGGTCACCCTTTTGCATGATAAAAGCACCGCTGATACGTTTGCTTCCCGGCTTAGTTTTAATAATTTGTAATGCTGGCCGAACAGTATCGCCTGTTGGATGAACCGCACCAGAAACCATCCCATCTACCTTGTGCATGTAAACCAGCATGGTACCAAAGTAGCTAACATCCTTTAGCATTTCTGCAGCTTGTTCAGGAGTGTTCTTCCCTTTTCGTCGTTCAACCAACGCATCCAACATTGCCTGTTTGTCTGCATCAGGATATTCCTTTGGGTCAATGATTTGAACATTCGTCAAATCAAAACCATTTTTATCAGCTGTAGCCTTGATTTGATTTTTTTCACCTAACAAAACAGGTGTCAATAAGCCATCATTTTGTAACCGAATTGCTGCGCCTAAAATTCGTTCATCTTCACCTTCTGGGAAGACAATTGTCTTATTTTGACCTTTAATCTTTGCTGCTAAACCTGAAAATAAATCCATTTTTGCTGCCTCCAATTAATTAATTTGCGATATCGGTATCATCAACTGTCACGTGTTGAGGCAGTTGCCAATCAATTGGTGTCTCTCCCATTGCCTTGAGTGCTTCATTTGTTTTTGAAAACGGTTTGGAACCAAAAAATCCACGGTTAGCTGAAAACGGACTCGGATGCGGTGATTGCAACACAATATTTGTTTCCGTGTTAATCAACTCTATTTTAGCTTGTGCAGCTTTCCCCCATAAAATAAACACCACAGGCTCAGCACGCTTTGATAACGCAGCAATTGCTGCATCGGTTAATCTTTCCCAACCTTTACCACGATGTGAAAATGCCTGCCCATCCCGTACAGTTAAAACGGAATTAAGTAATAGCACCCCTTGTTTCGCCCATTTTTCAAGATATCCATGATTGACTGGTTCAAAACCCAAATCATTCTGAAGTTCTTTATAAATGTTTTGCAGCGAAGGTGGTATTTTAACACCTGGCAGAACTGAAAAGCTTAATCCATGTGCTTGATTCGGACCATGATACGGATCCTGGCCCAAAATAACAACCTTAACCTCATGAAATGGAGTCCATTCAAATGCTTCAAAAATATGATGCATTTCTGGATAGATGGTTTGATGTTTATACTCACCAACTAAAAAGTTATGTAGTGAAGCGTAATAGGCTTGATTAAATTCCGGCTGTAACACGTCCCACCAATCATTGTGGATAAATGGTTTCATTTAAAGCACCTCAGTCATTATTTTAGCATATTAATTTGTAAAATGATATTTCCTGCTAATAATAATAAAACATGGTAGAATGATCGTAAGTTGACATCGATCTGAAACGTGTTAATTCCATCCAACGTTCTGTGGGGCTAAGACAATTATGGGTCGTTCGCTAAGTTCGCGAACACCCCATAATTGTCTTAGCCTATAAAAGCTAACCGGATGAATTAACACTCTACTTTTAGGAGTGAGCCCAGTGAGAAAACTGTACATTCACCAACATTTGAATGATTTACGTGGTGCTACCGTGATTAAAGATGAAAATGGGGTCTCAACCTATTTACTCGTTGGTAAATGGGGGCTACGGCAAGATGTTTTATCACTGTACGCTATTGATGGTGATTTATTGGCAGAAATTAGACAACTAACTCTGGGAATTTTACCTAAATTTTCGATTTATCAAAATCACAAACAAATTGGAACCGTTGGAAAATCATTAGGCTTTTTACGAGAAGTCATTTATATCCGCGGCTTAAACTGGATTGTTGTTGGTAACACTCTCAAAGATAGTTATCGTGTTTATCATGGTACTCAATTAGTCTTTTCGTTCAAACCAGTTAAATTTACGAGTGGCTACTATCACGAAATCGCTGTCGTTGAGCAAGATTTAGAGCCGGTCGCAATTGTTGTTGCTAGTGTTTTAGATCATTGGGCACGGAAACAAGATCGGCAAACCAAAAAAGTTCGACAACGTCAACGTGGCATGCTGACTAATCCAACGCAAAATTTTTCGCAAAAAATAGATATTAGTGACCCAAAATAAATTATAATTGATTCATTTTTATTGATGAAACGTGTTCGTACCTGCAGAAGTCTACGTGTAACCAAAAAATCCCCTTCATCTAATTCATAAACCAAATTTTGCACTGTTTTGTTGATGAAACGTGTTCGCACCTGCAAAAGTCTACGTGTAACCCAAAAATCCCCCTCATCTAATTCATAAACCAAATTTCGCACTGTTTTGTTGATGAAACGTGTTCGCACCTGCAGAAGTCTACGTGTAACCTAAAAATCCCCTTCATCTAATTCATAAACCAAATTTCGCACTGTTTTGTTGATGAAACGTGTTCGCACCTGCAAAAGTCTACGTGTAACCCAAAAATCCCCTTCATCTAATTCATAAACCAAATTAGATAAAGGGGATTTTTGGGTTACACTCCGACTTCTATACGCAGGTGCTCACACTCTTATTTTTAATACTTTTTCATCACCCGTGCTATTTGTCGATCCTGTTCTCTTCGTTTTAAAGTTTCACGCTTATCATATTCGTGCTTACCTTTAGCAACTCCTAGTAACACCTTTGCATAGCCGTTCTTAATATATAGCTTTAGTGGGACTAGCGTAATTCCTTTGGTGCTTAGTTCGCCTGATAAACGCTTTATCTCTTTTTTGTGTAGTAACAACTTACGATTCCGTAATGGATCATGATTAAACTGATTTCCTTGATCGTATGGACTAATGTGCACATTCATTAACCAAACTTCACCGTTACGAACTTGTGCAAACCCATCACGCAAATTAACTCGTTTATCACGAATTGCTTTAATTTCAGTTCCAGTCAGTACAATCCCAGCTTCATAAGTTGATTCAATTGAATAATCATGACGCGCTTTTTTATTTTGCGCCATTAAATTATCGTTAGCTTGCTTTTGTTTCGCCAACTTAATCACCTCATCTGTGATTTGAATTTTTAGTTGGTCGCTGATTGTCGCGGCGCCGTGCTTGACCACGATTAATCTGACGATGGTTAGTATGCCCTGCTTCATGGTTTGAGCTACGTTGATTATGACCATTATGATTTCGATTACCACCACGGTGGTCGTCTGAACGTGGTACTCGTAGCTTAGTTGTTGGAGCTGCCTTAGGATCCACTAACTCAAAATCAACTTCACGTTGATCTTTATCAACCCTAAGTAATTTAACTTGAATTGGTTGACCAATTTGGAAAATTCGGTGATATTTGCGACCAACTAATGCCATATGCTTTTCAACATATTCGTAATAGTCATCCTGCATTGCACTAATATGCACGAGCCCTTCAACAGTGTTAGGTAGTGCAACAAACAAGCCAAATTTCATTACTGAGCTGACCACTGCTTCGAACGTTTCACCAACATGGTCTTCCATATATTCAGCTTTTTTCATGCTGTCAACATCACGTTCTGTGTCAATTCCACGACGCTCAGCAACTGAAGTATGCTCAGCAATCTCAGGTAACTTCTCTTCGTACTTAGCCTTAGCTTCAGCACCTGTTCCATGCTTAGCGTACCACTTAATTAACCGGTGCACAGTAGTATCTGGATAACGTCGAATAGGTGAAGTGAAGTGAGTATAGAACTCTGCCCCTAAACCAAAGTGACCCAATGATTGGTCGGAATACTTAGCTTGCTTCATACTACGAAGCATCATTGTCTGGACCATTTGTTCTTCTGGCTCACCAGCTACTTCTTTCAACACATTCTGCAACATTTTTGGCTTTAGATTATTTACATCCCCATGAACCGTATGACCAAAGACACTTAAAAATTCAAAAAATGTCTTAACACGTTCACCATCTGGGGTTTCATGGATTCGATATAAAAATGGTACGTGTAAATGCTTGAAATGTTCAGCCACCGTTTCATTTGCAGCTAACATAAATGATTCAATCATTCGTTCTGATAAACCACGATCACGCAGCTCAATATCAGTGGGATGACCTTGATCATCAACAATAATTTTTGCTTCTGGTGCATCAAAATCGATTGCACCACGGCGCTTACGATTTTTTAGTAATGCTCGATGTAGTTCAGCCATGTCTTCAAACATTGGGACTAATTCTTTATATTGTTCTCGTGTTTTTTCATCGTGGGCCTCTAAAATAGCATTGACCGCTTTATAAGTCATTCGTGCATGTGATTTCATGACACTAGGGAAAATGCGTTCTTTTACCACTTTTCCTTCAGGAGTAATTTCCATTTCACAACTCATTGATAGTCGTTCAACACCTGGATTTAACGAACAAATCCCATTAGACAAACGTCTTGGCAGCATTGGGATAACACGATCAGTTAGATAAACTGAAGTCCCACGCTTATACGCCTCCTGATCAAGTGGTGTATTCTCAGGAACATAGTGACTAACATCAGCAATATGAACACCCAAATGATAATTACCATTATCTAATTTCCAAGCAACAACAGCATCATCTAAATCCTTAGATTCAATACTATCAATGGTGACCAACGGTTGATCAGTGATATCAACTCTACCTTTTTTCTCAGCATCACTGATAGATTCTTCAATTTTGTCCGCTTGTTCAATCACTTCTTGTGGAAACTCATGAGGAACATCGTGCGCATAAACCACTGATAAAATATCAATACCAGGCTGGTCCTTATCACCAATTACCTCTTTAGCAATCCCAACCATTGTCTTTGGTTTTGTGTCAGTTGGATATGTAACCACATCAGCGGTCACGATTTCACCTTCTGATGGATGCAAGCCCCCATCAGTTACCATAAACTTATAACTAGCGATTTTTTTGTCTTTAAGTACGACTTCACCAATATAGCCATCAGTGCTGTCTGCTTTAAATTCACCAACTACTTGCTCGTAACGATGTGTAATAATCTTAGTGACCTGGCCCTCTGGCCCTCGACTATCTCCCGGGCGAGCAGGACGGACAATATCAACAGATACTTCGTCACCATTTAATGCGTGCTTAGTATGGTCTGGGTTAATATAAATATCTGGTTCATCTGGATCATATGCAACAAATCCAAATCCCTTGTCATTACCATGAAATACACCGGTTAAAATTGGCTTTTCTGGAATAGCTTGAAACTCGCCACGATCGGTTACTTCAACTTCATGCTCGCGTTCTAACTGTGCCAACGCCTGAACGATTTGTGTAAATTGGTCTGCATCATTCATATTAATTGCTGTGGCCAGTTTTTCAGCTGAAAAACTAACTTCAGCATTATTGCGCAAATGTTCTCTAATTGTTTGTTTTAATTTTATAATTTCTGTCATTTTCTACCTCAAAATATTCTTGTTAAATAGTTTTTTACATCTTGTTCCAATTCGTGATGAGCACTGTTTACCGTGAGCACATGACTAGCGTCAGGATAGAAATTAAAATCTACCACTTTACCAAGCTGTTCCAACCTTTGTTGAAGCAACACACTTGATTGATCACTAATCATTTCATCATGGCCACCCTGCCCAATAAAGAACGGTGTTTTAATCTTGTCTAAATTTTCAGCAACTGTTTCAGTGTATATTTCAATGGCCTTTAACTGATCATGAACATGGATTTTAATCCAGTCAATCTTTGCCTGCTCAGGTTCCAAGTTAGACTGTTGTTGATACTGTGCTCGTGCCATTTTAGGAAACATCTTGGCAACATTAGTTTTTCCCGCTTTAATAACCGGCGAACTAAATGTGCCCCCACCGACAAGTCCTAGTTCTTCTTCTAGTGCCTTAGTGGCAAAGATACCACCTAGTGAAAGACCAAAAATTGCAATCTGATTGTAGCCTTGAGAACGAACATACCCTATGGCCTCTTTCGTATCTTGCCACCATTGTTGGGGTGATCCAAGCCGCAATATATCTTGTGGATCATCAGTTGCATGTCCCGTTAAAATTGGAGCATACACAGAATAATCATCTTTCTCCAAATAACGAGCTAGAAGTCGCATATCATTACTATTACTAGCATAGGCATGCAACAAAACAACAGCTTTAGGACCATGGCGAAAGAAAAAAGGTGTCGGTTTTTGTAACATAAAGTCACTCCCTAAAATAAAAGTGTGAATACGGGCGTTTATGTATCGTGGACTAAGGCATTAATGACAACCAACAAATACTAGTACCATATTTACTAATTCTCATTAATGATCTAGCCCACGACCCCGGTTCAAAAATTCATTCTATCCTTACATCAAAAAAACCCTCCTGTGATATAAAATCCAGGAGGTTGATTTAATCTAATGTGAAGATAGATACACTAACGCTAGTGCTAGCAGGAAGAAAATTGCACCAAAAACAGTTGTCGCAATTTGCATCACTGCTTCAAATCCACGTGCTTTTCTTCGTGAGAATAAGTCACCAGCACCACCAGTCAATGCTGACATAGCGTCTGAATTATTTTTAGCTGGTTGCATCATCACACATACAATCAAAATCACACTTACAATTAAAAATACCGTTAATAATAAATTATACAAGGAAAAATCCTCCTAATTTTGCCCGTTACATATCCTGAATATTCTAACATATTTAAGCAACCTATTCTAGTCTTAATTATCCGACGCTGTTTGAGCAGCAGAGACTACCCTTGTAAAGGCAACTTGGCGCTGATTTGGCGCAACAGAAACTACTAGTGTATCGCCACCACGAATTACTGTATCCCCGTGTGGAACAATATCACGTTCTCCACGATGAATTGAGGTCACTAGACATCCTTTAGGCCAATCAAAGTCACGAACCTGTTGACCGTCTAATCTTGATCCCATAAAAACAGTAGTTTGTAAAGTGGTCACCTGGTCACTGTTAATCAATTCTGTTCGCTTAATTAATTTATTTAACAACGATTCGTAGATCGGAGCACCACCTAACAAATCAACAACAGTGAACGCCACAATCGAGACTACCGCTAATGGCATCAAATGTCCCAGTGACCCGACCATTTCGGTAATCAATAGAATTGCGGTAAATGGTGCTTTTCCTATTCCTGCAAAATAACCGGCCATTGCATAAATAATAAAGTTAGATACCAAATTCGCATTTAACCAACCCATGCTGACCATCATTTGACTATACAATCCTCCGATTACGGCACCAATTGTTAGAATCGGTAAAAAAATACCACCAGGTAACATCGATCCATAGCTCACCATTGAAAAAACAAAACGCAATATTAGCAAGCTGCCAAAAACTGCAATAGACGGATTATGCTGCGCGATTTGGACAATTAATCCATTACCACCACCCAAAGTGTTGGGCCAAAACCAGCCAACTATGACTACTAAAACAAACGGGATCACAGGATACCATGCCGGTTTAATACCTTTTAACTTACCAAACCATACCGGCAAATGTAATAACGTCATTTGATAAACCCGCCCCAATAAGCCTAATACAATTCCTAAGATAATTAAATGACCATATTGATTTAATGGTAACGATTGGGAATAAGTAATATGCAGTACAGGTGTTAAACCAAAAAAATTTAGCGAAACAAAGTTAGCAGTTAATGCACTCACTAACGCAGAAATCCAAACTAAAGGAGAAAAATTATGATAAACTTCCTCTAATATGAACAGTGTACTGGCAATTGGTGCGTTAAAAGCTGCTGAAAGTCCTGCTGCAGCACCACTTGCAATTGAAACCCGCCGATTGACTTGATCATCATGTTTTATTTCTGCAAATCCTTGACCGATCGTCGCTCCTAATTGAATCGATGGACCTTCTCGACCTAAAAATAGACCTGATCCAATTGACAAGATACCACCAAAAAATTTCCGCCACAATACTGGCCACCACGATTCCTCATAGCTACCTGCTAGTTGGCCCTCAATCTGTGGAATTCCGGATCCTTGAACAGCAGGATACCGTTGCACCATTTTTCCAAGTAATAGTGCCAACAAAACTGAAGCGATCACCCACGGGATCAACAACCAATAGTTTTGATGCATGGTTTCGTAGGCAAATTTAACAAACCGCAATCCATATTCAATTGTCAAACGAAACAAACTCACCACTAGTCCAGCAGCTAGTCCAATGAACAGTCCTCGAATAATCTGCATAAATCTAGTTGAATCAAATTTCAATTTCAATGTTTTCGCCTACCGTTTTAAATTAACTATTAGTTTAGCACAACAAGCCTTCTTAGATTTAGTTTGTTCTGCTTATTCTTGATCAAACGTGCAAACAACCACAACTGTCTACCGTATAACATATAAAAACGCTAACCTATTCATAGTTCGAATAGGTTAGCGTTTTTATATGTTATACCACGACAGTTACCCCGTGGTCGTTTGCGCTCTATTTATTTAAAGCGTCTTTACGTGCTTGTTCGCTTAAGTTGTAGAATGAGTTGATACCTTTATATTCAGCAACTGATTCTGTTAATTGATCTTCAATTCTCATCAATTGGTTATACTTAGCAATACGATCTGTTCGGCTCATTGAACCAGTCTTAATCTGGCCTGCATTAGTAGCAACAACTAAGTCAGCAATAGTTGTATCTTCTGTTTCACCTGAGCGGTGAGAAACAATGGCTGTGTAGCCAGCTTCCTTAGCCATTTCAATTGCTTCAACTGTTTCTGTCAAAGTTCCAATTTGGTTAACCTTGATTAGGATTGAGTTAGCAGCACCCATCTTGATACCTTTTGCAAGGTAGTCAGTGTTTGTAACAAAGAAGTCATCACCAACAAGTTGAACTTTCTTACCAAGTTCCTTAGTGATGTCAGCCCAGTCTTCCCAATTGTTTTCGTCAATTGGATCTTCAATTGAAATAATTGGGTATTTAGCAGCCAAACCTTCAAGGTACTTAACGAAGTCAGGAGTAGCCATTTCTTCGCCAGTTGACCAACGTAACTTGTACTGCTTAGTATCGTTGTCCCAAAGTTCTGAAGCAGCAACGTCAATTGCAATTGCAACGTCCTTACCAGGCTTGTAGCCGGCTGTTTCAATGGCTTTAACCAAGTATTGAAGTGGTTCTTCATTGTTAGCGAAGTCAGGCGCAAATCCACCTTCATCACCAACTGAAGTTGCTTTGCCATCAGCAGCAAGTAGCTTCTTCAATGTATGGAAAGTTTCTGAACCCATTCGAATAGCTTCCTTGATAGAATCAGCACCAACAGGCATGATCATAAATTCTTGGAAATCTACTTTGTTATCTGAATGTGCACCACCATTAATAACGTTCATCATTGGTGTTGGCAATACGTGAGCATTAAATCCGCCAAGGTAGTTGTATAATGGTTGTTCTAATTCGTCAGCAGCGGCACGAGCAGCGGCAATAGAAACACCTAAAATAGCGTTAGCGCCTAATTTACCTTTGTTTGGTGTACCGTCAAGTTTGATCATCGCTTTGTCAATTGCAACTTGGTCAGTTACTTCATAACCAACAATTTCTTTAGCGATTACATCGTTAACATTGGCAACGGCTTTTTGAACACCCTTACCCATATAACGGTTTTTGTCGCCATCGCGTAATTCAACAGCTTCATGTTCACCAGTTGAGGCACCTGAAGGAACAATTCCGCGACCAGCGGCTCCTGCTTCAGTATATAATTCAACTTCAACGGTTGGGTTACCACGTGAGTCTAAGACTTCGCGTGCATAAATATCTGTAATTAATGACATTTGATGATTCTCTCCTCTGTTTTTAAAAGTTTAGATCAGTTCCTGTTTTATTGTATTATTTTGTGTATTCAAATACAAGTCATTTCCACTTAGATAATGTTACACCTTTTGATAATTTGCTAACTGTAAAAATGATTCAGCTGCTAAACTAGCATTGCCAACCAAGACACCGTCAATATTTGGTTTTGCCATAATCTCAGCAATGTTATCTGGCTTCACACTCCCACCATAAAGGACTCGAATATGATTAGCTAATTCATCATTGTAAACATCTGCAATTGTTTGCCGAATGAGGTAGCATCCCTCTTCAGCTTGGTCAGAGCTCGCGCTCTGCCCGGTTCCAATCGCCCAGCTTGGCTCGTATGCCACCGTAACTGTCTTCATTTGTTCTTCAGTTAGACCACGTAAATCGGCCATGATTTGACTAACTACCCAGTGAATTTTATCGCCAGCTGCTTGACGTCCCATTGTTTCATCACAACAAACAATGGGTTTTAAGTCATTATCAATTGCTGCCAGTACTTTTTTATTAATTACCTCATCAGATTCATGAAAGTAAAGTCGTCGCTCGGAATGACCCAAAATGACATAATTAACGCCAATCTCTTTCAATACAGCTGGGCTAATTTCACCAGTATAAGCTCCCTCATTTTCATAGAAACAGTTTTCACCCACAATTCTTAGTGGGCTCCCTTTTGCTGCAGCCACCATCGACTGGAGTACTATCGCTGGAGCAGCAACTGCAGTTTCAACTTGGGTCGGATCAGGAAGGTTGTCATACACGGCGCGTACAAATTCAATTGATTCTTTCGCCGTTTTATTCATTTTCCAATTACCCGCAATAAACGGAATTCTCATCACTGGACCTCCTCAATTTCAATTACACATCACATTCTACTCAATTAGTGTTTGAAAGGCCAATGATGTCCATTAATAAATACGGAATTCTCATCACTTATAATTTCTAGTCAAAAGTTTTAGAGGTTAAATGCACTACCTAGTTGTTTTATTAAAAGTAACGTCGGACTTATGAATTAAGTTTACAGTCTTACTTCCGTCCCCATGATTATTCAAATACTTTACAATCTCATCAAGAGAAGTAACTTCTTTAGCAGAAATACTACTAAAATCAGTCTGTTTATCAATCATATAAATTGCAACTTTTCCTTTTTTGGTAATGGTAAATAGTGGTGTATCTCCACTTGGTGTACTTTGATTCGTTACAATAAAAGTAGTTTGATCTAAATCTGAATCTAATAAATTTAAATCATTTGCGCGTTCAATGGTATTAATTGAAACGCCACTTTTCTGCACCCCATCAAATGACCAGTACCCTTTAGCCATTGCGTAGTATGTGATCGCGCCTCCTACAGATTGAGTTGTTGAAAGTGAGTTGGCTGTTAATTTGACCGAGTTTGAAACAGCTTTACTGTGGTCGCCTTTTTTTATTGTCTTTTTAATAGCCGATTTTTTTATTTGCGTAGGCCCAGTGCTCTCGTTTGTATTCACGTTTCCTTCATTTAAGCTTCGACCAACAAGAAAAGCCAATATCACTGCAATAATTAAGCTAAATGTGATCAACACTCTTTTATACTTTTGCTTTATCAACTTTGATCCAACTTTCTAACGGTCATCTTCAATTGTTGCATTATTAGCAATACTGTTTACTTCATCAACTGCATTCACATCGTTTATATAAGCAACAATTTCACTAAGCGAAGCTGTCTTTTGTGGCACAATATGATTTTCATCATCGAAGTCATCAAATTCATATATATTAACATTAGTGCCACCATTTAACGTGTAAAAATATACACCACCACTACCCGTATCTGCCATTTGAATATCATATTGAACATTGTCATCTCCAGGCGCCGTCAAATTCCAATCATCATTCGTAATCTCTTCAAAAGCCTGTAAATAATTCTCCGTTGTAAAGTTGAAGCTCCAATAACCATGTGCATCTGCATAGTAAGCAATTGCCGCAGCTGTCTGATTAGGTGTTAATGATGACGCATTTAGTTGATTCTTTGGAGACGAGCTTGATGTCGCAACAGAAGAATTAGCTGAACTGGAATCATCTTTTTTTGTCGATTTTCTTTTATGTTTAGTTTTGTTGGTAGAAACAGAATTTTCTTTATTGGTTGCTGTATCCACGGTCCCACCACTAACGCTATGCCAAACGAAAAAGACTAATACTAACAACAAAACAATAATAATTGCTATAATAATTGATCTTTTCCGTTTGCTCTTTTTTGGTGGACGCTGCTGACTTGGAAAGTTAGTTTGCTCTAAATCATTATTACTGTCCTTGCCGGTTGTTCGGCTTTCATTTCTTACCTGTTTATTTTGGTCATACGCCTGCCAATATTCCTTTAAATTGTACCCACAAAAGGGACAAAATTCAGGTTCGTTAGAGAGTTGTTTGCAACAGTTCGGGCAAAACTTTGCTTTGTGATCCATTCATAAATCCTGCTTTCGTTTTTTATATTTAATAGTTTTTTATATTTAATAATAGTGAGCGTCTCCTGGAAAATCATTCAGGCCATCTGGATAGGCTACCCATACCGTACCTTCATCCATAAATTCCCATGCACCATCTAAGCCATGATATGTTGTGATTTCCTGTGCGTATGGATTCATTCCTGCACGCTTTAGTTGTTCAGCAGCCTTCTTCTCAGTAAACTGCGCATTGTTATTACTAACGCTATTTTTCGTTTTGGGACGACTTGTTTTTGAATTATTAATTGATTTTGCTTTATCTGATTTGGTTAGCTTAGCAGGATAACTGTTACCATTTGAGTAGTACCCCACTAAAAAGGAAACACCCACTAAGAAAAAAACGACTAATATTTGCATCACCCTGATTGTAGGCAACACCTTAGTTTCTTTTACCCCAGCAATACTTTGATTATTGCCCACATTGGTCAAATTTAATTCAAAACCACACTGAGGACAAAATCTCGGTTTACCAATAATTTCATCTCCACAATTAGGGCAGAATTTAGTTTGTTCAGCCATTTTTATTCCCCGCATTCCGTTGTGTCAACTATAACTAAAATTGCTGCATTAATTTTTGCCGTAGTTCAATTGCTTTATCAAGATCAACATTTGCAACAAACAAATCATAATTTCTCATAGCTGAAGTATCAAAACCAATATGAACAATTAAACGATGCTGATACCAGTAGTAAATCCAAAACCCACCAATGACAAGAGCTAGCAATCCAAAGAAAGATGATGTTGAAAATAGAAAAAAAGAAACAACAATCAGTGCTAACGACCACATCGGAAATTTTTGAGACACTGTCTGTGCATTGATTGCGTTTATTTTGTTTAACGCAATCACCGTACCATTAATCGAAATATAATTTTCTGTAACCTCAATGTCATATTCGCCGCCACCAACTTTATGCAATACCTGTATAAAATTCATATCAATTCCCCACTTTTATAAAGTAAAAGATAATCAACATAATCGTCGGTTATCTTTATCCCTGATCTCACAATAAAATTAATTAATTGCGTCGACGCCTAATACTCATTATCCCAAATCCAAGCATCGAAGCAAACATTCCCATGAACCCTATCTTTTCAAATTCGTTACCTGAGTCACCAGTTTGTGGTAGTTTAGTATTCTTTTTTGCCCGATATTCAGCACGGGTCATTAGTGTGTTCGTTTCGCTAACAGGTTCTAATACACCCTTATTTTCCCCGCTAACAATAGCTAACGTCTGACCAGCATACTCTGCGCTATCCTGTTGTGCATTATTACGTGCTACAGTTATTTCTGTACTTGAGCTTTCTTCTGAGGACACGCTTGTAGCTGAAGCAACAGTACTACTTGAGACCTCACTGGACGAACTAGTTTCACTTGCATTTGAAGCTGCCGAACTTCCAGCAGATGTTGCTGAACTATTAGCTGAGCTTGCAGAAGATGAAGCACTTGAAGCTGCTGAACTATTATTAGATGAAGCTGAACTTCCGGCAGATGATGCTGAGCTTTCATTACCACTTGCGGAAGATGATGCTGAACTTGAGGCACTAGATGATGAACTGCCTGCAGAACTTGAAGCCGAACTTCCATTATTGCTATCGCTACCAGTATCAACTGGCTCTGCTCCAGGATTCAATGCATCTACTTCAGTTTGTAACTTGTTTTGCAAAGCTGTTAACTGTGTAGATAATTTGTTCGCGAGTGTCAATACTTTACTACCATTTGACAATACTTGATTATCAATTGCAGATTCTTGATCACTCTTCAATTGATTTAACTTAGCTTGTGAATCACTTACTGCTTTATTATAAGCTGTGGTTTGACTGTTCTTTAAATCACTTAATGCTTTATCTGCTTTCGCTTTAGCTGTTTCATAAGCACTATTATCTCCACTTGAAGGTAATTGCTTAGCAGCCGGTGTATCATTTACTACACTCTTTCCAGTACTACCTGAATCAGCATTGAAATTCAAAATCCAAGTATCTAATGTACTATTATATTCAACTGAGAAAGCACCATTACCACTTTCAAATCCAGACTTACTACCATTACTTAAGAAAATATTTCGATGACCCCAATCAGATCCACCATCAGCATTTAACATGTTTTCAAGAGATACAGCTGCTGAATTCATCAAATCTAACATTGATAAGTAACCCTTTGTTCCTTGCATCTGAGCTACATTGATTCCACCTAAACATTCTGCTAATGGTCCAACGTTATTATCATTAGCAGCTTGATTCATTGCTGTTTGATCATGATTCATTTGACCAGTTGTGAGTGTCGTACCACGTTCAATCGCAGCTGCTAACATTGCAGATGTTGAATTTAAATCCTTAATTCCAAGTGCTTCACGATATTGATTCAACAATTTCATTAAATATGTGTTCAATTCAGTTTGTTGTGCACTAGTCAATTTACCATTAACAATAATATCACTAGCAGCATATTCTGGAATTTGACTATTCTTAACAGTTCCATCATCTTTAATAGTTCTCATCGAAATATCAATATTTGTATCATATAATTGATTATCATTTAATGTTGGTAAACTAGGAATTAAATAATTACCATTCCATGCTTTAGTATTAGCATCTGTATGAGTAACAATATTTGAGTAAGTTCCAGTCTGTTCCACATAACTTAGAGTACCACCATCACCAGCTTCACCAGCAGTTGCACTTTGTTGTGGGATTGCAGCTAGTGAATTAGCAGCTGATTGACTCGCAGCTTCATATGCCGCACTTTGTTGTGCTTTCAATGCCGCATTACTTGCAGCTGCACTTTGTTGTGCTGCTTAATATGCTGCACTATTTGCTGCCTTTTGTGCAGCTACTTCATTAGCTAATTCATTTTGATAATTTGCTACGCTTTCACTATTTGCTGCACTTTGACTTGCAACTTCTTGAGCTGCAGAACTTTGCGCCGCCTCATATGCAGCCTCTGAGTTATTCCAATCAGACAATTGTTGCTGATAATCAGTTGCAGAAGATGATTGCACACCTGCTTGAGCTACCACTGAAGCATGCACATCAGGAACTGAACTTGTTAATACCATTCCTCCAGCTAGAGTAGCAGATGCAATTAAGGCACTTACCCAAACTTTTCCATCCTTATATAATTTTTTTCGCTCAATTAATTCGCTTTTCGCTTTCATTTTTATAACTCCTCCAAATAATAAAAAAAATAGTTTTATAACTTATATGATATATCACTTAAAAAATATTTCAATCGGTATTGCTAATTTATTATGTAATAATTTTATTTCCGCTACTGAAAAATCAGTCTTACCTCTAATTTTTCGATTAGTTGTAGATAGTGTTTTTCCTATTATATTAGCAACTGTTTGCTGTTTGATTCCATTTTCTTTTAAAAATCCAGCAACTGGATACTTTGCATTTTTT
Source organism: Paucilactobacillus kaifaensis (assembly GCF_005405145.1). Lineage (GTDB taxonomy): Bacteria > Bacillota > Bacilli > Lactobacillales > Lactobacillaceae > Paucilactobacillus > Paucilactobacillus kaifaensis. The sequence continues at coordinate 6,072 of NZ_BJDM01000013.1, read as the reverse complement.
ATTTTATTTCCATTCATAATTTCATTCCTCATTTTTGTATCATATACGTTATATTAATCCTCAACAATTTTATCTGCAATATATTTTTCTAATAAATAGCCCTTTTTTGTCGCTAATCGTTATAAAATTGTCGTATCACAACATATTTTATTGACTGGGGATGAAACTAATCTTTGATGCAATACAACTCAACCAATTATTTGGGCAGGAATTACATAACAAACGAAAACTACATCATCTGTCAACACACGAATTATCTACTAGACTGCAAAACACGTACAATATTTCCGTAAGTGCAATGACAATTTCTCGCGTAGAACGAGGAAGTGTAGTTTCATCTGATAAATTATTTGCTTTAGCACGATTTTTGGATATAAATTTGAACGATTTTATTAACTATCTACCAGCTCCCGATGAAGAGACAGAATAGATTAAATAAAAAAAGAGCAGTTCACAAAACATTGTGAACTGCTCTTTTAAAAATATTATGTTTAAATCAAATCTACAACACCATCATTTTTAATAGCTGCATTGAAAATAATTAATTATTATAAAAAATCCTTAACCCACCCCTTAGGCCGAGTTAAGGATTTTTCAAAATTCATTAATCTAACAGTTTACTTGTTAGAAATTGCTGCAATTCCAGGTAACGTCTTTCCTTCAAGATATTCAAGGGAAGCACCACCACCGGTTGAAATATGAGTCAAACGATCAGCAACACCTAATTGTTGCACAGCAGCAGTTGAATCACCACCACCAACAATTGTAGTTGCATCTGATAATGTTCCCAAGAATTTACCAATTTCAAGTGTTCCTTGCGCATAATTACTCATTTCGAAGACACCCATTGGTCCGTTCCAAACAACTGTCTTGGCATCCTTGAGGACACTTTCAAATAGTTCCACTGACTTAGGTCCAATATCAAGGGCCATGTAGCCATCAGGAATATCATTTTCGACTACTTTGCTTTCAACATCGTTACTGAACTTTTCAGCTACGACTGAATCGATTGGTAATACAAGCTTGTCGCCAGCTTTTTCGATAATTTCCTTAGCCAACTCAATCTTGTCTTCTTCAACTAATGAATTACCAATTTTGATTCCTTTAGCAGCATAAAATGTATATGTCATTCCGCCACCGATGATAACTTTGTCAGCTTTGCTCAACAAATTGTCGATAACACCAATTTTATCTGAAACCTTGGCACCACCTAAAATGGCAACAAATGGGTGAGCAGGATTATCAACAGCACCACCGATAAATTTGATTTCCTTTTCCATCAAGAACCCAGCAGCTGCTTGATTCATGTTAGCAGAAATACCAACGTTAGATGCATGTGCACGGTGAGCAGTACCAAACGCATCATTTACGAATACATCACCTAATGAAGCCCAGTACTTGCCTAATTCAGGATCATTACCGGATTCGCGTTTAACATATTCACCATCTTTAACATCTTCATAACGAGTATTTTCCATAACAAGAACTTCACCATTTTGTAACTTAGCAATGGCATCTTCAAGTTGTTTTCCTTCTGTTATTGGGACAAAAGTAACTGGTTTGTTTAATAAATTAGAAAGTCGTTCAGCAACGGGACGCATCGATAGTCCTGGCTTGTCTTCTTCCTTCTTCACACGACCAAGATGTGATAGTAAAATAGCACGGCCACCATGTTCAAGGACGTATTTGATAGTTGGTAAAGCAGCCACAATTCGGTTATCATTACCAATCATACCATCTTTGATGGGAACATTAAAATCAACCCGCATCAAAACTTTTTTGCCTTCAAGCTGTAAATCTTCAACAGTTAATTTAGCCATTTGATTTTCCTCCTATTGATTCAAACAAAAAGTGAGAGGAGTTATCCTCCTCCCACCTTTCATGAAGCCTGTCATAAAATTACAAAATTAAAGTGTGGCAAACTTCAATAGTGTACGGATCATGTTACTTGTGAAACCATATTCGTTATCATACCAAGCAACAGTCTTAACTAGCTGAGTATCACCAGCAGTTGTAACTTCTGTTTGTGAAGGATCAAATACTGAACCATGTGTGTTACCAATGATATCGCTTGATACGATTTCATCTTCAGTGTAACCATATGCTTCGTTACCTTCAGTATGTTTCTTCATTGATGCATTGATTTCGTCAACTGTAACCTTCTTGTCAAGAACAGTAACTAATTCAGTCAATGAACCATCAACAACAGCAACCCGTTGTGCGTGTCCTTGCATCTTACCCTTCAATTCTGGGACAACTAAACCAATAGCCTTAGCAGCACCAGTTGAATGAGGAATTGTGTTAACACTAGCAGTACGGTTACTACGCATCTTGCTTCCACGAGGTCCATCAAGAATCATTTGTGTTGAAGTAAATGCGTGAACAGTTGTCATTGTTCCTGCCTTAACACCAAAGTCTTCATTTAAGAAGTAAGCCATTGGTGCTAAACAGTTTGTTGTACATGAACCAGCAGAAACGATCGTGTCGTCGCCGTTAAGGATGTCCAAGTTAACACCTGGAACAACTGTCTTAATATCACCAGCTGGAGCTGAGATCAAGACACGTTTTGCACCGGCATCAATATGTGCTTGTGACTTTTCTTTTGATGTATAGAATCCTGTACATTCAAGAACAAAGTCAACGCCGTCATTCTTAACCCAAGGAATATCACGTGCGTCACGTTCTGCATAAACTGGGTATTCTTTTCCGTCAACAACGATTCCACTTTCAGTGGCGCTAACTTCACCAGGGAATGCACCGTGAGTTGAATCATACTTCAATAAGTAAGCCAACATTGAAGGTGTTGTTAAGTCATTGATAGCGACCACTTCAATATCATTTGAGCTTGCGCCAAGTTCGTGAATTCGACGGAAAGCTAAACGACCGATACGGCCGAAACCATTAATACCAATTTTTACAGTCATACTGCAATTTCCTCCTTTAGGAAAATAAGTTTAGTTTTTAAAACGTACTTGTTAAGTATATCACGCTAACGAAAAATATGACAGATTCTACCCAAAAAATTCTAAGTTAAAAGTGACACCATTTAGTCAACATTCAGAAAACAAATACATCTCACTACGCTACATATGATAACGAAAAATGATGCATTAGTCTAATGAATTGCCTAAATTTATTAGAGAATAATTATGAACTTTTTGTGAAAACGTTATCAATGCTATTTTATCAATATTATTTTTATTACATTAATCTAATCAAAATAAAGTGGAAAATTCGTACTGCTAATACTTTTGTTCCCCTACTCTATTTTTCTTGTAATTTATCCCTAAATCCGCTATCATAAATTATTGTATTGCGCCCTTAGTGTAATGGATCGCACGTGAGATTCCGGTTCTTGAGATCCGGGTTCGACTCCCGGGGGGCGCATTTGTTTTATCGTCCTAAACACCTGTACATTCAAGGACTTAGGAGTTTTTTAGATTACTGTCATCTATAGAACATTAAAAAACAGATTCTGAGTATTTTCTAGAATCTGTCTTTTTTATCACCTAGATTAGTTCTCACGACTTTCAGCATACTTAGTTTTAATATAGTCTGCTGAAATCTGTAATTTCTTTAACTCTTCTTTTGTTAGTTCTAATTGTAATTGCTCCACTACTCCATCGCGACCAACAATCGCTGGATAAGAAAGATAAGTGCCATACTCTTCACGATAGTTCGAAACAGGTAACTCAGTTAAAGCATTATTGATAATCGTATTAGCAAGTAAAACCGCTGCAGTTGCAACACCGTAATTTGTATATTTTTTGCCATGGAAAACTCGATGACCACCAACTTTGGCTTCGTTATCAAGTGCATCTAAATCAAGATTCTCTTTCTTAGCAATTTCTGTAATTGGTTTTCCAAGTACGCGGACAGTTGACCAGGCAGTAAATTGAGAGTTTCCGTGTTCACCAAGGTTATATCCAACCACCGAACGTGGGTCAATATTTAATTGCTCTGAAACAGCACGCTTCATTCTGGCAGAATCAAGTAGTGTTCCTGTCCCCAATACATGATTTTTAGGCAGGCCAGTTACCTCTTGGTAGATTGACGTAATCACATCAACCGGATTAGTGATCGCAACAATCTTACCACTAAAGCCGGAATCTTTGATTTGTTGTGCCACTTTACGCACCTCAACACGGGTAAATGGTAGTTCAGCAAAGCGATCATCATTTGCATTATCCTGCAATTTAATGTTTCCCAGTGCTGAGATAATCACATCAGCATCTTTTAATTCAGCATAATCATTAACAAAAATATTTGTATGGAAAGGTAAATTAGGCATGGCATCCTGAAAATCAGTTGCATCAGCGACTACCTTATCTTTGTTTGTATCAATTAGTACTAAATCATCAGCAAAGCCATTTGCAACAATATAATGTGCCACAGTTGAGCCGACGTTTCCCATTCCGATTACAGCAATTTTTCTTGCCATTTTTCCATCCCCTAAGTTTACTAAAAATTTGAATTCAATTAATATTCTAACCTTTTTCTAATAATTAATAAAGCTTATTTCGAGTTAACTGCAAATAAAAAATCCGCCAAGTTAATGGTGGATTTCAGTTACTTATTTGGCCGGTTTTTCTTTAGCCCATTTACGTAGATCTTCAATTTTCTTTTCTTTTAATGCTCGCTTGTATTTCGGAGCAACTGGACGGCGGCCTTGAACGCCATGTGGATGTGCCTTACGCATAAAAATTGCCTCCTTATTTTATTTCTTCGTTAATAAACAACGCTTTTCATTATATCGGTTAAACTCCAATAAAGCAATACCTTTGTTAAATTATCTTTTTTGATAGCTAAGCCAAGATATATTAGCTATACCAATTATAGCAATTAACATTAATTAGCCTCAGTTTATCTCTTAAATAAAGCTTTATAAAATAGTTGACAAATAGACCAATAATATTTATGATAATCATATCGTCAAATTAACTGACGACTTAAACTTATTATTAAACGATTAACTAATCACTTAGGAGGTGTAACTATGCTTGATAACACAGCTAGTGAAGCCAAAGTATTCGCTCAATTAGATGAACTCAAGAATAGCGGACGAAATGATGATCGTTTTCAACTGGATCAAGAATGTGCCCAAAAAGAGTTAGCATGGTTAAGCGAATCTTTAGACAAATAAAAGAATACCCAAAATAAGGAACCACAACAGCGTATAGCATTGTTGTGGTTCCTTATTTATTTACCGTGCGCCCGCGTTAAAAAACCGCTATAATATGGTTGATCATTATTGGCGGATAAAATATTTGACCTTTATTGACCAACGCGGTACACTACATTTACACGTTTAGCAAACACAAACGCTAAGTGCTAATTAAGGAGGCAACTAACTATGAATTTAGTTCCAACAGTCATTGAACAATCATCTCGTGGTGAACGTGCTTATGATATTTACTCACGACTTTTAAAAGACCGGATCATCATGCTTTCTGGCCCAATTGAAGACGACATGGCTAATTCAATCGTCGCTCAATTGCTATTCTTAGATGCGCAAGATTCCACTAAGGACATTTACCTTTACATCAACTCTCCTGGTGGCGTGGTCACATCTGGAATGTCAATTTACGACACGATGAATTTTATCAAATCAGATGTCCAAACGATCGTTACTGGAATGGCTGCATCAATGGCCAGTGTTTTGGTTTCATCAGGAACCAAAGGTAAACGATTTGGTCTACCACATTCTCAAGTCTTAATTCACCAACCATCTGGTGGTGCTCAGGGACAACAGACTGAAATCGAAATTGCGGCTACAGAAATTTTGAAGACTCGTAAGATGATCAACGAGATTTTAGCTGACAATTCTGGTCAACCAATCGAACGAATTAACACTGATACAGAGCGTGACCATTACCTATCAGCCCAAGAAGCTGTTGATTACGGTCTGTTAGACGGTATTATGGAAAACAGTAAAGATTTAAAGAAGTAATTTAAAAAGCTCATTATTTGAGTTCTAAATAAAAAATCGTCGAGATGCACTAGGCCCTGTCAAGTTGACAGATGAAATAATAAAAAATTGAATCTGTTTCTAAGCGGCTTCATTCCAGTATT
>NZ_BJDM01000012.1 GCF_005405145.1 Paucilactobacillus kaifaensis | reverse complement strand
TCCAAAACTACATCCAATTTTGGAATAATACTCGTATCTTTACCAAATTAGGCAACCAATCCCCAGTCCAATACCGGAAATCGGTTGCCTAATCGGAAGCAAAATGACTTTTTAGAATCTGCTTTTATTTGACTGTCTCAAAAAATAGTTGCAGTTCCTAACCGTGATGTTTTTTAACTTTATTTCTCAAATTTCTGCCTAAAATAACGAATAAATTCCCTTACAACTGGTGATGTTTCACGTTCCCGACGCCAGACTAGTACACATTTAGTTTGCACTGCTGGTTCAAACGGAACAAATTTAGTTTTCCCCGCATATGTGGGAGCACCTTCAATTGCAACAGCAGCACCCACTTGACGTTCGACCAAAGAAATAATGTTGAAACTCAAATTAAAATTCCCAATAATATTCATGTCACTAATTGATTTATGCGACCATTTTTCTAATAAATCTTGAACCTCTGATCTGCCAGAAATTAATAGTGGCATCCCAACTAAATCTTTCGGTTGTACCACTTTACTGTCAGCCAGAAATGATTCTTTGGATACTAGCAAGCCCCATCGTTCAACTTTAGGAAGTATTATTTTATGATACTTATCCGTGTCGATTGGCTCCAACAGAATCGCCAAATCTAGTAATCCCTTGTCTAACCGATCAACTATTTCATCGCTTGTGCCAGTGTAAATACTGAACGTCACTTCTGGATAATCCGCAATAAACTCTTCCAGCATTAACGACATTGTGTCTGAATTATCAGCCTCAATGCAGCCAATCGAGATATGCCCACTAAAAAGTTGACGTTTCTGCGCAATAAATTCCTCTTCAGTTTGGTCAGCTAGTTCCAAAATTTCAGCAGCCCGACTTTTTAAAAACAGCCCTGCCTGAGTTAAATTTAAATGGTTCTTATTACGAGTAAATAATTCAGTTTCAAGTTGTGTTTCTAACGCCTTCAGTTGGCGACTTAAAGTCGGTTGCGTAATATGCAATACTTCGGCTGCTTTAGAGACACTACCTTCTTCAGCAATTGTTACGAAATACCTTAATAACCTAATTTCCATTAGAACCCCCCGACCAGTGCAATTAATAAATGCCTATTTTTCGTCAATCCTTGTCATCTTAACTGGATCAACCCACTGATCAAACTGATCTGCGGAAACCATACCAGAATTAATGGCTGCCTCTCGCAACGTCATGCCATCTTTTTGCGCCTGCTGCGCAATTTTGGCACTGTCATGGTAACCAATATGGGGCGACAAGGCCGTCACCGTCATCAGTGAGCAATCAACAAGTTCTTGCATGCGTTCCTCATTGACGGTTATTCCAGCAACCATCAAATCAGTGAAGGCAATGATAGTTCCAGTCAATAGTTTAGCAGATTCGAGAAATGTACTAATCAAAACTGGCTTGTATACATTCATTTCAAAGTTGCCTTGACTGGCAGCCATTGAGATCGTCACATCATTTCCAATTACTTTTACCGCTGCCATTGTCACAGCTTCCGCCTGCGTTGGATTAACTTTTCCAGGCATAATTGAAGAACCTGGTTCATTAGCTGGAATGTTTAGTTCTCCATATCCAGCTCGGGGACCGCTGGCCAAAAATCGAATATCATTTGCAATTTTCATTAAATCACTAGCTAAAGTCTTCAATGCTCCGTGAACAATGTTTAATCCTGAGTGCGCGGCTAAACCATAAAATTTATTAGTGTCAGCAGTAAAATCAATTCCATAAAGTACACTCATGGCGTGAGCAATCGCTTCTGCAAAATGAGGAGAAGTATTTAGTCCAGTTCCCACTGCAGTGCCGCCAATTGCCAGTTCATTTAAGGTGCTAGCTAATTTCTTGAGATAGCCTAAGTCGTGCTCCAACATACTTTTCCATCCACTAATTTCTTGACCAAAAGTCAATGGAGTCGCATCTTGTAGATGAGTTCTACCAATTTTGACCACTCGCCAATACTGATCTTGTTTCTCAGCCAATTTATTAATCAATCGTGAAACTACCTGTTCCAGTTCACCAACCGAAACTGCTGCGGTGATATTCATTGCCGTGGGAAAAATATCATTGGAGCTTTGGCCATGATTAACATCATCGTTGGGTAAAATTTCAACCGTATTATCAAGCTTGGCAGCCATATTGGCCACAACTTCATTAACATTCATATTGGTTTGAGTACCAGAGCCCGTTTGATAAATGACAAGTGGGAAACTTTTTCTCAATTCAGCATCGTCTAATTTTAATAAATGGTCTACCGCTGCAATAATCAAATTAGACTTAACAAGCGTAATTTCGTTTTCATTAGCAACTGCGGCCGCTTTCTTTAATTGTAACAATACTTTAATTAGTTCTAACGGCATTTTAGCACCGGTCTTAAAATTTTGTAGACTTCTCTGTGTTTGAGGGCCCCAGAGCGCATCTGCTGGGATTTTAACTGGTCCTAATGTATCTTCCTCCGTGCGATAATTTTGCAAGGTCTTGACCTCCAATTATTAATTACCTCACAAGCATAAAAGATTAACTCAATTTATGCAATAAAACCCCGACTTATTCTTGAGTCTAGCTCTCAAAGATTAAGTTTAATCTTAATTTCTTGGATCGCTGCTTTGATTGGTTCAATGCGTCCAGTCATTTTGGTCATGATCATCGTACTTTCAAGTAGCTTAACTGCATTGTTTGCCTGCGAATTACTGTTATCCTTGCCAATTCCTGTGTGCAGTTCACTTATTTTCGTCGATAACAACAGCACCCAAGTACTAGTAAATTTATCAATCTGAACTGCAAAATCATGATTTACATTATAAAGTTCGTACAAAATATTACTGATCGAGTATGAAAACTTAGCACCTTTTTGTTGGTGTAAATCAATAATCCAATCAAACATCGCGCTAATTGCTTGTTCGCCCGTTTTCTTTGCTAATATATTTTGATTTAGTTCCTGGTCCCAATAATTCGTTATTTGTGAAATAACAGCAAGTGCAACCTCTTTTTTTGAATCAAAATAGTTTTCAAGTTCTTTTTTATCAACATCGGCCCGTTGCCTGATTTTACTCATGGTAACGGTAGAATAACCGTCTTGATAGATCAATTCCCGCGCTGCATTAATAATGTTTACCTCATTAGCCTGTTGCATAAGTTTAATCTCCTCAATATTATGTCATTTAAACGTTATAAACGTATGAATGAGTTTAGCAAACATCTCAATTTGATTGTAGTTAAAACACTTGTGAACAAAAAATAATGAGAAAAATACTAAGGATTAAACACCAATCGTTGATCACTTTTTTGATTCCACTTACTTGCAACTTCTGCCAGCGGAAAGGCGCCAACTGCTACATTGAAGTTTCCCTGACTAATTAGCTGTGCAAGTTTAGGTAACTCACTTAGATATATCCTAGGTGAAATTGATCCCTGACCACTGCCAATCATTTTTAAATTAACCGATCTTAATGCTGCCGATGGTAATGCCATTTCAGCACCAGCCATACTACCAATCTCAATCCATGTGATTTCTTGACTGTGATCAGCTCTGGCGGGTAATAACGTCGTCAACACTTTTTTTGCTGCATCCCCCCAAAGATAATCAAGTACAATATCAACATCCGCCACTGATTTAATTGCTTGGCTTAACTCTTTTTCGTCATCTAACAGTGAGATCGTCTTTTCTGCCCCTAAACTAGCTAGTTTAGCTCGATTGCGGCCAATTGCCACAACACTTTTTGCCCCCAAATAGTGACTAATTTCAACTGCCAATCTACCAGAATTACCAGTGGCTCCTAATACCAATACCTTTTTACCACTAATATTACCAGCTAACCGATCCTGAATTGCCATCCACGAAGACATAGCCGGATTCATCGAAGCCGCTACTTCATTAACATCAACCCCTGCCGATAGTGGAATAACTCTTCGACGATCAACCACAGTATATTCAGCTAACGCTCCATAAACTGGATCAGATGTAACAAAATAAACTAATTTACCATCTTTCAACTGTCCAACTCCATCCAACCCAGGAATCAATGGTAAATTACCGTCACTTGTATAGTGAGATCCATTTGCCTGTGATTGAACGCGATGATTTACGCTACTTGCCAACACCTTAATTAATACACTTTTTTCAGTGACTTGAGGGGTCTCAAAATCTTTAAATTGTGGTACCTGATTAAACGAATTTACTACTGCTGCTTTCATTACTAAAACCTCTTTTTAAATTTTGACTTGAATATTAATTACCGGTAATACATAATTAGTATACTCAGTTTATTTCATAACACAATAGATTACCGGTAATTAATTTTGGAGGGATTTTAATATGGCTAGTCAAACAGCGGAGTTACTTGAGGCTATTCGTAATGCTCAAAAGCAACATGAGGAGTTTAAAACCGATTTTTGGCAATTTGCCGTTAATAACTTATCCAATGAGATTCCTGCAGAAGTGGTTCGTCAATTTAAATCTTTAAAAATGACCCACTCAGAAATGCAAATTTTAAGCAAACTAGCTGGATTTCATATACCGCTGACACCTTATAAAACTTTGCAAGCAGAAGTTTCCTTTTCACAAGGCATGTTTTCTCGCTACATTAATCGCCTTAATCGGGCTAATTTAATCATTAAAACTAAGCAAGCAGATAATAAAAAAGAGGTTTACTTATCAATCACAACCATTGGTCAGTATGTGGCAAAGCTACACACACGTATGCACCAGTTGGAACAACAAAATAATGAACAAGCACTTGCTAATTTTTCACCCGATGAAATTCAAACTGCTATTAAAATCATTAATAGTTTAAACACTGCTCCTAAATAGAGCTTATTGCTAAATTTTTAATTCTGAGAGTGGTAAATTTAACTTAATTATCGAATTCAAAGTTTGGAGGAATCCATTTTGAAACAAGAATCATTATTCAAAGATGAGAACAAACAAAATAGTCCACTTGCTAACCGGGTCCGACCACAGACACTTGATGAATTTACAGGCCAGGATCATCTCCTAGCAAAGGGTCAAGTTTTGCGTGAAATAATTGATCAGGATCAACTACCGTCAATTATTTTTTGGGGTCCTCCAGGCGTTGGTAAAACTACCTTAGCCCGTATTATTGCTAATAAAACAAAGGCTCATTTTATTACATTTAGTGCGGTGACCAGTGGGATTAAAGATATTCGTAAAATTATGGATGAAGCTGAAGAAAATCGTGAACTGGGAGAAAAAACAATTGTTTTTGTCGATGAAATTCACCGTTTCAATAAAGCCCAGCAAGATGCCTTCTTACCATACGTTGAAAAAGGCAGTATCACTTTGATTGGGGCCACCACAGAGAATCCATCGTTTGAAATTAATTCTGCCCTTCTCTCACGATGTAAAGTATTTGTTTTGAAGTCTTTAGATGTACCAGCTATTGTCGAACTTTTACATCATGCAATCAATCATCCAAACGGCTTTCCCAAACTAACTATCAACATCGATGATGAATCGCTGAAATTAATCGCTGAATTTGCTAACGGTGATGCTCGCGTTGCTCTAAATACACTTGAAATGGTTGTCCTAAATGCTGCTCATAATCGAAACGTAGTTACAATTGAGCAAGAAAATCTTAACCAGTTAATCAATACTAAATCATTGCGCTATGATAAAAATGGTGAAGAACATTACAACATCATTTCTGCACTACATAAATCGATGCGCAATAGCGATGTTGACGCCGCGATTTACTGGATGTCCCGGATGTTGGATGGTGGCGAAGATCCCCTTTATATCGCTAGGCGGCTTGTTCGGTTTGCCAGTGAGGATATTGGCGTTGCGGACACAAAAGCGCTTGAACTAACGATTAACGTTTTCCAAGCATGCCAATTTCTTGGAATGCCTGAATGTGACGTTCATCTGACTGAAGCAGTAATTTATTTATCCTTAGCACCAAAGTCAAACTCCGTTTATAAAGCGCGGTTAAATGCAAAAAAAGACGTTAAAAAAACTGGTAACGAACCTGTACCGCTTCAAATCAGGAATGCTCCAACTAAACTGATGAACGAACTGGGTTATGGTAAGGATTATCAGTACGCTCATTCTACTGAAGATAAGCTCACATCAATGAAAACAATGCCACCCGAGCTTGACGATCACCAGTACTATTTTCCTAGTGAACAAGGTAATGAACAACGCTTTAAACAACGCCTCGAGTACATCAAAAATTGGCATGCTCAACACGATCAATAATCTGATATAATCAGAAGCAAAATAAAATGAATTGAGGTAACACGATGGCTTACAAAGTAGATTTTAAGGATGTTTCCACCATTGGACTTGAAAGTTCACCAGTTGCAGATGCTCTAGCTGGTTTACGAGCCAACGAAGCACGCTATTATTGGAACAAATACAAACATGAATTTATCACTGTCCCTGCTAGTGAAGATCCCACCACGTTAAAATGGATTGAAACCATTTTGCTAGAAAAAGATATGCATTTCCCTTATAAAGCACTTGAAGTAACTTCGTTTGAAGTGGATGAAACCCGAATGGCCTATGTATTTTACGAAAATGGGCTCTCAGTTAACGTGATGTACAGTTTAGCAGAAGATGGCAAACGGGCGGTTGGTTTCAAGCTTTCGGATGGCATGGATATTCCAGTTGAATTTGAAGGTAAGTTTAAATTTGCCCGACAGCGTTCAAAACTAGCGGGGACAATCCGCGGATCCTTTTTCGTTATTAAGGGAACGTATTAATAACGAAAATAAATCACGTTAAGACTACTAATTATATAAAAAATGGATTGCAAACATTAAGTCTGCAATCCATTTTTTATTCAATCATACTTTAATCAAGCAAAGTCGTATTTTTTACTGCGTCAATCGTTTTCGTACCGGCTAGTTGCATCGTGATCGATAATTCCATATTTATATGGTCAAATACAGATTTAACACCTTCAGCCCCACCCAGATTTAAACCATAAATTACGGGTCGACCGATGGCAACTAAATCCGCACCACTAGCAAGCGCCTTAAATACGTGTTCACCCCGGCGAACACCACTGTCAAAAATAATTGGTACTCGTTTAGCAACTGTTTTGGCAACCGCTGGTAAAACATCAAACGAAGCTGGACCACCATCCAATTGACGGCCACCATGATTAGACACCCAAATTGCGTCTGCTCCAGCTAGAATTGAAGCTTCAGCATCTTCTGCTGCTTGAATTCCTTTCACAATAACCGGTAAATTAGTCCATTGCTTTACCCTTTGAATATCTTCTAACACTAGTCCTTGCTTAGCAGCCGCATAAATTTCAGCAATTCCTTTGCCTTTACCATCACCACTACCTGTTTTATCACTGTAAGCTGCCAGATTAGGCATTGGCAATGGAAATTGAAAATCGTTGAGAACGTCAGCTTCACGATAGCCACCAAGGGTTGAATCAGCTGTTAAAATAATTGCTTTGGCACCAGCCTTAACAGCCTTATCTAAAATAAACTTATTAAAACCATCGTCTTTACTCATATAAAGCTGGAAAAACTGAGGAGCATTAGGTGCAGCAGCTGCTGCATCTTCAATTTTAGTATTTGCATACGTACTAATTGAAAAAATCGAACCTGCAGCAGCAACTCCTTTAGCAGTGTCAACCTCTCCTTTTTCATGGGCTAGCCCTTGAGCAGCCGATGGTGCTTCAATCACTGGAGTATCCAAATCAATACCAAAAATACTGGTGTGCAAGTTAGCATTATCAATACCCTTCAAGATATGAGGCAAAATCTTCTTATGCTTAAACGCCTCTGTATTTTGCTGCATGGTCCATTCATCTTCCGCACCACCGCGAATATAGCCAAATGCTCCAGCTTCCATTCTTGGTTTAACTTGTGATTCTAACGAAGCTAAGTTAACAACCTTAAGCTTTCTTTCATCATTACTTGCTTGATAACTCATTATTAAAGCCCTCTTTCATTAAGATACGAATAAATAATAGTTCACTTACAAAAAGTAAGCAAGTGATTTTACTCGATTTTGGTATTATTTTTTTTACACATTTTATAAATACCAAAAACTGCCACTAGAATCCATGACACAAGCGACAAAATCAGTAAATACGTAAAAGTAACTGGTTGTCTAAAACGCATCACAACTGTGTTTTTGCCAACCTGCTGATTAACAATTAGAGCCCCAATATTGGTTCGTCGAATATTTTTATGCTTTAGCTGATTTCCATTTAGTTTAATATATGATTCTTTGTAGACAATCAAAGGTAATTGTCGCTTACCTTTCTGATCAGCGTTCCATGTTAGCTTTATTCTTCCACCCTGCAAAACTTGATGGTTAAACTTGTTTTGTTGCTTGATAACTTGATTTTCGTAGGCCTTGGTGCGCTTAAAGTTCTCCTTTGCTGCCTTAGGAGGAACGGGAAGATAATCTGGATGTCGTTTTTCGACAAATCGAAAGACCTTCCCAGGATGACTGGACTCCAACGCTCCGCGAACTTTATGTGGACTATCGGTTCGAAGAGTGATTCCTTTCCAACTATTTAACACAGTAGATGACTTAAATGTCATAGAACGATCAACCATATTAAAGAAATTAGGAACAGTACAAAATACAATAGCAATAGTTGCCAAGCTGACTACAAGGCCAGTTCTAGGGCGATAGTGAACAATCACTTGTGACAGTGTTATCGCCAGTCCACAAAGCAACAGTGGATAAGCCATAATAGTCAACCGCGCGGGAAATTGGAGTGTATTCTCTAATATAGGAATCTGACGTTGGAGTAATCGCCATGGAAAAAGCTCAGATGATAAGACTAAAAAAACAGTCCCAACAATCGTCACAACTCGATTAGTTAGACCAGCATTGCGGTTAAACAACACGTATATAATTTGAATTGTAAACAATATCAGGCAAACAATCCCTAACTGTGAGCGACCATTATTTAATTCCATTACCTGTAACGCATTATTAGCCAAATTAAACTGTGCTGGTTTAGCAATTTGATTAGTCGCAAAAATGGTTAAGAAACTACCCCAAATATTGGCAGTCAACATTACGGTAAGCAACATAGACAATCCTAAATCACGCCATACTCGTATTTTTTTATCTGCCCGTAACCATCCAACGATAAAAAAAGGAATCAATACCGTAATAAAAATAATACTGCTTAAAATATGAGTTTGGATGATAATGGCCATAATTAATGCTAGTGGAATTATTTTAATTGGTCGTTGCCGATTTTGAATCATGTGAATTGCGCAAATTAAAACATATGGTGCCAATGCTGCACCCCATGCATTAAAATTCTGTGCTAATCCCCATCTGGGTAACCAACCAATACTCATAAATAACAACGACACAAAGAGTGCATTTTTATTTGAAGAATGCGCATATCGCGCTAACAAGTACATTCCGCTTCCACCAAGCACATAAATACATAACGTGGTCACAATTTCAAAGTTATACCAGGTTCGTACTAGAATTAATAAAATTCCTCCCAAATACGAAAAGTACGGCCCATATAGCCCGTTGATAATGCGTCCACTTTGCTGAAAGCCATAGCTAGTTTGAAAGTAACTAAAATTAAGATTTTGAATTTGTTTAGCACTATCATAAATTCGATTAAAATGAAACATTGCATCAGATCCGACAATCGTGCTATGTAACACAATTTGGGGCATTAGAATTAATATGGCCATTAACAATATCAATACGTAAGGTATTATCTTTCTTAATCGATAATTGTTAATAAAAGATCTTAAATTGGAAATCATATTAGCATCCTTTAATTTAAAAATATTAAGTGGAACCATTGACTATCACTATTTGAAAGTATCAAAAATATTTAATAATAACAATCAGTATGGTTTAGGAAATTAACTTCAAACAAAAAAGGCCCCGCAAAATCGCAGAACATTTTTTTGCTGTCTATTCGTTTTCGTCGTCTCCGCCAAAATAATCTAGCACTCGCTCAAAGAACAAAAAAGAATCCATCAAAACTAAAGCTAGCATCATTCGGCCAAATCCAACTGAATACCACCCAACTAATCGGCTAATCAAATTGTATCCTATCAACATCATAAACAGGACAATGTCAGCCCGTACAAGATCGCCTAACCAAATATGATTTTTAATATATTGATAGGAGCTTTTGCAATCATCAGTTACGTGT
Source organism: Paucilactobacillus kaifaensis (assembly GCF_005405145.1). Lineage (GTDB taxonomy): Bacteria > Bacillota > Bacilli > Lactobacillales > Lactobacillaceae > Paucilactobacillus > Paucilactobacillus kaifaensis. Next base: position 42,334 of record NZ_BJDM01000012.1, on the reverse strand, counting down.
TCTAAAAAACTAGTCATTATCAATTACCACCTTTGTTCCTTCTGGGATTGTGTCGTACATCCACTTTGAATCAGGAAGTGACAATCTGACACATCCATGTGAAACTGCACTTTTTCCTAATTTATCTGCTTGAGATTTAATTATATGATTTGCCTGATCAGTTGGAACTGAGTGGAATAAGTAAATTCCATGATCTTTCCAAGAAACCCAATTTCTGGCACCTTCACCACTTTCAGCGTTGTAAAAGAAAGTCCCACGTTCGGCCTGAATATGATATGTACCAGTTGGTGTAGCATTACTACCACCGCTCCCAGTTGAGGCATACATTTTATATAACTGGCGCTGTCCGTCCATGATATAGACTCGCTGAGTTTTCAGTGACACTCGCACCCACGCATTTGGATGACTAGTCCAGTCTGGATATGGCTTTGATTCAGACGATTTACGCCAATCAATTTGTTCTACTACGGGCTTTTCTTTTTTCACTTGCACCGTTTGTTTTACGCGACGATCATTTTTATTTTGTGCTCTTGAATTAACCGTCCCTAGGATAACCGTGTAAATAATTGTCAACACAAAAAAGACAAACACGACTCGCAACATATGCTTCAAACTACTATTCAAAGTTCCCCCACCTAACCCACTACTAAAAACCTATCATAACCATTATAGAAACTATCCATAAATTTTACAATGTAAGATTCAGTAAAGCTTTTATAACGCTATTTTTCGTTAATTGATGTATAAACCAGGTAACTTGTTTCTATTACTACTTTCATATTATTATTTTGGTTAGGATTAATTAGAACCATAAAAAAACCACTCCACTATTAATTGAAACCTAATCCAATTAATAATGAGGTGGCAAATAAAGCCCACTTCTTAGCTATTTATATTGTTCAGCATCATTTTCTAACTTTTCTTCCACAATATTAATTGACGCATTCACCTCTGTAATTTGATCTGTGATTTCATCGAGCGTTAAACCACTAGAACTATAACCCTTGTAGGTCGCAGTCATGTAGTCGACATCTTCTAATTGGCGTAACTGTTCACGCAGATTACCCAGTTGTTCAATTGTTCGTTCATATTCGAGATCATTCATTTATTTTACCTCGATTCTCTTTATTGATAGCTAAGCCAGTGCTTCAGGAGCTGCTAGCTGAGGACCCTTACCTTCACGAGCTAATACCCATGCATCATAGTTCCACTCTTCGGTAGCCCTTCTAGAGCGCATATAATCCCACCGTGATTCACGTTCGACTTCTAATATTTGTCCACCTGGTCCAATCGTCACCCAGTTATATGAACCGTTATTATGCGCGAACTTTACCCACAAAACTTCAAATTCATTTCTATCACCATGATTATCAATAAAAAAACGTTGTAATGTATCTATCCGCATAAAATGCAATCCACGGGCATACTTAGCGTCTAAATTGTGCCAAACATCAGTTGCAGTTTGTACTAATTCATCGTCAGCAGGCAATTCTAAATTAATATCACCTACAAAATTATTGTAGCTAATCAGTCGGTCATCTTCCCCATAAACTAGTGTTACGTGTGCGTTGTTTGGAATCACATCTTTTCCATGTTGGTATCTTTCAACTTGCACTCGTTCACCATTTCGTTCACGTTCTGTTGAAGAAACAAGCTCAAAATTATCAGGAATTGTTAAGTCATGATCCAGTTTACCCTTTACTAATACATACTTTGGCATCCAACTCACTCTCCTTTTCTGACTGTAGTATACTCGAATTATTTGCTTAAGCAAATAATATGCTTTTAGCTTAACAATTCGTCCAACCCGGTTTCCATGTTTGACATTAGCTGATTAAAAGCCACTAGCTGATCCTGATTTAATGAACTTACAATTGCTTTGTTGATTTGTGGTAACCGTTTTGTCAGTACTTCATACTTTTGATAACCTAATTTTGTCAGCTTAACAATTTTACTTCGACCATCGACGGTTGATTTTTCTTTACTTATATACCCCAATTTGATTAACCGATTTAGTCGCCGCGTTACGTTACTTGGATTCAAGTAAATTAGTTTAAACAACTGATCTTGCGACAATTCTCCATTATCACCTACTTTTAAAATAAAAAAATACGTACTAGATGTCAGGTCTAGATCCTTTAACCGATTGTTCAAATACAGGCGTGTCTTGTGAGAAACAGTATTAATTGTCCGAATGTAAAAATCTAAATCGTCTGCTGATTTCATTTTTTAAGTTCCTTTCTAATTGCGTGAATAATAATTATCAGTGCTACCAGTAGTAATATTAAGCCTACGGCATATGTCCATCTTTGTGCATTAATAATCGTTGTAGTTGGTACCCCAATGGCTGTGCGAACCTCATGTCGACTCAAAAAAGAGAGCACCCGATAAAAAATGATTGTCGAGATTGTGGTCCCCAGTACTAATCCAAATTCTCGAACCAACGAATTAGTTGAACCGGCCATCCCGCGTAATTTGACTGGCACAGATTGCATTACGAGCACATTATTAGGAGTTCCAAAAGTAACCATTCCAATTGAAATTAAGGCTGATATCGCAATGAAATAATATGGTTCAAACTTACCTGATAAAAATAATAGTGCCATTTGTGCAATAATTAGCATCACCATGCCGGCTGTCATTTCCACCTGTTGGTTGTAATGATCAGAAATGTAGCCAGTTATCGGGGACGCAAAGATGGAAATAATTGGTGCAATCATTAGTAATAATCCTGTGAACTGTGTTGAATAATTTAGCACCAATTGTAAATACAGTGGTGCTAAAATAGTGAAAAAATATGACACAATAAAGCTTAAAAATGCGATAATAATGCTTTTACTAAAGATGGCATTTCTAAAAATCGTTAAATTCAGTAATGGCCGTACGGCTTTTCGCTCGACATTAATAAACCACCAGCTGAACCCAATAAAGATGATTACTAGCAAAACTATACGTATAAAACTAGCATTGATTTGCATGGTTAACACATATAAGCTAACTGCAGCTAATGCCAATGTTATTGCCCCATACCAATCAATTTTTTGCTTTTTGAGTTTTATGTTTTTGGGATAAATAAGTGCGCCAACAATTAAACAGATTAGCCCCAAAGGTAAGTTAATCCAAAAAATATATCCCCATGGTAGGTTGGCTAAAATAACGCCACCCAGTCCGGGGCCAGCCAGTGCTCCAAGTGAAATAAAAATGCCTTCAATACCAAATGCACGACCGAGTTGGTCAGCTGGAAAGATATCAGTCACAATCGCATAACTGTTAGCCATTGTCATGCTAGCACCAATTCCTTGGACCAAACGACCAATTAAGACGAAGCCTAAGTCATGTCCTGCTCCAGCCAAAAATGAACCAATTAAAAAAATTAACGTTCCAATCTCAAAAATACGAATACGGCCAAATTGATCACCAAATTGCCCGAAAAGAAGTAACGTGGCACAAATTGTAATTAGATATACTGAAATAATTAGGTTAGTTTCTCCCGTGGGAACATTCAAATCTCTGGCAATATCAGGGATCGCAATCGTGACAATACTTCCATCAACAATTACCATAAAAAAGAATAGCCCTAAAATTGATAAAACCGACCACCGTCTAACTTGTGATAACATTTTTATCACCTCGACTGTATCATATACTTATTTATTTGCTTAAGCAAACAAATAGGATTAAAAATCATGTAGTACTTTTTATTGCATCGATTCTACCATTCGTTAACAGTTAAGTTAGGCCAAAACATTAGTAAAATTTTACTACAACCATAACTGACAAAAAGTAAAAAATATTAATTAGGCTGGACAAAAATTTTGTTTTTGTCCAGCCTCTATTTAGTCTTTATTAACGTACAGTTCTTGATTAACATATTGCATCAGTTTTTTATTGAAGTCTTTTGCAACATTGGTCGTTGGACTAATCACGAAAATAGTATCATGACCAGCTAGCGTCCCGGCAACCTCTTTAAGGCCTAAATCATCAATAATCGCGGCTAACATGTTGCCATCGCTGGGCAATGTTCGAATGATATTCATAAATTCAACCCTAGTAATATTGGTAACAACATCATAAATTGTGCTGTATAACCTTGATTCTTCGCTTTTATTGCCAGTTTTAAAAATGGTATATCTTAAATTGCCATTGCCATCAGCACTCTTCACAATTTGCATTTCACGAATGTCACGAGAAATGGTTGCCTGAGTAGCGCTAGCCCCCGCTTCTTTTAACTGGTTCATCAACTCTTCTTGCGTTGCAATAGGATACTGACTGATAAGTTGTTCAATTTTTGATTGGCGAACTGATTTTTTCATTAGTCTATTACCCCCTTTGTCCAAAATAATTACATGTATTATACCAAAAAATGAATTATATTAATAGTTTTCGTTGATTTACGTATATTGATTCATAAACTAGGTGCATATGAGCTTGCTTTTTTATGAATCAGATTTATAAACAAACCGATCACTTTGATGAAGTAAAATCGTTTGTAACCACCGATTCTTAAAGTATAAGAACAAAAAAATTCTTCAACTTAAAACATCGATTACTTCCTATTTTTATTTACTAAACGTGTTCGCACCCACTGGCTCCTAAAGTATAAGTGCAAAAGCCCCTCATCAACTTCAAAGTTGATGAGGGGCTTTTGCACTTATACCACGGAGTCAAACCGTGGGTGCTCACACTCTATTTTTTACATTTCGTCCGGTGCCTTTACGCCTAACAGTGCTAGTGCTGATTTCAGTACATCACTAACGGCCTGTACTAGTGTTAACCTAGCCATTTTTTCATTGTCTTCGACTAAAATCTTAGAATGTGCATAATACTGGTTAAAGTCCTTTGATAGCTGAATTGCATATTTAGCAACCACAGATGGTTCATATTCACGAGCTGCTCGTTGGATAATATCCTTATACTGCCCTAAGGCCTTAATAACTTTCCATGCATTTGGATCAGTAATGGATTTATTCACATCATTTAAATCTGGTTTACCGGCCTTGCGTAAAATGCTTTCCGCCCGGGCATGAGCATACTGCACGTATGGACCTGTCTCTCCTTCAAAGCGAACTACTTCTGCTAAATCAAAATCAAAATTATTTAACCGTTCATTCTTTAAATCATGGAATACAACAGCACCCACACCAACTTCTTTAGCCACCTCATCATCATTAGGTAAGTCTGGATTCTTTTCATCAATCTGCTTACGTGCTAGCTCAATTGCATCATTTAACACGTTTTCTAGTAGAATAATGTGCCCTTCACGAGTTGATAGCTTACGGCCACCCTGTGTAATCAGGCCAAACGGAATATGATGAATATTATCTGACCAATCAAAGCCCATTTCTTTTAGAACTGCCTTAAGCTGTTTAAAATGATTCTGTTGCTCATTTCCAACCACATATAGTGATTGCACAAAATTGTAAGTTCGCTTACGATAAATTGCCGCTGCCAAGTCTCTTGTGATGTACAGGGTAGCACCATCAGTCTTTTTGATTAATGCTGGATTCAGATCATATTTCTCTAAATCAACAATTTCAGCACCTTTACTTTCTTGCAGTAGATTCTTATCTTCAAGCATTTTAACAACTTCATCCATTTTATCGTTATAAAATGCTTCGCCATTAAACGAATCAAATTCAATGCCAAGTAAATCATAGATCTTCATGAACAATTTCAATGATTCAGATCGGAACCATTCCCAAAGATGGGTTGCTTCTTCATCCCCATCCTCTAATTTTTTAAACCAAGCACGCGCATCATCATCTAATGCGGGATTTTCTTTATCTTCTTGGTGAAACCGAACATAATACTTTTGCAGAGTATTAATCGGATCTGCTTTTACTTCTTCTTCACTGCCCCACATTTTGTAGGCTGCCATCAATTTACCAAATTGAGTTCCCCAGTCACCCAAGTGATTAATTTTAATAGGATTATAGTTAACCTTAGTTAAAATATTGGCAAGTGAATTACCGATCACCGTTGAGCGTAAATGTCCCATTGACATCGGCTTAGCAATATTTGGTGAAGACATGTCTATTGGCACATTGCCACCATTTCCTAAATCAGATGAACCATAGTTAGCTGGATCTGTTAACACCTCATCTAAGATTGCAGCTCCCACTTGTACTTTATCCAAAAAGAAATTGATATAAGGTCCAGCAATCACTACTTGTTCAAAATTACTTTGATCGATTTGTGGCAATAACTCTTGAGCAATCATTTGTGGTGCTTTATGCAGTTCCTTAGCTAAGAAAAAGGTTGGAAAAGCATAGTCACCATTGTCACTATCTTTTGGCCGTTCAATTTTCATTTCAATTTCATCTTTTGTCATTGTATCTGGCAATACAGGGATTAATGCATCGACCACTTGTTGTTTTGAATTCATAATTTCCTCCTTAATCGTGCGAAAACAAAAACGCCCCTTACAAGTTCAAATTGAACTTATAAGAGACGAGATTTCCCGCGGTACCACTCTACTTGATTTTGATCCACTCAAATTTATTTAACTGATCTCTAGAAAACACGCTTCATTGACTTTTGTGACTTACCTTTCACCATCGTAAGCTCGCTAACACAATAAATCCAACTACTACTTTTCCATGATTGAGATTTACAACACCAATGTATTATACCAAAATCCGGTCCAAAAACAAGTCATCCTACACCTATTACCATGTCAACATGTTTAATATTATCTTCCAGATACGGTTCAGATACGATTTGTGCATCAAAACTACCATAAAAATCACGTAAGTAATATTGTGCTTGGATATTTAAATTCTGCATCATCGGAAACAATTTTTTTGCCTGGATGATCGCTGAGGTCACTAATTCTTTTGCTATTCCCTGATGCCGATATTTTTCACTTACAAGCACCCGACCTAGTCTAGCATTCCCATTTTCAGATGGGATCAATCGTGCATACGCAATTATGCCACCCTGTTCATCACGAGCAAATACATGATATGATTTCAAATCGTCATAATCTACTTCTTGATAGGCACAGTTTTGTTCAACAACAAAAACCGCCGTTCGAGCTTGGTATATTTCAAATAGTTCCATCGTACTGAGCTGTTCAAATGGTTTACAGATAAAATTCATTTTAATCTCCTGTTTTTAAAACACCTTAGCAAATCGATCTTGCCAAATGTGTTCATGATGTTGCTTAATCTGATCAGCAGTCATTAGATTATTATTTAAAGTACCAACTAAATCATGTTTAACACGAATTTGGTATCCTAAATGGAATCCTACGCGAATTGTAGTGTCAATACAATACTCAATTTGAGCTCCACAAATTTCAAAATTAGTATAACCATTTTTTTTCATAATTTCAGCTAAATTAGTTTTAAGAAATGAATCAGCAAATGTTTTATGGACTACCACATCATCTTTATTAACTTCCAGTTTACTAGCAAATTTCCATTCATTACTATTCAATGGCATATCTTCATCGCTATGCTGTACAAAAATAACTTGTTTTCCTGCACTACGATATTCTTCGATCCGCCTGTTAATTTTAGTCACAAAATTATCAAAATCAGGAATATCCGCAAGACCCTTTTGTACGTCCACCACTATCAGTACATCATTCATAAAATGTCTCCTCCAACCACAAGCCTTGATTTCTTCTTATTATACTCCTGAAAGCGATGAAACCAGCTTAACAAAAAAATATTTATCATTTTAACCGGCACCATTTGTATTTATAATGAGCAAAAGCAAGTGCTAGGATTAAAATAACTAATACTACTTTAGTCCCCCAAACCATTATCCATGTTATCAATATTTTCATCATCAAATTTTGATTAATAACAATCTGTGCTATTAAATTTGTTTAGCTGATTTTCCAAGTTATTGTCATATACAACAACTTCATCTGAGCCTAATTTAACTACAAATTGCTGGCTTGATTCCGAGACAACCGAAGTTATAGTTGCATTATGCAATTTGCTTAACTGGAGCAAATATTGTCCTACACCACCTGAAGCACCAATAATTAATATATGATCATTTTGATTAACATGTAAAACATCATTAACTGCATGCCAAGCAGTATCAGCACCACCAATAATTGTCGCTGCTTGTTGTAAATCAACTCCTGTGGGAATCTCAAATAATAGTGGTGGAATTTGTGAGTTTACAAGTTCACCTGCTGTCCCCCCTGGATTTGCTCCAAACACAGCCTTACCAATTAAGTTTGTATTACGCAATAAGCCGACTTCTCTGACAATGCCAGCAAAACTAAATCCAATTGTAGTTGGTAAGTTAACTGGGTGAATAGATTGAAGTTGCCCTTTCTCGCTAAGCCAATCCCACGGTAAAACTGGCGTATATTTATTTTCGATAATCGCAGAAAATGGTGTTTTTATTGGTGGAGCTGTTTCCGTTATTGTCAATGCTTCGATTCCCGTAAAACTATTTTGTGTTATTCTCTTCATGCTTTTCACCTCTGCTAAATTTGATTCTATTTTAGCGAGCAGTGCTCAAAGCATAAAATCAGAATACTAATATTTGCTAACAAAAAAGGACTTTTTCAAGTCCTTTTTAAATCTTTTGAAAAAAAGTAACTAGTAATTTAATTCCATAACCAATAATGATAATGCCACAAATTCGATTTAATAAAACGAGAAAACGCGGTTGAAATCGGTCTTTTAAAATTGAGACGACTGTGGTTAAACTGATAAACCAAATTACCGATGCCACTGCTACTCCTAAAATAAAATAATTTTGAACACCAACCGCTAATGAAACCCGAAACGCACCTAACAACATCGTTCCATCTAACAATGCCTGCGGGTTTAACCAAGCAACGCTGAATGCCGATAAAGTTGCACTTTTATAACTAAAACGATGATCTCTTTTATCATTACTCGTACTTTGTTCCTGCGAACGCAGCAGCGTTATCCCGATATACATCACGATAATACTGCCAATTGCCAACACAACTAGTTCCAACCACGGGTATATTTGAAGCAGCTTTCCAATGCCATAAAAACATGCAACGGCCAGCGAAATATCAAATGATGTCACAATCAATGCCACCCGTAACGCCCGCCGCCGTGGCTGTTCCAATGCAGTATTAATCATAAATAAATTTTGTAAGCCAATTGGTGCAATATAGGCAATTCCAAATAACAGTCCTTTAAACAAGGTATTTAACATTTTTATTTTCCTTACTGAGATATATTGGTCCAGATTTTGCACATAATATAGTCATAAATCCTTCATTCTCACTATAATCAACGAAATTATTATACACTATTTTTTAGGCACAAGAATGGCTCACTTAAATTAAATATGTAGTTCATTGTAACTAATTAAATTAATAATTAACCTGCATAGCGTATTGGTTGACTTACGGCATAATTGTTTGAAATAATTATGTTTATAATAACGTTTTTGTTATGTATGAACGTTTAACTGACCAATTAGCCAAGGAGGAATCTGCCATGTACTCAAATCACCGCCAAGACGTAGTTAAGCAATTAGATACATCTCGGCATAATGGTCTAACAACCACGTCAGCTAACAACAGACTCACAAAATATGGCCATAATGAAATTCAACACGAGCAACGAGAACCTGCATGGAAAGTTTTTCTCCGGTCTCTCACAGAACCAATTGTGATTATTTTATGGATTGCCATTGGATTGACCCTCATTAGTGCCAGTTATGATTTTTGGGTTAAAAATGACTATGCTCACGGTATGAATGCGATATACGAAGGGCTTGTAATTTTCATTGTCATCTTAGTTAATTCTAGCCTTACTTATTGGCAAAAATTGAAAGCACAAAAATCACTTGATGCTCTGAGTTCCATCTCACGTCATCAAACAAACGTTTTGCGTGACGACATATGGCAAAAAATCGATGCTGATCAGTTGGTTCCAGGCGATATCGTTGACGTCAAAATGGGTGATTTCATTGAAGCCGACCTTCGCTGGCTATCAGTTAATGAATTACAAGTTAATGAATCGCACTTAACTGGCGAATCGGATGCAGTCCAAAAAACACGTGACGTATTGCCTGAAGAAACTGAGTTAGGTGATCGTACCAACATGGGCTTTTCTGGTTCAACTGTGGTTAACGGCAGTGGGATCGGTGTTGTTACCGCTACTGGAATGAACACTGAACTCGGAAAAATTGCTGACTTACTACAACAAACTAAACATACAAAAACACCTATTGAACAGACTGTTAGCGACCTCACTAAACGGCTAATGATTGCAGCCTTTTTAGTCGTAACTGTTGCAATCGTCTATGATTTAGTTAAAGAATACCTTAATACCGGTATGATCACAGTAACCGGTTTAATGAACAATATTTCTGGAGCGATTGCCCTGGCAGTTGCCTCCATTCCCGATGCATTACCAGTTGTCCTCTCAATTGTTTTAACAATTGGCGCACGAGTACTGGCAAGTAATAAGGGCCTGATTAAGTCATTAAGCAGTGTGGAAACACTAGGAGCAACCACTTTCATCGCCTCTGATAAAACTGGAACATTGACCAAAAATGAAATGACTGTTATTCGTTTTTTTGCCAATGGCGTTAATTTTGCGGTCGATGGTAATGGTTATGATCCCGTAGGCGAAATTAATTCGGTTAAAGATGGTAAAAACGTTAGTCAAAATGACTTTATTCCCTTTTTGCAAAGTGCTGTTTTGAATAATGAGGCTCAAATCCAGCGTGATGAAAATGGAAATTACGCTCCATTGGGAAACCCAACCGATGTGTCGTTAGTCGTATTGGGTCGGAAAGTTAATATTTCACGAGATCAGTTGTTAAGCCAAACCGGTGACCAAGATTGTGATATTTTACGGGTACTACCATTTGAAAGTACTCGTAAAATGATGAGTACTGTTGTAAAGATCGGTCAACGATATGAATTATTAACCAAAGGTGCTCCTGATGTCATCATTAACCATGCTAAAAAAGCCATTTTGAATAACCGTTTAGTTCCGATTAATGAATCAAAGGAACTACTTGAACAGCAAGTATTAAACTATGCTAATGATGCTTTACGAACAATTGCAGTAGCCAAACGAGAGATAACTGAAGAACAAGCTTTACATGCTACACAAGAAGAGCTAGAGCAAGATTTAACGATTCTAGGAGTTGCTGGAATTATCGATCCACCACGTCCTGAGGTTCAAAAATCAATTGCCACCCTACACAAAGCATCAGTGGAAGTCGTGATGATTACCGGTGATCATGCCGCTACTGCCAGAGCGATCGCCTATCGCCTAGGAATTGTTAAAGATAATCAAGCGCCTGTCGTTGAAGGACGAGAAATTGAACAATTAACTGATGAAGAACTATTTGAAATGGCACCTGGTGTTCGAGTGTATGCTAGAGTTTCCCCTGAGCATAAACAAAGAATTATCAAAGCGCTGCAAAAAAACGATCAAGTAGTCGCTATGACTGGTGATGGCGTTAATGATGCCCCCGCTCTGCGTGCTGCAGATATTGGCATCGCGATGGGAATTAACGGTACTGAAGTTACCAAGGACTCCGCTGATTTAATTTTATTGGATGATAAATTCACCACAATCGAAAAATCGGTAGCAGCCGGACGAACTATCTTTGCCAATATTAAAAATTTCATGCGACAAGAATTGACGACCAACGTTGCTGAAGTATTATCCATTTTATTGGGTACTTTTTTAATCACTCAACCCATTGGAAATATATCAGAACTTACACCCACTTTAACTACAATTATGGTGTTATGGGTCAACATGATCAGTGATTCTATGCCGTCGTTTGCAATGGGGTATGATGACCCAGAACATGATATCATGTCTGTTAAGCCCAGAAACGTCAATGAATCCGTCCTTGCCAACCACTTACTATCACGAGTTTTAATTCGCGGGTTCGTAATGGGCTTTGCAGTTTTTATCGCCTTTTACTGGGCAGCAAAAGCTGGTATGCAACCAAACGAAGCACAAACGGTGGCCTTCTTGACACTGGTTTTTGGACAGCTTTGGCACGTATTTGATGCCCGTAGTTCTCGGACTTTATTCCGCCGAAATCCATTCAGTAACCCGTACTTAATTGCCACGGTGCTCTTTGCAGGGATTTCTTCTCTAACGATAACCGTCCTACCATTTTTTAACACACTAATGGGAACCAGCCCACTTAGTTGGGAAGTGTACTTAATCGTTATCTTCCTCCCTGCGTTGCCAACCTTTGTTTTATCCGGGTTAAAGGAAGTCTTCAAGACAGAAATATGGTAAGGTAAAAGCAAATATAAAGGATGTGGTTAACTCATGAATAGTATTCATTTAATCTGCTTAGGTGTTCAAGATCTAGCCCAATCACGTAAATTTTATCGTGCAATCGGATTTGTTGAACCAAATGATGAACACGCAAACGAAATTGTGTTCTTCAATAATACTGGTACTAAGTTGGAACTATTTCCATACAGTGAACTATTAAAGGATATCGGCTTAAATGCAACTGAACATCCATTTCCTAAATCTTTCAACGGCGTCACCCACGCATTTAATGCTAAAAGCAAAGAAGAGGTTGATTTTATTTTTAAAAAAGCCTTAGCTAACGGGGCCCAATTAATTAAACAACCTGTCTGGGGTGACTGGGGTGGCTATAGTGGCTACTTTAGCGATCCCAATGGGTATTATTGGGAAGTTGCTTACTCAAAAGATTGGCAATTTGATGATAACGATATGTTAGTAATTGAATAGTTGTATGATACAAAAACAGGTTATTAAAGTAATCTGTTTTTATTTTTAAAATTTAGCTGTTCATCAACTGGTTCGGTGGTAGAATTAAACAAAAAATAGTTAGGTTAAAATGGTGATGTGGATGGTAAACGAACAAGTTCAAGCTGTGACAATTGCAGGCAATGATTCTGATGGTAGCGCTGGCATGCCCGCTGATTTACATGCTTTTTTTATTTCAAATGTATATGGTATGGGATTACTAACCTCTGCCGTAGCCGGCAATTCATATGGAATTGATGCTGCTCACATCGTCCCGCTTGAATTTATTAAGCAACAATTTAACAGCCTAGCAGCCGATTTTGATATTAAAGCTGCTAAAACTGGGATGCTTGCGAACGTGGAAGTTATGGATACAGTTGCGGATTGCTATCAACAAGTTAATTTTGGTCCATTAGTGGTTGATCCTGTAATTAGTACAAAACATGGCGCAATGCTAATGGAGCAAGCCGCCTACGAAGAATTTAAGCAAAAAATCATCCCTCTTGCTACTGTTATTACACCCAACTTTTTTGAGGCTCAGAAATTAACCGAATCGGATTTAACTACTCCAGAACAAATTGTCACAGGTGCAGTTAGACTGCAACAAATGGGCGCTAAAAATATCGTTATCAAGGGTCAACATCACACTAATGATCGTAAAACAGTTGATGACTATGTCCTTTTAGAGGATGGCTCTAGTTTTTGGCTTAAAGAGGCTTACATTGAAACAAATCGAGTAAACGGAACTGGCGATACCTTCTCTGCTGTGATTGCCGCTGAACTTGCTAAAGGAAACTCAGTTGAGAACGCAATTCGAATTGCTAAAAAAGTCGTCCATGTTTCAATCGCTAATTCCATCCAAGTTGGTCATAAATTTGGTCCAATTAATCATTGGGCGGGGCAAAAAGCTTAGTTGCTTGTAAACGCCAATAAGAAGCTATAATAGTAATTAATAGAATTTAATTTGGATTGTTACGAAAACACCAGAATTATCACAAAACTAAAAATATAGCCGGCTTTCTTCAAAAAAAATGAAGAAAGCCGGCTATATTTTTTGCTATCTAATTTCAAAATCGTAGTTGCTTGTAATTCAACAAGTATCGATCCTAATTTGATCCAAAACGTGTTAGTAAGGCAACATATCTAGACGCCCGCATTCACTAACCCTTTATTTTTCAATATCTTGTAATTTTTGATTATTATCTAATTGTGATTTACCATGCCAACTAAGTTTTTGCAGTAATATCATGCTTGGTAACAGTAATCCCAGTCCTATTAATGCAAATATTAGTAGAACACCCCCGGCTTGCCAAACAACTTGTGAACCCAAGCCAGAAGTTAGCGCTTCTCTAAAGCCCATAATTGAATACGTCATCGGTAACCATGGATGAATTGCATTAAAGAATGAATTGGTAATTTCCATCGGGAAAGTCCCACCTGAACCACCTAACTGCAACATTAACAATACCATTGCTACGAATCGGCCAGGATTGTCGAATGTCATCGATAAAAACATGATAATATACATAGAAGCCAAGGAGAACATAATTGCTACGAAGAACATCTGTGCTGGATGATTGGCATCCAATCCTGCCACCATCATCAATCCAGTTTCAATCACTGCCATTCCTACGGCGACGATCCCACCAACAGTTACCTTACTAGCAAACCACTCTTTTGGTGTCCTACCTAGCATTGCCACTTTACGAATTGGATAAGCAAAGTTAAAGACCAAGCTACCAACGAATAACGCAACTGATAAAACATATGGTGCCAATGCATGACCATAGTTAGATACGTGACTATATGATTCATGATTCAAATTCGATGGTGCAGCAAACATGTTAGCCGTATTGCTAGTTGGATGAATACTGTTGACCTTCTTAGATCCCGATACTAAAGCTGTTTGTAATTGCCCGGAACCATCAGCTAGCTGCGTTGCTCCGTCTGTCAGTTGACCAGAATTATCAACTAGCTGTTGTGTTCCATCTGCCAGCTGATTAACTCCACTAGTTAAAGTAGGTACCTTAGAATTTAACTCGCCCAATCCAGAACTCAATTGGCCAGCCCCATTGTTAATTGCTGAAGAATTATTAGCTAATTGTTGAGTACCAGATTGAATTTGTTGTAACCCTGAGCTTAAAGTTTGTGAAGCTTGGAGTAACCCCATAGTTGAAGTTGTATTACCTTGCTGATTTAAGCCTGACTGAACTGTTAATAAGCCATTTTCCAATTCATCTATCGCTTGAGATCCACCGTTTAGCACCGTTGGAACTTGTTTCAATTGTGCTTGCAAACTGGTAAGTTGAGTTTGCATACTCTGGATAGATTTAAGCGCTGAACCTGACTCAGTCAGATTACCTTTCATAGCGATTAATGACTGACCACCTGCAGTTAACTTAGTCCCAGCATTGGTGACGTTTGTACCAATAGCATTAACATCATCTACAATTTTCTTCGCTGTTGCCGGATCTGTGACCGCAATTTGTTTAAATTCATCGCTATTTAAAACTGACTGCAGATCTTTTAAGGATGTTCCCGCCTGCGATAATTGTCCAGCTGCACTTGCTGTATCATCCGCATTAAACACGTTTTTATATATGTCATTCAATTGTGTTGCACTAGCTTGAGTATTATTTCCAATTGTCGTTATATTGTCAGTCAAGCTATTAATTTCAGTGTTTGAGCCACTTGAAATTTCTTCTGACATTGTTGCTAAAGTACTCAATGCTTTCTTTACTTGTTCTAGCTGATTTAGCTTGCTAGAACTTAGTTGTTCATTCAACTGAGACGCAGACTCTTGCACTTTTTGTGTCATTAACTGGCTACCACTGCTAGCCTGGCCAACACTGCCATTAACCTGTCCAACACCATTTGTATATGTTTGCAGTGCAGTTGCAAGTGTGCCCCCACCATTAGCTAATTGACTAATTCCATTAGATAATGGAACTACGCTAACCTTAAGTGTCTGAACTCCATCATTTACTTGATTGACACCCACCGCATAAATATTTAACCCATCATTAAGTGTCACCGTACCATCGTGCAACTGGGTTTCTGCCTTTGCTGCAGACTTCATTCCGGCACCAACAGTCTTTAGTTGCGCGAAAACAGCCTTTGCATAAGCCTTAGTTACCTGCTCACGAATTTGAGTATTTAACTGTTTAGCACCCATATCACTGATAACTTCACCAATATAATTAAGAGAATCATTTGTTTTGTAAGTCAAATGCATCTTTTTAGGTTGGGTGCTCATTACTGTAGTTGCATTTTTCGAAAAGTCTGCTGGAATCGTAACGATAGTATAATATTTACGATTTTTTAATCCACTTTGAGCTTTTTCTTTTGAAACAAACTTCCATCCTAGTTGATGGTTCTTTTTTAATTCCTGCACGGTCTGCTTACCAACGTTCATGGTCTTACCTTCATATTGAACTGGTTGGTCTTCATTAACCACCGCAACTGGTAAATCACCAGTATTGCCGTATGGATCCCATACAGATTTCAAAAAGAAAATACTATATAAAAACGGAATTATCATAATCACAATTGTTGATAACATAATCAACTTATTGTGAAAAATAAATTTGAACTCACCTTTAATCATTTTCAATCTACCCACTCCTATATTAAAAATTCTAAATTATCGATTGGTTTTATCCATAATATTCAGTAAACAATATACACTCATGAAATGAAAATAGCTAGTCTCTAAGTCAATCATAACATGGGATTAACTATAGTTGACCATGCTAATAATACTATGGTAGTAACAATTGCATAAAATTAACAATATGCAAAATATTTTTTTGCATATTTAAATTAATAATTATTTTTACAATTAACTAGTTAATTAAAATGAAAATGGTACAATTAAATTATAGTTTTCTAATCTTAGATCGCTGATAAGTAGGCATTAAAACTACATACTTTAAAACAATTAAAATTAGATGATAATTTATCCGAAAGGAATACATATAATGATTAATAAAAGTAAACGAAATCTATTTGTGCGCAAAAATATCACTCAAGATGTTTTGAAAAAGACTGGGCTAGAAAAATCATTAACAGCTTTTAGCCTAACTACTATGGGAATTGGTGCAATTGTAGGAGCAGGTATTTTTATTACCCCCGGAATCATTGCAGCCAAATACACTGGCCCAGGTGCTATGCTGGCATTCGTTTTGGCAGCAGTTGTCTGTTCTCTTGCTGCGTTATGTTATTCAGAGTTCTCATCAACAATTCCACTTGCAGGGAGTGCTTATACATATATCTACGCCGTTTTTGGTGAATTTATTGCATGGATTCTAGGATGGGCATTAGTTTCAGAGTACCTGTTCTCAGTTTCTGCTGTTGCGGCGAGCTGGTCGTCTTATTTTCAAAATATTTTGGCTGGTTTTAACTGGCAACTGCCAGCATCCTTACAAGCAGCATATGGAACCGCTGGAATGCCGCACGCATTTTTTGATTTACCAGCTTTCATTATCATTATGATTATTTCGTTGTTATTGGTTGGCGGAATTAGAGAGTCAGCTCGAATCAATGCAGTTATGGTTATTTTAAAAATTTTAGTGATTATTTTATTCATTGTCGTTGGTTTATTTTACATTAAGCCCACAAACTATCATCCTTTCTTACCATTTGGAATGAAAGGTGTCGTTTCAGGCGCAGCAGTTGCTTTTTACGCCTATATTGGTTTTGATGCCGTTTCAACTGCTTCTGAAGAAGTTAAAAATCCGCAAAAAAATGTCCCAATTGGTATTATCGGATCATTATTAATTGCCACGGCATTGTACATCGCTCTGTCAGCTGTTTTAGTCGGAATTGTTAAATATACAAAACTAAACGTTGCTGATCCGGTTGCCTACGCACTTCATTTTATTCATCAAGACTGGGTGTCGGGAATCGTTTCCTTGGGTGCTGTAATTGGTATGACTACTGTTTTGATCGTTTTCCTATATGGCGGTACTCGACTTGTCTTTGCGATTAGTCGTGATGGTTTGTTACCTCACGTATTCAGTAAATTAGCACCGCGAACACATACACCGGTACTCAATACTTGGATCTTTGGGATTGTAGGCAGTATTTTTGCATGTATCATCCCAATTGATAAGATTACAGAATTAGTCAATATTGGAACATTGTTTGCCTTTGCCATGGTTTCACTAGGCATTATTTTCTTGCGACGTGATCCTGAATTTAAGGATCTTGATTCTGCCTTCAAAGTTCCATTTTATCCAGTTTTACCAATTGTGTCGTTCATCTTATGTGCTGTGCTAATGCTAGAACTAAAATTATTTACTTGGATTGCATTTTTTATTTGGCTCGCGCTGGGCTTGATTCTTTATTTTAGCTATGGCTACCGTCACAGTATCGTTCGTAATAAGTAACCGTTCTACTATAAACTGGACAAAAACTATCTTTTTACTTCAACTTCATTAGTATTTACCGAATATCACTTGTAACATAAAAAAGACATTTAGCTTCTAAGCATTGACTAGAATCTAAATGTCTTTTTATTATTTTGTTGATATATATTTTTATTATTTAGTAGCGCTAGCATGCTCTGAAGTAACAACAGACTGACGTGAGAATACTGGCTTTAGAAAATGAATTCCAAGTCCTAGTACTGCTCCAACCACTGCTGGAACTACCCAGTCCATTCCTAAACTGGCAAATGGTAATACATTTTGTTGAAATCCGCCTAACGCCTTACCAAACGCGCTTTGGCTGACTACTGGTGGAAATGCTGCCACCATGTCCAACAGCGCTGGGACCGCAGTGAAGACAACTACAAATGCATATACAACAGGATCCCGCTTAAATAATGGAGAGCAAACAGACAATAAAATTAGTGCCATTGCAAACGGATATAAAAACATTAGCATCGGTGTGGACCATAACAAAATTTCATCTAAACCAAAGTTAGCAGTTAAAAATGAAGCTAAGCACATAAAAGCCAGCCATTGCCGATAACTAACTTTGGGAAAATGTTTATGAAAGTCCTGTGCAAACGCCGCAACCAGTCCAACAGCAGTGGTTAAACATGTCACTGTAAGTAAAGTTGCTAGTAATGTATGACCAACACCACCAAGATAGTGTGTGACCAACTGATTGAACGCCACTCCACCATCTGCAGATAGTTTATAACGTCCAAGTGTGGTTGCCCCTAGCCAAATCAAGCCAACATAAATCAACCCAATCATTGATGTTGCAATTACTCCTGCCTTAGCAGTAACTTTCGCATTACTCTTTGAAGACGTTTTTCCTAGCTGACGAACTGCAGTTACTACCGTTACACCAAACGCCAGCCCGGCCAATGCATCCATTGTATTATAACCTTGCAAAAAGCCATTGAAAAACGATGCATGCTGATAAGCAGTGGTAACTGACTGCTTTGCAGCTGACCCGATTGGTGACATAAATCCCAGTGCAAAAACAGAGAACAAAAGTACTAAAAATAGAGGATTAAGTACCTTTCCAACACTAGACATAATATTTGACTCTTTAAATGAAACTAAAAAGGCTGCTCCAAAAAATAATGCTGAAAAGACAAATAGTCCCACATGATCCAAGCTAGTTGGTAATAGCGGCTGAACTCCAACAGAAAACGGAATTGTTGCCGTTCGTGGTGTCCCGAACAACGGTCCAATAGTGGCATGAATCAAAACCATAAACGCTAAGGCAAATGCCGGGCCTAGCGGTCGGCCAATATCATATACACCTTGTGAATGAGTGACACTAACAGCCAGCACAGATAGCAGTGGTAAAACAACTGCCGTAACCAAGAAACCAACAGTTGCTAAGCCCCAATTTGCACCTGATAGTTGCCCTAAATGAATTGGGAAAATCAAATTACCGGCTCCAAAAAACAAGCCAAATAACATTGAACTGACGACTAAATACTGTTTTACTGATAATGGTTTCGGATTTAAGTCTTTAACTTCTTGCATTTAATATGTACCTCCACAATTAATTTGAATAAATTACTATGTCTCATCTTAATCTGACTAATCTGACCTTCCAAATACACCACCTCCTTTAACGCTAAAAAGCACCCTTAATCCAGTTTGGATTAAGGGTGCTTTGCACGGTACCACCTTAAATAGTTATCTCATCACTAAAATAACCTCTTCACGTACGACAAATAAATGTGATACGCTAACACGATAATGGGCGTGCCCAATGTGGATTACTATTAGTTCACCACATCGCTCAAAAGGGATTTTCATAATTTAATTCTTGCTTTCTTTCACCAACCAAAGCTCGCTGATAGAATTAAAATCATTACTCAACTTTCTCATAGCGTTTTAATTTAATTATCATAATAATCACATCTAATACAAAAGTCAACATCAGCTACAAAAAAGGCTTAAAATCATTAATGATTTTAAGCCCTAGACAACTATTTTAAACCTAACTATATTTTCGACAAATGCTAATGAGTAATACACAAGTAAATAGTCCCCCAGCACCTAATAACATCAATACAACTTTAGTTTGAGTTTCGTTTGTCTTTGGTAATACTTGACTATCATATTTGGCAACCGAAGTAATTTTCTTTTTATCGGTGTTTTGAGGCTTAGTCTTTATCTCCGTTGGGGCAATTTCTACCTTACTTCCATTGCTTTGTACAATTTTAACCGGTTTTAAATCAGTAACATCAGACTTTTTAGTCACACCGGCTGCATTTTTATCAGTGCTCTCTGTCTTGGTTGTTTTTGTGCCAGTCTCGCTGTTACTATTGTTGTTTACTTCATTAGTACTGCTATCGCTTGACTGCACTAAGCTGGCATCTGTTGTAGTAGTGGTCTGTTGACTTTCACTGTCTTTCATACTATTGGTTGATTCACTATTACCATCTTCGTCAACAATTTGTGGAGATACTGTTTGAACTTCAACAATAGGTTCTTCAGTAGTTAATGATTCTGAAAGGATTATACTAGTTCTAGCATCGCCAGTTGATTTTGTGCTGGAATTATCAAGTGGATCTGTCGCATCTGCCCCAACAGATCCACTATTCAAGTAGCTTCCTAACATCACACCGATAACTAGTAGTGCACTCGCAATCAAAAATCGTTGCAATCTTAGCATCACAATTACGCTCCTCCCAAAATAAATAATTCAAGTAAAAGTTATTAATTCGATTAGTTTATCCTATACCTCAACTATATCAAATTAACCGTTTACAAACAACCAAAAAAGTTAGATTATCTCCATTGCCAATACATATTAACTTGCTATAAAGACAACTTAGCATTAATTATTTCTAGATGTTCTATTTTCGATACCTTGTTCTTGAATAAATTTTTACTATATCTAGATGCTTTAGAACTTAACACAAAACGCGGCCGACAGCACAGTTATTGGAAACACAAGAATGAACTAATCAAGCGGATCACTTCTTTGCACGGGTTTCACGTAACTAACCCATAAATCTACAATCCAATGTAATCATCCTGAGTGGTACGCACACAGTCAGTTTCGTACTATGTTAACGAACAACCCAATTAAATTGAAATAAATAGAAACAACGTATAAATGTTCAAAAAATTAAAATCTTTCACTTTAAAATTTATAAAAGTTGATTTACTCTATTTTGCATACATCATTAACTTCATTGTTCTTCATCCCCTTGAATCATTTAACTTGATATGACCTCAAACTCTTTGTTACGCTTAATTTGTTCCACAAATGCTGATTTATGTTAGAAAGGAGAACTCTTTATGAAAACTCTAGATAGCGTTGCACTAGGTCTACTAGTAGTTGGTGGGCTTAACTGGTTACTGGTTGGCCTTTTCAACTTTGACTTAGTTGCCACTATTTTCGGTGGTCAAACTGCTGTCCTCTCTAAGGCTATCTACATTGTTGTTGGAATATGTGCCCTTTACTCACTTAAGTTCTTCCCACTTATCATGGGAAAACGAGATGATTAATTGCCTTTTGAAGCCGGTTCGCCGGCTTTTTTATTTGTTCTAAATTATGGTGTCATTTGTCTAACGCTGCCTTAATTTACTTTCTACCTGTAAATTTACATTTAACATTTCATAAAAAGTCCAAATTTAAACTCATTTATAGAACATATAGAATAGATGGATTCCTCAAGCCAGATTATAAAACTTTAGAAAAGCTCCTAGCAAATATTAAAACATAATTTTTAGTTTTAGCGTCGCACTCATACGCTGTCATCCTATAAATAATTATTTTGCTCATTTCTAGAAAATCTTTCTTGCTTAAAACAATTAGATAAGTGCTTTACCGAGTTCAACCAAAACACGATTTTAGGACAAAAAATATCTCTAATCATTGAATTAACAACGATTAGAGATATTGTTGATTTGCCATATTTAAGTAGGTTTAAAGCAATCTAAGCGGGTGACGAGAATCGAACTCGCGACGCAAGCTTGGGAAGCTTGAATTTTACCACTAAACTACACCCGCAATGCATTAACTATTATAGCATAACCATTTTATGCTGTGTATACGAATTTTGCTGATAAACCTCAGTTAACAAAAAAACATCCTCTTAAAATTAGAGGATGTTTTTTATCAAGAATATTATTTAAGCAATTTTCTTAATTTCACTCTTACGAACAATTGCACGTTGGTTTAATTCAGTAACTGCAACTTGATCGAGTTCATTGAAATCCTTGATGTTCACTAACACCGAGTTTTCGTAAACCTTTTCGATTTCTCCGGTAAAATCATGTTCTAAAGAACCGAACTTTTTACATTTGACATTATCACCAATTTGAAATTCTTCCATTAAGTTCACCTCATAAAATTAATCAAGTAATAGTAACAAAAATACGCGCAATAAGCAAATTATGCTTCACTCATCCCAGCCAATCGAGCTTCCCCACGCAATTTGAGTGTCTTTCGCATCTGCGTTTGGACTTCTTTTTTCACAGCTGGGTCTGTGGTGGTTTCAACCATTTCACGCATTCTTTGTAACTTATGCAATCTACGGTTGGCAGCTAGATAAGACCCAATCAACACAAGTGTTGATCCTAACCAAGCCAATGGTTCAGAGAAACTAGCACCAGCATAACCAAATGTTCCGGCCAAAATAATGGCACTAAACGACCGCATTACCAGCTCTGAAACGCCGGCAATAGTTGGAACAACGCTTTGTCCCAGTCCTTGAAGCGTATATCGGATAATAAACAAGATCGACAATAGTGAATACGAGCTTCCGACAATATTGAAATAAATCTGACTGAGTTTCAATACTTCAACATCTTGGCTACCAACAAAAAGCATTACCATTTGTTGACCAAAAATGATGATCGCAGCGCCGACAACAATACTAAATGAAATTGAAACGATTAAAGCCTGACGAACTCCTTTGATAATTCGCTCGTACTCTCCTGCTCCAATATTTTGGGCGGTAAATGTTGCCATTGTAATTCCTAATGACATCATTGGCATCGTTGCTAACTGATCAATTTTAGAAGCCGCCGTTGTTGCTGCGACTGCTGAAGTACCTAAGCCATTAAGAGCTGATTGCATAAAGATTGCACCAATAGCAATAATTGATGATTGAAAAGCCATTGGAAAACCAAACTTAGCATGTTCTGCAAATTCCTTAATAACATTCACAAAATCGACTCGATGAACTTGCAGCATTGGAATATGACGATAGATGTAAATCACACAGAGAACACTTGAAATCACTTGTGATACCACTGTTGCCCAACCGGCACCTGCAACACCCCAATGAAATACAAGAATAAACAATAATTCTAAGACCAAGTTCACTAATGTTCCAATAATCAAAAACCAAAGTGGTGTTTTAGAATCACCCAATGCTCGAATTTCATTCGAAAGAAGATTAAAAGCCACCGAAGCAAAAATTCCCATAAATATAATAGAAATAAAAGTGCGGGCATTAGCGTAAATATCTGCAGGAGTACTCATTAAGTGCATAATTGGATCGAGAAAAATCAAACTACCAACTGTTAACACAATCGTTACAAGCAAACTGATAAGAATGCTTGCAGCAAAACTACGGCGAACACCACGAAAATCATGCGCACCAAAGCGTTGTGCGGTAACAATTGATAATCCAGCTGTTAAACCAGATGCAAACCCAATAATCAAAAAGTTCAAGCTACCCGTTGATCCCACCGCAGCTAATGCGTTCACACCAAGGGTTTGCCCAACGACCAAAACATCAGAAAAATTGTATAATTGTTGAAATAAGTTACCAATAAATAGTGGCATCGTAAACATCAAAATTAATTTGATTGGATTGCCCTTTGTAAGATCGCGCATAGAAGTACTCCTCCTCCGTTGAATTTAACACAATGATTGGAAGTATACGACCATCCATTTGAAAACACAAGAGAAAAGTTTCATTGTAATCAAATAGTCACAAAATCGTTACAAAAGGCGTTTTCATTAGTTTTACATAATCTTTGCACTCAAATTGTTAAACCATGTTAAAATCTAAATAGATTAAAAAGGAGAGCACTAAGTATGTGGACATTAATTCATTTAGGAACAATACTTTTACTAGTTGTAACAGTCATAACTGGCTTAACCGCTAAATCGCAAAAACGCATTAAAAAGTGGATGATTTTAAGTCGCATATTCTATCTTCTTTTGTTAGTCACTGGCGGCGTGATTCTGTTCTTTGTATTTCCTACCGCTCCACTGATAGCCACACTTAAGTTTATTTTGGCAATTTGCCTAGTAATCTTAATTGAAGTGTCGTTTGCGCAAAAGCAAGAACGCAAAATGACATTTACTTTGTCGGCAATTCTCTCACTATTTTTTATTTTAACGTTTGCTTGTGGCTATTATCTTTGAAATTTTAATAAAAAAGCGTTCAAATTAGTGACTATAATTTGAACGCTTTTTTAAAAACTATCAATCTTTTGTTTCTTTTTGCCACACACCACGTTTAATCGTATCTAACATTTTAACCAACTGTACCGTTTCTGTAACATCATGAACTCGCAAAATATTACCACCATGTAAGTACATATATGCTTCCACGACTAAAGTAACTGGCAAGCGATCATCTTTAGCTAACCCAAATAGTTTTGCTCCAAAACCTTTTCGTGAAATGGCAATCATCATAGGCCGCTTTAAATAGTTAAATTGATCGATATTGCGCATCATCGCATAGTCCTGATATCCATCCTCCACTTTCGAATAGCCGATTCCTTGATCTAATGCAATTCGCTGGCGATCAATCCCATGTGCAACAAGTGTAGCAATATTTTGCTCAAAAAAAAGTTTCATTTCATAAGTTAAGTTTTCGTACTCATGATTACGACTACTGTGCATTGTCAGTAAGCCCACGTTGCTAGAAGCAAGGAGTGACAACTTGCGCTCGTCATCTACAAACGCGTTAACATCATTAATAATGTCAATGCCCAAATTGATTACAGCATGCATGACTTCTATTTTATAAGTATCAACAGCAACTGCAACTTGAGGAAACTTAGACTGAATAATCTTAATTGCTGGCACAATTTTATTAATTTCAGTTTCCGCACTAATTTCGTGAAACCCAGGGCGCGTCGTTTGTCCACCCACTTCAATTACATCAGCACCTGCCACTACCATCTTTTCAATTTGTTCCATCATTTGCGACTGGCCTTCAAATCTGCCCCCATCATAAAAAGAATCGGGGGTCACATTTAAAATTCCATAAATTAATGGCTTTTTGGTTACATTAAAGTTAAAACGTCCCGCTTGCCAATAAATGGCATGGTGCTTTTCAATCAACTCTAAATTACCGTTTAGGCCTTCATCTTGCCAGAGGTCCCACAGTCTCTCACGAAGAACTGGCAACAAATCCAATGTTAGCGAACAAGTCACCACAGATCTAGTCGTTTGTTGAACAAGATCAAACTGGTCCAGCAGCACCCTCAACTCTTGGGTCTCAACTGTAGACATCAAATCAAATTTAAGAAAGATCTGCTGAGAACGAACACCCATATCCCTCATTACTAAGCTTTTAAAATCATCTGTTGAATTAAAAGTAATTTCTTGAACCCGCATTGTTATCACCCCTCCAATTTACTAATGAGATCTAAAATAGCTTTAGTTCGATGCAACATTGGTATTTTTTCTTGATCTGGTAACTGAGCTATAGTTTGCTTCATCCCTTGTGGCTCCAAAATTAAATCAAAACTGGAGCCATTTGTACCACGTTGAGATGTAGCTACCGTACCATTAAACTCTCCGTATCCGCCAAATTCGCCCTTATCAGGTGTTACCAATACTAATTGGGCTATCATCTTAACTAATCGACTTTTTCCGGCTACTAATTTCAATACTTTTTGATTTAAGTCATCCACATCTTGGTATGGCTCCAGCTGTCTCGCAGTTGTCACTCCTAACCTTTTTGGCAACGCCTGTAATACCATCCCCGAATCATCAGCAACAATCCACTGATCCGGTAAATATTGAGCTACAAACCGTGCTTTTTTTCGTGCATTAGCCAAATAAGTTTTTGTTCCTTCAGGCGGGAACTTCAAAACATCAATTTCATCTTGATATGATTTTGCCTGTAGTCCTAGAAACCGAAAGCATTTAATTAATTCCTCTGTTTTGGATTTATTATTTGAGGCAATGATAAAAGTAGGGAAACTTTTCATCTATTAGTCAGCTCCTTCACCACGTAAAATGAACCAGTTACTACGATTACTGACTGTATGCCGGCAATTTTAAGAGCTGCATTAACACCTTGTTGCACGGTAGCAACAACTTGGCTCTGTGGTAAAGTTTGCTGAATCTGTTTGGCCGATAATGCGCGTCTTTCGTTATCCGGTGTCACCACAAAAATATGATCTGCCACCGCTTCGTACTGTCGTGCCATTATCTGATAGTTTTTATCCTTCAAAAAACCAATTACAAAAATCAAATGTTTATCAAAAAATAAATCACTGAGCGAATTAAGCAGCTGTTGTGCAGCATCTGGGTTATGGGCACCATCTAAAATAACAACCGGATTAGTTTGCAAAACCTGCATGCGACCAGGTATTGATACCTGAAGCGCCGCATCTATTAAAGCTTGTGAGGTGCTGACAAAGTCATGGGATAATAACCAATCATAGATAGAGACAACTGTTTTAAAGTTATCAACCTGGAACTCACCTATCATTTTTAATGTTACTGAGACATGCTTTAAATATGACGAATCAACAATTAAATCACTTCCGCCGATACTTTGTGAGTTAATTTTTATTTTTATCTGACTAGCCTCATTCACTTCGCAGGCCTGGTTCTTAACTGCAGTCCTTTTTAAAACTTCAATTGTATCAGCATGCTGATTTGGGGCAATAAAAACAGTTGTATCACGTTTAATAATTTGTGATTTGTTATATGCAATCTTTTTAATTGTATTACCCAATATCTTAGTGTGATCAAGATCTATATGTGTAAAAACAGTTAGCAAGGGCGCACTAATTGCGTTAGTAGCATCATCTCTGCCACCCAATCCGGCTTCAATAACCGCCCAATCAACATGTTGATTAGCAAACCACTGCAACATAACCAACACAAACCATTCAAAGATTGTTAAATCAGCGGCAACAATTTCATCAGGAAGCCGTTGTTCAATCCAATCATACACTTGGATAAAATCAGCTTCACTGATTACTTGCTGATTAATTGTTATTTGCTCCTTCAAATCATGTAATGCCGGACTCGCAAAGTGTCCGACCTTATTACCAGCATTCGTCAACAACTGACTGATTAAACTTCCAGTTGATCCCTTACCATTGGTGCCAGCTAAGTGAACCACTTTATAACGTTGATCCGGGTGACCTATTTTAGCTAAAATTTTTTTCAATAATGCCACACGATCATCATCGGCTGCTAACATGCCATGATTCATGTGCTTAATTAATTCTTCGTAGCTATTCACTATGATTACCTGTTTGTCGTAAAAATTCATTTTTTAGTTCTAAATCACTTTTAAAAACACCATCAAACTTAGAAGTATAGGTGAACAGCCCTGACTTGCTTATCCCACGCATTTCCATACACATGTGACGAGCGGACAACGAGACTGCGATTCCTTTAGGTTGAAGTATCCGTTGCATTTGAGCCGCAATCTGAGTTGTAATTCGTTCCTGAACCCCAGGTCGTTTTGCCACAAAATCAACTAAACGTGGTATTTTGCTTAACCCAATTATTTTGCCATCACGCGGAACATAGGCAACATTAGCCATGCCAAAGAAAGGCAGCAAATGGTGTTCACACATTGAATAAAATGGAATTTGCTGCACCATCACCATTCCTGGGTCCTCATCAACATGAAACACCTTGTAATCATTAAAATCTTTATTTTCATCTAATGAGGCAAAAACCTCGCTGTACATTTTAGCAACACGTGCCGGGGTTTCAACTAATCCTTCTCTAGTGGGATCATCACCGATTGCACTTAATATTTCCTGAACCGCTTTTTCAATTCTTGTCGTATCCATTAATTACTTTCACCACCACTATTATATTTTTGAACCATATTATGATCGCTAGTCTCACTAATCATCGTTTCAATTTGATGTAATATTTTGGGATCATCAGTCGTAATTTCTTTCATTGGAATAAGTACAAACAGTCGATTCTTTATCTCCGGATGTGGCAAAGTCAATGTCTTATCTTGGCTTACTAAATCATCAAAATACAAAATATCTAAATCAATTGTCCTTGGTCCCCAATGAATCAATCGTTTTCGATGTAATATTTGTTCGATTTGATGTAAGTAGTCTAATAATTCCAGTGGAGCTAAACTTGTTTGGAGTGCCACCGCAATATTAAGGAAGTCGTCTTGTTTAACGCCACCAACAGGTTGAGTTTCATAAATACTAGATACTCGTACAATTTCGATTGCTGCATTCTGTTTTAACTGCGTGATTGCTTGCTTTAGATATTGTCTACGATCACCAATATTAGAACCGACGCTAAGATAAACACGACTAGTGGTCATTATCTTGTGACCCAGAAACTTCAATTTCAACGTTATCAAAAATGCCCGCAATTGGCACACTATATTTACGCACTCGTAAAGTAATTGCTTGAATTGTCGGATATGTGTTTAGCAGTTTTGCTAACAATTGGTTGGCAACACTCTCAATTAAGTTATAATTGTTCGTTAAAATAAAATCTTCGATTGTTTGATATACATCTGCATAGCTAACTGTTTCCTTAAGATTATCGTGTTTTACAACTTGTTCAATTGGATAGCTCAACTCTGCGTCTAGTTGTAATCGTTGCCCCAATTTCTTTTCTTCTGCAAAAACACCATTATAGGTGTGAAAACTCATGTTATTAATTCTAATCTTTCCCATTTGACCACTTCCTCAATCATCACTTTATCTAATATGATATCATTTTTGCGCAACAATTGGTTAAATTGAACTCAACATGCCAACAAACAAAAAAGTGCACATCCAATTCGACTAAAATTAGATGCGCATTCTTAACAATTGATCGATTCGTTAATCTTTCTCACTTTGTTCTAAACGTTGCTGGATATTAGCTACAGTCGTCATTGTCTCTTGGTAAGTTGCTTTATCAAAACCCAGTCGCGAGATACAGTCACTGGTAGCTTGCAAAATCTTAGCTTTACTTTGTTGCGCCTTAGCTGTTAATTCAACAATGACACGTCGCTCATCTTCGGTAGATCGCGTTCTAGTTAACCAACCCGCTACCTCCATACGTTTTAACAAAGGTGTTAACGTTCCTGTTCCTAAGCCCAGTTTATCGCCTAATTGATTAATTGTGACTCCCTGTCGTTCCCATAATGCTAATAATACAGTATATTGCACATAGGTTAGCTTAAACTCTTTCAATGGAGATTGGTAAAAACGATTAAACAACTGGTGTGCTCTGTTGATCTGAAAACACAATTGATTATCTAACACAACTTCATCTGTCATTAGTCTAGTCTCCTTAAAGATTAGTTTCATCGTCTACAATATATCTCTTATCAGATGAAAAGTAAATATAATTTAATTTTCAAATATTGGTGATCACCGTTCTAGTGGAATTAAGTGCTCTACCCCAGGTACCGATGGACCTTTGCCCATATACCGTGGAATTAAATGAACATGACAATGCATCACACTTTGACCAGCTGCTCTTCCAGCATTAATCCCTATATTATATCCATCCGGATGATATTGACGATCTAAATATTGCTTAGTCTGCTCTATCAATTCCCATAATGAGTTTAATTCTGTGGAATTTAGTTGCCAGATTTGTTCAACATGCCGTTTAGGAATAATCAACGTATGTCCAAGTGAAACTGGTGCGAAATCGAAAAAAGCGGCACTTAAATTATTCTCTAGTATAAAATCACGATGATTCTTTTGACAGAAGACACATTTTTTCATCGTAGCAATCACCTTTCAAAATAAACTACAAGATGTAGATTGATTTCTGCAATTAGTAGTGATATAGTAATTATCGTTTTCGTTGGAGGTGAACTAAGGAATGACCAAAAAAAGAACCTTAGATCAAGACAAGGTTTTGACCGCAGCAACTAATATTGTGCGTAACGAAGGATTGAAAACACTCACGCTACCAAAATTGGCACATGAGTTAGACATTAGAACACAATCATTGTACAACTATATTGCCAACTTAGACGAACTAATTTCATTAATTGGTGCACGTTTGGTCTACAAACTACGCCAAAAGATTAAAGATGGTATTGTTGGACTATCGGGTACTGAAGCTCTGATTAAATTCGCAGATATTGCCCGTGACTTTTTAATTGATGAAGGAACGTTAGGAATAGTTATTTTTTATTTACATGAATATCCTAAGGAATCAACGTTCAATCACGAGGCCCAGATGCTCGTCGAATTGTTAAACCAAGTAATCGACTCTTCACATATCGATCAAGGAAATGATGAGCCTTTTTCGCACGCTTTAATTGGATCAGTTTTAGGATTCGTTTTTATTGAAACTTCTGGTTTTTATAAAGATGAAACTTTTGCTAGTTCAACAAAAAGCTATCATCAAATGATCAATCGAATCATCACTCCTAGTGGTGAACTGGCATAAGGAAATGTTATTTACACATAAAGCATAAATAGAGGAGGAGAACCATTGGCTAAATTTTTCAAAAATCACTTGGGCGCTTTGCTCGCCTGGATTGCTATTTTATTAGTAGCCGTTTTCATGTTACCAAACATCAATCAGCTAACTCGCGATCATTCAACTATTGAGCTACCAAAAGATTCGCAAAGCCAAATTGCAAATACCATTCAAAAAAAATGGGGTTACCACCAAGGTAATACCTATCAAGTCGTTGCTGTCTTTAATAATGGTAATTCAGCGATGTCACATTCTGACAAACAAAAAGTTCAGGCAACCATTAATGATCTCAAACGACATAAAGACAAATACGGTATCAAAAGTATCACCGCACCAAATGATAACGATGAAACCAAAGCTCAACTAATTTCTAAAGACAAATCAACCCAGCTGGTTCAGCTAATGATTAGCAAAGATCATGGCACAGTTAAAAAAATCAATCAGCAGTTGTCTAAATCGATTAAAACAAGCGGTGTTAAATCGTATATTACCGGCTCGGATATCTTGAACGATGACTTTTCTGGTGCAATTCAAGAAGGTATTAAGAAAACTGAAATCATTTCCGTGATCTTTATTTTTCTAGTTTTAGTCCTAGTCTTTCGTTCACCAATTGTCCCGTTAGTATCATTATTAACAGTTGGGGTTTCATTCATGACCTCATTAAGTATCGTCACTAACCTTGTAGATAAATTTAATTTCCCATTTTCAAACTTTACGCAAGTTTTCATGGTGATTGTGCTCTTCGGGATTGGTACCGATTATAATATATTGCTTTACAATCAGTTTAAAGACGAACTTAGCCGTGGTGTATCTAATTGGAAAGCAACTCAACAAGCTAGACGAGTTGCTGGTAAAACCATTCTTTATTCTGGATCGTCAGTATTAATCGGTTTTTCAGCTCTTGGCTTAGCCAATTTTTCCATTTACCAGTCTGCCATTGGTGTGGCTGTTGGTGTGGCTGTGCTACTAATCGTCTTATTAACCCTCAATCCGTTTTTTATGGCAGTTTTGGGCAAAAAGATGTTTTGGCCATCCAAAAACTTTGATGGCGAAGGAACTAGTTCCTTATGGCATCGGCTATCAACTAGTTCCGTGCTCCACCCAATTATTTCGTTAATCTTAGTGATAGTTATTTTGTTACCCTTCTACTTTACCTTCAACAATCAATTAAATTATGATGACACTGATGAAATTAGTAATTCAATGCCAGCAAAGCAAGGTTTCTTAACCGTTCAAAAACATTTTTCCAAAGGAACGGCAGAACCATCAACGCTATATATCAGATCCAACCACCGATTAGATAATGAAAAAGACCTAAAGTTAATCGACGAACTAACCCGTAAATTACAGGCCGATCCAGATGTAAAAACAGTGGCTTCTGTTACCCAGCCGGGTGGAACAAAAGTAAAAAAATTATATGTATCTAATCAATTAGGAACTGTTAACTCCGGTCTATCATCAGCACAAAAGGGTCTGGGACAGTTATCTAACGGTAGTCAACAAATGACAAATGGGTTAGGCCAGCTATCAACTGGTAGTCAACAGTTAGTAGATGGTGTCTCTCAATTGACTAGCCAGTTAAATGGGCAGTTATCGGGTAGTAATGCTGCTCAAATCAGTCAGCTTGAAAGTGGTCTGCCACAGATCAATAGCGGTATCCAACAATTAAATGCTGCGCTGCAACAGTCTGGTAGTTCAATTGACACTAGTAGTCTTACTTCTGAGCTAACTAATGTTGGCAACCAAGCACAAATTATTGGCACTAATTTAACAAGTGCCGGAAACACGTTACAAAGTTTGCAAGGCCAAAGCACTTCTTCAAGTGATTCAGCTAATGCAATCATTCAGGCTGCCAACCAAAATGGAGCGAGCTTGAATGCTCAACAACAAGCTATTTTAAACAAAGTTATAGCTAGTGCGCTTGATCAGCAGACTCAATCTCTTGAAGGTTCATTGGCATCGGTAGCTGCTAATATTCAAGCGGCTGGAAATGCAGATAAAAGTTTAGCTAACTCAATGACAGATGTCGGTAATTCAGCCGCCTCATTAAATAGTATGATGGGCCAAGTAGCGACATTAAAGACTCAAGTTAATCAACTAGCCACTGCTTCTAATACAGCCCTTCCTGGCGCCGCCACTGCCCTTACTCAACTTACTAGTGGTCTCAATCAAGTTCAATCTGCATTAGGTGCCAGCCAGACTGGTCTAATTCAGATTAATACTGGTATTAATCAGTTGGCAGAGCAATCGCCTAAACTAACCTCTGGTATTGACCAAGTTAATAGTGGTTTGGGTTCTGGTGGCAAGTATCTGACAGCATTGAAAAAATCAGCTGCTGCTGATACTTACTACGTGCCTAACAATGTTTTGCATAGCAAATCATATAAACCGGCGATTAAAGCCTATCTTTCTGAGGATAAAAAATCAGCTAAAATCACCGTTGTTTTAGGAACTAATCCAAGTGATGCTAAAGCAACAACTAAAGTTCGATCACTATCCAATATGGCCAAGAAGAGTCTCAAAGGAACTGATTTGAAGAATGCAACAGTTGCGATGGGTGGACAGTCATCTACTCTAGCAGACATTAAAAACCTTGCTAGCCAAGACTTCATCCGAACAGCGGCAATTATGCTAATTGGAATAGCATTAGCCCTTGTCTTTGTTACCAGGTCACTTCTACAACCTGTCTATATCATTGGTACGCTAATGATGGCTTACATGACATCATTGAGCTTGACTCGTTGGTTTAGTCACCTAATTTTAGGTAAAGACATGTTAACCTGGAACACACCATTTTTCTCGTTTATCATGCTAATCGCGTTAGGTGTTGACTACAGTATCTTCCTAATGATGAAATATCGTGAGTTCGGTCGCGATAATATGATGCCATCACAACGAATCGTTAAATCTGCTGGAATCATCGGTACCGTGGTAATTTCCGCGGCAATTATTTTGTGTGGTACATTTGCTGCCTTGATTCCGTCTGGTGTTCCTACCTTGATTGAAGTTGCTATGGCGGTGATTATTGGTTTGATTATCTTAGTATTTATTATTCCGATCATCATTCCAAGCACCATTCGTCTGACCTATCCTGTTAAATCCGGATTTCAAGATGCAGAGAAACGTGAAGACGAACAGAAAAATAAATAATCGCATCAAATAAAATGAATCCTTTGTTGGATTCATTTTTTGTTAACAAGCTATTCTTTTATGTATCATCCGTGTTTATTAGATTAAATATGGTAAAATAAATTTAATTTCGATAGAAAAGTGAGAACTTAACATGCAACTATTTAAATTAACCATTTTAGTTTTCTTAATCATAGCTGTACTAGTCCTATTAAGTACTATCTTGCTTCTAGTTACAAAGCATGGTAATCCTCGAATCATCGGCATTTACTGCTTTTTGTCATTTTTAATTACGTTATCTTTTTCTGCAATCTACTTTATTGTTTTACGCCTCTACCAATAAATATGGGAGATGATATAAATGTTTTTAACCACTGGCAGTATCGATAAACCACATGTCATTAAAGGAATTGTCAACGCCACAAGTCATTTAATGCTATCGTCAGAGACAATTGATGCGTTTGAATCCATTGAGCAGCTTTTTCCAGACGTTGAAGAAAAAATGAAACAAATTGCAACGGATCATAATGCTGATGGTATCGTAGATATCAAATTCAATACAGAAGTTGTACAGCTTCAGGTCGCGCCAAAATTCTTAGTTGTTACGGGATATGGGACGATGGTCAGCTTGATAGATTAATCTAAACTAAATAAAAAACCAGCATTCTTTGCAGTTAGAATGCTGATTTTTTATTTAGTTTTAGTGCCCGAGGCAGGATTCGAACCTGTACATGGTTACCCATACAGCGACCTGAACGCTGCGCGTCTGCCAATTCCGCCACTCGGGCAAACAACATCTTTTAGTTTACACTACCCCTTCCAAATTGGAAAGACCTTTTAGACGCAAAAATCGTTAATTCAACTAATTAATAGTTATCATAATGAAAATATTTGGTTGACATTAATTGCTACTAATTCCATTATAGACATTACTAGTAGTTAATGAATGGAGGTCAGTTAAATGTCACGTGTTGAATTAATTAACTATGCAATAGATGTCGCCACAAAAAACCGAATGCAATTACTTATTGAATCTGCTTACGAGGTTTCATTTGTCGATGTAAAAACTAAGCAACAATCTGATATCGCTCAGAGATTTATCGATTTACATTCCGATGAAACTTTTAGCGGTAAAGCAATGAAATTTAAAATTAAGAGCCCCAATTAATTAACTTAGTAGTTAGTTGAAAAAGAGTCCAATTGGGCTCTTTTTATTTTTAATAATGCTAGTGTGTGTTATCGTTGCATCCCCACGCCACCATGATCATTCATCAAGTTGCGAATCTCTTGATCCCGAACTAAGTTTAAATCACCAGTAATAGTTAACTTCAAAACACTTGCCGCCATAGCATAATTAATTTGTTCTTGCGGCAAAAAGCCATTGACTAAGCCATGCACAATTCCAGCACCAAAAGCATCTCCCGCAGCTACTCCTTCCATTACATGCATTTGGTAAGTTGGTGCATCGTAGAATTTACCATCGTGCAACATTGTAGCAGTCCATCGACTATCCTCCACAGATTTAATATCTCTTAATACACTAGCAATTGTATGACATTGCGGATACTTTGCTACTACTTGTTGCATTGCGCTTTTGAATTGATCTTTTTGTTCAATACCATGACGCATATTCCCATCAAATGCTTCAATTCCTAATGAAGAAACAAAATCCTCATCGTGTGCTAAACAAACATTTACATATGGCATCAATTTATTCATCGTCGCCTGTGCTTTCTCTGGTGACCATAACTTGGCGCGATAATTCAAATCACAAATAACTGGTATTTGGTGAATCTGACAATATTGACAAGCCTGCGTCACTGCTAACTCCAATTCTGCTGATAATGCAGGAGTAATACCAGAAAAATAAAAGTAGTCAACATCTGTTAAAATATTTTCCCAGTCAAATTCACTCGCCGTGGCGGTAGCAAACGCACTTCCTGCACGATCATAGACGACGTTCGTTGGTCGGACACTAGCTCCTTTTTCAAAAAAGTAAATTCCCATTCGTGTGCCTCCCCGTCTTATTTCACTAGTATCAACATGATATTGTGCCAATGTCGCTTCGCCACGATCTCCTAATAAATTATCAGGAAATTTGGTAAGAAATGTGGCCCCATCACCCAAAGATGCTAATGAAACTGCTACATTGGCTTCAGCTCCTCCATAAGTTGCTTCAAATTGACTAGCTTGCATAATTCGCTCATTATTTGGTGTTTTAAGACGTAACATCATTTCTCCAAATGTTAAAATTTTCATAATATAACCTCGTCTCCAATTCATTTAACGCTTTAATTATAGCATTGAAACCGAATTCATAAATATGATTTTTCTAAGGTAGTTCATAAATAAAAGTTAATAATCTTTACAATCTACACCAAAGTCTGTATCATTTAGCTTACTAATTGCCCCCACTATAAATTAAAACTAGGAGACAACGATGCCTCAATTAATTGACTTTATTATGCACATTGATCAACATTTAATTTCGATTGTGAACCAGTTTGATTCAATGACTTACCTAATCTTATTTGCACTAGTATTCATCGAAACTGGTGTGGTAATATTGCCATTTTTACCTGGTGATTCATTATTGTTCGCCGCCAGTGCGTTAGCGGCTAACCAAGCATTTAATCTAAACTTTGCTTGGTTACTCATCACCTTCTTTGTAGCCGCGGTGCTAGGTGATTCACTGAACTACGAAATTGGTAAACATGCTGGTTTATTAATTAGTAAAAATTCACTGTTTGGACGCTTGCTAAATCAAGAAAAACTGGATAAAGCAGAAGCATTCTTCAATCGTCATGGTGGTAAAACAATCGTTATTGCTAGGTTTATGCCGTTCATTCGGACATTTGCACCATTTGTTTCAGGCGGTAGCAATATGAATTATCGTAAATTTGCATTCTACAACGTCATTGGCGGTTTTTTATGGGTCATAATTTGTTGTCTAACAGGATACTTTTTTGGTAATCTACCAGTCGTACAAGATAACTTTACCTTTGTAATTTTTGGAATCATTGGAATTTCATTGCTACCAGCGATTGTGACATACCTTAAAAACAAACTCAGTCCACGACAAGAAGAAATTGAATAACACAATAA
The DNA here is from genome assembly GCF_005405145.1 of Paucilactobacillus kaifaensis. GTDB lineage: Bacteria > Bacillota > Bacilli > Lactobacillales > Lactobacillaceae > Paucilactobacillus > Paucilactobacillus kaifaensis. Next base: position 5,306 of record NZ_BJDM01000012.1, on the reverse strand, counting down.
ATAATAATCAGTCTGGCAGCCAAAAAAAGTTGTTAGACTTTTTTATTTGTGTTTAAGAGCTAACTTTGACCGATGGACCATAAGTACGCTAAAATAGCGGTTATGGGTTCATCCCAAATTTTTGAAATCAAACTAAATTAAAGGTCGATACTGATATGCCATTGCATCTTAAAATAAGTCGAAATATTTACATTAAATATACACTTTGTTTTTTCATTATTGGAATTTTAGTTTTTGCCGTCGTACCATTATCCAAATCAACCCTCATTTGGAATTCAGACGGAATTACTCAACATTATCCAGCACTCCTCTACTGGCGTAAATTGTTGCGTGGCCTTATTTTTCATCATCACTTATTTGCTCAGTGGGATTGGAATATTGGTTTAGGTTCTGACACATTTCAAGTGTTTTCATACTATGTTATGGGTGATATTTTCACTTATCCAGCAATCTTTTTTTCACAAGCTCATATGGCGGCCTACTACTCCGTGATGACTGTATTACGACTATTTTTAGCCGGAATTGCTTTCATTTTTGCTGCCAAACGATTAGTACCACACGCAAAACCAGCCTCCATTTTAACTGCTAGCTTTGTGTATATATTTTCTGGATATACGGCTTACGTGACGTTTGCTCATCCGTTCTTCTTAAACCCACTTATTATTTTACCGCTATTAATTTACTCAATTAATAAAGCACTAACTACCAATAAAACAGCATTGCTATTTTTCATGACTGCATGGACATTGTTCAATAATTTTTATTTAGGAGCTGTTATGGGCATTGGTATGGTTATTTACTGGCTAATTTTATTAATCACCAAGCCACAATTTCGGCAACTAAAACAAAATCTAAAATTAATCTTAAGCGTTCTTGGTGGCATTGGGTTAAGTGCAGTCCTATTTATTCCATCAATGTACCAGCTTATCAATTCTGCCCGCTCAAGCAGTCAAGTCGCTAATGGCATGACACTCTATCCACTAGCTTATTACTTAACTTTACCAGGAATGGCTATCAGTAATTATTCCAGACCTTACTGGGTAACCGGTGGTATTTTAGCGATTGGTGTAATTGCAATGCTCTGGTCGCTAAGACGGTTCCGTCAATTTAAAACAGTCAATTTAACATTTGCCATCAGTGGCCTTATTTTGTTGGTTCCCTTTTTGGCAGCTTTAATGAACGGAGGAACTTCGCCTTCTAATCGCTGGACATTTCTAGTAATGTTTCCTGTTGCAATTGCTGTGATCTTCTTACTAGATAATTTAGTTTCTATCGATAAGAAAGACTTAATCATTTTTACAATTGCTGGTTTCATAATGGCCATTAGTCTGTTCATCACGCACAGTTTCAGTTTTAAATTTGATTTAGGCGGAGTGCTAATAGTTTATGGTAGTTTGGTTGTCTTGTTAATTTTAGTTCAAGGCAATCGCACCCTTAACATTACAGCACCCAAGATTACTGCCGTTATTCTTATACTGACCAGTTTAAATGCTGTCATTATTATGCGTGATCGTCATACTAACCAGTTTTCACAGGATGAAACAATGCTGATGACCTCATCAGCTACCCAACAATTAACGAATGCACAAAAAGCCTACGAAAACACCACAGACTCAAAAGATAAAACCACTACTGCCAATTATTCCCGCGCACTAATTGACGGACAGTTGCAAAATTATATTGGTAAAGCCCCTGCAGACAATCTTCCTATTCTGGCCAAAACCAATAATATTAATAGTTACTGGTCACTGCAAAACACTTATCTAAGCAAATTAAATAGTGAATTAGAGAATAATACTGGTAACCCAAACGACGTAACTAACAACGCTGACTATCGGTCACTTATCCTGCAATATTTTGGGGTTTCTCGCTTCTTTAAAAATACCACTAGTGAGTTTGAACCAGCCGGTTATGAAGACACCAAAACCGTTGTTAACTCACAAAAATTATTGACTAACGATCAAACAATGCCGTTAATTTATCACTCTGCTAGCACAATGAGTACAAAACAATTTAGTAAGTTAGATCCCAGCCAAAAAGAAGTCGCTCTAATTAGCAATACGATTTCTAAAAACGCCCCAACCACTTCAAATCAGAACTTATTAAATAAGGTGGTTAAACTTCCCTTCTCATACCTCAATGGCAATGTTGTTACAAAAAAACATGTTTCAGTGACAATGCCTTCAACCAATATTGATCCGTTTGTCACCATTGATTCAACTCAAAAGAGCATAAAGGGGTATGAGTTACACGCGCGCATTAGTAACATCTCTTTTCATTCTGGTTCACTAAATAAGCGCTTCAAAACGGCCACTAACAACTATATTCAAACTCACAATGAAGATATGATGCTTAGTGGTGAGGATCCCGACTTACGGTATAGTAGTCAACTATTCAAGCTAAATTGGCTCCGTAAAAATGCCACCAGTATGAGTGGCAACACTGGTGCTTTTAATATTCAACTTGCATATGGTAAAACAACCAATGTCTTTGAACAGACGGGTAACGATAACCTATCATTTTATGATCCCAAAGAGTCAACAACGCTTAACTTAGGTACAATCAAGTCCTCAGAAAACCTAATTGCATTATCATTACCCTCTAGTGGAAAATATGAGTTTGATTTAACACTCTGGGCTGTACCAACGGGAGCAACTGTCACAAGGGCAATTAACAAAAATACACCTGCTAATAATATTAAAGTACAAAAGAATGGAGTTACTGCAAGTTACCAGGCCAAACATGCTGAAGTTTTAGCAACCACTATTCCCTATTCTAGCGGTTGGCATCTGAAAGGCTCTGCTAGTAATCTACCACGTGTTAATGAGGCCTTTATTGGCATTCCAGTTAAACGGGGCCATAATCAGATCAAATTGGTTTATCAAACGCCACTATTAAAGATCAGTTTCCTTATTAGCATTGTGTGCTTAGTAATATTAGTGGTCTTAATACTAGTTGATCTACGTATTGTACCAAGACTTAAATCACGAAAAATGGTCGTTAAAAGTAAATAATACTTTAAATAGCTCCTGCATGGATTAACTCCATTCAGGAGCTATTTATTTATCATAGTACGATAATGTCGCTATTAATTAAGCGAATTCTTATTAAGAAATTTCTAAATATGCTATGATTCTTATATAAACTATAATATTTAAAGAAAATAATATCTGTACTTTATTCCGACTTGATTCATTTTGTTGCATCCACGCAAACGACTATCTGCTATAACTTTTATTTTGTAATTTCACATAAAGGAGTTTCTCTGATGACACCATATAAAATATTTTTCACGAACCGGATAACAACGACATCAGTTGTTGTTTGCTATAATGCCAGCACACTAAACAATGAAGAGATTTTTAATGGCCGTATTAAAATGCAAATTAATACAGCTAACGCTCGCTTTCTAGCCTCAGGCAATGTTGCCTTGCGAGCAATTGAAACAACTATGATGGGGATTGATACTAAATATCGACTAGTTGCAGTAACCTTCACTAAACCAATGCAACAAGAAATTCTGAGTATCCCAGATTACTCTAATTTCAACAAATATGTTTTTGACCACGGGATGACCCATGGTGTTCTGATGGTGATGGATAAGAATAGGAAAAAAATTGGCGTTAAAATTACCGAGATTTAGTCTGCATCAAATAAAATTTTTTTGTAAGTGATATTGATAGCGCTATCAATCAATGTGGTGCTAATATTATTGTGAAAAGTTAGTTTTTTGGAGGGAGTAATGCCAATGAGCGAAATTACAATAAACCACGATCTTTTATATGACAAGCAACACCAGCTAACCTTAGACTGGTACACACCAGTAAAGACTTCAACTAAAACAGTTGTGATTGATATTCATGGTGGCGGCTGGTTTCGTGGTGACAAACAAAAGGATGCCGATATGGCAACTTCACTAGCAAGTGAAGGCTATATCGTATTAGTTCCTAATTATCGTTTAACTCCCACTAGTCACTTTCCAGCACCTCTTGTTGATATGGATATCTTAATTGGATGGATTAAACATCAGTTTGAACAACCAAAAATAATGGTGCTTGGCTCTTCTGCTGGTGGTAATATGGCTGTCGAAATGGGGATTAAATATGGCCTGCCAAGTATCTCACTATCCGGCATTCTAGATATTGATAGTTGGTTGAATAATCATCCAGAAGTCATCGCTAAACCAGACTCACAGCAAGATTTTGTTAATTCAGCAAGTGCTACAATTAACCAATCTGGCAAGAATGATGCATTTTATAAATGGTTCGTACTAAACTATTTAGATAACGATCTTTCAGTTACTAAATCTGCTACCCCATACTATCATGTAAATAAAGATACAGGTCCGATGTTGCTAGTTAATTCGTTAAATGAATTTGTACCAACATCTGGCGTCTTGAGGCTTAGTGAACAACTTATTAAGTTTAATATTCCAGTTCAAACTATCTTTTTATCAGGAACCCAACATGCTAAAGGATATCTAGATCAGGTTTGGTCGCAGATACTGCTATTTTTAAATAACAACTCAAAGGAGTAGATTGATTATGACAAGTGAACTACAACGAAACCCTATTGATGATGAATTACTAACACCAGCAAATTCAGCTTTTTTACTAATTGATTATCAACCAACTCAAATTAATTCAATCAATTCAATGAACCGGTCTCAATTAGTTAAGAATGTTGTTTATACTGTCAGATTGATGCAAGCTTTCAAAATCCCAATTATTCTCTCCACAGTCAATGTACGAACTACTCAAAATCAGGAAACAGTTGCGCCAATCAAGGACTTATTGCCCAATGTTCCGAGTTATGATAGAACAACCATTAACGCTTGGGAAGATAAAGAGTTTAATGCAGCTGTCAGAAAAACCGGTCGTAATAAGCTAATTATTGCCGCTTTATGGACTGAAGCTTGTCTCACCTTTCCAGCCTTAGATGCCTTGAAAGAAGGTTTTGAAGTTTACCCCGTTGTGGATGCGGTTGGTGGTACATCACTAGTAGCACACGAGGCTGCATTGCGACGCGTTGAATCTGCTGGCGCACAGCCAACCAGTATCGCCCAATTAGCCTGTGAATTACAACGAGACTGGAACAGGCATGATACTGTACATGATTTTGTAAATATCTTAAGTGATGCTGGAGCATTTATGAAAATGTAGTTATTTAAACTCATCAATTATGCATAATAAATAGGACGCGTGATTAGAAAATAGATATAGTATTTTCGGGTCTACACTATCTGGTGTTGGTAAATAACCAATATCAGATTTTTTTGCATATTAAAAGGACATGACATCCTTATG
>NZ_BJDM01000011.1 GCF_005405145.1 Paucilactobacillus kaifaensis | reverse complement strand
AATACTGGAATGAAGCCGCTTAGAAACAGATTCAATTTTTTATTATTTCATCTGTCAACTTGACAGGGCCTAGTGCAATGCTTCGATTTTAATATTCTAAATGATTAAAATGTTTTATTAACTGAACCCGTGGTTGGGTTATATTGATAAATACCAATCAAATTGGCAACATCACCAGCGTCGTTATTTTGTCGTACTTCAATCGTATAAACTGATCCAGTTTGTCCAGTAACATTGAACATATAGCCAGACTTACCATAATAGCCAGCTGCTTTAGCAAAGCTAGAAACGATACTGTTTGATTGATCACTATTAGCTGCGACACTGGAACTAGATGCTGTAGCAGTCGTATTTGAACTAGTATTTTGCGTAGAGCTAGTGCTTTGAGTATCCTGCGCTTGCTTTACTTTCTTTGCCAAACTAGAAACTTCTTGTTTTAATTCACGACTAGACGAATCTGCGTTATCATTTAATGTATCAACGCCAGTTTGCGCATCTTCATAATTTTTATTGTTGTAGTCTTCTTTTGCCTGAATTAACGTTTTTAAATTGGCAATCAAGCCTTTGATCTTACTTGTTGGTTGTGATGTCGCCTGTAATTTATCTAATGCTTGCTGATATTTTCCTGCTTCAATGAGCTTATTAGCTGCCTGATATGCTTTAGTAGCTGGGCTAACTTTAGCAGAAGATGAATTACTTGAGCTTGTATCTTGAGTCGTACTGCTATTGCCACAACCAGCGAGTACACCAACTGAAACTACCGTTAAAGTCCCCATTAACATTTGTTTAAGGATCGTTGTTTTTTTCATCTGTTACCTCTCCTCCCTTAACATAACTAATTATAGCATGTTCCATTGATGAACAACCGTTTTCAACACAATTTTTGTAATATTATTGTAATATTTAAGAATTGCTTTACAAATTAAAAAAATTTGTGTTAGATTTTCCCTATCAACTTTATAAGTCCAAAAACGCTCACCGCATTTAAAAAAGTGTAGTGAGCGTTTTTATCTTTAAATAACGAAAAAAATATTATATAACCGAAATTATTACCATTTATCGTCCGCTCTAAACCGATTTTTAAATAGTGGACTGACAGGTCGATTTTCATTAATTCGTTTAATAGCAGCTCCCATCAACGGTCCAACAGAAACTTGTACCAATTTATCAATTCGTTTCTCTGCAGGTAAATTAATTGAGTCCGTTACTATAATTTGCTTAATCGGTGATTTTTCTAAACGTTCAATCGCAGGATCTGATAAAACAGGATGAGTACAAGAAGCATACACTTCCGTAGCACCAGCATCGATCAAAGCCTGCGATCCAAGTGTTATCGTCCCAGCTGTGTCAATCATATCATCAATTAAAATACAACGTTTACCGGCCACATTTCCGATAATATTCATGACTTCAGCAACATTTGCTTTTGGCCGTCGTTTATCAATGATTGCAATCGGAGCTTTCAAGAACTCGGCCAAAGCACGTGCTCTAGTAACACCACCATGGTCTGGTGAAACGACCACTGCATTTTCTGAGATACCATGATTGATGAAATAATCAGCTAGCAATGGTGCTCCCATCAAATGATCAAGCGGAATATCAAAAAATCCCTGAATCTGAGCCGCATGTAGATCCAAGGCCACAATTCTAGAAGCTCCTGCTTTTTCAAGCATATTGGCAACTAACTTCGCTGTAATCGGTTCTCTGGAACGGGCTTTACGGTCTTGTCGTGCATACCCATAATATGGAATTACCACGTTGATGGTATTAGCACTGGCTCGACGAAGAGCATCAATCATAATCAGTAATTCCATCAAATTATCGTTTACAGGTGCAGATGTTGACTGAATGACATATACGTTGTCACCACGAATACTTTCCTCAATATTGATTCTAATTTCGCCATCGCTAAATCGATCAACAGAAAGTTTACCTAATTCAACCCCAACTGTGTCAGCAATTTTTTGTGCTAAAGGCCGATTTGAGTTAAGCGCGAAAATTTTCAATTTGGGATCAAAATATTGTTGTTCCATTAGGGCCTCCGGTAATTTAATCTATAATTTAATAATATTGATTTAACTTAGAAATTGCAAGTTTATTGCCACTTTTACCACGGTAATTTTTTAGCATATCCCGGCTTATTAACTTGTCGTGCTCGCGCAATTGCCATATCAAATTTTTCAGTACTATCCGTAATTGTCGAGCCAGCAGCAACAAATGAATCTGCCGCAATTTCTAGTGGCGCAATCAAGTTTGAATTGCTACCAATAAATGCATGATCGCCCACATTAGTGTGATGTTTAGCAGTCCCGTCATAATTGACGAAAACAACCCCACAACCAACATTGATATTTTCACCAAGCGTAGCATCCCCAACATACGTCAAATGCCCAACTTTAGTTCCATTACCGATCACAGACTTTTTAACTTCCACAAAATTACCAAGATGGGCCTGTTCTCCAATCTCTGCTTCAGGACGTAAATGACTATAAGGACCAATATCGCTCCCTGTGTGCATCTCTGATTTTTCGATAAATGATGCTAATACTTTGACGGAATCATGTAATACAGAATCTTGAATTTCTGAATGAGCACCAATAAAACAATCTGACCCTATTGTGGTGTTGCCTTTAATGGACACACCGCCCTCGATAACAGTATCCGTACCAATCTTAACATCAGCATCAATATACGTGCTTGCAGGATCAATTAAAGTAACCCCATTTTGCATTAAATGTGTATTGATCCGATCACGCATCACCTGGTTTGCCTTAGCTAATGCAATGCGATCATTGACACCCATTGATTCATCAAAACTATCCATTTGATAAGCAGCCACGATATCACCACGTTGTTTTAAAATGCCAATTACATCGGTTAAATAATATTCACCCTGCGCGTTATCATTTGTAATTAGATGCAATGCATCAAATAAAGTGCGGTTGTCAAAACAGTAGACACCGGTATTAATTTCCGCAATAGTGGCCTCTTTTGCAGTTGCATCTTTTTGTTCAACAATTTTTTCAACAATTCCGATATCGTTACGGACAATTCGGCCGTAACCGGTTGGATCAGGAGCTACTGAAGTTAACACGGTAGCAGCAGCATGTTTAGCTTCATGATATTCAAGTAAATGCGCAAACGTTTCTGCTGTAAATAGCGGTGTATCACCACTAACAATGAGCGTTTCGCCATCTAAATTGCCTAATAATTCTTCAGTTTGGAGTACGGCATGTCCGGTGCCTAGTTGTTGTTTTTGTAAAACATATTTAGTGCGATCGCCCAAAGCATCTTCAACATTTTGAGCACCATATCCGACAACGGTTACCACGTTATCCATTTTGTTTTTTTCGATTTGAGTCAGCACATGGTCAACCATTGCCTTACCGCACACCTGATGTAATACCTTATACAGTTTAGATTTCATCCGTGTGCCTTTACCAGCTGCTAAAATAATTGTATTCCGCGTTGCCATTTATTTATTCCCCATTTCTGTACCAAAAACCGTCGTTAAATAATTACCTGGTTGGGCACCGATTGTTTTGTCGTTCGGATTTACCGCATTAACCTTAATCAGTGAAGTATAGTTACTAACTAATCGTTTTCCAGTGAATTCTCCCTCAGCAAAAACCGTCAAACCAACTAATTTAGCATCAAATTCTTGAATAAGTGAGGCCATTCCGTTCAATGTCCCGCCACCCTTCATAAAATCATCAACCACCAATACATGCGCTCCTTGCTTTAAGCTTCGACGCGATAATTCCATTTTCTCGATCCGTTTCGAAGAGCCTGAAACATAGTTAACGCTAACAGTTGAACCTTCTGTAATATGTGAGTCATTCCTAACAATAACAAACGGAACGTTCAAGAATGTTGCAACACTTTGTGCAATTGGGATTCCTTTTGTTGCAACTGTCATCACCACATCAACATGCTGATTCAGGTATTGGGTTGCTATCAAACGTCCCACTTGTCGTAAGATATCGGGACGACTTAGCAGATCCGATAGATAAACGTATCCTCCCGGTAATAGTCGGCTTTCATCATTAACTTCTTCAACTACCTGATTAATAAATTCTTGGGCCTCTTCGCGGAGAATATATGGAATAAACCGAGCACCACCAGTTGCCCCAGGAACTGTTTCTAAAATACCTGTGCCGCGGTCTTGAAAGGTTCGTTTTAAAATACTAAGGTCTTCACTAATTGAAGACTTAGCAGAATCGTAGCGCTGTGCAAAAAATTTTAAAGATATGAGTGTCCGTGGTCGTTCCAATAGGTATCTGGTCATATCAACCAGTCGGTCGCTTCGTCTGACTTTCATCGCCGTTACCTCTTCATCGTTATTTTCTAATCTCTAAAAATGATACCATAATAGTTCGTGTTTTAGTCAATTATGAACCAAATTAATGAAAAAAGTGTGAACCAGAGCGTTCAGATACCGTAAGCTAAGTTCATAATAACAATTGAGAAATCGGGCTTTGATTACTTGATTGTTATTATGAACTTAGCTCTAGGTGTCTGCTCTGGTGAAGACATCTAATACTTGTCGCTGCCAAAGAACCTATTTTTGCATAATCTTAACTGCGACAAAATAAAAAAGCCCGTTACTATGCTTTTCTAGCATATAACAAGGCAACACAATATATTAATACTTCTATACTTGCGATGAAAAAGCTCACTGGCCAGTTTGTTAAATAGCCCAAATATAAGCCACACCAAGTTCCCAAAATCGCAAATCCGATTGATAAGGTCATCATCTTGGCCACACTGTGGACAAAATATTTTGCACTTGCGGCTGGCAATGTCAACAGAATAAAAATTAACAGCGAACCCACAATTTGTGCAGCGACGCTAACACTAAGCGCTAATACCACCAGAAAGATGATTGATACTAAATTAACTTTCACTCCATTCACTCTCGCCCCCACAGAATCAAAGGAATCAAACTTTAAGGAACGATAACTAACCAAAATAACTAATAAGACAACGATCGATAGGCCTACGATTTGCCATACCTCAGATTGACTAATACCGATCACACTACCAAATAAAATGCTAGTAGCAGAACTCGCATTTTGATTAGATAACGATAAAAATAGAATTCCTAACCCAATAAAAAGTGCTGAAACTGCCGTGATTGCAGATTCTCTGCGCTCCTCTTTCACACTCATCTGTCCAACAATCATCGAGCTAATAATCGTAAACAGCAGCATTCCATTAATTGCCGGCCAGCCAGCAAAAACGCCAAAAGCAGCCCCCGCAAATCCAATTTCTGACAAGGTGTGGGTCAAAAAAGACATGCTACGTGCTATCACGAAGACACCAATTACACCACAGATGATTGCAATAAATGTGCCGGCCACAAACGCATGCCGCATAAAATCAAAACTAAACATGCCCCTCACCTGCCTTAGTTATTTTTAAATCTTCAATTTTACCAGTTTGATAATGATCGTGCTCCATTAACAAAAAATGATCCGCAAATTGTTTGGCGAGCGGTAAGTCGTGTGTTACAAAGAGCACACTTAACGTCTGCTCTGCTTGTAATCTTCTGACCAACTCTAGCAGCTCATATTTCATTCCCACGTCTAAGCTTGCAGTTGATTCATCCAATATGAGTAAATTAGGCCGTTCAATCAAAGCTTGTGCTAAATAAGCTCGCTGCTTTTCACCACCAGATGCTTGTCCTAAGGGCCTATTTTCAATTTGAGTTAAATTAGTTTGTTTAATCGCCCAATCAACACGGCCCCGTTCTTGTCTCTTCAGCCACGGTGTTAAACCATGATATAAGTTTAGTGCTACAAATTCACGGATCGTCAATGGGTATTCTTCATCAACATTCCTAAATTGGGGGACGTAGCCTAATTTCACTGTCTGTTGTTCATTTTCAAATTCAATGGTTCCAGTTTGTGGCTTTAGCTGGCCTAAAAGTGCCCTGATCAATGTCGTTTTACCGACACCATTTTCACCCAAAATAACCGTGAATGAACCCTTGGTTAAGTCAAAATTCAAATCTTGAATGACTCGTTTATCACCGTAGGCGAGGGTCAGATGTTTGATTGTCAGAATTTTGTTAATAGTTACATCCCCTGTTGAATTTGTTTTAATTGCTGATACTGTTTTATCATCCACTGTTTGTAATTCAACCCCTTTGGCAATGACTCTGCTACTTTTAAAACTGGCACGTTGTATTTACGGGCAAGCTTAACCATATTCGTAATGACATGATCACTTTCTTGGACATTGACCACTAAAAATGCGATTTTATGCTCTTTGATATCCGCTTGCATTTTGCCAATATCAGCTGGCGATGGATCATTGCCATCTTCAATTGATTTTGCAAAATGCTGGTTGTTAACGTGGTAACCCAAATTAGTAAGTGCGTAATTAAATACCGGTTCACTAACATCAACTAGCTCGTTATTCTTGTCAACATTTTGTTTCAATTCATTGGTCAACTTGTTGATAGGTGCTAAAGATTGGACGTATTTAGTGGCGTTTTTTTGATAGTACTTAGCGTGACTGGGATCAAGCTTACTAAACTGATTTGCTAATTTGCGGGCAAGCTTGGGCATCGTATTAGGTTCATACCACACGTGTTCATTACTGCCATCTTTTTTATTCAACAGATCTTCACTAACTTGAATGTGGGCAATCTTTTGGTCACTTGCATTAACTAATTTGTTCATCCATGTGTCATACCCGGCACCATTTTGGATAACAACGTTAGCATTAGCAACTGATTTAGCATTGCTAGTAGTCGGTTCAAAATCATGGGGATCAACTGACGAGCTATGAATGACAGAACTAACTTGCCCATATTTGCCAGCTACTTGTTGTGCCACTTCACCATAAAAATCGATACTGCTAACTACTCTAATCGGCTTTTGTGTTGTAACAGATCTGTCATTACAGCCAGCCAACCCCACCAAAATTATCGTTAGTAATAACGACCAAATTATCTTTTTTTTACCTACCATAAAGTTTGTCTTCTCCTAAATTGTAACAATTACTATTTAGTAGTTTACTAGAGTATCCCGCAAATAACAACCAAAAAAATGATTATCCATAACTAAAAAAATCTATAACAGAAGTTCTGCTATAGATTTTATCTACTACGAGTTTAATTTCTAGACCTGTTACACCTGTGCCAAGAAATCAGTCAAAACACGTTGATACTTTTGTGGGTTAACATAAATTGTTTCAATATGACCAGCATCTGGTTCTATATACAATTTCTTAGGTTGGTTGGCTTTATGATAAAGTTGAAATGCATTTTTTACCGGTACAGTTTGATCGCGAGCACCATGGATCATTAAAATTGGTAAATGATTTTGCTGAATCTGGCGTAAAATATCGCCATCTTCAAATGCATATCCATCACGAATCTTTGAAATTCGACTAGCAATTGCCACCATCGGAACTGTTGGGAAATGGTATTTATGACCTAGTCGGTACTTGCCTTCATCGAAAACATTGCTGTAACCACTGTCTTCAACAATCGCAACCACGTTTTTAGGCAACTTTTCACCACTTACCGCCATCACTGTGGTAGCTCCCATGCTGATTCCAAACAAAACAATTTTAGCATTCGCATCTTGTTTTACTAGCACTTCTTCAATCCACTGCTGATAATCTTGTCGATCTAACCATCCTAATCCAATCACATTACCTTCACTTTTACCATGAGCCCGAGCATCAGGCATCAACAGGCTATAGCCCAGTTGGTAAAACAAACGTGCATATGGTCGAACTTGTTCACGAGAATGATGTAATCCGTGCGCCAAAATAACAACTTTTCCGGTTGCTGCTGGATTTTGTACAAAGCTACCAAACAGCTTAAGTCCATCCGTAGTCGTTATTTGCCATTCTTCCTTGGATAACCGTTCATACCACTCGTTATCAGTTGGATGATTTTGTTCAATCGCTTCTTTTTGGCCATTTAATTTTTGTTTTTCACTAAAACCAGTAGCCATTTTATAGACTAAAGCTGAACTAGCAATAACACCTAGTCCTACAGCTTCACTAGCCCGTCGAATTACCTTTAAATGTTTTTTTGTTGTTTGCTTCATTCTGTCCACCTCTTAATTGATTCAATGGCTATTATACATTTTAAAAAGACTTTTAACCATGATTACTGTGAACAGTTAACTTAACTTGCTGATTGATAATCCGACCAGGATTACCAACTACAGTTGCATATGGTGGCACATCATGCAAAACCACACTTCCTGCACCAACCTTTGCATTGGCACCAATATTAACATGCCCCAATAACATTGCATTAGCACCAATAAAAGCATGATTACCAACCTGGGGGTGCCGCGGCCCTTCACTAATATGTCGAGAACCTAACGTAACTCCATGCAAAATGGTAACAAAATCACCCACAATTGCGGTTTCTCCAATAACAACACCAGTTCCATGATCAATAAACACATATTTTCCAATGGTTGCTCCTGGATGGATTTCAACATGCGTAACTTGTTTACCCAAGTGTGCAACTAGTGCAGCCAAAAAATAATGCTTTTTTTGATACAAGTGATGACTTAATCTATAAAATGCCAGTGCATGAAACCCGGAGTAAGTGAAAATAACTTCCCACATACTTTTGGCAGCTGGATCACTTTGTTGAATGTATTTGGCTGCAGAAAACATTATTAGGCTCCTTTTTTTGATTATAGTTTTGCTAAACTTTGCTGGATGTCTTCTACTAAGTCCTCTTGATCTTCAATTCCAACTGATAAACGGATTAGTTCATCTTTAATACCACTTGCCAACCGAATATCACGGGGAATTGCACCATGTGTCATGACTGCAGGAATTTCAATCAAGCTTTCAATGCCGCCTAAACTTTCAGCCAAGTCAATAATCTGTAATTGTTCTACAAATTGCTTTGGATCCAATCCTGACTGTAACTCAAATGAAATCATTGCCCCAAAATGATTCATTTGTTTCTTGGCTACTTCATAACCTGCAAAATCGGGGTCACCAGGATAATAAACTTTAGCAACATGGGCATCATTTTTTAATACGTCAACAATTGCAGCGGCATTCTCATGATGCACCCGCATCCGTGCACCTAAGGTTTTAATTCCTCGTTGCAACAGCCAACTATCATCTGGCCCTAAGACGCTACCGATTGAATTTTGCAAAAAGCCAATTTGTTCCGCTAATTTTTCATCATTCGTCACTGCCAATCCGGCGACTAAATCACTGTGGCCGCCCAAATACTTGGTTGCTGAGTGAACAACAATATCAGCTCCAAGTACTAATGGATTTTGGTTATACGGTGTCGCAAAGGTATTATCCACAATTGTTTTTAATCCATGTTGTTTAGCTAAGGAGGCCACCGCATTAATGTCAGCAATTTTAAGTAACGGATTAGTGGGTGTTTCAAAATATACAGCAACTGTATTGTCTTTAATTGCTGCTTCTACTTGCGACAAATCCTGCATATCAACAGTCGTAAATGTAAGGCCAAAACGTTTTAAAACTTGATTAATTAACCTAAAAGTACCACCGTAGACGTCGTTACCAACGATAACGTGGTCCCCAGCAGAAAATAGTGAGAAAACAGTATGAATTGCTGCTGAACCAGATGCAAATGCAAATCCAGCGACACCTTGTTCCAAATCAGCAATTAATTTTTCAACTGCAGCTCGAGTAGGATTACCACTGCGGGAATACTCCCAGTCTGGATTACCACCAACCTTTTTTTGATGATACGTTGATGCACGATAAATTGGCATCGAAACTGCCCCAGTTGATTGATCTTCGCTAATTCCTGCATGGATTAATTTAGTATTGAATTTCATTATTAATTCCTCCTGTTTAGTTGTAAATTCCTTCACTTAAATATCGTTCACTTGAATCTGGAAAAATAGTGACAATTGTTGATTTTTGTGGTAATTGTTCGGCCATCTGTAAACTGGCTGCCAATGCTGCTCCACTTGAACTACCAACAAACAAGCCTTCATTTTGCGTTAACCACTTAACATAGTAAAATGCATCCTCATCACTAATCGTTTTGGTTTCTGTTATCTTTAAATTATCAAAGAATGGTGGAATAAATTCAACTCCAATACCCTCTGTCTTGTGGGAATGTGGCGCTCCACCATTTAAAATCGATCCGTCTGGTTCGACCACAATGTTTTGAATATCAGGATAGGCTGCTTGCAGTGCTTTAGCAGTTCCTGCAAATGTACCACCGCTACCAGCTCCAGCAACAAATGCATCAATTGACTGATTATGTAAGTCAGCTAAGATTTCAGGACCCAGTGTACGTTGGTAAACAGCTGGATTAGCAGGATTCTCGAATTGCAGTGGGACGTATGAATTTTCAATTCCTTCAGCCAATTCTTTTGCTTTTTGAATTGCTCCCTTGATGCCTTGTGCAGAAGGTGTATTAATAATTTCAGCCCCCAAAGCTCTCATCAAGGTCTGTTTTTCAAAACTAAACTTTTCAGGAACTACTAATTTAACTGGCAAATGATACTTTTGTGCAGCTAAGGCAACCCCAATCCCAGTATTACCAGCGGTAGGTTCAATAACTGTGGTATTTTTTTTAATGGCTCCAATTTCAATACCATACTCAATTAGTGCCATGCCTAAACGGTCTTTAACACTGCCGCCCGGATTTTGCATTTCTAATTTGGCATAAATATGACTACCGTTAGGGACATCAATGTTTAATTGCAACAATGGCGTATGCCCGATTAATTCATAAACGCTGTTTACTAACATCCTGCTCTTCCTTCCTGTGGGACTGTAGTTATCAAGATACTCTAATCTGATAAACACATTTGAATAGAAAAAGGCACTGATTCTATCATTAGAATCAGCGCCTCATACGATTATATCCCGATTTAATTGTGGCCTATTAATGTTTAAATTTAGGCACGCCAACTAGTGGGTCGCATAAGGCGCGATCCACAGCAACATACATTAGCATATGTGCGTGCAAAATTCATATTAACAAACCTCCAATTTGATTGGTTTAAGAATACCTAAATTGGCAAGCGTTGTCAACACAAAATCGTGCAAATAGCTGCGTCTAAAAATTTCCGTGTAACAATAAAATCTGTAGGAACCTCGTTCAAAGAGTAAGCGAGGTTCCTACAGATTTTATTGTTACACAGAAATTTCTGCGACTGCGAGCATGTTTAGACTACAAAAAAACGTTTCACCATTACTTTTTTCTACAAAGCCCGAACCAAATAAACCTCATTACAAAAGCCACGTAAACTGTTCTGCAACCGCTTAGCACGTGAAAGCTTCCGGCAAATTGCAAATACTGATGGCCCCGTACCACTCATTTGAGCAACATCTGCCCCCAAAGACAGCATCTTCGTTTTTAATTCGTTAATTTCAGGATAAGCTTTGGCAGTAATTGGCTCCAACACATTACCCATTGCGGCAAACATTTTAGGATCATCACGTTGTGATAGGCCTTCAATTAACTGATCAATTTTGAGGTGATTTAACTTATCATAATCAATTTGCCGTAAGATAACAGGTGTTGAGACACTTATTTTAGGTTTAGCAATTACGATTGAATAGTGTGGAAACGGATCAATCAAGTCAATTTGTTCACCATGGCCAGTAACATGCGCTGTTTGATTATAAATACAATATGGTACATCCGAGTCAATTGTCAGCGATATTTTAGCCAATTCATCCAGCGAGAGCCCCAGCGACCATATTTGATTTAATGCACGCAAAACAGCTGCCGCATCAGCTGATCCACCACCCAATCCAGCAGCAACTGGAATTTGTTTTTTTATTTTTACTCGGACACCATCGGTTTGATGAAAACGACTCTTTAAAATATGTACAGCTTGATAGGCCAAATTTCGTTGATCATTAGGTAAAAAGCCACTATCAGTGGCCACCGAAACATGCGTAGAATTAGGATAAGTCTGAACGCTGACATAATCCGCTAAGTCAACCGAAGTCATTACCATGTTCCACTGCGGAGACCCGTCAGCATAGCGAAAGGACGTATCTAGCCCCAAATTTATTTTAGCCGGTGCCTTTTCTAACATTATCAACTAGTCACGCCCCCCTTCCAGATCATAGTAATAGAATACTGTAATTATACTAATTTAACGTCGATACAGCAATGCATTTTGTCATGCTTACAAACAGTTACGCTAAAGAACTGAAAAAATAGGCCAGACGCAATCCAAATTTTGAATTGTATCTTGCCTATTTTATGCCGTACGGAAACTCCTGTTGTTAAATAGAACCAATTGCAGCCAAGCAATATCAATTGCTAACAAAAAAGCACCAATGACGCCCCCGCCATCAGTGTTTTTTATTCAACTGCTTGTTCATCTTCAAAATCAATTTCGATATTTTTTGTTAGAACGTCGGTGTAACTGTACGAAACACGTTCAAACGAATTTTCGTCTTGATTTAATTCAACCACAAAGACTGCTGGGTAAGTCTCACTCAAAATGCCGTGACGCTTCGTGATCTTTTTTCGTCCTGCTTGTGCAATTACCAACAGGTTTTCACCAATTCTCTGATCAAGTCTCGCCTTGATGCTAGCTAATGTTACTGGCATCCAATTCACCTCACTATGAATGATAGTATACGCCCATTTCACAAAAATTTCAAATTTTACCACACTTACTGTGAAATCGCAAGCAAATCAGGATAATAATCCGGCGGTATGGCAAGAATTAGTCAATAGAATAAATTGATCTAGTGATAATCGTTCGGGCCTAATTTGTGGCGACAAATCATTTTGTTCCAGAACAGCATTAATTTGTGTTCTAATTTCGGGCGTTTTACCAAAAACAGACTGCAAATTATTGTATAAACTTTTCCTCCGATGGGCAAAACAGCCCTTAATCAATCTAAACATACTACGTTCGTCAAATGGTAATACAGCCGGGGCTTGGCTTCGGGGTTCCAATACCACAATTGCAGAATCTACGTTAGGGGCAGGAATAAACACCCGACGTGATACATCAAAGGCAATGTGTGTGTCCATCTGATATTGCACTGCAAGGGTTAATGAACCGTAAGATTTATTTCCAGGTGTTGCAGCTAAACGTTGTGCAACTTCTTTTTGCATCATTACTACAATTGAATCCCACTTCACCGGTGAAGTTAACAACTGCATTAAAATAGGTGTGGTGATGTAGTATGGTAAGTTTGCCACTACCTTGATCGGCCTTGAAGGATCATCAAACTGCGTCTCGATAATTTCAGGTAGGTTAGCCTGCAACACATCTTGATTAATAATTTTAACATTATGATAATCTACCAATACTTCATGAAGAACTTGAATTAGTTGGTCATCAATTTCAAGTGCCACAACTTGCTTAGCGTTCAACGCTAATTGCTCTGTCAGCGCACCAATTCCAGGGCCAATTTCAATCACATTATCTTGCTCTGTAATTTTTGCAGCACTAACAATATTTTTTAACACATTCAAATCGGTCAGAAAGTTTTGTCCTAAACTCTTTTTGGTATGTAATCCATATCGTTCCATAATTGCTTTTGTCCGAACCGGATTAGCAACTTCTAAATGTTCATTCATTCTGATCCTCCCGATTTAGTAAAGTAATCGCATCGTTAAATTGTTGTGGTGTGATTTGAAATAGATTTAGCCGTTTGAGTAACTGCTTTCCGTTACCGTAACCAATTCCTAAAACTTCACCCAATCTTTCACGCCTACTACGTGCCTTAGTCCCATTGATAAGCTGAGCTTGCCTCAAATCATTAGCAGTAAAAGTGTTTGCATTTATACTGGTATCCTGCGTATATAAATGTTCAAGTGAAGCTAAGATTGTGGCAACGCTCGCATGCTCCACACCTAAGCTACCACCCGCCACCGTTGGTACGCCTTCACTGCGTTTAATAAACGCATGCTTGACTCCAGGAATTGCAGCAGCAATCATTTTTCGAATTCGCTCTCCATTAAAGTCAGGATCTGTAAAAACAATCAGTCCCCGCTTTCGTTGAAGTTGCTTCAACCGCTCAATATCTGCAGACGACAAAGCAGACCCGTTAGTTTCAAACGTGTCTGCATTAACTGCTTGTAAAATTCTTTTAGTGTCATCTTTGCCTTCGACAACGATGATTTCTTTAATTTTCTGCATTATTGATTCCAAATAGGTCCACTGCGTTTTGATAAGTTGTATCAGCAATTTCTTCAGCACTAAGTTCCCGTAAGTCAGCAATAGCTTCCACCACAAACTTGGTAAATCCAGGCTCATTTTGCTTGCCGCGATACGGAGTTGGTGTTAGATATGGAGCGTCGGTTTCTACCAACATTTTATCCAGTGGCGTTTGTAAGACCGACTCGTGCACTTCTGTCGCATTTTTAAAACTAGCGACACCGCTATAAGAAATATGCATCCCTAAATCTAAAAACTTTTTTAGCCATTCAGTATTACCATTAAAGCTGTGCATCACACCACCAATTTCACGAACATCCGCTTGCTTTAAAATCTGATACGTATCTTCAAAAGCATCCCGGTCGTGGACCGAAATCGGCAAATGTAAATCTTTGGCAATGGCTACTTGACGGGCAAACACTTTTTTTTGCACATCTTGCGGCGAACTATCCCAGTGATAGTCAAGGCCCATTTCACCCATAGCTACCACCTGTGGGTCTGCCAACTGTTCAATCAGATTTTTCTCAACAACATCATCATAATCTTTGGCGTCTTCAGGATGCCAACCAACAATTGCATGCAAATTATCATATTGGTGTGCTAACTGTAATGCACGTTGATTCAGTTGTGCATTTGAACCAACAATATTCATTTGAGTAACCCCGAAGTGTTTAGCACGAGCCATATAGGCTGGTACTTCATCAAAAAAGGCATCATCATTCAAATGAGTATGTGAATCATAAATATTCAATGCTTTTTCGTGTGTATAAATTGCCACAACTTGTTCTCCTTATTCGACACCTGAACCATTAACTAAATCATCAGGTACAATTACCAGTTGAACCTTACCTTCGTGTTCAGCTGACAATAACATTCCTTGGCTAAGCTCCCCACGCATCTTACGTGGTTTTAGATTAGCAATAATTAATACTTTTTTGCCTACTAGCTCTTCTGGATTTGGGTACCACTGCGCAATTCCTGATAGAATTTGACGACCCTCGTCAGAGCCATCATCCAACTGAAACTTGAGCAGTTTATCCGCACCTTCAACATGATTAGCAGTTTTAATTTGGGCAACTTTAATCTCTACTTTATCAAAAGCTTCGATTCGGATAGGCTTTTTGCCTTCACTCTCCACTACCTCTGCTTCTTTCTTAGCAGCTTCCATTGCGGCACGCCCCTTTTTCTTTTCATCTTTAGTCATTTTATTTTGAATAAATTGAACTTCCTGCTCTACATCAAGGCGTGGGAAGATTGGTGTTCCCTTAGCAACTACTTGTGATCCAGCAGGAAATTGATCAAATTGTAAATCACTAATTGCTGGCTGATTATCAGAAACACCTAACTGTCGTAAAATTTCTTTAGGTGCTTTAGTCATAATGGGTTGCAAAAGTACAGCAATTACCCGCAAACTTTTGGCCAAATTGCTCATAACTGCAGCTAATTGTTCTTTCTTTGCTTCATCTTTGGCAAGCACCCATGGTTGCGTTTCATCAATATACTTATTAGCTCGTGAAACCAATTTCCAAATTGCTTTTAAACTGTCGCTAAAGTGCATTTGATTCATTAAATCTTTAAATTCTGCGATTGAATCACTGGCAACCTGCTTCAAGTCTGAATCAAATTCGGTTTCAGTGCTAACGTTCACCGGTACCTGTCCGTCTTCATATTTATTAATCATTGCTACTGTACGATTTAACAAATTACCTAAATCGTTAGCTAGATCATAGTTTACCTTATCAACAAAATCTTCCGGCGTAAAAATACCGTCATTGCCATAAGGCATTGCCCGGAGCAAATAATAACGAAGTGCGTCTAAGCCATAACGTTCCACCAAAGTTTCCGGATAGATCACGTTTCCTTTTGACTTCGACATTTTACCGTCTTTCATCAATAACCAACCATGACCGAAGACCTGTTTTGGCAATTCCAATCCAAGTGCATGCAAAATAATTGGCCAGTAAATTGTATGAAAACGAACAATTTCCTTTCCAACCATGTGAACATCGGCAGGCCAGTACTTCTTAAAGTTAGCATCATTATCACTACCATAACCTAAAGCAGTAATATAGTTACTTAAAGCATCAATCCACACGTACACCACATGCTTAGGGTCACTTTTAACCTTGACGCCCCAATTAAAAGTAGTTCGTGAAACGGCTAAATCCTCTAGCCCTGGCTTGATAAAATTATTGATCATTTCGTTCATCCGTGCGGCTGGTTGGATAAACTCAGGGTGCGCGTGATAATAATCTAATAACCAGTCCGCATACTTGCTCATTTTAAAGAAATACGATTGTTCCTTAACTAACTCAACTTCGTGACCAGAAGGAGCTTTTCCTCCTGTCACTTTACCATTTTCATCACGATAGACTTCTGCTAATTGAGTTTCTGTAAAGTATTCTTCATCTGAGACTGAATACCAGCCTTCATATTCGCCTAAGTAGATATCACCTTGATCTAATAACTGCTGAAATATTTTTTGCACAGCAGCTTCATGATAATCATCGGTTGTCCGAATAAATTTTGTATTGGAAATATCGAGCAATTGCCATAATTTTTTAATTCCATCAGCCATTTGGTCAACATATTCTTTGGGCTGCATGCCAAGCTTTTCAGCTTTTTCTTCAATTTTAAGTCCGTGTTCATCGGTTCCAGTTAAATAAAACACATCATAACCCATGAGCCGTTTGAAACGTGCTTCTGCATCACAAGCAATGGTAGTGTATGAATTACCAATATGTAATTTACCAGATGGGTAATAAATTGGTGAAGTAATATAAAATGTTGGTTTTTGATCAGCCATATGAGGCCTTCCCTTCTTACATAAAAATTTCGATTTAATTTAGCTACATTAACAGATAGTATATCACAGCACAGTAAGAACGACCACGGTTTGAGGGTTAAGACAAAGAGGAAATTTAATTAAACAACTAATTGTAAATTGAATAATGATACATGATTGAATGTAAAAAGCCAGTAACCACAGAAAACAGCTGTAGTTATTGGCTCTTTTCTGGTTCTACGTTTCTAAAACATGCTCGCAAGGCCAGAATCCTAGGGCTAAGAGATAAAACACCATCAATGAATCACAAATCGATTCATCAATGATTACTCTGGTTCTATGTTTCTAAAACGTGCTCGCAAGGCCAGAATCCTAGGGCTAAGAGATAAAACACCATCAATGAATCACAAACCAATTCATCAATGGTGTTTTATCTCTTAGCCTACGAATCCTTAGCGGCCTTGCTCGCACTCTAAAATAAGTCCAATTGTTCCGGTGGTCTTTGGCCCAATCCTTTGAATTGAATTCCTAACAATTGTTGCAATTGGAGTGCATTATCAGCCGCATCGTGGCCGGAATTATTATTAAAAATGACACAAACTTCCTTAGTTTTAGTTGCAACTGCAGTAATTGCTGCACCAAACTGCTGTAACTCCGTTTCATTATACCGGTATAACGTTCTTGTTTTGCGCCATTCTCGGTTTGGATTACTCCAACCCTTAGTATTTCGTCCATGTAACCGAAACATCACTAAATCAGGATCTGTAAAAGTCGGCTTAAACGGTGCCGTATTCGCTCCTTGTTGGGGTTCGTCGACAACTACAAAAGTCATTTTCAATTCCTGCAAAAAATTACGTGTAACTTTAAATATTGCTTCATCAAACCAAGTTTGATTGCGAAATTCTACGGCAATTGGTAAGTCAGGTAATGCCACTCTAATTTGCTGTAAATACTCAATATTTTCAGTAGTCGCATTAAAAAATGGTGGAAACTGAAATAAAATCGTTTTTAATTGGTGCGCTGCAATTAGTGGTGCTACCATCTGCCGATATTGACGAAACAGTTGCCATCTTTGCTGGTCAGTAATTGGTGCTGCTAGCTTATTTTCAGCCGGATGCTTAGTCATTTCTCGATTTGCCTTTAAAATAAATTGAAATCCAGCTGGTACTTTTTGCTGCCATGCATTAACAGACTTTACTGTTGGAATACCATAAAATGGATTATCAATTTCTACAACCGGAAAAAAAGCGGCGTATTCAGATAACTGAACTGGCCGCTGCTCATTAATTAAACTTGGATGATCACTCCATGTTGTTAACCCAATTGTAATCATCAACTTCACTCCAATTTAATAACGATGTAATAATTGTACTAGTTGTGCTTCCTGATCATTAAGTTGACCAGTCAGTCCCGTAATAAGATTCATGCCATCACGACGATGGTTGCGGCGAATAAATGCAAAACATAGATCCACCAATGAAATCAAAAATACCACCGTCATGGCATTATTTTGTGTAAAAGTCATACTAAACATTGTTACCATGGCTCCACCCATTAAGATTTGAATGACACCATAAATCATCGCAAAGTCAAAAAACACCTGAATAATGCGTAATCGGCGCATGATCTTAACAGTTTGTGTTAATTGTTGAATAATTTCTTCGCGTGTCATAACTCTCACCTCGTACCCTAATTGTAGCCGATTTGAGATTTAATTAACACTAATTTACACAGTTAATTCTGCAAAAAATTGGGTTGCATCTTGCTGAACCATTTCAAAACGAACTGGCAGCTGCAATTTTTCTTGATTAATTGCAATCACCTTTGCTTGGGGATTACGATAATCCAGCAAACCAGCAAACGGGTAAACGCGCATTGAGGTTCCCACAATTACGACCAAATCAGCGTTTGCAAGATAATTAACAGCCCGTGAAATTGACTCAGGCTTAATTCCCTCATCATAAAGTACAACGTCAGGACGAAGTGCCTCGCCACAACCTTGATGAATTCGACTGTTCAGATAATCATGCCAATCAACTTTCTTGCCACATTTAGTGCAGTAAACATCAAATAAATTTCCGTGAAAATCAACTAAATTAGTGGTTCCCGCTACTTCATATAAATTATCAATGTTTTGTGTAATCACTGCTCCACGACCGCTAGTGGTTAATGCCGCTTGTTTTTGATGAATTACATTTGGCTTAGCTTCTGGAAAATATAGATTCTGTTTACAAAAATCATAAAATCCATCCGGATCTGAAGCAAAGTAAGCATGACTTAAGTAGTATTCAGCATTTTTGTTATGAGTATACAATCCATTTGCAGACCGAAAGTCAGGAATTCCGGATGCTGTCGAAACACCAGCACCAGTCAAAAAGACGATGTGATTTGCCTGATCAAAGTCAGTTTGAATTTCTTGTTTCATTTAAAATTACTTCCTAACAATATATGGCATCTTCAACGTTTCAAATAAGTCTTTAACGCTTTGGCTATAGATATCCTTGAAAAAATCAACCGAATTATCTTTAGGCGGTGTCAGCACAAACGAATTTTGTCGATCATTTCGATTAAGACCAATATATGCTTTTTCACCACTTTGTCGATCAATCATTTCAGAATGAAAAATTTCAAACATCTGGCGAACTTCAAGCCGAAGTTGACGCTCGCTTAAAACACTAGATAAGGTTGTAAATTCATTATTGTGTAACGCTGGCAAATGCCACCGTGTTAGTTGATCATCAAATTGCTTAAATAATTTAACAATTGTACGACGCATTGAAAATGGTGAATCAATTGGCTTATCCGTTAAATCATGATAGAGTTTTTGGGCTGCTTGCAATGCTTGCGGATACCGTTCCTGTATATGAGACTTCACTTGATCAAAATGATCACCGTAAAATACCATTGCATCCAAAAGTGTTAAAAGTCGCAGTGTCCGCTCATCATCGTCTCCATCTTTTTCAACTGTGATCGTGTTGTCAATTCCTTTAAGATAGAGCGTTTCAATTTCTTGATCTATCAATTGATGCTTTCGCTGTTCTGCCACCACGACCAAATGCATCGCGATATCATACAGATCAGTTGCCATAATCATTAACTGTTCGTCTAATTTGTCATCCCCAAATGTTACATTGAAAAAGATTTGTGGAAAACCACTCAGGAGCATCAATAAATGTAGCAATTCATGTGATGCAGTGTAATTAGGTGCCGTTACATCAGTGACTGTAATCACTAAGCCACCAGTTAGGGCTTCTTGTTTCGCTTGATCATGTCGCAAATAGCCAGTCTTCGTGTCACCAAAGTGCACCAAGACGGTTCCAGGATACACCTTGTTAACTTGGTCTAATAAACTTTGCGTTGTTTTATTTAGTTTAATTTCTGCCATTATTTTTGTCCTTCCGAAGTTGATTTAAAACTGCTGTTGCAGTATTTCGGTCAACATGTTTGATCCCTTTTAATTGCTTAACAACCTGCTCAACTTCTGATTCACTAGCACCAATTGCAACTGCTAACGATCGATATTGCAATTCCATGTGTCCTGCCTGAATTCCATTAGTTGCAAGTGCCTTCAACGCTGCTAAATTTTGTGCTAAACCCACACTAATAATAACCTGAGCCAACTGCACTGCAGACTCAATCGCCATCATTCTTTGATTAACCTCAACCAGTGGCACAATATCAATCGATCCGCCAACAATTCCAAGTGATAACGGCAACGTCATTGTTCCATTCAGATAACCATTTTCTACCTGCCAAGTACTCAATCCTTTGTATGCACCATCAATCGCAGCATAGGCATGGGCGCCACTCTCAATTGCGCGCCAGTCATTGCCACTAGCGATTACGGCAGCATCAATGCCATTCATAATCCCTTTATTATGGGTCGTTGCCCGATAAGGATCAACCTGTGCCAGTTCACTCAACTGTGTAATCTTTTTAGCCACTTGTTCGCCAGTCATCATGTCCGTTGCTAAGTCTATTACCTTAATTGCACATGTCACTGTCTGTAAACTTTGAGTTGCAAAATTACTTAGAATTGCTGTCAATACATTGAACCCGTGATCGGTGAGCCAATGACCAACCGCCTCACACATTGTATTAACACCATTTGCGCCCATTGCCTCACCAGTATCAACTGATATTTCAATTGCTAGCCAATCTTTCTTTAATGTTCTAATTTTTAATTTTGTTGCTCCGCCACCACGCTGCTGCATTGATGGTTTGGCCTGATTGGCAACTTGTAAGATTTTTATTGTTTCCTGCTGTAACCAATGCACAGTCTCATCAACATCTTTGAGATCAGTTATCACAACTTGTCCGATCATCATTGATTTATTAGAGGTAACTTTAAAGCCACCATTTTTAGCAACAAGTTTGGCGCCATTACTAGCTGCTGCAACTACTGATGGTTCTTCAACCACCATTGGTACAACATATTTTTGTTGATTAACCAGTAAATTAACCGCAATTCCTTCTGGTAAATGAAAGCTAGTCAAATAGTTCTCGACCATCTGTTCATTAACTCCATCAACCTGTCGTTGCAGTAGCTCTTGTTGATTACCAGTCAACTCAAATTGATGAGCAACTATTTGTTGTCGTTTTGCCAAACTTAGTTTATAAAATCCATGTTGCCAATCTGTCATGTTTCACTCCAAAATTAATCCGCATTTCTTTTTTGAACGTATTCAGCAATAATCCCCTCGCGCACACCACTTTCCGAAAAGATAACACGTCCATCATCCGTCTTTTGTAGCAATGCTACTAGTGGTAACATCCCACCAATAATTATATCTGCCCGTTCTGGTTCCAATCCAGATATTTTCTTACGTTGAATCAAATTACGGCTTAATAACTCACGAAAAGTCGCATAAACCGCTCTAGCTGACAGATGGTAGCCATGAATACTACCCCGATCCTTGTGGCGATAATTACGACTCATCCGTGCTAACGTTCTGTTGGCACCACCTAGCAAAACAATGGGAACATGTTCGGCATAGCGCAACCACGGTATTTTAGCTAATCGTTCATTGACTGATATCTGGGCTTTGAACAAATCCACTGCTTTAACATATCCGCCTAAATGAAATTGCTCCGACAAATTGACTGCTCCAATTGGAATTGAAATTAGATTACGCGCTTTTTTATGCTGGACTAAGATAATCTCGCAACTTGCCCCACCAGTGTCCAAAATTAAACAGTGATCCAAATTCAAAGATCGCACCACGCCGAGATAATCATAATAAGCCTCTTTGGAACCTGTCAAAACCTGTAATTCAAGTCCCAACTCTCGCTTAACTCGTTGCAAAAATTCAGTTTGATTTTTAGCTTGACGCACGGCTGCCGTCGTGATTGCTTGTACCCTTAAATTTGGCAATCCCATATACAACTTTTTAAACCGTTTTAATGCTGCAATTGTTCTATCCATTGCCTGTGGCTGGAGTATTTTTTCACGGCCCATTCCTTCTGAAATCCGTGAGTCTTCCTTAACCCGCTTAACTTCACGAAAGCTGCCATCCTCTTTAATTTCTGTAATTGCCATTCGGACTGAGTTGGAACCTAAGTCGACAATTGCCAAATTTTCCATTATTTCACCTCCAATCCTTTTATTTTTATTTATCATCCGTAAAAATTAGGCTATAATACCTTAAATTTTATTCCTTATTATCATACCATTTCCAAGTACGGCTATCACTTAAAATTTAGTGGTTATAGCCAGTTTTATCGTATGGAATCCTGTTTTCTAGTTTTGAAGGTGAATGGATTATTTCGACTATTAATACTATTTAGTAAACGTGCTTTGTAACCACGACAATCTTCATGTAAGAAAAAAACCAGTAATCAATAAATTTGAAGGACAAATTTATTGATTACTGGTTTTTTTCTTACGCCATGCTTATTTACCCAGGTTTTTTCACACTCTAACTAAAATAATTAATTCCAATCGCATCCCTAACCTCATCCAATGTTTGATTAGCAATTTGATTTGCTTTTTGTGATCCTTCTTCTAATACCTGATAAACATAATCTAGATTCTGTTCATAACGTGCACGGCGAGTCCTAATTGGTTCTAGAACCGTTTCTAGTACTTCATTTAGATAACGTTTAATCTTCACGTCACCTAATCCACCGGCTTGATACTGTTCCTTTAACTCAGTAACATGCTGCTTGTCTGGATCAAAAATATCTAAGTAAGTGAACACTGTATTTCCTTCAACGTGGCCAGGATCACTAACTTGAATATGCTCTGGATCCGTATACATTGACATTACCTTTTTTGTTACCGTATCAGCATCGTCAGCTAAGTAAATTGCATTATTTAATGACTTGCTCATCTTAGCATTCCCATCTAAACCAGGAATACGACCCATTCCTTTGGGCGGAAAGTAACCCTTTGGTTCCACCAAAATATCTTGCTTATAAATGCTGTTAAATGAACGTACAATTTCGCGAGTTTGTTCCAGCATTGGTTCTTGATCGTCTCCAACTGGAACAGTATCGGCTTTAAACGCCGTAATATCTGCCGCTTGACTAACAGGATAAATAAAAAAGCCTGCTGGAACACTTTCACCAAACGCCTTTTGCTTAATTTCAGTCTTAACCGTAGGATTGCGATTTAGTCGGGCTACAGAGACAATGTTTAAATAATGCATTGTAAGTTCATTTAGTGCTGGAATTTGAGATTGCACTAAAATTGTTGATTTAGCCGGATCAATGCCAACTGCTAGATAATCCAATGCAACTTGGAGCAAACTATGTCTTATTTTTTCAGGATCACGAGCATTATCAGTTAGTGCTTGCTGATCGGCAATCATAATAAAAGTGTCATAGTCACCAGAATTTTGCAATTCAACTCGATTTTTTAACGAACCAACATAATGACCGATATGCAGCTTACCAGTCGGTCGATCCCCAGTTAAAATTACTTTTTTTGTCATGTGATTTCCTCCATTAAGATACAATCACTAGTTTAACGAGCAAAATTAGAAAAGTAAATAGATTAATTCACTTTATCAACTTCATTGAAGTTTATTGCTTGTTATTGATCTAATAAGGACTTACAATAGATAGACAAATTTTAAGCAGGAGGATCTCAGTTGACAGAAGAAAACGAACGCCAAACTGAACAACAGCGAGTCGATTATGTCACCAAACAAGTGGCTAATCAGATTGAAACTAGTCAAGCATTATTTGACCAGGCGCATCATGAGACTAGAATGGTTGATCAAAATTATAGCGACAACGCCTCCGTCAATTTATATGAAGTTGACGATGCAATGGAAACTAATGCGATGATTGAACAACAACGTCAATTAGTAGCCCGGTCCTACGAAAGTGAAACAATTTTAAAACACCAATTAGAAACACTGTCCAATTTAAAAAAATCACCCTACTTTGGACGAATCGATATCAAAGATCCTGGTGAAGTTACCCCTGAATCTCTTTATATTGGTGTTGCTTCATTAATGAATGCAGATAAAACTGATTTTTTGATTTATGATTGGCGAGCCCCAGTTGCTGGAATCTATTACAATGGTAATCTCGGTGATGTGACCTATCCAACTCCCGCTGGTTCCCAAACAACACAACTCGTAAAAAAACGCCAATTTACTATTAAAGATGGCCGGATTGCTAATATGTTTGACACTAATGAAACGGTTGGCGACGAGATGTTGCAAGCAGCTTTAGGCGAGCAAAACGATCAATATATGCAAAACATCGTTGCAACTATTCAAAAGGAACAAAATGACATTATTCGCGATACAGCTAGTGATTTATTATTAGTTCAAGGGGTGGCTGGCAGTGGTAAGACTTCGGCCATTTTACAACGAATTGCATATCTGCTTTATCATAGTCGCGCCTCTTTGAATGCCGACCAGATCGTCTTGTTTTCACCTAACCGCCTTTTTAGTAACTATATTTCTGAAGTCTTACCTAGTTTGGGCGAACGCAACATGCGCCAAGTTACTTTAGCCGAATTTTTATCACGAAGATTCGAAGGATTAGATGTGCAAACATTATTTGAGCGTTATGAAGATGAACAAACAAACGGCATTAGCAATCAAGTTGCTCAAAACTTCTTGGAAAATGCTGAATGTATGCATGCTGTCGAAAAATACTGTCAGAAACTAACAACCGAACAAGTTAAGTTTTCTAATATCATGTTTGAAGGTCGAATATTTTTTACAGCTGATCATGTTCGTAAAATTTTCGCCAAATTCCCAGAAAACATGGCAATTGCGGACAAAATTTTAGCAACCAAAAATGCCTTAATCAAGGAACTAAAACAGCGAATTAAAATAGAAGCCAAATCAGAGTGGATTTCTGAAGCAGTTAGTCAGTTAAACAGTGAAGACCTCCATAATTTGCTGGGCAATAAAAAAAGTGAAGAGTTCGAGACCGAGGACGAATTATTAGATTATGTGTCAACTCGATTAGCAACCAAACGATTGCGAATTGTTTATGATGCCATTTATAATACCTACTTCTTTGATCCTTACGCTCAATATTCTGAATTTTTAAGTCACCAACAACCAACTGGTGTGACTTCAAACTCATGGAAAGAAATTATTACTAATTTCAAGCAAGAAATTGAATATCACCGAATTTCATTAATGTACTGTCCATCATTATTATTTCTTCGAGATTTAATTACTGGCTCCGGCCAAAACAGACAGTTAGAATATGTTTTTATTGACGAAATGCAAGATTATTCAACTGCCGCACTAATTTATCTCAAACATGTTTTCCCAAAGGCTAAATTCACCATTTTGGGCGACAGTGAACAAGCGCTATTTAAAGAAATTGAGGTTCCACAACAGCTCTTGCATCGACTAAGTACTGCACTGGCTGCTAAGCGGCCGAATTTGATTACTCTCAATCGTAGTTACCGTTCAACCACCGAAATTACCAACTTTGCCAAATCATTATTGCCAGATGGTGATCAAATTATGCCATTTAATCGCCATGGAGACCTACCCCGAATTATTTTGCGTTATTCCAAAGCAGACGCAACCGATGCGCTAATTAATGAGGTTGTCACCCAGTCTAAGAATGCCGAAACAGTTGCTATCTTGACAAAGAATGCTACTCAAGCACATGAAGTCTATCAACAACTCCATCAAATAGATGGTGCTAAACTACTTACGGATACAGACCGAGTGTTACCAACTGGTATTTTGATTATGCCAATTTACCTAGCTAAAGGATTAGAGTTTGATGCCGTAATTGCTTACGACGTTTCTGCAACTAACTATTCTGATCCAAGATCCACGGGTATTTTATACACGATTGCTTCACGAGCAATGCACCAACTGACCCTTTTAAGTATTGGTGCGGCCTGTCCCATCATAACGGACGAACAGGAAAAGTTACTGCAGATTGAACACAGTATATAGAGTGTGAGCAGACACGTATAGAAGTTGGAGCGTAACGATAAAAAGCATAGTAGCCTTCGTTTATTGAAGGATGCTATGATTTTTGTTGTTACACGGAAACTTTTGTGGCTGCGATCATGATTCAAAACAGAGTGTGAGCAGACACGTATTCCGGCTTTTGTGGCTGCAAACACAAGTAAGCCAAAGTAAAATCTAACAACTAAAAGCCATCCAACCTAAAGTCGACTAATCACATCTTCAACATTCTTGATGGTAACCGAAATAGTGCCATCTGGATTATTGATAAATTCAATTAGATTAGGATCTTGATAAACCTCCAACGGCACAATCAATTCAATCCCATTAGACAATTTTAGTTTTTGTTTACCATATTTTTTGGTAGCAATTTGTTTGACTTCGTTTGACATCGGCACTTGATCAACATATCCTTTTTCAACAACTGAATCTTTAAAGTCAGACTGTGCAGAAGGGTTGTCTTTAAAAACCTTTTGTGCAATTTGTTGTGTATCTAAACTGCTATGTTCCTCAATATTTTCTTGAATTGCTTCTTTAACGTTCGCTATAATTTCACGGTCTGGCACATCAAAACTTTTGCCCACTTTTTTGGCCGTTTTAGTCACTAATTTGACGCTTTCCTCCAACGACGGTAGTGGCTCACTTTCTATTACTTTGGTGGACAAATAAAATTCGCGATCACCAGAAAATGTATATCGTTTTTCGTCTAGCTCGTAGCTTAAATCAGCTACATTAACCCTAAAGCCCTCATCTGCCTTTTGCGTCTTCCCAGCCAGTATTGATTTATGAACAATCAATTCGTTGGCTAGTTGCCCTTGATCATTCGTGTTTACCAGATGTGTATATGACTGATGATAATTAAGCTTTAAAAAGGCCACATTTAATTGTTCATCCTGATCAAACAAAGCTATCAATACATCCGCACTTGGGGCATCCTCGCTTGTTTGATAGACCTCGTACCATTTGGCAACCATTTTTTGACTCATCACTGTAAAATCTTCTTCACTAGTTTTAATGATTGTGGCCATTGTTGACGTCGGTACCAGGGTTCCTGTTTTAGCTTTTTCAGAAGCCAATTTTTCAATTTTTTTTGTTAAATATTCACGGACAGAAACACTGGTTAAATCTAACCCAACTTGTGAAATAACTGGATCGCCAAGCTCACGATCCACTACATGTAAAATCGCTTGTTTAAATCGAATATCCATTTTCAAACCTATCCTTTATTCTCTTTGCCGTCGAATATTCATTATACTATTTTCTTCAGTTAACATTTCAAAACTAAAAAAATTTTCCCGAACTTGTCAGGAAAACTTTTTTAATTATTTACTTGCAAACTGTGTTGATTTAATTTTTTATCTACCAATCCTTGCTGTTGACGGTGAATCGCATGTTTCAGTAAAAATGGAGCAATGATAGTGGCTAATATGATTACTAAAATGATATCCGAATAGTAAGTCCCTGACAGTAGATGGGCATTAAAGCCAATTTGTGCGGTAATCAATGCCATTTCTCCGCGTGAAATCATTCCGGCACCGACAATATAATCACTAGTTAAACTAAATCCGTTTAGTGCCGCCCCAAAACCACAGCCCAATAATTTTGTAACGCAGGCTAAAACTGTCATTACAATCACAAATACCAGTGATTGATTCAGATGTGCAAAGTTCATATTCAAACCAACACTAACAAAAAATAGAGGAATGAAAATTGCATACCCAAGGGGTTCAACACTTTTATCAACCACCTCTCGATTCTTGGTGTGTGCAACTGCAATCCCGGCAAAAAATGCTCCAACCGCACCACTTAAGCCAACCAAATCTGCAATCGCCGCCATACTCATACAAATTACCATCGACATAACAGTCGGTGCCGCAATTGTTAGCAGTTTCTCACTTAATTTCATTAGGTAGGGCGCTAACCACTTTACCAATCCATAAACACCGCCAAAAAAGACCACTTGTTCAAGTAAGATGATTCCGAGACCACTTGTTAAACCAGCTGTTTTAGTACCAGTTCCGTGCATTAAGCTAATCATAATACTCAGTAGTATCACACCGATGATATCATCAGCCACTGCAGCTCCTAAAATGGTCGCACCTTCTTTAGTGTCTAAATAATGAAATTCTTTTAAAACCGCCACCGATATACTGACCGACGTGGCAGAAAATATTACTCCAATAAACAAAGCTTCCATCAGAGTAAAACCAAACAAATAACTAGTTGCTCCCATAATAACTACTGGAAAGATTACTCCAATTACTGCCACAAAAATTGCTGGTTTCAAATACTTACGCAACAACTCAAGATCGCTTTCTAACCCACCAATGAACATCAACAAAATAACACCAATGTTTTGAAATTCGTTCATCATTGGATCTAGTTGAACCCAATTCAAAATTGCAGGACCGACTAAAATACCAACCATAATTTCACCAATAACCCCGGGAATCCCGATCCGATGACATAGATGCGCAACTATTTGAGTTGCTAGTAACAAGCCAGCTAGTGTAGCGATAAAAGCCATCGAAGTCATCCCCTTTCGTTCTATGTGTTAAGTACGTAATATGTGCGTTATTCTATGTGTTAATCTTTTTTCTATGTGTTGTCAAATTTACTATGTGTATTTGCTCGGAGTACTATTCATATGTGTTGTGATTATCAGGTCGCCCACTAATCTGAGTCATGCTTATTGTGTTACTAATTTGCGCTGCTTAATTGTTTGAATACCATAGATCGTTAGGCCAATAATTAGGCCTATTAAAGCTGGAATCACCCAATCCATTCCGTAACCCGCAAATGGTAAAACAGCTTGATCCATGCTAAGAATTGCCTTTGCCCATACGCTGCCGGAAATAATTATTGGCGCAGAAGCAATGCCGTCAATAATTGCTGGAATAATAGTAAAGATTGTTGTCATGATGTACACAATTCGTGCTTGCTTGAACAGTGGCGAAAGAATTGATAATGCTATCAAGGTGATTGCCAAAGGATATAGAAACATCAACATTGGTGTCGACCAAGCAATAATTTGATCTAAGCCAATATTGGCAATCAATAGCGATAAACCACAGGTTAAGCTATTCCAAATTGAATAACTAATTTTGGGAAACTTAGTGTGCAGTGCTTCTGAAAACGAAGTTGATAAGCCAATTGAAGTCGTTAAACAAGTCAATGTTGCCATAATTCCCAAAATAATTTGTCCGGGCAATCCCATAAAGTGATTAGCAATTTGACTAAAAGCGATCCCACCATCTGCAGATAACTTGAAGTATTGTAAACTAGTTGCGCCAATCCAAATTAAGATTAAATAAATCAACGCTTCCAATGAAATACTGATCAAACTAGATTTTGCAGCCGCTTTAGCAATATTACCCGGTCGCTTAACTCCTAGGCTCTTAATAATGGTGACAATAGCAATTCCAAATAATAATCCAGCTAATGCATCCATTGTGTTATAACCTTGTAAAAATCCGTTTAGAAAAGCTCCATTTTGATATAAGCTTGTGCCACTTTGGCTAGCAGCCTTGCCCATTGGCAATGTAAGGGCAAAACCAAAAATAACTGCTAAGAGAATTAAAAACGCAGGATTTAACAATTTCCCAATTGAATCAATGATTCCAGTCGGTTTACGCGCAAACCACCATGTGATACCAAAGAAAATGATGGAATAAATAAAGAGTGCAATTGGCGTTTGACTTGCATTTAAGTGTTGACCAAAAGCAATTTGAAACGGAGTCGTAGCAGTCCGGGGTGTGGCAAACAACGGTCCCAGAGTTGCACACATTAGAATCATAAAAACTGTTGCATATTTTTGACCGATTGGTTTAGCTAAGTCATAAATACCACCGGCTTTAGTAATGCTAATTGCAATAATTGCTAACAGAGGTAATAACGTTCCAGTGATTAAAAATCCAATTGCTGCTGAAAACCAGTTATTACCAGCAAGTTGGCCTAAGTGAATGGGAAAAATCAGGTTGCCAGCCCCAAAGAACATTCCAAACAGCATTGATCCGATAAAAATGTAATTTTTGGTAGTTAATTTGTCTCTTTTCATATTTGTATCTCCCTTGAATAATCCAGTAACTGCAACTAATAAAAGAGACTGACTCGAACAATCCCGCCATTACTACACGCATATTGTATTTGCATACTTAAGCCTCCTTTCAGATTAGAGTGTGAACCAAGGTGTTCAGATGTCGTAGGCTATGTTAGCAATGGTAATTGAATAATCGAATTGTGATTATTTGATTGCCATTGCTGGCTTAGCCCTAGACATCTACCTTGGTGAACACGTTTCAGATTAGAGTGTGAACAAAGGCGTTCAGATGTCGTAGGCTATGTTAGTAAGGATAATTGATAAATCGTTTTTTTGATTTATTGATTGTCCTTACTGATATAGCCCTAGACATCTGCCTTGGTGAACACATTTCAAATTAGAACCGCAAACCCAGCCAACAAAAAAACGCCCTTACTAGGTCTTAAAACCTAATAAGGACGTTTTCACGTGTTACCACCTCATTTTGCATACTTTTCGCAAAGTATACCTCACCAAGTACGGCCAATTTAATGGCGATACCTTGGCACGATAATGGGTGCACCCATTGAACACTCGGTTTGCATTCAATTCTCAGAGACTACTTTCGAATCAGCCAAGCTCCCCATTCACACCAAACTAGGGGTCTCTTTAGTCTTAACTAGACTTTACTCTTCTCTTCAACGTTTCTAATCTATTTTTAATGTTGAAGTTATATTACTCCCATTAAGTCGGCTCGTCAATATTTTTTTAATTTAATTTTAATCTTACTATTCAACATCATCGCTAACCTTTATCTTCTTAGTAATCACACCCTCATCATAAAATAAATCTGCGATTTTTTGTTGTTCTTTAGTGATTGAACTATTCATTGCTGTAATATTGTATGTTCTACGTTCCACCATTTTTGTAACAACAGTCTTCGAGAGCTTCAATGATTTGCTTAACATTGCCACTAATTTAGTATGATGAGTTTGGGCCCACTGCATATCATCTTGCAAATATTGAATTAGGTATTTAGAAACTTCTTTATTATTTTTAGCATATGAACTGGTTGACAAAATAAAGTCACGGTTATTACTTAATCCCTTACCACTAATCAGTAATTTAGCATTTTGCTTCACTTGTGCTTGTGCTGTATAGGGATCCCATGTCGCCCAGGCATCTACTTTTCCTTTAGAAAAGGCAACACTTGCACTTGATTGATCCATATTGACCATTGTTACATCGCTTGTTGATAGTCCTGCTTTTTTCAATGCTTTTCGAAGCAGATACTCTGAACTAGTATTTTTAGTATACGCAATCCGTTTACCCTTCAAGTCGGATAGTGAATTTATACCCGAACTTTTGCCAACAACAATACCAGACCCATTGGCCTTGGAAGTTCCTGCCGCAACATAAGTCAACTTAGTTCCATTTGCTTGAGCTGTAACTGGTGGTGTATCACCCGTTCGAGCATAGTCAATACTCCCTGCCTTCAGTGCTTGCAGTAATGCACTGCCGTCTTGAAACTCCTTAAAGACAACTTTATAACCTTTTGTCTTCATTTTCTTGGCTAATTCACCACGGGTTTTAGCAATATCAATTGGATCGGCTTTTTGATACCCAATTGTGACTGTCTTTAAGTCTGATGAACCACC
This sequence comes from Paucilactobacillus kaifaensis, assembly GCF_005405145.1. GTDB lineage: Bacteria > Bacillota > Bacilli > Lactobacillales > Lactobacillaceae > Paucilactobacillus > Paucilactobacillus kaifaensis. The sequence continues at coordinate 20,932 of NZ_BJDM01000011.1, read as the reverse complement.
GCCAACCTGACGAAATCCATAAAACGCGATTCCAACCCAAACCACAATAAACCCAATTAGTAAAATTTTTTTCCAACTATTTTTCTTTTTCATGCGCCTTCACCAACTAGTGATTGTAATAGTTGCTGTTTTAGGTCATTCCGAAGAACTTTTCCTGTTTGATTGCGGGGAAATTCATCAACAAAGTAAACTTGAGTTGGCCGTTCAAACGAAGCCAGATTAGTCTTAGCAAAATTAACCACGGCCTTCATCTGCGTGAACTCATTTACTGTTGGTGTGTTGCTTATAATCACAGCAACGACCGCCTCGCCATACAATTCATTAGGTAAGCCAATCACTGCAACATCCTTAACCAAATTTAACTGCGACAAGACACTTTCAACCTGTGCTGGTGCTACTTTCTCGCCACCATGGTTAATCATGTCTCGACTACGACCCTTGATAAATAAATAGTTATCTTTATCCAGATAACCTAAATCACCCGTTAACAACCAGCCATCTCTGAACGAATCCGGATGTGAGTCAACGTAGTCAGTAATAACATGATCACCGCGCAACATAATTTCTCCAAACTGAGTATCCGAGGTTTGCACCTGATCATCAACTAGGATAGCAACCTGGGTTCCCACTGCTTTGCCCACTGATCCCACCTTAGGAGCGTCAAACGGATTCAGTGTATTTTGACCAGCAGTTTCTGTCATCCCATATCCTTCTAGCACCCGGGTATGGAACTGTTGCTCAAAATCTAGTAATTTATTTTCAGGTAATGAAAACGAAGCACTTCGAATAAAACGCAAATTAATTGTGTCTCGAAGTTGCGTGTAAATCATCTTTGACTGTTCATTCATCAGTAAAATTGATACAATCGTTGGCACTGCTGAAACCCAGGTAACTCCGTTATCACTAATTTGTTGCCAAAAATGACTGGCGCTGAATTTTTTAGTAATTACCATTTTCCCACCTGATAATCTAGTGGATAAGCAAGCAATTACTTGTGCATTAATATGCGACAATGGCATCACAACCATGGTTGTATCAGCAGACGTTAACCTATGACTAGTAATATTATGCTCGGCTGCATTAAATAACTGTTGGTGTGTTAAGCCGACTCGTTTAGGTTTTCCAGTAGTCCCTGAAGTATTTAAAATTAGTGCGAGGTCATCTTCTTGTGGGGCAACCAATGATTCAAATGATCGATTATTAGTAATGGCAGAATTAACAAAAACGGCCAGGTTAGAAGCAGTATGTAGTCTAACAGTGGTTCGCTCTAAGACAACATCATTAACAATTCCTTTCGCCAATTCGTCCTTAGCGATTAATAATGCATAATCGTGTTCATTAAAATCAGCCTGAAGTTGGGCTAGTGGCGTCGTGGCTGCAACTAAATGACCAATTGCTCCGATTTCCCATAGTGCTTGCATTAACACCGGGTAAGCTGCAGAATTATCCAAACAAACAAGGACAACATCCCCTTTTTGGATCCTCAAATTAATAAAATATTGACGTAACACGGCAACATCTTTAATTAACTGTTTTCCACTAAACCATTCCTTAAGGTGTTCATCTTTTATCATCGGTCGCTCATAGCTTTTAATTAATTGATCTGTTGATTGTTCAGTTAATTTTGTCATAATCGATTACGTCCCTTCCACTTTAATAAGCAACATTCACAATGTCATCGAATAACCTATCTGATACCTCGCTAATTTCACCACTAGGTCGCCCTTTAGCTCCTAGTTCCTCAAATCGATTAGTTCCATTGCGCATTACAATCACTCGATCTGCCATTCGGGCAGCCTCATCAACATCATGCGTTACTAATACGGCCATCAAATGTTGTTCGTGACAAATACGCATGATTAATTGCTGCATTTTGCGTCGCGTCAATGCATCCAGTGCTCCTAATGGCTCGTCTAATAATAACAACTGTGGCCGTGCCATCAATGCTCGAGCTAACGCCACCCTCTGCTTTTGCCCACCAGACAACGCACTTGGATAATAATCGGCAAATTCACTCAAACCAACCAAAGCTAACATTTCACTGGCGCGTTCTTTAAGCTTAGAATCACGACTCTTAAACGATAAATTTTCGAGCACACTCATCCATGGCAAGATGCGATCATCCTGGAACATAAATCGAATCACAGGATCTGGTTGGTGAAAATTGATTTGTCCACCAGTTGGTTGTTCGAGGCCAGCAATAATTCGTAGCAAAGTACTTTTACCACCACCACTCATTCCAACAATTGCAATAAATTCATCGTTTGAAATTTCAAAATCAACATCACGTAGTACCTTTTCTTGAGCATATTGTTTTTCAATATGGTTTAAAGTTAAAAATGGTTTAGCCATTTGCAACACTCCTCTTCTCATTTTTCCATTGAAGGAACAACCCCTCTAATGTTTTGGCAATCAAATCCGACACTTTGCCCAAAATAGCATACATTGCGATACATAAAACTACGGTTGTAATATCCATATAATCCTGCGCGCTGGTCGCCATATAGCCAATTCCAGAACTTGAAGAAATGGTTTCCGCTACAATTAACGTTGTCCACATAACTCCGAGTGCATATCGTAATCCCATCAAAATAGTTGGAAGTGATCCTGGAATAATGATCTTAGTTAATAGCTGCCACCTACTTAGGCCGTAAGAACGACCCATCTCAATTAGCTTAGAATCAACCGATCGAATTCCGTGAAACGTATTGATATAGATTGGAAACATTACTCCAACTGCCACTAAAGAAATTTTGGCTGTCTCACCGATTCCAAAAATAATAATTACTAATGGAATTAACGATAAATGCGGAATATTTCGTAACATTTGAATTGAGGTATCAAACACATCCCGAAAGACGCTTGAAATTCCATTTAGAAAACCGAAAATAAATCCAGCACTACCACCAATTAGCAAGCTCATACTAGCGCGATATAAACTGATACTAATATTGGTCTGTAACTCACCTGTTTGAATAAGTGAAATTCCATCCTGCACTACCGACACTGGTGAAACTGTGCTAGACATCAATCCAACACTTGCGCTCAGTTGCCATACTGCAATCAATCCAATTGGTAGAATCCATGGTAAAAATCGTCGAAAATTAAAATGCCAGTTATGTTTCTTAGTTTTTATAATTCTAATATTACTTGCTTGCTCCATTAGCTATCACCTTTTCTGATTTAAATTAATAACTACTTTACAAAACGAATTTGAAATATCTACGCTATAAATTAGAAGTAACCCGGCTAAAGTAATGAATAAAATCTGCAAAGCAATGAATAAATTGTGAATTTGTTTAGGAATAAAAAAAGATTCTGATTAGCAAGCTTCATTAGGCCGATCTAATCAGAATCTTATTTAATATGATTTAAATTGGCGCTTAGTCTTGGAAAATTCTAGCCCAACTAATGGACGTAACATGGTTGAACGATCCAATAAGACGACTAACAAGTATGTGCCCACAAAGACAATGCTAAACGCTACCGGTGTTACAACTAGGTATACCCAAGACGGCCAAGTTGTTAATCGAAGTACTCCCGCCAAAACACCCAACATAATTGTTTGCATTAAATAGATACCAAATGAAACTTGACCACTATAATGCAACCACGAACGTAATTGTTGCCTGCTATTAGCATACCAGCGACTAATCCACCAAACTGCCAAGATCATGATCACATCCATTAGCATCATAAAGGGTTGATGAATAGATTCAGACTGATGATGACCAAAATGAAGCACTTGTAAATTGAACTGATACAATCCAATCGTCATTATCGAAAGTACAATTGCGCCACCAACTAACTGATGACCATATTGATCCAACCATTTGGTAACTCTTTGATAATGAACGGCACAATATGCTCCCAAAACAAAGTACAGTTGGTAAATTAACGGATCAGTACCATAGTGCCAAAAGATTATTCCGAGTAATGGATGATTTCCCTGTGTAGGTTGCACGTATTTGATTACCGTCACCAAGACAAGTTGTAGTACAACACTTGCTACCAAAATCTTTGTATGATACTTTCCCAGCCGTTCAAACAACCAACAAAACAGCGGAAAAATCAAGTACAGCTGAGCCGCCATGAATAAATAGTACATGTAAAATTGATTACCATGCAAAACTGTATCCAGCCACCGGGATCCGTAATTAGCAAATGATTGTTGCTTAATCAACAAAATCCCAACCAAATACAAGCTAATCCAAACAAAATATGGAACTCCAATGCGTAAATACCGCCGCCCCCAAAAGGACAGCCAATTAAACGAACGCTGATAATAATGCCATATCAAAACCAATCCGGTGATAAAAACAAATCCCATCCGCGTAAAATGAAGCATCAAATGAGTCGAATTAAAAATCAGTCGACTGACCGAGTCAACATCAGTAGCATTTTCCATCGTAGTCTGGGTGTGGGTTAATAAAACACCAATAATTAGAATCACACGCATTACATCTAGCTCTAACAAATATGGCCGACGCGACTTTAACGTATCCATTTATTATTTACCTGTCGGCACACTTAACAACTCATCTTTGAGCTGGGCACGTAAGATTTTACCAGTTGGGTTTCGCGGAAAATCTGCCACAAAGTAAACTAAGGTTGGTTGTTCAAACTGGGCCAAGTTTTTCTGAGAATATTCCTTCAACTGGGATTCAATTTCATCATGATCAGCAAATGTATTTTTTAATTTAACCACAGCAGTTACTGTTTCACCATATAAATCATCTGGCATTCCAATTACCGCGACTTCATCAATAAAATCAAGTTGTGACAAAACACTTTGAACTTCCGCCGGTGCCACCTTTTCACCACCACGGTTGATCATGTCTTTACTACGACCCTTTACGAATAAATATCCATCTTCATCAAGATAACCTAAGTCTCCGGTCAAGAACCATCCATTTTGAAATGACTCGGGTTGGGAATCCACATAGTCCGAAATTACATGATCGCCACTAACGACGATTTCACCAACTTCCGTATCATTAGTTTGAAATTGTCCGTTCACTAAAATTGCTACATTGGTACCAACTGCTTTACCAGCTGAACCGATTTTTTGTGCTTCAAATGGATTTAAGGTGCATTGACTGGCTGTTTCAGTCATCCCATAGCCCTCTAAAATTTGGGTATCAAAGTGCTCTTCAAAGGATCTGAACTTATTTTCAGGTAGTGCAAATGAAGAACAGCGAACAAATCGAAGATTTATTTTATTTCGTAATTGGTCATACGCCACGGTTGCTTTCTCATTAATCAATAATATGGAAACAATTGTTGGTACCACCGATACCCAAGTAACCGAATTATCACTAACTTGTTGCCAAAAGTGACTGGCGCTAAATTTTGCTGTAATCACTAACCGACCACCCGATAACCTCGTTGACAAGCAAGACATTACCTGGGCATTAATATGAAACATTGGCATCACAATCATCGCTGTGTCGTCACGGCCCATTCGATGACTTGCAATGTTGTGTGTGGCAGCATTGATCAACAGTCGATGTGACAAGCCAACTCGTTTGGGCTTACCAGTTGTGCCAGAAGTATTTAAAATCAATGCTAAGTCGTCCTCGTTAGGTTCGACTAACGGTTTAAATTCACGCTCTGCAGTAATTGCTTTATTAATAAACATCGGTAAATCGGCAAATGTATTCAGACAAATATCTTCACGTTTTAGCTGTTCATTATTAACGATTTGATCGGCCAGCTCATTTTTTGCAATTAATAAACTGTAGTCATGTTCACTAAACTCAGCTTGAAGTTGTGCCAAGGGAGTTGTCGCAGCGACTGGATGAACAATCGCACCTAATTCCCACAGCGACTGGGTCAAGACCGGATAGACGGCAGAGTTGTCCAAACAAACAAGCACTAAATCGCCATGTCGAATTTTTAAATTCAAAAAATATTGATGTAGTCTACCCACGTCCTGGCTTAATTGTTGCCCGGTAAACCATTGATCAATGGTTTCATCCTTAATTAAATTACGGGTTTCATCCTTAATTAGTTGTTTCGTTAGTTGGTTTGTAAGTTCTGTCATAATGCAATACTTCCTTTCGTTTCTTGTTTGGGCGACGACCAATTAAAATTGATAGTGGATAAATTTTGTAGCAACCCCATGAAATCAAAAATGCTATGCCGGCCACTGCAATGTAGCCAATTGGCAATAACACTAAATATGCCCATGATGGTAAATTCGTTAAACTGAGCAACCAGGTTAATAACACTATCGGAATTGTCTGCACTAGATAAATTCCAAATGAAACTTTTGCTCCTGCGCGAACGAAGCGATCAACCATCGAATTCAACCCATGTTCACGCCAATATGCGTATTGCCGGCCAATCCAAAAGACAAACACGATCATGACAATGTCATAAACCATAATGTATGGTTGGTGTATTTCCAATGCCTTAGCTAAAGTTAGATGGAGAATATTCATGTCAAAGAAATACAATCCAACGGTGCCTAAAGCTAACACTAATGTTGTCCATCCAATTGATTTTGCATGTTGCTTGATAAATTGATCCACTTGCTGATAGTGAATTGCTACGAACGCTCCAAAAATAAAATAAAGTTGATAAACAAGTACGTTTACTCCATAGGCTCGGAATAGATACCACCAGTTACTTGTATCAATATGTGGTAATGCATACTTGAGAAAAAACAGCAGCGCCAATTGTACGACTGCACTAATTTCTAAAATACGAACATGATTATCAAAGTGTTTAAAAAGTTTTACTAAAGCTGGAAATAGTAAGTACAGTTGGAATGTCACCAAGATGTAGTACATGTAAAAGCTGTCGCCGTACAAAACGGCATGACCGAAGTTTCGCCAAAAATCAACACCTGAAAATGCAATTTTACTGACTATCATTGTTCCTAACACAAAAATTCCGTTCCAGACCAGATACGGAATGCCCACACTCACGTACCGTTTGCGCCAAAATGATAACCAATTATTTTTTCGATTGTAGTAGTTCAGTACTAATACCAAGCCCGTCATAAACATGAACCCCATACGGGTAAAATGTAAAATTAAATGAGTTGCCTGTAAAAAAACTTGGCTGTTGGATCCAGCAGCCATCGAGCGCTGAAATGCGGTTGTTGTATGATTTAACAACACACCGAAAATAAAAATAATGCGCATTAAATCTACTTCGTATAAATATGGTCTTTTATGACTGGATGCCATCTATCTCCCTGCCTTCTATCTTTATCTCAATTGTTCACGAAGCGTCTTGTCTAATAATGTTGTGCTTGATAAATTGTGGCGACCACTGCAACCGTAGCAAGACTACTAGCAACCCAAATAACACTTTTCAAAATTTTATGTTTTGTCATTTATCATCCACCCTTCCTGAATTAAATTACTCATTACTTTACAGGGCGGATTTGAAATATCTACGTGTTAAATGAGAAATAACGCATGTAAAAATATGAACTTATCCCAAGATTTAGTGAATAAAGTGTGAATTTACTTAAGAAAGAGTACTATAGGACCGTTAAGATGTCGTAAGATAAAAGCCCCCATAATGATAATTGATTCATGCGAACTATGCGTTAATTAGTTATCATTATGGGTTTAGTTCTAGACATCTGGTCTTACGAGCACGTTTCTGTAACCAAATTAATTTGTAATTACTTCATCACCAAATTTATGCAAAAAAAATGCCACTCACAAGGAAAATAATCCAAGCAAGTAGCATTTCAATTTACCCGCAAGCTCCTAATTGAGCCTATCAGTGCTCTCTAATTCTCCCTGGACAATCAATCGCGAATCAGTCCCATAAGCTCGATCACATGTCACCAATGTCACCATTTTTTTACCTGGAACGTCATCAACAACACTTGATTGACTCTTGTTGACATGTCTAATATTAGTGATCCGATACTGATATGTCTGCTGTGTATCTGACAGATAGATTAAATTACCTTTTTTGACCCGCATCAATGGGCTAAACAATGCGTTGCGATTATTCATATGATGACCAGCTAGAGCATAGTTGCCAACACCCATTTGTTGTTCACTTTTCATTGTCCCCGCCCCCACTGATAAAACAGACTTGCTTAGTCCAAGTCCAATCGGCAAATTAAGAGAAACAGCAGGAATTTTAATTGTCCCCGCCGCCAAATAATCACTATCATTTCTGTCCTCATTGGCAACCACGCTTCTGGCAGCTTCAAATGGAGCTACCCACGGAGAAAGCGCCGTCGTATTATCATAATTAAAATCAGCTTGATCAATTTTTTTACTATCAGCTTGCACGATTTTTGGTTTGATGTCGTCTTGAATTCGTTGTTTAGTGTCATGTTGTAACATCGGTCCATTAAAAACAACAATCACTAACATTAAGAAACCAACGATAAAAGTCGCGATCAGTAAACCTTGCTTGAGGTGGTATTTTTTCATTGACCTGTTCCTCCTCGCGAGTTCTTCCAGAAACGATAAGCTGCAAATAAGGATGCCATTGCGACTGCAATTAAGCCCAGTATATAGCCCCAAATTGGCGACTTAACTTTTGGCGGCGTCTGTCGATCATTTGGTATACGGTGACCACGAACAAGTAATCGGTGGGTGTTAAGCATATATGGTGTACATGTCATCAACGTCATGTAGTCCTGACTAGCAACTGGTTTTAAACTATTAATCTGGTTGGGTTTAATCGTCTTGATTTGATCAACTTTGTATGTCATTAGTTTGGCTGGCGTTTGTAAATAAAACTTATCACCAATTTTTAGTTTGGGTAGGTCAGTAAATAATCGTGCGCCGGGCAACCCGCGATGAGCTGTTAGCACGGAGTGTTTTCCCTTACCTCCGGTAATCATATCTGTTCCTTTTAGTAATCCAACCCCTTTTTTGAGTTGTCGATCACTGGTCCCATCATAAATTGGTAAATCGACCCGAATCTTTGGAATAGTGATCGTTCCCAAAACAGCCAGTTCTTCCACTGAATACGTATTTTTCTTCTTTTTTTCCTTAGACTGATTGTCCTTACTAGACCAAGGATTATACTTATCCATCCATGTAACAATTTGATCTTTTTTTTGATCACTCATTTTGCTTAAATAATGACGATATTCGCTAACCACCGCATTTTGCTTGTTCCAAGCATAAATATTTTGTGCTAATGGATAACAAAGAACCCCCACGCCGAATACGAATAAAGTTACAATTAGTATTTGTCTAAATTTACTTTTCAAAGAGGTCCCTCCTTATACCGCTAGTCATTTATATGTACGATGACACTTTAGTAAGTGTCATCAAAGTACTACTTATTTACTTGATTTAATTTTTTGATTTCGTCTGTACAGATAATACGAGGTGCCCATCAATGCCAATCCAGCCAGAATGAATAGTAGGATCCCCATTCCACCAGTAATTGGAAGGTCATATTTTTCATTCATAATTTCATGTAATTCTTCTGTACTTCCATCAATTGTAAACTCAATAGGTTTTGATAATTTAGTGTAACCATCGGGTGCTTTAGTTTCTTCCAATTTGTATTTGTCATGTGGTAGACCGGTAATTGAGAATTCGCCACCCTCAATGGTTGTTGCTGAATCTTTATATGTCCAACCAATAAATTTATAAGTTGAACCATCATCATCTTTATCTAATTGAGCATACTTAGTATCATCTTCAGGATGTTGTAATTTAAATTCTGCCCCTGAAATTCCTGTACTATTTTCATTAACTTTAGAAAATGGTATTTCACCTAATTTCAAACGGTTAAGAATCGTAATTTGTTGTTTACCCGATGTATTGGTGTATGCAGCATCACTTTCGGAGTCGGAGTCTGCTTTGAAGCTTGTAATAATTCCCTTACTATCGAGCTTGAATTGTACTGACACTTGCTTATCTTCATAGGCATTGTGCGGATTGACATTTTCAGTTAATCGATAAGTATTACCGGGTAACAGACCCTTCAAACTAAAATTACCATCTGGACCAGTTATGAAATTGTCGCTTACAGTTGTCCATCCATCGCCGGTTTGGCGTTCTAATTTAAAGGTCACGTTGGCTAAATCAATTAAGTCTTCGACCCCATTAATCGAACCAGTGGGATCATCTGGATTTACCCCCATCTTTTTGACTGTAATTGATTCCTCATTATCTAAATCTAAAATTTGGTTTTTTGCGTAGAGATGAATGGTGCTACCAGCAGCTTTATCTGCCATTGGTAATCTGAACATCATCGGAACACTGATGGCATCAACTGAAGCACTAACAGATGATTCCACTATCAGGTAATAGCCATTGTTAGTAACACTCGACCAGTCTAGGGTACCGTCAGATTTTGTGGTTTGTGTCTCCATTTTTGTAATATTACCCTGGACTACCTGACGGTCTAAATAATCATTTTGATGCTCCACTGCTGATTGCGCATTGGCTGGATTCTCTTTCGTCATTGCATTAATGTATTCTTCTTGAGCATCTGTAAATTCAGCACTTGATGAATATTCATCGTCAAACCAATCATCAACCCGGTACAGCGTGAATTCAGCATTACCATACATTGATGGATCATAGGGCGTGTTGCCATTTAAATCGGAGGCATCTAGTTCATCCCCAGTATTGTTAATTTTATTTACATCCGTGTCATTTGACATCATCTTGTGGACTTTAATGCTAACATCATTATCTGCAGCCTTAGCATTGTTTTGCGATCCACTGGTTAGTGATCCTCCTAATGGTGCCATCAGCATTGCTGCTGCAGCCAGTGTTCCAACTCGTTTCCATAATTTTTTAATTTGCATGGTGTCGTTCCCCTTTCAAACGTTTAAAGTGTCTGCTTCTTTGTACGGTGATATAAATACCAACTAGTTCCCATTGCTAACAGTCCAGCTGAAATCAAAATCCAGATACCTAAGCCACCAGTCACTGGCAAGCCATACCGATGATTCGGGATCGTCCTTATATCTTCTGTCTGATCTGAATTTTCGTTAATCGTAAATCCAAAGTATGATTCAGGTTTAGCATAACCAGCTGGTGGATTAATTTCTTGCAGCTGATATGTCCCATAAGGCATTTCACCAATTTTAAATTTTCCATCTTCACCCGATGTAAATTTTGTGGCCTTGTCCTTATCTGTTGTCCATCCTATAAATTTGTTGGCTTCAAATTGAGCATAATGAGATTCGTTACCAGGTTTGCGAATAATAAATTCAGCATTTTCCAGCACCTTATCTGTTTCATCAGCATCAATTTTCATGAAAGTCTTATCATTCATAACAAGCTCATTGTGAACTACAATTTGGTTGTTATTATTAATGTTGGCTGGACCACTTTTTATTGTGACCTTTCCATCCTTGTCAACAGTGAATTTAATTTCCCCATCAAATGGAATATATCCATCAATAGTTTTAATTTCCTTAAGTGTATATTCAATACCAGGAATTAAATTATTAAACTGAATTGTCCCATCTTCTTTAGTAGAAATTTCTGAATCCATATTTTCACCAGTAATTCTGAAGCTAACCCCCGCTAAAGGAGTATTATATTCATCCAAATTATTTTTTGATTGTCCATATTTAATTAAATTAGCATCAACTTCTGGTACTTCTTCATCAGGTACTAACTGGGTAGCAACTTTATTTGTCGGATTAGTCCAGGTTGCTCCTTCTCCGGAATCGAAGGTTACAGAGGCTGAATTTTCCATGATATGATGTTTTCCTTCATACCTCGCATGATCAACTTTTACATCCAGTCGATAGGCGAAAGATTGACCATTAAATGTTAACGCCTTTATTTGGTCATCATTCAACGTGTATTTAATTGTCTGATGACCTTCATTATCTACGCCAATTTCCAGATTGTCATCAGCTACATCCACTGTAATTTCCTCGCCATTGGTGTTAAATAATTTAACAGAGCTAGCATCCGCGGTGACCAATGTAACCCCTGGAGGTAACGTATCTTCCATAATTATGTTATCTGGCTTGGCGACTGTTGTTTCTGATAATTCATAAGTTGGCTGATAAATAAAATAGGAATGATTTTCAATTTTTGGATTACTTAAATTTTTATCTCCCTGGCCTGCTGTGCGTATATCCAATTCATTTTTCCCGTCAGGATCTTTTGATTCTGTCACTGTTTTGGTAGGTTCATCCGGCGCAATCGGACTAACACTTGCACTCATGAACGATTGCCAAGTAAAACCATAGCCACTTCGAATCGCAAATTTATGATCTTGTCCTTTAATTTTAAAAGCAACTGTCGAATTTTCGAAATCCACAGATCCCAGATAATCATCAAAGTAATTTTCTACACCCTCATACCAGCCATCCTTGGTTGCTTCAATAATTGTATTTTCTGATAACAGCGCCTCTAAATTATCGTATGATTTTGCCCCTTCTCTTCCCTCTTCATGACCATTTAATGAGCCAAAAGTAAAGAATGAACTGTCATAATCGTTGGCACTGGTCTGAACATCTAATCGATTTAACGTTTCAGTATCATAGTACGTAACGGTAATATCCATTTGTGATATCCGTCCATAAACCATTCCAGAATAGAAATTATTAGAAAAGTCAATATACGGGTTATCGATACTCCAGTTAGGTTTAACACCTGGTATAATGCTTGTCACTTTAAGCATTGCTCCCATCTGCCTACTATCACCACTGCTATCAACATAGGTTCCAACGTGATTATAATCAACAACGATTTCTTCATTGGTTAGATCATTATTGTTTGTGTACATTACAACTGAAGCATTACCACCTGAATTATAGCTTCTATAATATTCAGTCAGTACACCATTTTTATCCGTATAGGTTCCATTGCCTCCCGTTTTTCCAGTCGCTACTTGAATGTTTTCGCTGTTTTGCGCATTCTTTGAATAAATGTCGAAACCACTGGCAAATGTATTCATTTGAATAGTAGCTCTTGTTGCCTCTTTTGCCTCGCCTAATTTTCCCGATGGATCTTCTGTCAGCATCCCTTTCAATCGATCTTCATCATTTATTTTCTCAGTGGTTGTAGTATCACTTTCACCGTCCTCATCCCCAGATTCTTCTTTCACTGCTGATTCCTCACTACTCTGACTTTCAGAACTAGTTTGCGATTCTGAACTGGATTCACTTGCCGCTTTAATCACCATTGAACCAATCAAATGAGGAGCTTGGTTACCACCAATCTTCAAATTAATTTCATCACCAGCCGTATTAATATTTTGGCTAGCTGTTGTAACTGGTACCTTGAAATCTAATTTAATAATTTGATTTTGTATCGTACTATACTTACTCTTGTCATAACTTAGACCATAACTTTTTTTGCTTTCGTTATAACCATATTTAAGCTTTAATTCTGCCTGTTTCTCACCACTAATTTCAGGTGTAATTTCTTGTTCATTATTAGCCAGTGAAACTGTGGTTGGAGTTAACTCAAGACTAATAAATCCAGTATCATTAAACTTTGCTGTGTCTAAATCTAGTTCTAAATGCAAAATTTGGTCTGCATCAGCTGGACTACTGCTAATGGCTGCTCCAGTCTGATCAGTTATTTCAGCTTTAACTACTTTAGCAACATCTGTTTGTACTTCTGTTGCAATTGCATTGCCAACTTTAATAACATCAACGGTGACTAGTGCAAACACCGCAAGTAGTGCCCCCAGCCACCTAAATTTTTGCCTTGGTATCCTCATTCAATTTGACCTCCATTCAGTTTCTGTAGCCTTAGTTAATAAAATACTTATCGTTTATATTATTAATCGTAAAGGTATGTGAATGGTTTTGCAATTTTGCACACTAGATCAAATTGTAATTAATTTATGAATTTTATATGAATTAAGCCTTTTATCATGACAATTATTTTAATTATGTATACTTAATTATTGCTTTAGTTGCTAAAGGCATTTAATGTCAATTTATTACAATTAAATAATTAAAATACTCATATCTTAAAAGCGTTGATTATCATATTATTTGTGATTTATTTATTATTAATAATCTTTTGACTTTCTGATAGAATTATTTAATGTTTTTGCAGAGTCATTTTTTATTTACTAATCAAGATATTGGCAAATTTTAATTAAAAAATGGTTTGAGTATTTAACTCAAACCACTCTCAAACAGCACAAATAGTTGCTTATATCAGCTTTCCTTGTACAACTAGACGTGAATCTTTCCCATGAGCACGATCACAAGTTATCAATGTAATCATTCTCTCCCCTGGTACGTCATCAATGACACTCAATTGTTGTTCATCAACGTGAATAATGTTGGTAACTCGATATTGGTATTTTTGCTGGGTATCAGACAAATAGATTATATTTCCTTTTTTAATGCGCATTAACGGGCTAAATAATACATCCTGATCATTCATATGATGTCCAGCCAGAACATAGTTTCCCTCACCCATTTTTTGTTCACGCTTCATCGTTCCAGCCCCTACTAATAAAACATTTTTACTTAGCCCCAGCCCAATTGGTAAATTCACCCCAATATTTGGAATTTTAATTGTACCAGCAGCTAAATAACCACCAGAAGTTTTATCATCCATTAGGCTTTTAGCAGCTTCGTATGAAGATAATGAAGATGACAACGCTTTTGTATTATCGTAATTAAAATCAGCCTGCTCAATTCTTTTTTTATCTGCTTTAACAGTCACCGAATTAATATCATTTTGTATACGTTGCCTTGATGAATACTTCATTACTGAGCCAGTAAAAGTTATACTAATCCAGACTGTTAAAATAACGATAAAAAATAAACTAAGCAGTACAATTTTTATAGATTTTCTTTTCATTTGTTTCTCCCACAAATGACAAATTATGATACTAAGCACCTTAGCACGCTTTGAAAATATTTTATTTTTTATCAATCAATTCACAAAAGATCGTTACAGTAAATTTATTTGATGAAATGTTCTGATTTTGATGAAATTGGCTTTTCAATATGATTCCAAGTCCCAGTTGAGCCCAAAGCCATTTGAATCCAGGCCCCGATATAAGAAACTTGTAATAGAAAGGCATACACCAACTCAGGAACTACGCTCGCAGCAAAAATTCGTGCTTTCCAACCACTTTCCCACACAGTGATGGTTCTCTCTGCCGCAAATATTAATCCTATTAATGACCAGAATGGACTAATGGCAAAATTACCACTCGCTAACAAATAAAACGAAAAAAATAAAAGAAGCATAAATGAAAAAACTGAAACGTTTAACATTAATTGTTGAAAAAGATATGGAATTAGTGTCAACGTCCATTTTCTATTTTTCATTTGTTGTAACGCCCCTAAATACCAGCGTCTTCTTTGAAGAAAGAGTAATTTCGCAGTTGGCATAGTTTCCGTGTTAGCCACACAGCTAGCTGGAGAAATTAGCCTACAACCAACTTCTTTTAAATCAAGTGTCATGGTAAAATCCTCAGTAATTGAATTTTCATCATAGTAGTGTCCAAATTTATCATAAACTTTCTGAAGAGCAGTACCCTTGATTAAACTTGCGGTTCCAGTTAATACAAAAACTTTTTTCTTAATTTGAACTTCCCGAGAGTAGCGCTCCCATTCTAATTTTTGGCAGTACTTTAAAAAACCATTACTATCAATAGCTTTGAAAATTGATCCTACAGCGTCTATATTATTTCTTTTTAAAAGTCTACTGGCATTTTCAACCCAGCCCTCATTAATAATTGTGTCTGCATCACAAATTAGTACTAGTAAATCTGGATCTTCTTTTAAATCAACAAATCTATTCAAAGCCTGATTTAGTGCCCCTGCCTTTCTACTGCTATTTTCAATAGTTAAGAAGGCTTTCGCACCTGCACTGTTTGCCTCAAATTCAGTGTCATCTGTACAATTATCACATGCAACTATAACTTCATCAATATTTTGTTTTTTCAATTCTGTTACAGTTTCTTTAATTTGTTCAGATTCGTTGTGTGCGGGCACTATGGCTATAGTTTTCATGTCCAGTCTCCATTTTCTTTTTTAATTCTTGAATATGAGAATCTCACGATATTATACAATGTTAACAGTGCGAAAAATAAAACTAACGAACTCAAAACATGATACATACCGATCCAAAAAAATGACAAAGTAACGTGCGATCCTAGAGTTGGTAATTTCGTTACTGCGACAATCACCTCCTTTCAAAAAAATATTAATTAAAAAAGTTATAGTTTGCATTACTTAATGCTATTCCAAAAAACTAAAAACTTCAATTTTCAGCTATTGAAGATAGTGTTATGAACTGATGTAATTTTTATGAAGTACATTTTTTATAACTTCTTTTTCACTAAAATACTTATCACCTCTTGTTCAACTTAGTTAATGATGTTCAAGAGATAAAATAGTCCAAAGAAATCGGATTTATCATTATACACATATCACTCTATAAATGTCATTTTGTGGAAATATTTTAAAATTCAACTGGTTTTTCTAACTGTTTTTTAATATAATTGAGCAGTTAATTCGTGGTTTATGCAATTTTTAAACTTAAAATTAAAAAAAGGTAGTACAATTCAAGTTTCAAATTGTACTACCTTTTTCGCATTCTTAACCGCTTAAAATAGATACGGTAAATCACTAGCAATCGTTGGGTAAGCAAAGATTTCTTTTTTTACTTCCTCCAGCGTCTCTTGTTTATTAATAACTGTGGTTAAATAATTAATTAACTCGTCCGCAGTTGAACTTAACGCTTGGGCACCAACAATCGTATGGGTTTGCTTATCCAACACAACTCTTGTTTTAGCTATTTTTTCACCAACTCTAAAGTAACTAAACCAATTTGTTAAATCAAGATCCTTAACGATATAATCATCCGGGTCTCCTTTACCAATTGTTGGAGAAACACCTATCCGTGCAATCTTAGGTGTAGCGTAAACTACAGATGGAATAGTAGGATACTCAATTGGGCGATTACTCTCACTAGTTAACAAATTAGCCAAATAACGACCTTCAAATGATGCTACCGGCGTCAACTTAGGCTCATTACCAACCCGTGCAACAACATCACCCAAAGCATAAATGTGGGCATTATCAGTGCGCAATCTATGATTGACTTGAATTCCTTTTTTGAGCGTGCCAACACCAACATTCTCAAGTCCTAAACTGTCAATGTTAGGAATACGACCTGCTGTACTAAAAACAGCATCCGTTTGTAAGCTAAAATCTTTGTCATCCTCAACAATATATTGGTTACCATTCTTTTGAATGGACTGGATATCAATATTAAAATCAAACTTGATTCCTTTTGCCTTCATTTGGGTTACCAATTCTTGTACGAGCGACTGATCAAATTCCTTCAGGGGCCAATCATTGTGATGGATAATATGCACATCGCTTCCAGCAGCGTTCGTAATCGTCGCCAATTCAAATGCCACATACCCGGCACCGATAAATGTCACTGATTTAGGAAGTTCATCCAAATCTAAGAAATCAGTACTAGTTTGAAAATACTCTTTACCTTCAATCGGTAATATTGCTGGGCGCTGGCCAGTTGCAATAATGTAATCAGTAGCTGTCACCACTTGGTCACCAACTTGCAGTTGATTGTCATCCAAAAATTCTGCATGACCGTAAAATGTATCGATTTTGGCACTATCTAACCCCTGCTTCGTCCCAGTCGGAATTTTGCTAGTGTACTCTCGTTTGTGCGCCATTAAAGCAGGCCAATCAACTTTCGGTTCACCAGTTAAGCCACGATTTTGTAGAAACTGACTGTTTTCAATAGCTTCTACACTGGAATATAAAATCTTCTTCGGATCACAGCCACGATTAGGACAGGTTCCGCCCCATAGATTTTCCTCCACAATCGCTACTTTGGCGCCCTTGGCAAGTAAACCATACGCAGCAGCAATGCCACCAGGCCCTGCCCCAACCACAATCACATCATAATCAGCCATTCTTTTTCCCTCCGTTTTTTCTAGTTAACACCACAATAGCATAAACTAATTATTATAAATATTATTTCGATTAAGCACGTTCATGTTCGCTTAAATAGCGAATAATAGCAGTTCGGTCCAAATAACCCTTGTGCTGGCCATTACTATGACTGCTGATCGAAATTGCACCATGTTTACTTAACTCATGGAGACCATCACGTACAGTCGCCTCTTCGTCCAACGTCCCAATATCAGTTGTATCCACTTGATCGCGATAGTAACCATCCATTCCAATCCGGCCAAGGTAAATATCATAAATATTTTTTGCCCGAGCAGAAGCAAAGAAACTGGCCACAAAATCATTAACTGGATGTTGTGCAATCTGTTCTGGCGTATCCACTTGGATCAGCTTCCCCTTACTCATAATTGCAATCCGATCGCCAACTTTAAGAGCTTCATCCATATCATGTGTCACAAATAAAATTGTGTTTTTTAACTTTGCATGAAGTTGTAACACCAAATCTTGCAAGGCAGTTCGTGAAATTGGATCTAAGGCACTAAAGGGTTCATCCATTAAAACTACATCTGGGCTATAAGCTAATGCTCGTAAAATACCAACACGCTGCTGCTCTCCACCAGACAATTCTCTAGGAAAACGTTGTGCATATTTACTAGGATCCAGATCTACACTTTGAAGTAGTTTCGGCACAATGGTGTCAATTTTCTCTTTTTTCATTTTCTTCATTTCTGGAATTATACGAATATTTTGTGCAACCGTCATGGTTGGAAAAAGAGCGATTTGTTGCAGCACATAGCCAATATTCCAGCGTAATTCTTGCACATTGTAATCCTTGATTTGTTTGCCATGGTAATAAATATCGCCATCAGTTGGTTGCTCCAATTGATTGACCATTTTGAGTGTTGTCGTCTTACCAGATCCAGAAGCACCAACCAACACTAAAAGTTCTCCTTGGTGGACCTCTAGATTAAAATCGTTAATTACTTGTTTACCATCAAATGATTTTCCCACATGGTCAAACCTAAGTAATGATTCAGTCATTTCTTCACCTCCCTACTTTAATAAATGATGTTGAACTAAGTAGTTATGTGCAACTTTTTTAGGCGATTGTTTCAACACATTAACTTGATAGTTCATTTCTTGCATCTCTTTTTCGCTAATCTTATTACTCAACTTATTAAGTGTTGTTACAATTTCTGGGTGTTTCTTCGCTAACTTTTCACTCATCAAAGGTGCCCCTTGATAGGCAGGAAATAAATTCTTGTCGTCGGTTAGCGTCACCAGATTGTACTGTCGTAATTGACTATCAGTCGAGTACGCATCAACTAAGTTGACCTTACCATCATGCAATGCACCATAACGTAAATCAGGACTCATCGATTGGGGCGTAAATGTTAAGTCATATAACTTTTTAAGTCCTTTAAGCCCGTCAGAACGATCGATGAATTCTAGCGTCATTCCTGCCTTAATTTGACTTTGGATTGCTCTCAAATCACTAATTTTATGCACGTTATATTGCTTTGCAAAACTCTTTGTCACTGCAAGCGCATAAGTATTATTATATTTCATTGGTTTCAAATATTTTAAGTGATCCTGACTGGCCAACTTCTCTTTTGCTAACTGATAAGTTTGCTGACTAGTTAATCCGCTAGTCTCACCATTTTTAGTTTTAACTAGACTCTCCAGTACGGTTCCTGTAAACTCCGGATAAATATCAATTTGATTATTACGTAACGCACTAAATAGAAAACTGGTTTTACCAAAATCTGGTTTAAGGGTTACTTTTACATTTTTATCGTCTTGTTCAATTAATTCCTTGTACATATTAATTAAAATATCTGGTTCAGAACCTAGTTTACCGGCAATTACAATTTGATCGGCAGGCTGATCAACTACTTTGTACGTGCCGTAACCAATGAATCCTAGTAAGACAACTGCTAATGTGATTAGCGAATATCTGACTTTTACTTTTTGCAACACGTGAATTAAATAGCTTAGTCCAATTGCCAGAATTGCGGAAGCAATGGCCCCAATTAGAACCAATGAGGTATTATTTCGATCAATTCCTAACAAAATAAATGTTCCTAGTCCGCCAGCACCAATTAAGGCAGCTAAAGTTGCTGTTCCAATAATCATCACTAATGCGGTTCTAACACCCGAAATAATGACGGGCATTGCAATTGGCAATTCAACCTTCAATAATTTACGCATTCGTGACATGCCAAAAGCATCCGCAGCTTCCTCAATTGATGGGTCAATTTCTTGAATTCCAATGTATGTATTTTGAAAAATTGGCAACAATGCATACACAACAAGTGCAATAATGGCCGGAACAGTTCCAATCCCAACAAACGGGATTAACAATCCCAATAACGCTAATGAAGGAATTGTTTGTAAAATACTGGTAATTTGCAACATGATGGTTGCTAACCGAGTATGCTTTTCAACCCAAATTGCTAATGGAATGGCAATTGCCATCGCAATTAGCAATGCAATTACTGAAATTCCTAAATGCTGCCACAGTGCCTGAATTAAATCGGATCTACGTTGTATGAGAGTGTGGATCAATGTTTGCATTATATCGGACCTGAACTTTCCTCTTAAATAAATCTACTAGCATAGATTATATCCGTCTTTTTTATTGAATACCAATTAATTGATTAAACAAAAAACGTAAGTTGTTGTGGTTGTTAAATAACATTAGCAACTACAATAACTTACGATTATGTGGACCATTTAATAGTTAAGCCATCTATCGGATTTGAACCGATGACCTCTTCCTTACCATGGAAACGCTCTACCTGCTGAGCTAAGATGGCACAGACACAAAAAGCTAGTCTAAAGTATAGCGAAAACTCCTATTAAAAGCAATCTCGCAATAACCAAACTGTTTCAATTGACATAATCAGGTTATCATCTCTTTTTTAATAAAAATCAAATCCTTTAGCCAAATAAATTAGAACACAAAAAAAGCGTGAACCAGTAGATTCACACTTTAAAGTCGCATGGCAACGTCCTACCCTCGCAGGGAGCGATCCCCCAACTACTATCGGCGCTCAGAAGCTTAACTTCTGTGTT